>DASZRT010000068.1:0-141525 GCA_035549075.1 Polyangia bacterium | reverse complement strand
CTCGCGCGTCAGGCAGCGGCGCGCCGGAGGCCACCGGCGGCTCGGCGCCGAAGGTGATCGTCGCGCCGCTCGGGGCCGCGGCGCGCGGCCAGGCGAGCGTCACGGTCGACGACGTCACGGCGATCACCGCCGGCGCCGCCGGGTCGGGCCCGGCGCGCGGATGCGCCACGGCGTCGGCGAGCGCCGCGAGGACCAGCAGCGCGAGGCCAGGCGCCTTCAAGCCGGCAGCAGCCCGTGCAGGAGCCGGCCCACGATGACGTCGAGCGCGCGCAGGTTCTCGCCGCCGTCGGGGATGATGAGGTGCGCGTGCTGCTTGCTCGGCTCGACGTGGAGCCGGTGCATGGCGCGCACGCTGCCCATGAACTGGGCCTCGACGGCCGCGATGTCGCGCCCGCGCTCGAGGATGTCGCGCTTGATGCGCCGGATGAGCCGCACGTCGTCGGGCGTGTCGACGTAGAGCCGCAGGTCGAAGAAGTCACGCAGCTCGGGGACGGCGAACAGCAGGATCCCCTCGACGACGACGACGGGGCAGGGCTGGACGCGGCGCCCGCGCGGCCGGCGCGTGTGCGTCGTGAAGTCGTACTCGGGACAATCGATCGGCTCGCCGCTCTTGAGCGCGCGCAGGTGGCGCAAGAGCAAGTCGTTCTCGAGCGCCGCCGGCTCGTCGAAGTTCACGGCCGCGCGCGCCTCCGTCGAGAGCCCGCCCCGGTCGAGGTAGTAGGCGTCGTGCTGGATGAGCGCCGCCTCGCCCGCGGGCATGGCGTCGACGATGCGGCGCGCGACCGTCGTCTTGCCGCTCGCCGTGCCGCCGACGATGCCGATGAGGACGACGTCGCGGCTCACGCGGCGCGCTCCTCGGCCCGCTCGTCGAGCACCTCGTCGTAGAGCGCGGTGAGGCGCGCCGTCACGCGATCCCAGTCGAAGCGCGCGCGCACGAGCGCCCGCCCCGCGGCGGCGCACGCCGCCCGCTTCGAGGCGTCGCCGAGCGCGGCGTCGAGCGCGCGGGCCCATTCGTCGGGCTCGAGCGAGCTCACCGTGAGCGCGTCGGGCCCGGCCGCCGCCGCGAGCTCGGCCAGGCCCGAGCGCGCCGCCATGAGCGTGGGGCGCCCCGCGGCCCACGCCTCGAGGGCGACGAGCCCGAACGCCTCGTGCCGCGAGGGCACGAGCACGAGCGTGGCCGCCGCGAACAGGTCGGGCACCTCGCGCTCGACGTCGAGGTTGCCGAGGACGTGGACGCGCTCGCCGACGCCCAGGCGCCGCGCCTCGGCGAGGATCTCGTCGCGCGCCGCGAGATCAGTCGCCGCGCCCGCGAGCGCGAGCTGAGCGTCGGGTGGTGCACCGGCCGCGAAGGCCCGCACGGCGAGCACCTGGTTCTTCTGCGCGCAGAGTCGCCCCACGACGACGAGCAGCGGACCGCGCGCAAGCAAGGGCCAGCGCGCGAGCGCCCGGCGTGCATCGCCCGCGGCGAGCCGCGCGACGTCGACGCCGTGATCCATGCGGAGCACGCGCGCCCCCGCCGAAGGCTCGAGCGCGCGGCGCTCTTCTTCGTTGAAGGTGATGATGCGCGCGGCGTCCCGGTAGACGTGCCGCGCGCCGAAGAGCGCCCCGATGGGCTGGCCGACGTCGACGAGCCTTTCGTGCCGCGCGCGCACGTCCTCGGCGAGCCACTCGCGCTGCGCGAGCAGCGGCCCGTGCACCGACACGACGTATGGGCGGCCCGTGAGGCGCATGGCGAATCGCACGCCGCCGCCGAGCCGCCCGGCCGTATGCAAATGCGCGAGCGCGAGGCCGCGATCGCGCACGAGGCGCATCGGCTCGTCGAAGGAGGCGATGTTGCCTGCGTTGGCGACGAGCGCGCGCCGCCGCTCGGCGGGCCCGAGGAAGGGTACGAAGGCGTTGAACCGGCGCAGCGAGGCGCCGCCGCGCACCTGGCCGTCGAGGGGCAGCGGGCCCGCGGGCGCGTGAACCTCGGGCAGCCAGCCGAGCGCGGGCTGACGTGCCGTGATCGCCGCGACGTGGGTCTCGGTCCCACCCCACTCGCTGGGATCGTACTTGCGAAGGACGTGGGCCACCCGTCGGGGAGTCATGGCGCGATCCTCTTCAAGCGCCGGGCCAGCGGAGGGCCGCGCGCCGGACGCCGCTCGTTCCTGCGCGAGACGGTTGCCCCCCGGTGTCGTCCCGCGATGAGACGATCGAAACAAACGAACGCGCGTCGCCGCGCGGCCGCGCCCTGGTACGCCGGGTGCACACGACCGAACGCGCATGGCGTCTCTCGTTCGTTCTCGCGTCGGCACCGACTTCGCGCTCGCGGCCGCGCGGCACCTCGCGGCGGTCGCCGCGGGCCTGCTCACGTTCCCGCTCATCGCCCACCACGTGGGCGCCGACGGCTTGGGCGCCTGGGGCGTCCTGGGCTCGGCGACCTTCCTGCTGGGCCTCATCGACCTCGGCCTGCCCGTCGCCGTCCAGCGGGCCGCGACGCGCCGCCGCGACCGCGAGGCCCGCTTGCTCGTGCGGTACTCCGTCGCAGTCATCTTGACGCTCGCGCTGCCGGTGTGTCTCCTCAGCTGGTTCCTCCTCGGCGAGATCCCGCGCATGTCGCCGGCGCTCGCGCACGACTTCCGCCGCGCGGTCCCGATCGCGCTCGCGGGCGGGCTCATCGGCTCGCTCGGCTCGACGACGCGCGCGCTGCTGCTCGTGCGCGGCGCGCTGCGGCCCCTCGCGACGGCGCGCGCGCTCGCGTCGCTGACCCAGGTGGCGGCGACAGCCGGAATCTTGTGGATCGTCCCGTCGCTCACGGGCGCCGCCGTCGCGCTGTTCCTGTCGCTCTCGCTCGAGGTCTCGATCGTGCTGTGGGCGGCGCGCCGGATCGAGCCGCGCCTCTCGCTGCGCCCGCTTTGGCTCGGGCCCACGCGGCTGCGGCGGCGCGCGCTCGCCGAGAGCGGCGCGGCGCTCGCCATCAACGTCGCCGTCGCGGGCGCGCTGCGCGCCGACGTGCTCATCCTCAGCGCGTCCTACCCGCTCGCGACCGTCGCCGCGTACATGGTCGCCGCGCGGGGCGTCGACCAAATCTTCTCGACGGCCAAACAGATGACGAGCGCGCTCATGCACCGGCTCGGCCGCGCCGAGGGGCGCGCGTCGGCCGTGCGGCTGGGGACGGCGGGCCTCGGCGCGACGGTCGCGGCGACGATGGTCGCGGCCGCGTACTTCGGCCAGCCGGCGCTCCAGCTGTGGGTGGGCGCGGCGGCGGCGCTGCCCGTGACGAGCGTCGTGCTCGCGCTGCTCGGCGCCGCGGCCTGCGTCGCCGCGCTCGAGGAGATGCCGGCCTCGGCGGTCTGCCTCACTGATCGATCGGCGTGGCGCGCCGCCCGTTCGATCCTGCTGGGCCACAGCACGAACGTCCTGCTGTCCCTCGTCGGCGCCCGGTGGCTCGGCGCCTGGTCGGTCGCGGCGGCGACGATCGTCGGCAACGTCGTCGTCGCCGTGCTCATCTGGCGCGACGCGCGCAGGCTGCTCCTCTGGACGCGCGCCGAGGTCGCGCGCGCGCTGGCGCCCGCCTTCGCGGCCGCCGTCGCCGCGCTGCTCGCGGGGCAGGCCCTCTCGGCGCTCGCGCCGCGCGGCCTCGCGGCGCTTTTAACCTGCGGCGCCGCCACCGTCGCCGCGGGCGGCCTCGGGGCGTGGCTCGGCACGCGCCGCCTCGGCGGCAAGGGGATCGCGGTGCTCGTCGCCTCGGAGCCGGCGCCGTGAAGATCCTCGTCGTCAGCAACATCTACCCGCCCTTCGTCCTGGGCGGGTACGAGCTGCTCGCGAAGGACGTCGTCGAGGCGCTGCGCGCGCGCGGTCACGTCGTCGACGTGCTCACGACGACGGCCGACGCCGCGCCCGAGCCGGGCGTTCACCGCACGCTCCACCTCGCGCGCAAGTTCGGCCACGACGCGGGCCGCGATCGCGTGCGTCACCTGTGGACGGGATGGCGCAACGCGCGCGCGACGCGCGACTACCTGCGCGCCGAGGGGCGCCCCGACGTCGCGCTCATGATGAGCCAGCGCCGCCTCGGCCTCGAGCCCTGGTGGGCGCTGCAGCGGGCGGGCGTGCCGGTCGTCGCCACGGTCAACGACGACTGGCCCGTCGCCTACTGCGCGAGCCGCCGCGACGGACTCAGCGGCCTCCTGCGCCGCTTCGTCGACGACCTGCCGTCGGGCCGGCGGCTGCGCGGGCTGCGGCCCGAGCGCGTCGTGTGGCTGTCCGACGCCGTCCGGCGCGAGGTCCGGCGCGCCGGCGCGCCGCTCGCCGACGGAGACGTGGTCCCGCAGGGCGTCGACGCGACGCTGTTCCGGCCGCGGGCGTTTCGGCCGATCGGCCCGCGGCCGCGCCTGCTCTTCGTGGGCCGGCTCCACCCGAGCAAGGCGCCCGACGTCGCCATCGAGGCGGTCGCCCAGCTGGTCCGCCGCGGCGTCGACGCCACGCTCGGCATCCACGGCGCCCCGTTCGACGACGCGTACGGGGCCGCGCTGCAGGAGCTCGCGCAGCGCCTCGGCGTCGCCGATCGCGTCGATTTTCGCGGGTTCTGCCCGCGTCCGCAGCTGCCCGACGTCTTGCGGAAGAGCGACGCGCTCCTGTTCGCGTCGCGCCTCGAGCACGAGGGGCAAGGCCTGACGTACCTCGAGGCGATGGCCTGCGGCCTGCCGGTCGTCGCCTGGCCGGCGGGCGGCGCGCGCGAGTTCCTCGACGCGCACCCGGCGGTCGTGCGGACCGCCGCCTGCTCGGGCGCGGCGTTCGCCGACGCCGTGCAGGGTCTCATCGCCGGCGGCGCGGCCGCCCAAGAGGCGCTCGTCACGAAGGGGCTCGCCGTCGTCAACGACCACGCCTCGATCTCGACCTACGCGACGCGCCTCGAGGCCGAGCTCGAGGACGCCCGCGCTCTGGCCGTCGGCGCGCAGGGATCGTCGCCCCGCCGGTCCGACGGTTCCGTCGTCTCGGCCTGACAGGCCGGCGTCGCGCCCGTTCGAGGCGACGCCGGGAGAACGGCGCCGCGCGCCGCTCTAGCTTAGCTGCGCGCGAGGACGGTCTTCTGGCCGATGCTCGCGTCGCGGTTGCCGCTCGCGATGCGGCGCTCGCCGAGGCGGTGGCCGCGGCCGTACGCCCACTGGTAGACGGCGCGCCGCACGGGCGAGGCGAGCAGCCCGGCCCAGTCGCGCGCGCGCGCGTGCGCGCCCGCGTCGTGCCACACCGACGCCGCCCAACGGCGCGCCAGCGAGAGCGCCGACTCGTGCTTTCGATAAATGAAGGCGTCGGCCTCGCCCTCGATGAAGCGGCGGCCGTAGAGCTGGCGGAGCGTGTAGTTGTGAGAGTGCATGACGAGCGCGTCGGCGACGTAGGCGACGCGCACGCCGTGCTTGCCGGCCCACGCGCCCCATTCGGTGTCCTCCGAGCCCCAGGCGTCCTCGTAGAACGGGTGCCGCTCCCAGGCCGCGCGCGTGACCGCCGCGAGCGGCAGCGAGTACGTGAGGTAGGGCGGCGCCGGCCCGCGCTCGGGGAACGCGAGCTCGTAGTCTCGCCGTACCCACGTGTCGGCCTCGGGCCGTGGCAGCTGCCGCGCGAACGCCGCCTCGGCCTCGCCGCGCTCGATGGGCGCGAGCAGGCGGTCGAGCGCGTCGGGGCCGAGCGGCGCGACGTCCGAGTTCTGGAAGACGATGATGTCGCCGCGGCAGCTCTCGCGGATCGCCTGGTTCAGCACGGCGCCGGGGTAGTAGGCCGTCGCGGGGATCTGGACGAGGCGGCAGGGATAGCCGCGCACGATCTCGAGCGTGCGGTCGGTCGAGCCGGAGTCGACGACGACGAGCTCGAAGTCGCGGCGCGACTGCGAATACAGCCCGGCGAGCGCCTGGCCGATGACCCAGGCGGAGTTCTTCGAGCGCATGAGGACGGAGACGCGCGGGCGCGCGCCGTCGAACGGGCCGGTGCGGAGGGCGGGGTCGGGGAGCTGCATGGCGTTTCCTTTCGTTCAGGGCGATGAGGCCGCGAGCACGAGGCCGTTCTTCCGCGCGACGTGGCCGAAGTTGACGTCGCTCCAGCGGCCCCACAGCCGCAGGAACGCCTCGCGCAGGTCGGCGCTCGCCGAGCCGCTCGCCCCGAGCAGCGTGGCCGCCGTCGACGCGGCGGCGGCGCCCGCGCTTCCATAGATCACGCAAGGCAAGGTCGCCGCGAGCAGCGCGCGCGCGCCGCCGAGGCGAAGGCCGATGTGGGCGAACGGATCGAGCGGCGCGAGGCCGGGCAGCCGGAAGCGCGCCGCCGTGCGGAGCGCCCGCAGCGCGCCGGCGGGCCGCGCGGGCTCGAGCACGCGCAGCTCGGCCCTGAGCGAGCGGTGCGCGTGGCCGTCCCACGAGGTTTGGCCGGGGCCGAGCCGCCGCCGCTCGAACGCGGCGTGAATCGGCTCGAGCGCCGCGCGGAGCTCGTCGCGCGCGGCGAAGGTCCGCGCGAGCGGGCCCTCGTAGGCCGGGCGGAGCCGGAAGGCGATCGCGTCGGCGTAGAGGCGGCGGAAGGCCGCCGGCGCCGCGTCGAGGTTCTCCATCCGGCGGGCGCGCTCGCGGTAGCTCGAGTCGTAACGTCCCTCGACGAAGAGCAGGGCGTCGCCGTAGCCGATGACCGCCTTGACGGTGTGCTTGAGCAGGAGGCGCGCGTCGGCCTCGGCGCCGAAGCGCGCCTCGAGCTCGTCGTTGATGGCCAGCAGCGCCGCGCGGTTGACGAGCAGATCGCGGACGTCGTTGGGCTCGATGCGGGTGACGGTGAAGCGCGACAGCGACGGCACGAACGAGGCGTCGCCCGCGAGCAGGCGGTGCCCGTTGCGCATGTCGACCCACATGACGAGGGCCGGCGAACGGACGAGCCGCGCGACGGTCGTCAAGCCGACGTCGATGCCGATGCCGCTGCTGCGCCGCAGGGGCGCGAGCGCGTCGTCGAGCTGCGCGCGGGCCGCCGGGAGGTCGCGCTCGAGGATCGCGAGCAGATCGAAGTTGTTGTGCGGGCGTTCGACGCCACCCTGGACGAGCACGCCGCCCTCGCCGCGGCCGTAGCCGCCGATGAGCACGAGCGCGCGCAACGCGCCCGGCGGCAGCGCCGCTCGGACGAGCGCCGCCGCTTCGTCGAGCAACGCCCACGACGACGCCTCGAGCGCGTCGGAGCCATCGACCGTGAGCCGTTCGCGCGCGACGGCCACCTCAGGCCGCCTTCCGCTCGGCGCCCGCGACCTGCTCGAAGACGTCGAGCAGTCGCGACACGTGGTGCCGCGTGAGGAACCGGGTCTGGTGCTCGGCGCGGCCGCGCCCGCCGAGGCGGCGCGCGAGCTCTGGAGACGCGAGCACCCGATCGCACGCGCGCGCCAGCGCGGCCGCGTCGCTGGGCGGCACGAGGAGGCCCGTCTCGTCGGGGCGCAGCCACTCGCGGACGCCGCCGACGTCGCTCGCGACGACGGGCAGGCCGTAGCTCATGGCCTCGATCCCCACGAGCCCGAACGTCTCGGGCGCGCGGCTCGGGAACACGAGCGCCGTCGCCTCGCGGTAGTGGGTGTCGAGGCGCGTCGAGCTCGCCCAGCCGTGGAACGTGACGCGCGAGGCGAGGCCCAGGCGGCGGGCCAAGTTGCGGAAGCGGAGGCGCTGAGGTCCGTCGCCCACGACGTCGACGTTCGCGGGCTCCTTCATGAGCGCGAGGGCTTGAAGCAGGACGTCGATGCCCTTGCCCGTGCTCACGAGCCCCGTGACGAGCAAACGGCGGTCGTGACGCCGGTCGGGATCGGGCGCGACGGCGGGCGGCTCGCTGAACAGCGGCAGCACGAACGTCCGTGCGGCGTCGAAGCCGTGCTCTCGAATGTGGTCCGCCATGTATGACGACGCGACGACGTAGGCCCGGCTCGACTGGGCCTGCCGCTGCCGCCTCTTGAGCGCGCCGACGCTCACGAGCTGGATCGATGGGAACGACGGCGCGCGTGTCACGAACCCGAGGCAGGCGTAGCAGCCGGCGCCGATGGTCTTCGTGCACGTGCGCCGCTCGAGCGCCGTGTACTTGTGCGTGCGCAGGCAGAACAGCTCGTGGTCGTGGAAGAACCGCACGACGGGGAAGGGCGAGCGCGCGAGCGCGGCCGCGACGCCGGGATCGCGGGCGCGGTGCACGTAGACGACGTCGGGCGCGAGGTCGGCGAGCTGCCGCTCGAGATCGATCGTCGGGAAGGCGGCCGTGAAGGGCGCGAGGAAGGCCGGCTCGGGCGCCGGCGACGCCGCGACGTCGTACAGCAGCGTCGACTCGACGCCCTCGCGGCAGAGCGCGCGCGCCGTCTCCTGGATGTAGCGCTCGATGCCGCCGCTCGAGGCGGCGCGGTCGTGGATCCAGGCGACTCTAAGCGGGCGCGACATGTCGTTCTCCTTGGGACGTGGTTCGTTCGGGCAGACCGAGGCGGGCCTCGACGAAGGGCGCGATCTCGTCGAGCGCCGTGACGTGCGCGGGCAGCGGCGCGTCCGACGCGACGAAGGAGGCGGCCGACGAGCAGCCGACGTCGTATCCGTGCATGCCGCGGACGGCGCCGCCGAGGAAGCTGGGCGCAAAGATCCCGCCCTCGTCGAGCAGGAACACGAGCTGGCCGAAGCGGTCTCCCGTGGGCGCGCCGCGCGACGCGAGCGCGTCGGCGTCGAGCCAACGCCCCGGCCACCGCAGCCGCTCGATCGCGGCGCGCGCCCGGTCGAGCGAGGCGCCGTCGCCCCACAGTCGCAGCATCGTGCTGTCGACGAAGTGCCGCACGCCCGAGGGCGGCGCGAACGGGCGCGGATCGATCACGCGGGTGACGTCGGCCATGCCGTGGTCGCCGACGACGAGCAACGTGACGTCACGCCCACCCGCGCGCATGAGTCGCGCGGCGCGCTCGATACGGGCGAGGGTGCGATCGAAGGCCGCGCGCACCGAGGGCGCGCCGTTGCCGTCGCGGTGGAGCGCGCCGTCGACGGCGGTCGCATAGAGGAAGGCGAGCTCGGGCGGCCGCGCGCCGAGGGCGGCCTCGGCCTCTTGCCACCGCTCGTCCTCGGGCAGCTGCCAGCGGGCCGAGAAGACGGTGAGCCCGGCGTGGCGCGCGCGGGAGAGGAACGTCGGCTGGCCGCCGATCTCGTCGCTCGAGAACAGATCCTCGCGCTCCGGGAGATCGAGCCAGCGAAAGGCGTCGGGCGGCACGCGGTACAGATCGACGTAGCCCTCGAGGCCCGCCCAGCGGCGCAGCCCGCGCGCGAGCAGGCGCCGCACGACGGCGCGCTCGTGGACCACGGCGGGCAAGAGGCCGAGCCACGACAGCGGCGCGAGCACGCTGGCGCCGTCTCGCTCGGCCTTCGCGAACAGACACATGCGCCCGTGCGCCGACTGCGGCCTCCCCGTGAGGAGGCTGGGCAGCGCCGCGCACGAGTAGCCGAGGATCCCGCGGAGGGGGCGCGTGTACGGCAACCGACCACCGCCGCCCAGCTCCTCGAGCTGTCGGGCCCCCAGCGCATCGACGAACACCACCAAAGTCGCTCGGCTCATGTCGCGTGGGAGGCATTGCATGGGCGATGCCGGCCGCGTTCGGTCTCGCGATGAGATTCACGCGCTCGTGGCCGGCGCGCGCCCCCGCACGGGTCTCTGAACGAGACGGCGCGCGTCCCGCGGCGAGACACCCGCGCGCTATCTGTTGAGGGTCGCGCCGAGCGCGGCCGCGGCGAGCACGGGCGTGAGCCGCTGCATGACGTCGCCGACCGTCGCGGTCCAGTGCTTCGTCACGTACACGACGTCGCCGCGCGCGAGCACGACGTCCGTGCCTTTGCCGTCGACGAGCGCGGCGAGGCTCGTCGTGTAGACGTGCGGCCGGGACAGCGGGCCGCGAACGATGCGGACGTCGCCGTTGTCGGCCGCCGACGTGGCGCCGCCCGCGCGCGCGATCGCCTCGGTGAGGCGCAGGCCGGCCCGAAAGGCGACGGTTCGAGCGTTCTTGACCTCGCCCAGCACGGAGACCGCGGCGGCGCGCATCGGCGGGACGTAGACGACGTCTCCCGGTGAGACGACGACGTTGTGGCGCGGCGCGCCCGTGAGCGCGAGCGCGACGCTGATCGGCAGGACCTGGCCATCTCGCACGAGGCGCGCGGCCTCGACGTCGGCGAGATCAGTGGTCTCCGCGTCCATCGATCCCATCTTGGGACCGCCCGCGAGCGCCATGAGATCGGTGAGACGCGCGCCCGGCGTGAGCGGGAACGAGCCGGCTCGGTCGACGGCGCCCAGCACGGTCGCGCGGTGGCCCGCGGCGTCGGTGATCGCGAGCGCCACGCGCGCATGACGATCGAACGCGTGGATCTTCTCTTCGATGCGTCGCCCGGCCGCCGTCAGCGTCAGGCCTTGGACCGGCACGCTCCCGACGAGCGGCAGCTCGACGCGGCCGGCCTCGTCGACGGGGACGCGCGGCTCCTCGAGCGGCTCGACGGACAGCGTGCGAAAGCGAATGATGTCGCCCGGCAGCAGCACGAAGGGCGCCGCCGCGCTGGGCTCGAGGCCGGGCGGGCCTTCGACCGTCGCCGGCTGGAACGCGGCATCGACCGGCGGCGGCGCCTCGTGGAGGTTGGCCGCGCACGACGCGGACGCGAGGGCCATGCAGGCGATGGCGAGACGAACGGCGCGCGACGACTTGAATGAGAGGATCACGGTTCCTCGCCAAGCAAGCCGCGAGCCCAACGACCCTCGGTACGCGCGATGCAAGGGTGACCGCGCATGGAAACCACGACCTCCGAAGTCCAGATCATCGAAGTCAAAGATCGCGAGCTGAGCGGCCCCGGCGCCATGCGCCTGCTGCAGGAATGGGATTCGCTCCTACGTCTCGCCCCTCGCCTCACGATCGTCGACCTGTCGCGCGTCCGCTTCATCGACAGCCTCGCCGTGAGCTGCCTCCTGCGCCTCGCGCGCCAGGCGACGGGCCGCAGCCGGCTCGTGCTCGTCGGGCTGTCGCGCTACGCGCGCACGGTCGCCGAGGTCACCCACCTCGACGAGATCGTCGAGATCGCCGAAGACGTCGCGGCCGCCAAAGCGCTCGCGGCGGCGGCCTGATCGCGAAGGACGACGAGGACATCGGGACGGCCGTGTTCGAGCTCGAAGAAGGTGCGCGACCGCGCACGCGAGAGCCACGCGCGCGCGCGCCGGCCCCGGGCCGCAGCGGGCGGCCCGTCGAGCCCTCGCGGCTCTGGCGGTCGGTCGCCTCGCGGTGGCGCTCATGGCTCGGCCTCGCCGCCGTGTCGTTCGTCGCGAGCGTCGTCGTCGCGAAGACCCTCGTCCCGCGCACGTTCATGTCCGAGGCGATCTTGATCTGGGAGCCGGCCGTGGGCGGCGGGCCGGCGAGCGACACGCTCCGCGAGCTGCGAACGCTGCTCGACACGGTCAAGCTGCCCGGCAACCTCGAGGAGATCCGCCGCATCAGCGGCGCGCCCGTCACGTTGCCCGCGCTCGGCAAGCAGATCGAGGTCGAGCCAGGCAAGGAGTCGAACATCCTGTCGATCCAGGCGCGAGACCGCGACGCCGCGCGCGCTGCCTCGCTCGCGACGACGGCGACGCGCGTCTTCCTCGACGCGCAGATCGGGACCGAGAAGGCGCGAGCCGCCGAGCGCGTGCAGGCGATCGACGTCGAGACGGCGCAGGCGCGGCGCGAGCTCGACCAGGCCCGCCGCGAGTACGACGAGTTCCGTACGGCCCACGGCATCGTCGACCTCGGCGCCGAGCGCCAAGCGGCCATTCAAGAGGCCGCGGCGCTCCGCGCCGAGGTCAACCGCAGCCGCGTGCGCGCCGAGGCCGAAGGCGTCAAGGCCGACCTGCTCAAGTCGGCGATGAACGCCGAGCCGACGTCGGTCGTGCTGAGCGAGACCGAGACGCTGGCCGCGGGTCGCAAGCTCGCCGAGCTGCGCGCCGAGTACGTCGCCAAGAGGGCGGCGCTCTCCGACGCGCACCCCATCGTCCAGGGGCTGCGCGATCAGATGAACGCGCTCTCCGAGCGCGCGAGCCGCGAGGCCACGACCGCCGAGCGCGTCATGGGCGTCAACCAGCAGCGGACCTTCCTCGCGAGCGGCGCGGCGAGCGCGGGCGCCGAGCGTACGTCGGCCGAACGGCAGGCCGCCTCGTTCGCGGCGCTCGAGCAGGCGACGCGCGAGCGGGTCAACAAGCTCTCGAGCGCCGAAGGCCAGGCGAGCCTCCTCCTCACGACGTTGCGGCTCGTCGAGGATCGCGTGGCCCGCCTCGAGGGCGAGCGGCTCTCGGCGGCCGAGGCGCTGCGCCAGCCGCGCTCGGGGTTTCGCATCCTCTCGCCCGCCGTCGTGCCCGCGCTCCCGGAGAAGTCCCACCGCCGCGCCGTCGTCTTCGCGCTGCCCGTCGTCGTGCTGCTCGTCGCGATGGCGATGCGGATGGGCGCCGAGCTGGCGCGCCTGCGCCCCGAGTCGCCCGCGGAGATCGCGTTTTGGGGCGCGGGTCCCGTCGTGGCGTCGTCGCGATGGCCGGGCGACGGCCAGGCGCTCGGAGATCTTCTCGACGATCTCGAGCTGGGGCTCGGCATGGGACGCGGCGACACGCTGGTCCTCCCGTGCGTCGCGGCGGACGCCGAGCTCGCGACGGCGCTCGTCGCCGGTTGGCGCGCGCGCGCCGAGGCGCGAGGCGAGGGCGCGCGCGTCTCGGCGGGGCTCGTCGCCGTCGACGCGAGCGTCTCGGGGACGTCGGGCCTTCGCCGGCGGGCGCGCGCTTGTGAGCGCGTGCTCGTGCTCGTGCGCTCCGGCGCGTGCCGTCCATTGGACGTCGGCCAGCTTCGACAGCGACTCGGGGGCGAAGTGCCGCTCGCCTACGTCGTCGTCGGGGCGCGCCCCGAGATAGCCGACACCGTCGACCGCGTGGGCGACGTACCGGCGTTCTGGCGCGGAACGGCGCGGGATCTCGACGGCGCGGCGGCCTGACGGCCGCGCCGGCTCACTCGAGCGGGACGTTCATCTCGGCGAGGCGGCGGTAGAGCGTCGCGCGGCCGAGCCCGAGCAGCCGCGCGGCCTCGGACACGCTGCCGCTCGTCGCCGAGATCGCGCGCATGATCTCGCGCCGCTCGAGGTCGCGCAGCGGGACGATGTCTTGGGGCCGCGGCGACGTGTCGATCGTCGTCGCGACCGCCGCCGGCAGCGCGGGCAGCGGCGGCAGCAGGCGCGATCGCAGCTCGGTGGGCAGGTGCGCCATCTCGACCTCCTTGCCGTCGCAGGCGAGCGCCGCGCGCTGCACGACGTTCTGGAGCTCGCGGACGTTGCCGGGCCACCGGTGGTGCATGAGGGCGTCGAGCGCGTCGGCCGAGATCAGCACGGGGCTCTGGGGCCGGTCCGCGGCGAGGCGGCGCAGGAAGTGCTCGACGAGGAGCGGGATGTCGCCGGCGCGCTCGCGCAGCGGCGGGATCTGCACGGGGTAGACCGCGAGGCGGTAGTAGAGGTCCTCGCGGAAGCGGCCGCTCTCGACGTCGGCCTGCAGGTCGCGGTGGGTGGCCGCGATGATGCGAACGTCGACCTTGATCTCGGCGCTGCCGCCGACGCGCCGGATCATCTTCTCTTGCAGCGCGCGCAGCAGGCGGACCTGCACGCTCGAGCTCATCTCGCCGAGCTCGTCGAGGAACAGCGTGCCGCCCTGCGCCTGCTCGAAGCAGCCTCGGTGCAGGGCGTGCGCGCCCGTGAACGAGCCTCGCTCGTGCCCGAAGAGCTCGGACTCGAGCAGCGAGTCGGCGATCGCCGCGCAGTTGACGGCGACGAACGGTCCGCGCGCGCGCGCGCTGCGCTCGTGAATCGCGCGCGCGACGAGCTCCTTGCCCGTGCCGGTCTGGCCGAACAGGCAGACCGAGACGTCGTTGTCGAAGATGCGCTCGAGCTGGCGTTCGAGCTGCTTCATGGCCGGGCTCGCGCCCACGATCGTGCCGAGGATGTGCCCGCCGCCGAGCGCGCGCTCGAGTCGCTGCACGCGCGACGCGAGCTCGCGCCGCTCGATGGCGCGCGAGAGCGCCGCGACGACGCGCTCTTCGTTGAGGGGCTTCGTGATGTAGTCGTAGGCGCCGGTCTTCATCGCCTCGACGGCGCTCTCGATCTCGCGATCGGCCGTGATGATGACGACGGGCAGGCCCGGGTCGCGCGCGTGGAGATGCTTGAGCGCGTCGTGCCCCGACATGTCGCCGAGGCCGAGGTCGAGGCACACGACGGACCAATTGCCCGCGTCGCACTCCAGCAGCCCGCCCGCGCCCGAGAACTCCTGGAAGGCGCCATTCATCCCTTTGATCCAGCCGCCGAGGATCCGCCGCGTCACGGGATCATCGTCGACGACTGCGATCTTTCGGCCGGCACGGCTCGCCCGACTGCCCTCACTGTCCACGAGGCCCCCTTCGGCGGGTGGAACCCGTCCCTTGATGCGTCGGGAGAACCGACGTTGCGACGCCCGCCCAAACAATTTGCCAGAGATCGGGGTTTTGGTCTTCAACTTGCACATGTTCGATCTGTAAACATGAGGGGTATGGATGAAGAACCATCCCGTTCATGTGACGAACGTTTCGTTCCGATCATGAATCGGCTCGGCGCGCGCGCGTTCGATCGCAGCCGCGACGTCGTTTACGGTCTTTGGCCCGATTTTCGGCTCGCCTACACCAACGTCGCCTGGAAGACCTTCGCCGTCGAGAACGACGGACGGTCGATGATCGACGACTGGCCGCTCGGTCGCTTCGTGCCCGACGCCTTCGGCCCGCTCAAGGACTTCTACGTCGATGCGTTCCGGCGCGCGCTCGCGACCAACGTCGCCTGGGAGCACACCTATGCGTGTCCGTCGCCGGCGCTGAACCGTTGGTACGTCATGCGCGTCCTGCCGATCGACGGCGAGGGCCTCGTCGTGTGTCACGCCCTCGTGGCCCAAGTCGCGCGCGCGGACGCCGGACCGAACGACGACGGAGATGGTCCGTACAAGACGTCGACGGGGTTGGTGATCCAATGCAGCCATTGCCGGCGGCTGCGCGCGATCGCGAGCGACGAGCCGGACCGTTGGGATTTCGTGCCTCGACGCCTCGAACGCACGAGCCGCCGCACGAGCCACGCGCTTTGTCCGATCTGCGTCGCTTACCACTACTACAAGTACCTCACGCCGGACGAGCTGCGCGCTGCCCTCGAAGCGGCCGAGGAAACACCCTCTAACGGACCGGCCCGTTCTGCCGATGAGCGATGATCGTGGCGGACGTGTTGGTGGTCGACGACGACCCGGCGATGAGGTCGATCCTTCGGACGTTCCTGGCCCGTTGCGGTCACAACGTCGTCGAGGCGGAAGACGGCGCAGACGCGATCGCGCGGCTGGGCGCGAGGAGCTTCGACCTCGTCATCACGGACCTCGTGATGCCAAGGGTCGACGGCCTCGAGGTCGTGCGCCACGTGCGCGCGAACCACCCGCGCGTCCCGGTGATCATGTTGACGGCGGAGGGCTCGATCAGCCAGTGCGTGTCGGCCATGCGTGCCGGCGCGTCCGACTTCGTGACCAAGCCCTTCCACCCGCCCGACCTCGAAGAGATCGTCAAGAACGCCCTGCCGGGACCGCGCCCCGCCAAGGCAGGCGCGCCGAGCGCCACCGCGCTCGACGAGCCGCAGGTCGCGCTCATCGGGAAGTCCGAGGCGCTGCGCGAGGTCGTCGAGCTCGTCGAGCGGATCGCGGGCACGAGCTCGACCGTCCTCGTCACGGGCGAGAGCGGCACGGGTAAGGAGGTCGTCGCGAGGCTGCTCCACGGCTGCTCCCCGCGCGCGGGCAACCCGCTCGTCGCCGTCAACTGCGGCGCGATCCCCGAGACGCTCATCGAGAGCGAGCTGTTCGGGCACGCCAAGGGCGCGTTCACGGGCGCGACGGAGGCCAAGACCGGCCGCTTCGTGCAAGCCAACGGCGGCACGTTGTTCCTCGACGAGATCGGCGAGCTGCCGCTGTCGATGCAGGTCAAGCTGCTCCGCGTGCTGCAGGAGCGCGAGGTCACGCCCGTGGGCGACGCGCGCGCGCGCGCCGTCGACGTCCGCGTCATCGCCGCGACCAACCGCGACCTCGAGGCGATGGTGCGGGAGGGAAAGTTCCGCGGCGATCTCTACTACCGGCTCGAGGTGCTGCCGATTCACCTGCCGGCGCTGCGAGAGCGGCGCGAGGACATCCCCCTGCTCGCCGAGCACTTCCTGGCGTCGATGAACCGTCGCTACGCCAAGGACGTCGTCCTCCAACTCGACGCGCTCGCCGTCATGGCCACGTACGACTGGCCGGGCAACGTCCGCGAGATGGAGAACCTGTTCGAGCGGCTCGTCGTCCTCGCGCGCGACGAACGCATCGGCGCCGCCGACCTGCCGGCGCGCGTCCGCGGCGCGAGCGCCGCCCAGGCCGCCGCCGAGGTGATGACGGGACAGGGAGGCGAGGGCGACTCGGTCGACTTCCAGTCCGCCGTCGAAGGCTTCGAGAACGCGCTGCTCGAGCGGGCGCTCCGGCAGGCTTCGGGAAACAAGAAGGCCGCGGCGGAGAGCCTCGGCCTCAGCCGCACGACCTTCCTCGACAAGCTCAACCGCAACAAGAAGACCTGACGGGGCTCACGAGCGTGCTCGGCGTCTTGCCGATCTGCGCGCGCAAAGCGCGGCACAGGTGGAACCGGCGGCCGCGATGTCCGCGCTCGTCATTGAAACAGGTCATGATGAAGCATGGCGCAAGAACCGCGGCGGTACTTCGAGGACTTTGCAGTCGGACAAAAGTTTCGTTCGGGCACGGCCACGGTGACGGCCGAAGAGATCAAGGCGTTCGCGAAGCAGTTCGATCCGCAGCCGTTTCACCTCGACGAAGCCGCGGCTGACGCGAGCTTCTTCGGCGGCCTGGCGGCCAGTGGGTGGCACACGGCCGGGATCGTCATGCGCCTCACCGTCGAGAGCGACGTTCGGCCGGCGGGCGGCACGATCGGCGCGGGCGTCGAGAACCTGCGGTGGCCGCGCCCGGTTCGCCCCGGCGACGTCATTCGCGTCGAGGCCGAGGTGATCGAGGTGCGCGCGTCGCGCTCGCGGCCCGACATCGGCATCGTGAAGATGCGATCGGTCGCCACGAACCAAGCGGGCGAGCCGGTTCAGCTGTCCGAGCCGGCGCTCGTCGTGCTGCGCCGGCCGTCCGGCTGAGTCGCGCGCTGGATCAGGGCGCGGACGGCGAACGACGCGGCCGTGGCCGCCGCGCTCATGAGGACCTTCTTGCCGATCGACGGCCCGCCCTCGGCCACGCGCTCGGGATGAGCGGCCGCGCGGCGGAGCGCACGGGTGAGGCTCGCGAACCGCGGCCGCGTCTTTCGTCGATGTCGACGCCAGGCGATCACGCCCACCGTCACGAGCGCCGCGGTGCCCACGGCGGCGGCGGCCACGATGGGCGTCTGCATCCGCCGCCGGCGGCGGCCGAGCTCGTCGACGACGACGGTGAGCTCGCGCCGCGCCTCCTCGACCTTCGTCTCCATCTTCGCGACGTCATCGTTGTCCATGGGGGCGCTCCTTCGTCCATTTGACGTCTTCTTCCAATTCGTGTCGGGTTCGCGCCAACGGCTTGCGGACGCGACCTCGCCAACCCAATCCGCCCGCGATCGCTGCCACGACCAACACCAAGCCCGTCACGGCCAGGCCGGCCAACCACCCGCGCATGATCGTGCTCAGCGCCAGCACGGCGGTCACCAGCAGCAGGTTCAGCGCCGCGAGCCCGCACACCGCCGCGACGCCGAGGCCTTCCGCCACACCCAGCTCCTTCGACAGATCGGCGCGGACCTCGGCCTTCAACAGGGTGATTTGCGCTTTCACGAGCGTCTCGACCCGCTTGGGCAGCGCCGCGAGGAGCGCGGGGGTCGAAAGGCTGTCGAGCGACGGCGACGGTCCGTGTGTTCCCGGCAACGTCACGTCCTGCGAATCAGCTCTCGAGCTCGCCATGTCGACCGCCTCCGTCTGCAATGTGGGTCGTCCGCGCGCGACGGGAAGCCCTCGTCAGTATCTGTATGTCCAGAGCGCGTCGACGCCGCCGACGCCCGCGTCGCCGAAGACGCTCTCCACCATCCACCGCCGCGTCAGGCGGTACTCGACGTGCGCCTCGTTCTGGTTGGTGTACTCGTTCGCGCCGAAGACGTGGGCGTACGACAGGTAGATGCGCTCGCTGACGTACTTGCCCACCTCGATGCGCGTGTCGGTGTCACCGGTCGACGTGCCTTCTTTGTCGACTTGGTCGACGCTCTCGACGCGCAGCACGTCGAGGCCGACCTCGGGCGCCAGCTGATCGGCGAGGCGGCTCAAGACGGCGGTCGCGACGGCGGCCTTGGGATCGAAGGACTTGCCGTTCGAGGGCGCGCCGCCTGGCTGGCCCGTGAGCACGAGGCTCACGATCTGCGCTTCGTCGTAGACGGGCGGGTCGCTCGTGAGCCGCAGCTCCGGTTTTCGTGGCGTGCCGTGGATGGCGACGGTGACGAGCGCGTCGGGGTATTGCCGCTGGATGGCGATGTCGAGCTGTGGGTTCACGTCGGAGCTGCCGTCGAAGTCGATGTCGCCGCGCGAGAAGTCGAAGCGTTGGCCTTGGATGTTGATGCGGCCGCGACGGACGTGAATGCCGCCGCCGACGGTGGGCTTGCCGTCGGTGGCGCGACCGACGACGAGGTGGCTGTCGAGCTCGATGTCCATGTCCTTGCCGCGGACGTAGATGGGCCCGGTCTTCACGCGCACGTCGAGGTCGCGCGCTTGGGCGCGCGCGCGGCCTTCGTCGGCGCGTTGGCGTTCGGCGGCGGCGCGCGCCGTGGCGTCGACGAAGCGAACGTCGGCGTGCGGCCCGACGCGCTGAAGTTTTTGTCCGCTCGCGCTCGGCGTCTTGGGCAACCAGACCTCGGCGCGTGGCACCTTCACGCGGCCGCTCACGACGTCGGTGCGCAGCACGGCTTCGGCGGCGACGTCGCCGTCGAGGAGTGCGCCGGTCGAGCCGTCGGCGGCGACGAGGAAGCGGTGCGCGCTGGCCGAGAACACGGCGCGCGTCGGCCGCAGCCCATCGAGCGCCGCCCACCCCGTGCCCGAGAGCTGCCCATTGCCCGAGCGCACGGTGAGCTTCGTGAGCTCGGCGCGTCCGGGCTCGAGCTTCGCGGCGAGCGAGATGTCGCGGAAGGTCGGCTGGCCGATGAGGCCGAGCCGTCCTTTTTCGATCGTGAGCGTGCCTGAGACTTTCGGCGTCGCGAGCGGCCCGGTCGCGCGGGCCGTGAGCTGCGCGACGCCCGCCGTCTCGCGGACGGTTGGCACGAACAGCCGCGCGAAGCGCAGATCGAGATCGCGCGCCGTGGCCTGCGCGTCGATGCGTGGCTCGTGGCGGCGATCGAGGTTCACCGTCGCGAGCAGCGAGCCGCCGACGGCCTCGGCGACGGTGAGCTTCGCCTCGGCCGTCGCGCCGTCGGACGAGCCGCGCAGCGACACCTCCCGGAAGTTGACCTCGTCGACCTTGGCGTTGGCGATCTCCAGATGCCCGGTGCCGCGCGCCGCGGAGGCCGTGCCGTCGACGTCGGCCGCGCCCGTGAGGCGTCCGCTGACGCCGTGGAGCTCGTCGACGAAGTCGGACAGCGATGCGAGCTCGAGGCCGGGGACGTCGAGGTGAACGTGCGTCGGCACCGTCTTCGGATCGACGCCCGCGAGCAGCCGGCCGAGCTCGACGCGCGCCGTGGCGTCGAGCTGGAGCACGCCGACGTTGCGAATCAACACCGAGCCCTCGAGCCGCGTCGTCCCTGGCGCGGTCTCGAGCGCGAGCGAGCCCCCGAGCCCCTTCACGGTCTTGAGCGTCGAGTCGCGCCCGAGCCCGTGGATCTGCCGGTACATGACGTCGCGCAGGTCGAAGCGGCCCTTGGCGTCAGGGTGAGCGACGTCGCCCGTGAGCGCCAGCGTCAACGTCGCGACGCCGCCCGTGATGCCCTGGGCCTCGAGCGCTTCGTGCACGCCGGGCACGTCTTGCAAACGCAGCGCGCGCAGATCGACGTGCGCCGTGAGCGGGCCGGTCGAAGCGAGCCTCGGCGCTCCGCGGGCGGGGATCAGCAGCGGCACCGAGGCGTCGAGCGAGAGCGCGGCGCCGTCGGGGAGGTGAGCGGCGACCTTGACGTCGCTGCGCCGACGGCCGACGGTGGCCGTGACGTCGGCGTCGACGGACGGCAACGCGCGCAGCGAAGCGCCCTTCAACCCGAGTCGTCCCTCGGCGAGCGCCTCGCGCGCCGTGGGCTCGAAGCGATAGACGCCGTCGCTCGTCGCGTCGCCCGTGAAGAGGTAGCCGCGACCGTGAAGGGAGAGTCCGCTCCAACGCACGCGGTGGCCGGGCGTGAATTCCACGTCGAGCGGCCGGAGCAACGCGAGCTGCTGCCGGAACTTCGCCGTCGTGAAATCGGCCGACGCCTTCTCGACGGCGACGGTGAAGGTCCTGCCGTCGGCGTGGCCGCGCGCGCGAACCTCGCCGCGGCCGCGCGGCCCGGCCGCCGTCACGTCCACCTTCACGTCCTTGCCGTCGTTCGAGGCGATCAGCGTCGCGCGATCGAAGCGTGGCGCGGTCGGCGACGCGACGATCGCCTTCGCGACCACGGAGACGTGGCCGCGCGGCGCCGTCATAGGCCCCGCGACTCGTCCGTCGATGACCAGATCGCCGACCCGGGCGTCGGCGACGCGCAGGCCGCGCGCGTCTCCCTTCGCCGTCACCTCGAGCTCGGGCCACGCGCCCTTCGCCTCGATCGTCAGCTCGCCGCGGCCGGCGACGACGGGCCCACGCACGGCGCGCGGCAACCGGTCACCCTCGACGGCGACGCGCACCTTCGCGTCGTCGATGCGAGACCCGAGTCCCTCGCCGTGGCCTTGCACCGACAGGCCGACCATCGCGGCGCGATCGAGGTTCACCTCCCAGTGTTTCCCATGACCGGTCGCTTTCGCATCGACGTCGAGGTGAGCGGCGGGGCCCGCACCGAACGCCGCCGGGCTCACGTCGCGCGCTTGGAGCTCGACGTCGAACGCGTCGAGCGGCGGCTGTGCGTTCGGTGAAAGGTGACCGCTGCCCGCGACGTCCACGCGCCCGGCGGCGCCGAGGTCGACGGCGAGGCGCTCGACGCGAACGTCGACCGCGTTGGCGAGGTGCAACGAAGCCAGCAGGTGAAGCGCGTCGACCTCCAGCGGCGGCGCGTCGAGGCGCAGCAGCTCGGCGCCGCCGTCGATCGCGATCTGAGAGACGGTGACCTGCCACGCCGGCGGTTGGCTCGGCTTTCCGGGCGGCGGCGTGGTCGTCGGCTCACTCGGCTTGGTGAGATCCGCCAAATTGAAGTGGCCGTCTTCTTCTTGGACGGCCTCGACGTGCAAGCCCATCACGCGCAGCTCGTCGACGATGACCGTCTTGTGCAAGAGCGGACGCCACGCGTACTTCACCTCGACGGCGTCGGCGCGAACCGCGACGCGGCCGCTGCGATCGCGCACGCTCACGTCGACGAGGCGGAGGCGGTGGAGGTAGTCGCCTTCGAGGCGCCCGACCTCGAGGCCGGGGACCGCGTTGCGAGCCGACGTGACGGCGTAACGAAGCAAGCGCGCGTGGCCCGCCTCGGAGCGCACATAGATCGTCAGCGCCGCCACGGCGACGACGACGAGCGCGATCATGCCGCCGACGATCCACGCCAAGACGCGACCCACGCGCGCCAACATCAGAACGCCTCCCCAATCGTGATGTGGAACGCGAAGCGCTCGCCCGGGTCAGGGTTGCCGGGGCCGAGGCGGTTCAGGCGGACGCCCGCGCCCGCGCGGACGATGCCGATGGGCGTCGTGTACTCGAGCGAGAGCCCCGTCGCGACGTGGAGATGGCGGAGGTCGAGCTGGTCGAAGGACGGCGTGACGTCGCCCGCGTCGACGAACGGCACGACGTCGAGCCAATTGCCGCCGATCTTCTTGGCGTCGATGCGCAGGTCGCCCGAGAAGAGGACCTCGCCGTCGCCGCCGTACGGAATGAGCGTGCCGTCGGTGGCGCGCGCTTGCGGCGCGAGGCGGCCGAAGCCGAAGCCGCGGTGGCTCGACGGGCCGCCGAGGCGAAAGCGCCGCGTGATGGGGCTCTCCTCGCCGCCGTAGCTGCGGATCCAGCCGAGCAGCCCGCGGCCCGCGACGACGACGCGATGGCCGAGCGGCAGGTAGACGCGCGCCTCGGGGCTGAGCTTGAGGTAGTGGAACGCACCGCCGAGCGCCGGATCGCCTTCTTCGGCGTGGACGGCGAGGTAGCCGCCGAATGTGGGGTCGAGCGGGTGGTTGCGCAGGTCGAGCTGCGCGAACTCCTCGAGGTAGGCGAGGCGGTACGGGTTCTCGAAGCCGTAGAACTGCTGGCTCGCGCCGTTGAAGACGTCGGTGTCGACGTCGAAGAAGTTCAAGTACTGCAGGTTCCACGAGCCGCCCACGAGCAACCGGTCGTGCACGAACGGCCGTTCGAGGCCGAGCTGCGCGCGTGGGCCGTGGAACTGGTAGCCCTCGGCGATGCCGAGGTCGTAGCCGACGAGCGCCGTGCCCGTCGCGCGCGTGCCGAACATGTCGGGCTGCGTGAGGGTGACGTCGTTCTCGGCGGCGAGGCCGCTGCGCTCCGGGCTCGACACCGACGGAATGACGACGTAGGCCGGCTGCAGCCGCAGGCGCAGCCGACGAAGGCCGCCCAGGAAGTTGTTGATCGTGTACTCGAAGCGCGCGCGCACCTCGTCGCGGATGCGCTCGGCGCCGAGGCCCGCGCCGACGCGGACCTCGTGCAGCGGGCCGGGCTTGAGGTGAATCGCGACGTCGGCGACGTCGGTGGGCGTCGGCGGCAGCTCGAGGCGCACCGACGAGAACACGCCGAGGTTGTAGAGGCGCCCCTGCGTCGTCGCGAGATCGCCGGGGTCGTAGGCGTCGCCCGGCTTGAACGCGACGCGGTTGGCGAGCTTCCACGTGGGGATTCGTCCGTTGCCGTCGAAGTGGAACTGCCCGAGGTGCACGAGCGGTCCGGGCTGGCTCTCGAGGCGAATCGTCGCCGCGTGCTTGTCGCGATCGATCTCGACCGTCCCCGTGACCTGGCCGTAGGCGTAGCCGGCCTCCTTCATGCGGTCGCCGAGCCGGTCCTTGAGCGTCGCGTAGCTGCCGTAGTCGAAGCGCTTGCCGGGGACGACGCTCCACGAGGCGGCTTCTTTTCGCGCGCGGGCCTCCTCGGCGGGCGGGAAGCCCACGAAGTCGACGGCGGCGATGTTCGTGGGCGAGGCCTCCTGCACGGTGACGACGACGTCGACTTGGTCCGAGTGGCCCGCGCGCGGCGTCACGGTGTGGGAGACCACGCGCGCGTCGAAGAAGCCGTGGTCGGCGTAGAACGCCGTGACGCGCTTCAAGTCGAGGTCGAACGCGGCCTGATCGAACCACTTCGTCGACGCGAACGGCCACCAGCCGGTGGCCTTCGTCGCGAGGACGTCCTCGAGGTCGCCGTCGGAGAAGCTTTGATTTCCACGGATGTCGAGGCTGTGCACCGAGACCCCCGTCGACAGATCGTCGTGGGCGCAGGCTAGGGCGCCGACGAGCAAGAGCAGAGCGGCGTATCGAAGACTTGGTTTGGGGCGGACCGGCGCCACGGAACGGTCGGAAACGTAGTCATCTTTCCCCGTTCGAAAAGGTGGGGACCGGCTTGGTGCGCGCCCGAGCGGACCCATTTTCTCGGGGCCCGTGCGCGGTCGCCGCCGTCGAATGATGCTGCTCGTCGCGAGCGCGACGGTGGTCGTCGCGCGCCCGCGCGCGGCCGTGGCCGACGTGAGCGTCGTCGTGCACGCCGACTTCGACGGGCGGTTCGCGGCGCCGAGCTGCGACGGACGCCCCGCGCGGTCGCCCGACTACGCCGCGTTCGTCGCCTCGGTTGAAAAGGAACGAGCCGCGTCCCTCGTGTTGCTCGGCGGCAACTTCGCGGCGCCCGCGCTGTTCGCGCGCTCGTTGGCCGCGGGCGAAAAGGGCGGAGGCGCCGTGGCCGCGCTGCTCGGTCACGCGCGCTACGACGCCGTCGCGCTCGGGCATCAGGAGCTGTCGTTGGAGCCGCGCGCTCTCCAGGACTTGCTTCGCGGGCTGTCGACCGCGGGCGAGCCGGTCGTCGCGACGAACCTCCGGTGCGCGCCGGCGCGCGCGGCGACGTGCGCCCTCACGAAGAAGGAAGTCGTCGTCGTGCGTGGCGGCGCTCGGATCGGCGTCGTCGCGACGTTGCATCCCGACGTCGCGTCGGCGATCGCCGCCGATCGTCGCGAGGGCCTGTCGTTCGATGATCCGGCGACGTCGGTGCGCGCGGCCGTTCGCCGGTTGCGCGGCGCGGGCGCGACGACCGTCGTGCTCCTGACGCAAGGGCCGCGCGACGCGCGCGCGTTGCCCGACGAGGTGGCGCTCGTGACGCAGCTGGCGGCGGCGCCGCACGAAGAGACCCCCGACCTCGTCTTCGCAGGTGGGCTCGCCTCGGGCGAGGATCATCCGCCGCGGCTCTTGCTCCTCGAGCGCGCGCCGCCCATCGTCGCCACGTCGAGCCCGCTGATGAGCGCGACGCGCGTCGCGCTCCCCGTCGCGGCCGTTCCCGTCGTCACCGTCCTTCCACCCGAGACGACGGCGCCAAACCTCGAGGTCGCGCGAGCCTTGGCGGCCGCGGCGACGAGCTATTGCGCGAGCTACGGACGTCCGGTCACGGCGCAGGCGCCGCGCGCGCCCCTCGATCGCGAGGCGTTCACGAAGATCGTGTTGGACGTCATGCGCCGCCGCGCGCACACGGAGATCGCGATCCTCAACCAGGGCGCCGTGCGCGGGGCGCCGTTTCTCATCGACCGTCCGATCACGATGGCCGATCTCGGGGACGCGCTGCCGTACGAAGCGGTGATCGGCGTGGCCGACGTCGCGGGCGCGAACGTCGAGAACGCGCTGGCGCCGGCGCTGCAGAATCGCAAGGCGCGGCTCGTGGGGCTCGAGAAGGGCGCGGGCGGCCTCGAGGTGAACGGCCGCGCGCTCGACAAGGCGCGCGGGTACCGGGTCGCGACGATCTCGTTCGTCGCGAAGGGCGGCGACGGCCTCGTGCCGCCGGGCGCGCTGGCGTGGGCGCCGCTGCCCGGGGATCCCGACCTCCGCGACACCGTCGAAGCCGATCTCCGCGCCGCCTCGGCGGCGACGGGACCGTCGTCGTTCGACGTCGCGTCGCAGCTGGGCTCGTCCGCGAAGGAGCGCCTGCTCGTCGTGGGCCTCGCCGACGCCGACGTCGACCTCGCCGACACGACGATCTCGAACGCCGCGGGCTACGACGACAGCCAGCTGGGCCGCGGGCAGCAGACGTCGTTGCAGGGCACGGGCACGGGCCTCCTGCAGCTGCGCTTGCCCCGCCACCAAGAAGACACGCGCCTCGAGCTGAAGTACGGCTGGGCGCGCACGCAGGCCGCCGGCGCCGGCGCGCCCGTCGTCTCGGCCGAGACCGCCGATCGCATCACCTTCACGAGCCTCTACTCGTACCGCGGGCTGCGCAGCCTGCGCGGGCCGCCGAAGATCGCGATCCCCGATCCGTACGCGCGCTTGTGGGTCGAGTCCGAGCTCACGCGGCCCGCGGTGACGCCGACGCAGCCGCGCGCGTTTCATCACTTGCAGACGCAAGGCACGCTGGGCGCCGTCTTCACGCTGACGTCGAAGCTGCAGGTGCGCGCGGGTGGTGGCGCGCGGCGCGAGGTGCTCGCGACCGGCGACGACGGACGCTGGCAGTCGGTGCTCGAGGCGGGCCTCACGCTCGATCCGACGGCGCTCGCGACCTTCGGCAACCTCGCGATCAAGCTCGAGGGCCTCGTCGATTACACCTTCGTGGATCCGCGCGTCGCGCGAGACAGCGAGCTGCGCGCGACGGCGAAGCTCTCGATCCCGCTCGTGCCGCGGCTGTTCCTGTCGGCCGGCCTCGAGGCGTTCGGCGTCTCGCGCCAAGGTCAACCGTGGGCCGCCGCCTACGACACGACGATCGGGCTGCGCGTCCACTTCGACGCCGCGTCTCAGCGGCTGTGATCAGAACTCGAGCATCAACCCGCCGAACCACGTCAGGTCTCCCACGTGGAGCGCCGACGAAGACCCGAACCCGTCGAGCGCGTACCGCGCGACCTCGGCGAAGAGGGCGGTTTGTTTGATCCCGGTCTCGGCGGCCATGCTGTCCGACGCTTCGGGATCGAGCGCCGCGAGGTCCAGCGACAGGCCCGCGGCGGCGTGCCATCCGAGCGTCCGGCCGGTCGTGCCGCTCGAAGCGGCGTTCGAAGTCGCGCTGCCGCCGAAGCTCCACACCGTGCAGTCGAGCCCGAGCTTCGCGTACGGCTCGATGCCCACGATCTGGCGGACGGCATCCGCGCGGTACACCGCCGAGAGGCTGAGGGGAATCAACGTGAGGCTCGTGCTGTCTCCCGACGCCGTCGTCAGATCGGCTTCGAGCGCCGAGCCGCTGGCCCGCAGGTAGCCGACCGACACGCCCAGGGCCCAGATGCCACCGCGACGTGACATTTGCCGATCGATCTCGAGCTGGGTCATGAGGCGTCGCGACGACGAGAAGATTTGTCGATAGGGGCGGGCGGTGCTCCCGCGCGCCGCGAACTCGCTGTCGACGTCGGGCCGGTAAGGGCCGAAGCGAAGCTCGAGGTTCCAGCCGCGCTTCGTCGCGACCGTCGAGTCTTTCGAAGCGTCGGAGCTCTGGATCATCTCGGCGTAGGTTTGCGCGCGAGCGGGCGCCGCCAACGCCGCGAGCACGACGCCGGCGCCCGCGGCTCGGACGAGCCATCGACGTGAACGTCGTCGTCGCGCGGCCCCAATCATGAGCGCGACGGCGACGCAAAGTCCGCCCCGCGAAGAGCTCGAAGGCGCGACCGCGCATCCCGCTGCCGTGCCGCCGTTCTGACGATAGAGGTCGTCGAACCCGTACGTCGGCGCGGGCGTCACCGTCACGATCGACGACGCTTTGCTCGCCGTTCCGTCGATGCCGACGGCGACGACGGCGACCTGATAGGCCTGCCCGTTCGTGAGGCCTTTCACGCGCACCGAGTTGGTGCCCACGGCCACGAGGCTCGAACAGACGAACTTCGCGTCGAGCGTGGCGAATGGAGATGACCCGTCGCCGCCGGCCGCGGGCAGCGCCGCGCACGTGTCGTACGCCGCCGTCGGCGGGCTCGCCAGCGCGGGCGAGCACAGGACCTGGTGTCCCTGAATCGTCGTCGAGTCGCCGGTCGCCGTCCACGAGACCAACGTGCCTTCGTCGGCGCTCTGTGCCTTCACCGTCGTCGGCGCCGTCGGGCCGGTTCCGCCCAAGTTGATGACCAGCGAGGGCGGGGCGTCGAGGCGCGCGCCGTCTTGCCGGATGACGGCCCAAGCGCGCGTCGCCGTCGCCGTCGTCGAGCAGCTGCCGCCGTTGAAGAACGACGACGAGCTGATGGTCTCCGACGTCGAGGTCTTGCTCGACGAGAGCGTCAGCGACGAGCCGATCGTCGCGCAGCCGCTCGCTGACGAGTTGTCGCAGTCGCTGCCGACCTCAATCTGCGCGTCGACGGTCGAGCTCCCGACGTTCGTGGTTCCGCTCGACGTGAACGCCAGCTGGGCAACGACGCTGGTCGGGCAGGCGCACCGCGCGGACGAAAAGAACGTTTTGAGCTCGTCGTCGGTGAGCGTCGTCGTGCGGCCGTCACCGTCGATGCGAGACAGCGTGAACGTGAAGTCCGCCGCGCTCAGCGACGCGGCGTGAACCGCGCGCGCGCTGCAGACGATCCCCAGGACCAACGTGCCGACGAGCCAAGTGAAGCGCATGGCCTTCGCGAATTGCACCCCCGGTGCCAAACGCAAAGGCCGCCGAATCTCTCAGAGATCCTCGGCGGCCCCCTTCGACGGTGCCACTTTGACCAGGGGCACCGAGTCGACGACAGACGATTTGGCTTTCAGACGGCGCCGTGCGCTTCGGCGGGGCTGCGGTGCGGGAGGCCGTCGCCGTTGGTCTCGCCCAGCTCGGGCTCGAGCGACGGCGCC
The DNA here is from genome assembly GCA_035549075.1 of Polyangia bacterium. Taxonomy (GTDB): domain Bacteria; phylum Myxococcota_A; class Polyangia; order Fen-1088; family Fen-1088; genus DASZFV01. The sequence goes on along the minus strand of DASZRT010000068.1, from coordinate 113,455 downwards.
GCCGACGTTCGGTGGTCGCGCGCGATGAGCACGTAGACCGACGGCACGACGAACAGCGTGAAGATCGTGCCGATGGCCATGCCGCCCACGAGCACGACGCCGATCGAGTTGCGGGCCGCGGCGCCGGGGCCGCTGACGAGCGTGAGCGGGAAGTGGCCGGCGACCGTGGCGATCGTCGTCATCAAGATGGGACGCAGGCGCGTCTCGGCGGCGGCCTGCACGGCCGCGACCTTCGACAGACCCGTCTCTTGTTTGTGGTTCGCGAACTCGACGACGAGGATGCCGTTCTTGGCGATGAGGCCGACGAGCGTGACGAGGCCGACCTGCGAGTAGATGTTGAGCGTCGTCGTCCAGCCCTCGGTGAGCGCGAACTTCATGCCCGGCGGGCCCGAGAACTTGAGGAACGTGAAGATCATCGCGCCGAACATCGCGAGCGGCACCGAGCCCGCTAGGACGACGATCGGGTCGCGGAACGAGTTGAACTGCGCCGCGAGCACCAAGAAGATGAGCACGATCGCGAGGCCCATCGCCGGCAGGAACTTGCCGGCCTCCTGGCGCAGCTGGCGCGACTCGCCCGTGTAGTCGACGCGCGAGCCCGGCGGCAGCGCCTTCTCGGCCGCGGCCTCGAGCACGGCGAGGCCGTTCTCGAGACCGCGCGGCGCGACGCCCGAGATCTTGATGGCGTTGAGCTGCTGGAAGCGGTTGAGCGAGCGCGGCTCGACGCCGGTCTTGAACGTCGCGATCGACGACAGCGGGATGAGCGTGCCGCCCGGGCCCGTGACGTGGATTTCGCCGAGGTCGGCGGGCGTGAGGCGACCGGCGCGCTCGACCTGCGCGATGACTTTGTAGCTGCGCCCCTCCATGTTGAAGCGGTTGACGTAGTTGCCGCCCAGCATCGTCGCGAGGTCGGCGCCGACCTGCTGCATGCTGAGGCCCATCGACGCGACCTTCTCGCGGTCGAACACGATGTCGGCCTTGGCCTGGTCGATCTTCACGTCGGTGATGGGCGGGAAGGCGAACTGCCCGCTCTGGAGGGCCTCGGCCGTGATCTGGTCGGCGGCGCGCACGAGCTCCTCGTGGCTGCCCGTCGACGCGATGACGAACTCGACCGGGAAGATGCCGGCGCTCGGCAGCGCGGGCGGCAGGAACACGGGCGCCTGCACGCCCGTCAGCATCATCTGCTTGCCGAACAGCTCGGCCTGGATCTCGAAGATGCTGCGCTTACGCTCTTCCCACGGCTTGGTGATCATGCCGCCGAAGCCGCCCGTCGGGAACGTCAGCTGGAAGCTGTGGCTGAACTCGGGCGTCGACTGGAAGTTGCGGAAGACCTTGTCGGTGAACGGGATGATCTGCTCCATCGTCGCGTTCGCGGGCACGTCGACCTTGCCGAACACGACGCCCTGGTCCTCGGTGGGCGCGAGCTCCTTCGCCGAGAACATGTACATCGGCACGACGAGCAGCGACAGCACGCCCCACACGATGTAGACGGCGGGTCGGTTGGCGAGCGTCACGGCCAGCATGCGCGAGTAGCGCGCGCGGATGCGGTTGAAGACGCGGTCGACGAACGCCGTCATCTGGTGCTCGTGCTGCTCCTTGCGCAGCAGCTTCGACGACATCATGGGCGACAGCGTCAGCGCGACGATGCCCGAGATGAGCACCGAGCCCGCGAGCGTGAAGACGAACTCGCGGAACAACGCGCCCGTGAGGCCGCCCTGGAAGCCGATCGGCGCGTAGACGGCGGCCAGCGTGATCGTCATGGCGATGATCGGCCCGACGAGCTCGCGCGCGCCCATCATCGACGCCTCGAACGGCGTGTGGCCTTCTTTCATGTGGCGGTCGACGTTCTCGACGACGACGATGGCGTCGTCGACGACCAACCCGACCGACAAGACGATCGCCAGCAGCGTCAGCAGGTTCAGCGAGAAGCCGAACACCTGCATCAGGAAGATCGCGCCGATGAGCGACACGGGGATCGCGACGACGGGCACGACGACCGTGCGCAGCGACCCGAGGAACAGGAAGATCACGACGATGACGATGAGGATCGTCTCGACGAGCGTGCCGCGCACCTCGTGGATGGCGCTGTCGATGTACTTCGTGGCGTCGAAGGCGATCATCCCGGTCAGGCCCGAGGGCAGCTCGCGCTGGATCTTTTCGAGCTCTTCACGCGTGCGCTTGATGACGTCGAGGGCATTGGCGTTGGGGAGCACCCACACGCCCATGAAGACGGCGCTCTTGCCCGACATGCGCACGTCCATCTCGTAGTTGTCGGCGCCGAGCACGACGTCGGCGACGTCGCCGAGGCGCACGAGCGTGCCACCTTCTTGGCGGATGACGAGCCGTTTGAAGTCTTCGACCGACTCGATGCCCGTCGTCGCCGACAAATTGAGCTGGATGTAGCTGCCCTTCGTCGAGCCGATCGCCGAGAGGTAGTTGTTCGACGCGAGCGCTTGTCGCACCTGCGACGGGCTCACGTTGAGCGCCGCCATCTTGTCGGGCTTGAGCCAGGCGCGCAGCGCGAACGTGCGGCCGCCGAGGATGTCGGCCTTCTGCACGCCCGCGACGGCTGACAGCCGCGGCTGCACGACGCGGATGAGATAGTCGGTGACCTGGTTGTCCTGCAGGATCTTCGAGTCGAAGCTGAGGTACATCGACGCGAACGCGGCGTCGGACGGCTCGAGGCTGATGGCGGGCACCTCGGCCTCGGGCGGCAAGTCACCGCGCACCTGGTTCACGCGCGCGCTGATGTCGGCCAGCGCGCGCGCCGTGTCGACGTTGAGCTGCAGGTGCACGTTGATCGTCGACAGGCCCTGATCGCTCTCCGACTCGATGTAGTCGATGCCGTCGCCGGCGGCGACCGATCGCTCGATGGGCGTCGTGATGAACCCGCGCACGAGGTCGGCGCTGGCGCCGACGTACGGGGTGCGCACGACGATCGTCGCGCTCTCGAGGCGCGGGTACTGGCGGACGTTGAGCGAACGGATCGCCTGCACGCCCGCGATGACGATGATGAGGTTGACGACGATCGAGAGGACCGGCCGCCGGACGAAGATGTCGGTGAGACGCATGGTGGATGCCCCGAGTGTCTCTAGCGGTTCTCGGGGTGGGGGTTCTGTGACGGCGAGAGCTGGATCTCGTTGTTGACCATGACGGGCGCGCCGTTGCGCAGCTTGAACGAGCCGATCGCGACGACCTCTTCACCCGCCGTCACGCCCTCGTCGATGGCGACGAAGTCGCCGCGCGAGGCGCCGACGCGCACGAACTGCTGGCGCGCGACCTTGGCGGGCTTGCCGCCCATGCCCATGACCACGTGTCCCGACTCGTCCTTGCGATCCTCGACGATGTAGATCGAGTCGCCGTACGGCGCGCGCATGATCGCCGTCGCCGGCACGAACACGACGTTCGCGTGCTCGGGCAGCACGACCGAGACGTTGACGAACATGCCGGGGCGCAGCTCGTCGCCGCTCGGCGCGGCCGCGGCCATCTTGCCCTGGGCCTTGCCGGCGGCGCTCGGGCTCGGCGTCTCGTCGACCGACGCGCGCACCTTGACGGCGCGCGTGAGCGGATCGGCGTTCGGATCGACGGCGGTGACCTTGCCGACGAGCGTGCGCGGCGGCTCGGTGCCGGGCAGCGCGACGCGCACCGGGGTGCCGACCGGCACGCGGCCGACCTCTTGCTGCGGAACCGTGAAGTCGATGTAATCGGCGTCGAGCGACTCGAGCACGGTGATCGGCGTGCCCGGGTTCAGGTACTGGCCGAGGTTGACCGAGCGGATGCCCAGCTTGCCGCCGAACGGCGCGCGGATGGACTTCTTCTCGATCTCGGCCTCGAGCGCGCGCGCGTCGGCGCTCACCGTCTTGAGCTGAGCCTCGTCGGCGTCGAGCTGCGCCTTCGTCGACGCGCCGCCCGCCTCGAGGCGCCGCGTGCGCGTCGCCGAGGTCGTCGCGAGATCGCGCCGCGCCTGCAGCGACGACAGCTGCGCCCGCTCGACGCTGGCGTCGAGCTCGACGAGCACCTGACCGGGGCGCACCTTCGCGCCCGAGTCGAAGCGGATCGCGCGCACGACGCCGGGGACCTCGTTGCTGATGGTGACGCCGCGGCCGGCCGCGACGCTGCCGACGGATTCGAGCGTCGACTCCCATTGCGCGCCCTTGGCCACAGCCGTTCCGACGGCTTGGGGCGGCGGGCCGGCCGCCTGGGCCGCCTTGCCGAATTTGATCAACGACGAGATCTGGGCTGCCTTCGTTCCGGCCAGGACGCCGATGACGACGAGCGAGATGACCACGGCCACGACGATACGCATGGCGTTCGAGATGCCCCGAGGGGGCATTTGGTCTCGCAAAGGCATCGTTTCATTTGTGTCTTCGTCAGATTTCACGCGCGGAGCCTCCAAGTCCGCGCTGCTCTAGCACATTGCTCGAACCGAGGCGACCGCGGGGTTGCGCGCGGGCGCGCTCCGTTTCAAGACTGCGGCCGCATGCCTCTCGCGCTCTCGGCCCTCGATCTCGTGCCGCTCGTCGAAGGCGGCACGAGCGTCGACGCCATGCGCGGCGTCGTCGAGCTGGCCCGCGCCGTGGAAGCGCTGGGATTCACGCGGCTTTGGTACGCCGAGCACCACAACATGCCGGGCATCGCGACGACGACGCCCGAGATCCTGATCGCCCACGTCGGCACGGCGACCTCGCGCATCCGGCTGGGGGCGGGCGGCGTCATGCTGCCCAACCATTCGGCGCTCAAGGTTGCCGAGGCTTACAAAATGCTCGAGGCGTTGCACCCGGGGCGCATCGACCTCGGGCTCGGCCGCGCGCCCGGCACCGACCAGCTCACGGCCTTCGCGCTGCGGCGCTCGCGCCAGGCCATGGGCGCCAACGACTTTCCCGAGCAGCTGGGCGAGCTGGTCGCCTGGGGCGGCGGCGCGTTCCCCGACGAGCATCCTTTTAAAGCCGTGCGCGCCATGCCCGACGACCGCGCGTTGCCACCGATCTACATCCTGGGCTCGAGCGATTACGGCGCGAAGATGGCGGCCGAGCTGGGGCTCGGCTTCGCGTTCGCGGGCCACTTCAGCCAGGACCCGCCCGAGCGCGCGCTGCGCGACTACCGCGCGCGCTTTCAGCCCGTGGGTGCGCTCGATCGCCCGCACGCGATCCTCGCGCTGTCCGTCTTCTGCGCCGAGACCGAAGACGCCGCGCGGCGGCTGGCCTCGTCGATAAAGCTGTCGTTCGTTCAGCTGCGCACGGGGCGACCGCGCCGCATGCCCCGCCCCGACGAGGCCGAGGCGCACGTGTTCACGCCCGAGGAGCAGGCGCTCGTATCCTTCTATGAGAACCTGGCCGTCATCGGGACGCCGGCGCAGGTGCGCGCGCGCATCGAGGCGCTCGTCGCGCGCACGGGCGCCGACGAGGTGATGGTCGTGACGCATGCGTACGACGTCGGCGCGCGGATTCATTCGTACGAGCTGATCGCTCAGGCATTCGGGATTACGTAAGCGCGTCGTTGTGGCATTCTGCGGCCGTGCAAAATCGAAACGGTCGTTCGCTCCTCGTTCTCGCCTTTGGCTTCGCGTCGGTGCTGGCGTCGGCTTGTCATCACTCGTCGAAGAGCGGGACGGACGCCGCGGCCGGGCACGACGGCGGCGGTGACGCCGCTGGAATCGACGGGGGCGACGACACCGCGACGGGCGGCACGACGGGGAGCGATGCGGCGGATGCGCCGGACAGCGCGGTGACGGCAGATGCGTCGGACGGCGCGACCGCCGATGGGTCCGACGCGTCGGACGCGTCCGACGCGCCCGTCGGCGACACGCTGCCCGAGCTCGACGCGGGCGCCGGGTGCGTTTCGCCCGGTCCCGAGGTGGCGCTCTCGCCGGCGGCCGAAGGCTTGCCGACCGACGGCCTCGTGCTGTGGGTGCGCGCCGATCGCGGCGTCTACAAGACGGCGACGAACGAGGTCTGCGGCTGGCAGGATCAGACGGGCCACTCGGGGCTCCTGCTTGCTGGGGGTACGCGTCCCGCTTGGCAAGCGACGGGCGTCGGCGGTCAGCCCGGCATCCTCTTCAGCATCGAAGGCCAGGACATGGGCACGAGCGGCACCGTCGGCATCGGTGCGACGTCGGCGCGCACGTTCATTGCCGTGGCTCAGCTCGTGAACCCGTCGGGCCGGTTTCACCCGATCATCCAGGGGCAGGTCTCCTCGCCGGGTACGTACATCGGCATCGACTCGAACACGTGGCAGACGGCCGGCATGCTCGAGGGCGTCTACGTCACGAACAACTCGTTCGACACGACGCTCGCGACGGCGTCGACGCCGCGGGTTCACGTCATGACGCTCTCGACGATGGTGGTCGGCCAACCCGTGGTCCCGGCGCTCGACTACCGCGTGAACGGCGCGACGCAGACGTTCACGCTCAAGGCTGGCTCGGGCAACTTCGAAGATTTCTCGGCGGCCAACTTCACGACCGTCGGCGCCGTGAGCGGCACGCCCAGCGCGGGCGCGGCCGGCGGGACCGGCGTCGTCGCCGAAGCGATCATCTACAACCGCGCGCTCACGCTCGAGGAGCGCATGTCCGTCGAGGCCGCGCTCAAGGCGCGGTACGGGATCCTAGATCGCGACCACTGAGTTCTAACCTTGGCGGGCGTTGTAGACGGGGCGCCCGCTCGACGCGAACTCGGCGAAGGCTCGCAGCGCTTCGTCGCGTAGCACGCCGTCGCGCACCGCGATGCCGCGGCGGCCGAGCTCGTCTTGCCACGACGGGTGAATCGGCCCTTCGTCGAAGCCGGTCAGCCGCTCCATCTCCGGCCCGCTGCCGGCGATGACGACGCTGCGGATGCCCGACCACACGATGGCGCCGCAGCACATCGCGCATGGCGTCCAGTTGATGACGATCTGATGCAGCGGCTGGCCGGGACCGCCGAGGTCGTGGCCCGCGATCGACTGCTGCGCGAGCGACAGCGCCATCACCTCGGCGTGCGCCGACGAGCAGCGCCCCGGCACGACGCGGTTGACGCCCACCGAGACCACGCGTCCCGTCGCCTCTTCGAACACGCCGGCCGCGAAAGGCCCGCCCGTGTTCTCCAAGAAGTTCGTGCGCGACAGGCCAATGACCCAGCGCATGCGGTCTTCGAGGGCGGGCAGGTGCGTCGGCGCGGCCGCGACGGCGTCGCGCGCCCACTCCGGCAAGCTCAGCTCGAACTTCGTAGCGATCAACCCCGCCTCCCGCGCTGCTTCGTGAATCGAATCGACTCTAGCGAACGCCGCTTGTGTTCGTCGAGCCCGCGGTCTAGAAAAAATGAACGAGGTGAATGGGTAGAGACGGATCCGCCGACGGTTTCGAGGCGGGGACCTCCCCGGCGCCCAGGCTCAAGCTGACAAATGTCAGCAAGTCGTATCCAGGAGTTCAAGCGAACGATCGCGTCAATTTGACGGTGATGCCCGGCGAGATCCACGCCGTGCTCGGCGAGAACGGCGCCGGCAAGTCGACGCTCATGAAGATCATCTACGGCGCCGTTCGCCCGGACGAGGGCGTCGTCGAGTGGAACGGGCGCGCCGCGCAGGTCCACAACCCGCGGCAGGCGCGCGCGCTCGGCGTCGCGATGGTGTTCCAGCACTTCGCGCTCTTCGAGACGCTGACCGTCGCCGAGAACGTCTGGCTCGGCCTCGACGAGAAAATGCCCCGTGGTGATTTGGTCCGTGAGGTCGAACGCGTCGCGCGCCACTACGGGCTCGAGCTCGATCCGACGCGCCTCGTGTCGAGCCTCTCGGTGGGCGAGCGCCAGCGCGTCGAGATCCTGCGCGCGCTGCTCGCGAAGCCGCAGCTGCTCATCCTCGACGAGCCGACGGCCGTGTTGACGCCGCAGATGGCCGAGCGCCTGTTCATCACGCTGCGACAGCTCGCGGCGGGCGGCTGCTCGATCTTGTACATCAGCCACAAGCTCGACGAGGTCCGCGCGCTCTGCATGGGCTGCACCGTGCTGCGCGGCGGGCGCGCCGTCGGCAACGTCGACCCGCGCACCGAGACGAACCGCAGCTTGTCGGAGCTGATGCTGGGCGAGGCGCCGCCGGCGCCACCCGTGCGCGCCGCGAAGATCGGCGAGGCGGCGCTCGAGGTGCGCTCGTTGTCGCTGCCGGCGGCCGACGAGCGCGGCGTCGCGCTCGCGGGCGTCGACTTCGGGCTGCGCGCGGGCGAGATCCTCGGCGTCGCCGGCGTGTCGGGCAACGGCCAGGCCGAATTGCTCGCGGCGCTCTCGGGTGAAGACAGGCGCGCGCCCGGCGGGACGATTCGTCTGTTTGGCCGCGACGTCTCGGGTGCGGCGCCGCGCGCGCGACGCGCGCAGGGCCTGCACTTCGTGCCCGAGGAGCGCATCGGGCGCGGCTCGGTGCCGGGGCTGCCGCTCGCGGCGAACACGCTGCTCACGCGGCGCGAGCCCGTGGGGCCGGGCGGTTGGTTGCGCCGCGGGATGGCGCGCCGTCTCGCGGCGCGCTTGATCGAGCGCTTCGGCGTGAGCGCGCGCGGCCCCGAGTCGGCGGCGGGCAGCCTGTCGGGCGGCAACCTCCAGAAGTTCATCGTGGGCCGCGAGGTCGACGCGAAGCCGAAGGTGCTGATCGTCGCGCAGCCGACCTGGGGGCTCGACGTCGGCGCGGCGGCGCAGATTCGGCGCGAGATCGCCGCGCTCTGCGACGCGGGCGGCGCGGCGCTCGTCGTGAGCGAGGATCTCGAAGAGCTGTTCGAGCTCGCGACCGATCTCGTCGTGATCGCGCGCGGGCGGCTGTCGCCGCGCATCGCCGTGCGAGACGCGACGCCGGCGCTCATCGGACAGTGGATGAGCGGGCTCTTCGGTGAAGGCACTCACGAAGCTGCGGCGCCCGCGGGCTCGCCGCGTGTCGCGGCGGCTGAGGCGCATGCTTAGGCTCGTGCCGCGCACGCCGCCGTCCCGCGCGCTCACGCTCGCGGCGCCGCTCATCGCGCTCGCGCTCACCGTCGTGCTGGGCGCGATCCTGTTTCGCATCCTCGGCCAGCCGCCGGGGCGCGCGCTCGCGTTGTTCTTTCTCGAGCCGTTGCGCGGTGCCGACGCGTGGAGCGAGCTCGCGGTCAAGGCGACGCCGCTCGCGCTCGTCGCGCTGGGCCTGTGCGTGTGCTTCCGCGCCAACGTGTGGAACATCGGCGCCGAAGGGCAGTACATCGTCGGCGCGCTCGGCGCGACCTGGGTCGCGATGCGTGCCACCGACACGACGTCGACCTTCGCGATCCTTCCGGCGATCGCGATCGTGGGCGCGCTCGCGGGCGCGGCGTGGGCGGCGATCGTCGCGTTCCTGCGCGATCGCTGGAACGCCAACGAGATCCTCGTGTCGCTCATGCTGGTCTACGTCGCCGAGATGCTGCTCGGCTACCTGACGTACGGGCCGTGGAAGGATCCCGACGGCTACAACTTCCCGCAGACGATCCAGTTCTTGCCGGTCACGCAGGTGCCGCTGCTCGCCGAGGGCCACCGCGCGCACGTCGGGCTCTTCGTCGCGATCGCGGCGGCGGTGATCGCGTGGCTGTTCTTGTTTCGCACCTACGGCGGCTTTCAGCTCGCGGTCGGCGGACAGGCGCCGCGCGCCGCGCGCTACGCGGGCTTTTCGGCGCGGCGGTCGCTGTGGACGGCGCTGCTGACGTCGGGAGCGCTCTCGGGCCTCGCGGGCGCGATCGAGGTGACGGGGCCGCTGGGCCAGCTCACGCCGCACCTGCCCGTCGGCTACGGCTTCACGGGCATCATCGTCGCGTTCGTAGGCCGGTTGCACCCGATCGGCGTGCTGCTGTCGTCGATCTTGATGAGCATGCTCTACATCGGCGGCGAGCTCGCGCAGTCGCGGCTCGGGTTGCCGCAGGCGCTCTCGGGCGTGTTCCAGGGTTTGTTGTTGTTCACGCTGCTCGCGTGCGACGCGCTCGCGAACTACAAGATCCTGAGTGTCGCGCCCAAGCGCATCGAGAGGGCCGTCGCCTGATGGGCGGGCTCGCGCTCATGATCGCGGCGTCGGTGAACGCGGGCACCGTGCTCGCGCTCGCGGGCCTCGGCTTGCTCGTCAACGAGCGCGCCGGCGTGCTCAACCTCGGCGCCGAGGGGATGATGCTCATGGGCGCCTTGGCGGGCTACGCGACGGCGCTGTCCATCCACGCTCCCGGCGTCGGCATGCTGGCGGGTTATCTCGCGGGCGCAGCCGCGGGCGCGGCGATGGCGGCGCTCTTCGGTTGGCTCGCGATCGGCATCGGCACGAACCAATACGCGACGGGCCTCGCGTTGAGCCTCTTCGGCGTCGGCTTCTCGGCGTTCGCGGGCGCGGGCCTCGTCGACAAGCAGCTGCCCGAGCGCGCGCGCGACGGCATCCCGATGCTGCGCGACCTGCCCGTCGTCGGGCCCGCGCTGTTCGGCTACCACCCGCTGGTCTATGGCGCCGTGCTGCTCGCCGCGGGGCTCGCCTGGTTCTTCTTTCGATCGCGCTCGGGGCTCTTGCTGCGCGCCGTGGGCGAGTCGCCCGAGTCGGCGCACGCGCTCGGGCACCGCGTGCGCTTGATTCGACTCGGCGCCGTCGTGTTCGGCGGCGCGATGTGCGGGCTCGCGGGCGCCTACGTCTCGCTCGCCTACACGCACCTGTGGGTCGAGAACCTCATCGCGGGGCGCGGTTGGATCGCGCTGGCGCTCACGACCTTCGCGACGTGGCGGCCGGCGCGCGTCCTGCTGGGCGCGTACCTCTTCGGCGGCCTCACGATGCTGCAGTTCCACCTGCAGGAGCGCGGCGTGCAGATCGAGAGCCACCTGCTGGGGATGATCCCGTACGCCGCGACCGTCGTCGTGCTCGTGCTGATCTCGCGCCGCGCCGCTTGGATTCGCCACAACATGCCGGCCTCTCTGGGTCGGATCTTTCGTCCGGGAACCTGACCACAAGGAGGAGACCTCGCATGCACGCCCATCGACCACTTCGCTTCGCCCTGCTCGCGCTCGGACTCACGTTCTCGACGGCGGCGGCCGCCGCGCCGCCGCTGAAGATCGGCTTCGCCTACGTCGGCCCCGTGGGCGACGCCGGCTGGACCTTCGCGCACGACAAGGCGCGCAAGGCCGTCGAGGCCGAGTTCGGCGACAAGGTCACGACGATCTTCGTCGAGAACGTCCCCGAGGCCGCCGACGCCGAGCGCGTGTTGCGCGACATGGTCAAGCAGGGCTGTGGCCTGATCTTCGGCACGACGTTCGGCTACATGGGCCCGATGCTCAAGGTCGCCGCCGGCGCCAAGACGGTGAAGTTCGAGCACGCGACGGGCTACAAGACGGCCGCCAACCTGCGCACCTACGACTCGCGCACGTACGAAGGCGCGTACATGGCCGGCGTCATCGCGGGCGGCATGACGAAGACCAACAAGCTGGGCGTCGTCGCGTCGATCCCGATCCCCGAGGTCATCCGCAACATCGACTCGTTCACGCTGGGCGCGCAGAGCGTGAACCCGAAGGTCACGACGAGCGTCGTGTGGATCAACAAGTGGTTCGATCCGCCCAAGGAGAGCGAGGGCGCGCAGGCGCTCATGAACGACGGCGCCGACGTGCTCATGCAGAACACCGACTCGTCGGCCGTGCTCCAGGCGGCTGAGAAGGCCGGCAAGTACGCCTTCGGGTGGGACTCGGACATGTCGAAGTACGGGCCGAAGGCGCACCTCGCCTCGGCGATCATCGACTGGGCGCCGTACTACAAGAAGGCGACGAAGGACGTGCTCGACGGCACGTGGAAGACGGGCGCGACGTGGTGGGGCGTCAAGGACGGCGCGATCGATCTCGTGTCGCTGTCGCCGAAGATTCCGGCCGACCTGCGGCGGAAGCTCGACGGCGTCAAGGCCGGTCTCGAATCGAGCAGCTACACGATCTGGAAGGGGCCGATCGCCGATCAGGACGGCAAGGTCGTGCTGAAGGACGGCGAGAAGGCCGACGACAAGTTCCTTCACGGCATCAACTTCTACGTGAAGGGCGTGCAAGGGAAGCTGCCGTCGGGCAAGTGATGAACGACGATGCGCTCGCGCGGCACGCGGCGCGCGTGCGCGCGGACCTGGAGCTGCTCGATTACCCGCGGCGGCCGTGGATGCCGCCGCGGCAATCGGGCGGTGCGGGTGGCGTGCTCGACGTCCTGGACGTTTTGATAGTGGGCGCGGGGCAGGGCGGGCTCGCGACGGCGTTCGGGCTCGCGCGCGAGCGCGTCGCCAACGTGCTCGTCGTCGACGAGAACCCGCTCGATCGCGCCGGACCGTGGCTCAACTTCGCGCGCATGCGCACGCTGCGCACGCCGAAGTACCTCACGGGGCCCGACCTCGGCGTCGCGAGCCTCACGCCGCGCGCGTGGTACGAGGCGCAGCACGGCGCGGGCAGCTGGGAGACGATGGGCCTCATCCCGAAGGAGACGTGGGCCGCGTACCTCGCGTGGTACCGGCGCACGCTCGACATTCCCGTGCGCGCCGAGACGCGCGTGGGCGCCTTGCGATGGGACGCGGGGGCCTGGGATGTACCGTGCACCAACGTGCATACCGGCGAAACCGAGACGCTGCGCGCGCGGCGCGTGGTGCTCGCGACGGGCATCGACGGCTCGGGGCGGTGGGACGTGCCGGCGATGATCCGCGACGGGCTGCCCAAGACGCGGTGGGCGCACACGCGCGAGGACATCGACTTCGCGGCCCTCGCGGGCAAGCGCGTCGCCGTGCTGGGCGCGGGCGCGTCGGCCTTCGACAACGCGGCGACGGCGCTCGATCACGGCGCGCGCGAGGTCGCGCTGTGCTTTCGCCGCCCGACGCTCGTCAACGTCAACGCCTACCGCTGGGCCGAGTTCGTCGGGTTCTTGCGGCACGCCGGCGATTTGCCCGACGCCGACAAGTGGCGCTTCATTCGGCAGATCCTGCGCATGGGACAGCTGCCGCCGGCCGATACGCTCAAGCGCGCGCAGGCGCACGCGGGCTTTCGGTTGCACGCGGGGTGCTCGTGGACGGGCGTCGAGGCGCGCGGCGACGCCGTCGTCATCGAGAGCTCCTCTGGCGAGTCGCACGAGGTCGACTTCGTGATCGTGGGAACCGGCTTCGTGACCGATCTGTCGTTGCGTCCGGAGCTCCGCGACGTCGAGCAACACATCGCGCGCTGGGCGGACCGCTTCACGCCGCCACCCGGTGAAGAAAGCGCCGATCTGTTGCGCCACCCTTACCTCGGGCCCGGCTTCGAGCACACAGAGAAGGTGCCGGGCGCCGCGCCGTGGGTGCGCACGCTGTTCAACTTCACGTTCGGCGGGCTGCCGAGCATGGGCTTCGGCGGCGCGAGCATCTCGGGCATGAAGTACTCGATCCCGCGCCTCGTAGGTGGCATCACGTCGTCGTTCTTCGTCGAGGATCGCGAGCGGCACTTCGAGAGCCTGCGCACCTTCAAGGAGGTGGAGTTTTGAGGTTCGGGCTGCGGAGCGCGCGCGTCGTGGGCCCGGACGGCGTCGGGCCCGCGACGGTGGTCGTCGAGGACGGCCGCATCCTCGACGTGCTGTCGGGCGCGGCCACGATGGAGGGCGACGTCCGCGTCGAGGATCTGGGCGCGCGCGTGCTCGCGCCGGGGCTCGTCGACGCGCACGTCCACGTCAACGAGCCGGGCCGAACCGACTGGGAGGGCTTCGCGACGGCCACGCGCGCCGCGGCGGCCGGCGGCGTGACGACGCTCGTCGACATGCCGCTCAACTGCCTGCCCGTGACGACGACGCGCGCGGCGCTCGAAGAGAAGCTGCGCGCGACTGCAGGACAGCTGCACGTCGACGTCGGCTTCTGGGGCGGCGTCGTGCCGGGCAACGCGCGCGAGCTCGCGGCGCTCGCCGAGGCGGGGGCGCTCGGGTGCAAGGCGTTCCTCGTGCACTCGGGCATCGACGAGTTCCCCAACGCCACCGAAGCCGACCTGCGCGCCGCCATGCCCGTGCTGCGCGACGCGGGCCTGCCGCTGCTCGCCCACGCCGAGCTCGACCTCGACGGCGTTTCGACGGCGGGCGATCCGCGCCACTACTCGACGTACCTCCATTCGCGGCCCGCCGCCATGGAGGACGCGGCGATCGCGCTGCTGATCCGGCTCATGCGAGAGACCGGCTGCGCCGTGCACGTCGTTCACCTGTCGTCGGCGTCGTCGCTCGCGCAGATCGCGCGCGCCAAGGACGAAGGCCTGCCGCTCACCGTCGAGACGTGCCCGCACTACCTGTGCCTCGAGGCCGAGGCCGTCCCTGACGGCGCGACCGAGTTCAAGTGCGCGCCGCCCATCCGCGAGCACCGCAACCGCGAGGCGCTGTGGCGCGGGCTCATGGACGGCGTCATCGATCTCGTCGTGAGCGACCACAGCCCGTGCACGCCCGCGCTCAAGCAGCGCGAGCGCGGCGACTTCGCGGCGGCGTGGGGCGGCATCGCGTCGCTGCAGCTCGGGCTGCCCGCCGTGTGGACCGAGGCGCGGCGCCGCGGCGCCGATGTCGGCGCGCTCGCGACTTGGATGAGCGCGCGGCCGGCGGCGCTCGCGGGCGTGTCGAAGCGAAAAGGGCGCATCGCGTCCGGGTTCGACGCCGATCTCGTGGCGTGGGATCCCGACGCCGGGCTCGACGTCGCTGCGGACGGGCTGCACTTCAAGCACAAGGTCTCGCCGTACGTGGGCCGGCGTCTCTTCGGGCGCGTCGAGAAGACGTGGCTGCGCGGGCGCGTGGTTTACGATGGGGGGAAGCACCCGGCGGGTCCTGTCGGGGCGCCGCTCTTGAGGAGAGACACGCGCGCATGACCACGACCTCCACTTCCGCCGCGACGTTCTCGGGCCTCGTCGATCTCGCCGCCGAAGAGCTGGGCGGGCGCGCGGTCGTCGCGACCGACGAGTTCTTCGCCGAGGCGCAAAATCTGGTGAAGCCGGGCCGCGCCGTGTTCGTCCCCGGCAAGTTCACCGACCGCGGCAAGTGGATGGACGGGTGGGAGAGCCGCCGCAAGCGCGGCACGGGCCTCGACGCCGCCGACTCCTGCGTGGTCGCGCTCGGCGCGCCGGGCGAGGTCGTGGGCTTCGACGTCGACACGGCTCACTTCGTGGGCAACCACCCGCCGTTCGCTTCGATTGATGGCGCGTGGGCGCCTGGCGCCGACGCCGCGGCGCTCGCGCGCGTCGCGTGGAAGCCGCTGCTCGATCAAGCGCCGTTGCGACCCGACGCGCAGAACCTGTTTGCGGCGCGCGCGTCCAGTCCGGTCACGCACGTGCGGCTCAACGTCTTCCCCGACGGGGGCGTCGCGCGGCTGCGCGTGTTCGGCCGCGTCGCGCCTCAGTGGGAGGCGGCGCCCGAGCTCGACGTCGAAACGCGCGCGCACGTCACCCCCGAGCTGCGCGACCTCGCGGCGCTGCGTAACGGCGGCCGCGCGCTCGCGTGCTCGGACGCGTTCTTCGGTCCCATGAACAACCTGCTGTTGCCGGGGCGGCCCGACGACATGGGCGGCGGGTGGGAGACGCGCCGGCGTCGCGGGCCCGGTCACGATTGGATCCTCGTCGCGCTCGGCGCGCGCGGTGCGCCCGCGGTCGTCGAGGTCGACACGCGGCACTTCAAAGGGAACTTCCCCGAACGCTGCGCGCTGGCCGCCATCGACGCGCCCGCGGGCGCGCGCATCACCGAGGTCCTCGCCGCGGGAGGTTGGCGTCCGTTGGTGGCCGAGTCGCGGCTCGGCGCGGACGCCCGTCACTTCTTCGCGGTGGCCGCGGGAGCGGCCGCGACGCACGTGCGCCTCGACATCTTCCCCGACGGCGGCGTCGCGCGGCTGCGCGTGTGGGGCCGGCAACATGCTTGAATGGTCGCCTGAGCCGCACGCCGTGCTCAACGCGCTGAACGAAGCCGACGCGCGCGCCGCGCTCACGCGCTGTTGCGGCGCCGCGCGCTGGGTCACCGGCATGCTCGCGCGGCGGCCGTTCTCCTCGACGTCCGTGTTGCACGCGAGCGCCGACGAGGTCTGGGCGGCGATGAAGCGCGACGACGTCCTCGAAGCGTTCGCGCACCACCCGCGCATCGGCGGCAGCGCCACCGCCGTGGCGGCGCCGGAGGCGCAAGCGTGGTCGAGCCAAGAACAAGCGCGCGTCGCCGACGCCGGCGCCGAGACGCGCGCCGCGCTCGTCTCCGCCAACGAGCGCTACTTCGCGCGCTTCGGGTACATCTTCATCGTGTGCGCCACGGGCAAGAGCGCGGACGAAATGCTCGCGTTGCTCGAGGCGCGCTTGCCGAACGATCCCGAACGCGAGCTCGACGTCGCCGCCGCCGAGCAGGCGAAGATCACGCACCTTCGATTGGAGAAGCTGGCCTCATGAAACGCATCTCGACGCACGTGCTCGACGTCGCGCTCGGCCGCCCGGCCGCCGGCGTCGCCGTTCGCCTCGATCTCTTGCCCCCGGCGTCCGCGGGCGGCGGCACCGTGATCGTCACGTCGACGGCCACCGACGACGACGGCCGCGTCGCCGATCTGCTCGACGGCGCGCCGCTGGCCGCGGGCGTCTACCGCCTCACGTTTCAAACCGGCGCGTACTTCGCGGCGACGGGGCGCGAGGCCTTCTACCCGCGCGTGCAGGTCACGTTCGAGGTCACGGCGCCCGATCAGCATCATCACGTGCCGTTGCTGCTCTCGCCGTTCGGCTACTCGACGTACCGGGGGAGCTGACGATGGACATGAAGCCTCACCTCGACGCGCTCGCCGACGCCAACCGCGCCTTCGCGCGCGCGTACCCGGGCGATTCGCCCGCTCGCCAACCCATCCACACCGTCTACGGCGGCGCGCACCTCTACAAGGCCGAGACGACGCGCCGCCTGGGTGAGCTCGCGCTGCGCCACATGACGACCTACGCGCCCGACGCACCAACGTTCGCCGAGGCCGTCGGCTTCGCGCACGCGACCGATCCGCTCGCGACGACGGTGTACGAGCGCGTCGTCGCCAAGCTGAAGCGCGAGCCCGTCGAGGACTTTCGCATCGACTTCGAGGACGGCTACGGCGCGCGCGCCGACGCCGACGAGGACGAGACCGCCGTCGCGGCGGCGCGCGAGGTGGCCCGCGGCTTGGCCGAAGGACTGCTGCCGCCGTTCATCGGCATCCGCATCAAGTCGTTCGGCGCCGAGTGGCAGGCGCGCGGCGCGCGCACGCTGGAGCTCTTCGTCGACACGTTGCTCGCCTCGACGTCCGGCCGCTTGCCCGAGAACTTCGTCGTCACGCTGCCCAAGGTCCAGATCGCCGAGCAGCCGCGCACGCTCGTGCGCCTGCTCGAAGGGCTCGAGGCGCGCCACGGCCTGCCCGCGGGCAGCCTCCGCATGGAGATCATGATCGAGACGACGCAGGCGCTGCTGGGACGCGACGGCCGCTCGCCGCTGCCCGAGTTTCTCGACGCGTGCGAGGGCCGCTGCCGCGGCGCCCACCTCGGCACCTACGACTTCACCGCCTCGTGCAACATCACGGCCGCGTACCAGGTCATGGATCACCCGTGGTGCGATCTCGCGAAGGGCCTCATGATGCTGGCGTACGCGGGCACGGGCGTGTTCCTCAGCGACGGCGCCACCAACGTCATGCCCGTGGGCCCGAACCGCGGCGACGCCCTCACGGCCGAACAGGCGCAGCAGAACCGCGCCGTCGTGCACGCGGCGTGGCGTTTGTCGCGCCGCCACATCCGCCACTCGCTCGAAGGCGGCTTCTATCAAGGTTGGGATCTGCACCCGGGGCAGCTGGCCGTTCGGTACGCGACCTGCTTCGGCTTCTTCCTCGAGGGCTTCGCCGCCGCCGCCGAGCGCCTGCGCAACTTCGTCGAGAAGGCCGCGCAGGCGACGCTCGTGGGCGACGTGTTCGACGACGCGGCGACGGGGCAGGGCCTGCTCAACTACTTTCTGCGCGCGTTGAACTCGGGCGCGATCGACGCGGCCGACCTCGAGCAGACGGGCCTTCGGCGCGAAGAGGTCGCGCTGCGCTCGTTCGCGAAGATCCTCGCGACCCGCCGCGAGCGCCTGCGTACGGGGTAGTTACACGATTCGCGCGAACCGGAAACGT
The DNA here is from genome assembly GCA_035549075.1 of Polyangia bacterium. GTDB lineage: Bacteria > Myxococcota_A > Polyangia > Fen-1088 > Fen-1088 > DASZFV01. The sequence goes on along the minus strand of DASZRT010000068.1, from coordinate 95,409 downwards.
CGCGCACGCCGGCCGCGTGCTGAGATTTCGGCCGATGAGCACCGCTGCGTTCGAGGCCAGTGCGGATCTGCCCACGAAGCCGCTGACGGGTGGAGGTGCCGAGGTGACCTTCGGCGCCGACGTCGGCTTCATCGACCTGACGCCCGAGCGCCTCGACGACGCGACCTTCGCCGCGCTCGAGCGCGCCGTGCTGACTCACGCCGTCGTCGTCGTGCGCGGCCAAGAGCACCTGTCTCCGCGCGCGCAGTACGAGCTCACGCGCCGCTTCGATCCGAAGGTCACGAGCTACGGGCACGGCAACCGGCCCGACATCATGAAGCAGAGCGTGCTCGTGCAGGACCTCGTGTCGATCCCCGATTGGCCGCAGGTGAAGCTGCTCGGCAACGGGCGCGTGACCGATCACGAGGGCCTGCCTCCCGTCGAGCTGCACCACCCGTCGCACCGCTCGTTTCATTTGCAGCCGCTCAGCGACGAGGACGAGGCGAGCGGCCTCACGCGCTTCTACCGCTGGCACATCGACGCCGCGCTCTACGACTTGCACCCGCCCAAGGTGACGACGCTGCTCGCGCTCAAGGTGCCCGAGGCGCGCCAAGAGACGGTCGTCTACGACGACGGCACGGGCGATTCGCTCGACGTCACGCTGGGCACGACGGCCTTCGTGTCGGGCGCGAAGGCCTACGAGCTGCTCGCGCCCGAACAACGCGCCTGGGTCGACAAGACCGTGGCCCGCTACGCGCCGCACCCGTACGTGTGGATGCGCAACGCGCGCGCCCGTTCGAACGGCCTCGGCCTCGTGTCGGAGGGGCGCGAGCTGTCGCGCGCCGAGCTGCCGCCGTGGGAGGCCTCGAAGATCACGGCGCTGCCGCTCGTGTGGAAGAACCCGCTCACGGGCCAGCGCGCGCTGCAGCTGCACGCCTACTGCGTCGAAGATCTCGTCGTCGACGGCAAGCCCGTGGGCGATCTCGCCGAGTGCCGCCGCCTGCTCTACGAGATCATGCGCCCGGGGATCGCGCCCTCGCGCGTCTACGCGCACGCGTGGCGCGACGGCGATCTCGTGATCTTTCACAACCGCGCCGTCTGGCACAGCGTCGTCGGCTCGTTGCGCCCGAACGACGTGCGCATCTACCACCAGTGCAACCTCGCGGCGAGCGAGCCGCCGCTCGGCGCAGCGGCCTTGGTCTAGAGCTGGTCTAGAGCCCCAGCCGGCGCGCCGCGAAGTAGACGATGGCCGCGATGAGGGCCGCCGCCTGGATCGTGAGCAGCCAGGCCCAGACGATCCGCAGCGCGACCGTCCAGCGAACGCTGGCGAGGTTGTTGACGACGCCGACGCCGACGATGCCGCCCGTGATCGTATGCGTCGTCGACACGGGGATGCCGAGCGCGCTCGCGATGAACAGCATCCCGGCCGCGCCGGTCTCGGCGCAGAAGCCGCCGACCGGCTTGAGCTTCGTGAGGCGCATGCCCATCGTCTTGACGATGCGCCACCCGCCCGAGAGCGTGCCGGCGCCCATCGCCACCTGGCTCGCGAGGATGACCCAGAGCGGGACCTCGGCGTTGGCGCCGACGTAACCCTTGGCGACGAGGAGCGCGAGGATGATCCCCATCGTCTTCTGCGCGTCGTTGGCGCCGTGACCGAGGCTGAACATCGCCGCCGAGACGAACTGCAGCCGGCGGAACCAGCGGTCGATGCGCCCCGGTTGGACGCGTCGGAACGTCCACGCGACCAGCACCATCATGCCGCCGCCGAGCACGAGCCCCAGCACGGGCGACAGCACGATGAAGAGCGCGATCTTCAAGACGCCCGACGTTTGCACGACGGCGAAGCCGCCCTTCGAGATGCCCGCGCCCAGCAGGCCGCCCACGAGCGCGTGCGACGAGCTCGACGGCAGGCCGTACCACCACGTGATGAGGTTCCAGGCGATCGCGCCGCCGAGCGCGCCCACGAGCACCGCGTCGTCGACGATCTTGGGATCGATGACGCCTTTGCCGATCGTGTGCGCCACGTGCAGCGGGAACACGACGAAGGCGATGAAGTTGAAGAACGCCGCCCAGGCGACGGCGCGCTTCGGGGTCAGGACCCGCGTCGAGACGATCGTCGCGATCGAGTTCGCGGCGTCGTGAAAGCCGTTGATGTAATCGAAGGCGAGCGCGCAGAGGATGATCGCGACGACGACGGCCACGGCGTCTCTAGCTGTTCTCGAGGACGACGCCCTCGATGACGTTCGCGACGTCCTCGCAGCGGTCCGTGGCGGCCTCGAGCGTCTCGTAGATCTCTTTCCACTTGATGACCAAGATGGGGTTCGTCTCCTCGCGGAACAGCTTGGCCAGGGCGCTGCGCAGGAGGTTGTCGGCGACGTTCTCGAGCCGGTTGATCTCGATGCAGTGCTCGAGGATCGTCGCGGGCCGGCCCAGGTCACGGATGCCGACGACGGCCCCCAGGACGTGCTCGGCGCTGTCGACGAGACAGCGCGCGAGCTCGACCGCCTCCTTCGTCATCACGGCGATCTCGTAGAGGGCCAGGCGCTCGGCCGCCGCCTCGACGAGGTCCATGATGTCGTCCATCTTGGTGATGAGGCGGTAGATGTCGTTGCGGTCGATCGGCGTGATGAAGGTCTTGTGCAGGGCCGAGACGACCGCGTGGGTGATCTCGTCGCACTCGTTCTCGATCTGCGTGACCCGCTGCGCCTGACCCTGCAGGCCCGCCGGCGACTCGATCATGCTGAGGAAGGCCTTGCAGCCCTCGACGGTCTTGCGCCCTTGGGCCTCGAACTGCGCGAAGAACGAGCCGTCGTGCGGCAGGAGTCTCATGCGGGCTGTATACCGAAGTTCAGCCGCGCCTCATACACCCTTCGCGGACGCGCGCCCTCCGTGGCGGATGTCCTTACCCTTGACGACGAACACGACCATCTCGCCGAGGTTCGTCGCGTGATCGCCGACGCGCTCGAGCGCCTTCGCGATCGATTGAAGGCGCTCGGCGCGAAAGATGTTGCGCCGATCCTCCATCATGTAGGTCAGCAGCTCGCGCGAGATCTGGCCGTAGTACGCGTCGACGGTGTCGTCGCGCTCGATGACGCTCTGGGCGAGCGCGGCGTCGCCGCTCACGAAGGCGATGAGGGCGTCGTGAAGCATCTCCTGCGACTCGCGCGCCATGTTCGGCACGTCGACGTAGGGCGCGAGCGGCGGCTCGGCGTTGAGCTCGATGACGCGTTCGCAGATGTTGACGCCCAGGTCGCCGATTCGTTCGAGATCGGTGACGACCTTGAGGGCGGTCGTGATGAACCGCAGGTCGGAGGCGACGGGCTGCCGCTTCGCGAGGATCTGCAGGCACAATTGGTCGCTCTCGAGCTCGAGCTGATCGATGGCTTTGTCGGCCGCGATCATGAGCTGGGCGAGAGAGCTGTCGCGCTCGGTGAGCGCCTGGATGCTGCCGCGGATGCACTCCTCCACCTTGGTGCCCATGAGCGCCAATTGCTTTTGGAGTCTGACGAGCTCGTTCTCGAACTCTCGATTCGTGTGGTCGCGAGAGCGCAAGTCTAGAGCTTGCCTCAAGTGCCGGGTTAAAGGCGCTCGATCTTCAGGTGCTTGATCCCGTCGAGCCCGTCGAGGTGCCGCGCCAGCTCGTGGCCGTCGAGCGCGGCCGCGGCCCGCACCTCGAACGTCACGCGCGTCTCGTCCTCGTCGCGCTCGTACTCCTCTTGCAGCACCTTGACGCCGGGGCGGGTGAGCGTCGCCACCAAGGCGGGGACATCCGTGCGGGCCTCGTCGATGATGACGCTCACGCGCTGCCGGGCCACGGGCTCGCCGCGGTCCTCGAACCATCGCAACATCGTGAGGGTGAAGAGCCCGATCACGGTCGCGAACACGGCGATCGCGTACATGCCGCCGCCAGCCGCGAGGCCGATCGCGGCGACGAGCCACAGCGCCGCCGCCGTCGTGAGGCCGCGGATCGAGATGCCCGTGCGAAGGATCGCGCCGGCGCCCAGGAAGCCGATGCCGGAGACGACCGACGCCGCGATGCGCGAGCCGTCGACCTCGACGAGGTCGCCGGCGGCGTAGCGCTGGAAGAAGACGAAGCGGGTCGACACGACCATGAACGTCGCCGACCCGAGCGCGACGAGCGCGTGCGTGCGCAGCCCGGCCGGCCGGCCGTGGAGGTCGCGCTCGAGGCCGATGACCGCGCCGAGGCCCGTTCCGAGCGCGATGCGCGCCATGAGCTCGAGCTGCGGGACGAGCCACGAGAGCGTCATGCCGCGCTAGTCGGGCGAGCGGAGGTTCAGCTCGGTCCAGTAGCGCCCCAGCTGGCGGGCGGTGTCGACGAACTCGTCGTAGTCGACGGGCTTCTGAACGTAGCTGTTCGTGTAGCGCCGGTAGGCCGCGAGGCGATCGTCCTCGGCCGAGGACGAGGTCAAGATCACGACCGGCAAGTACTTGCTGCGATCGTCGGCGCGCAACGCCGCGAGCACGTCGAGGCCGCCGATGCGCGGCAGGTTCAGATCGAGGAGCACGACCGCCGGCGTGTCGGCCGTGTCGCGCGCGGCGTGCTTGTCGCGACCGAAGAGGTAGTCGAGCGCCTCGACGCCGTCTCGGACGCGAATCACGGGGTTCGAGACGTTCGCCTCACGAAAGGCCATCTCGGTGAGGAGCGCGTCGTCGTCGTTGTCCTCGACGAGCAGGATGACCTGACGGTTGCTCATGACGGCGAGGATCCTATCGTACATGGTTCGAGCGGGTCGGGCCGACGGATTCCCGACAAACGCGTCGTCGGGGCCCCGACGACGCGCCCGGCGGCTCGAGACAAGTCATCGAAATCCCAAGGGGTGAGGGTTGCGGAACCCTTGGGCACGGACGGTGCTTTACGTCTCGTCATGACCAATGCGTGTCCTTCCGAAGACGCCGTTCCCGAGGCGGTCGATTTGACGGCGACGAGCCGGGTGCAGGTGCCGCGCGTGCTGATCCTCGACGGCGACGCGGGTCGTTGGTCGGAGATCGTCGCCGCCATCCGCAAGCGCGGCCTCGGGGCCATGGTGCTGGCGGCCGAGGCGTCGGCGATCGAGGTCGCGACGGCGTGCGACGCGCAGGTGATCATCGTCGAGGTGCAGCCGCCCGTGAAGGACGGCCTCGACCTCGTGGCGCGGCTACGGGCGGCGCTCCCCGACGCCGAGGTCATCGTGACGTCGGACGCGCTCGGCTCCGACGACATCGTCGCGGCGTTTCGCGCGGGCGTGTACGACGTCGTGCGGAGGCCGTTCCGCGTCATGGAGCTGGGCCCGGCGATCCTGCGCGGCGTCAACAAGCGGAAGGCCGCGCGCGCGGCGGCCGAGGTGCTGCGCGAGGGCCAGCGGCTCCTCATGATTCGCGATCGCGCCAAGCTCTTCGCGGCCGCCGTCGAGTACGGCCGCCGCGCCCTTCGCGCCGACGTCGTCGCGTTCTTGCTGAGAGACGAGGCCGAAGGAATGGTCCTCACGCAGGCGCCGGGCGGGACGATCGATTCGGCGGTCGCCCGGCGGATCCTCGAGCTGCGCGCGCCGGCGCTGACCGGCGACGATCGCTACTTCGGCGAGCCCGTCGACGAATCCATTCCTTTCGGCGGCGTTCGGTCGAGCATCGTCTGTCCGCTCGTCGTCGGTGATCGCGTCGTCGGCGCGCTGAACGTCGGCCGGTCGTCGGCCGACGAGCCGTTCGCCTCGAAAGACCTCGGCCGCGCCGGCGTCGTCGCGTCGCAGATCGTGCTTGCGCTCGAGGCGCTCCGCCGCTGGCAGAGCGCCAACGTCGCCGATCGCCTCGCCATCCTGGGCGAGGTCGCGTCGAGCGTCATTCACGAGATCAACAACCCGCTTTCGGCCGTCATTGGTCATTGCGACCTCGCGTTAGATTCGGCCGAGACCGCGCTCGCGCAACTGCGTTCGGGCGCCATCGATCCCGAAGAGGTGCGCGCGGCGCTCGTCGACATCCGCTCTCGCGTCGCCGACGCGCGGTCCGCGGCCGACGTCATCCAGGCCGTCGCGGGTGAGCTGCGGGTCGCCGCCCAGAGCGAGAATGCCGGCGCCGACCATTGCGACGTCGCCTCGGCGATCCGCGGCGCTGTCAGACTTGCGACGGCGGAAGTCCGACGTCAGACCGCCATCGAGGAGTCCCTCGAGCCCGGCCTCATCGTCGGCGGCGGCTCGGGCGTCCTCAGCCAGGCGTTCCTCGGGCTCGTCTTGAGCGCGCACCGCCGGCTACGGACGGCCGCGACGCGGACGCCCCGCATCACGATCGTGGCGAGGCGCGACGGCGACGACGTTCGCGTCGAGGTCGGGGACAACGGCCCCGCGCTCCCGGCCGGGAGCGGCGCGCTCGATCCCTCGTCGTTCGAGGCGCCACCGGCCTCGGCGGGCGCGGCCAGCCTCGGCCTGTCGATCGTGCGCGAGATCGTCCGCATGCGCGGCGGGCGCATGGAGGTCTCGTCGAGCGCCGGCGAAGGAAACACGATCTCCGTCGTGCTTCCGACCGCCGACGTCCCCACCGCCGACTTCCCGCCGCTCAGTGTCGTTTGATGCGATCGATGAGCGTCGTGCGGCTGAGGCCCAGCAGCTCGGCGGCGCGGGTCTTGTTGCCCTCGGCCTGCCGCATCGCCTGCTCGATGAGGGACGCTTCGATGGTCCCTAGGGTGGCGACGAGGTCGATGGGGCCGGCGGCGAGACCGGCCGAGGCGGTCGCGACGACGTCCCGGACGGGCGAGCGCTCGCGCATCTTTTCGGGCAGGTCCGTCGTGACGATGAAACCCGAGCGGTTGAGGATCACGAGCCGCTCGATGAGGTTCTCCATCTCGCGGACGTTGCCGGGCCACCGGTAGAGCTTCAGGACGGTCAATGCCTCTTCGGCGATGGCGACGTTGGCGCCGAGCCGCCGGTTCGACATGTCGAGAAAGTGACGCGCCAGCGCGGGGATGTCGCCCGCGCGTTCGCGCAGCGCCGGCAAGCGGATCGGCAACACCTCCAGGCGGTAGTAGAGGTCTTGGCGAAACCGGCCCGCGGCGATCATCGCCTCGAGGTCGACGTTGGTGGCGGCGATGATGCGTACGTCGATGGGCCGCGGGCGGCCCTCGCCGATGGGGGTGACCTCGCGCTCCTGCAGGACGCGGAGGAGCTTCACTTGCATCGCCAGCGGCAGCTCGCCCACCTCGTCGAGGAACAGCGTGCCGCCGTTGGCCTGCGTGAACCGCCCGGCGCGGTTCTCATGGGCGCCCGTAAACGCGCCTTTGACGTGCCCGAAGAGCTCGCTCTCGATGAGGGTCTCGGGGATGGCGCCGCAGTTCACGGCGACGAACGGCCCCTGCGCGCGGCCCGACGAGCCGTGCAGGAGCCGCGCGACGACCTCTTTGCCCGTGCCGCTCTCGCCCGTGACGAGCACGGTCGCGTTGGTGTGGGCCACGCGCTCGATCATCTCGATGACGCCGTGGATGGCCTCGGAATCGCCGATGAGGGCCACCTGCGGGCGGCCTTCCTCCGACTGCAGCTGCGGAGACTTGCCCTCGGGGAGGCGCGAGCGGGCCGCGCGCTCGACGAAGTCGATGAGGTCGCGGTGATGGAACGGCTTCGTGAGGAAGTTGAAGGCGCCGGCGCGCATCGCCTCGACGCAGTCCTTGATCGAGCCCTCGGCCGTCAGCATGATGACGGGGGTTTTGGGCTGAATGTCGCGGGCTTTTCGCAGCACCTCGAACCCGTCCGCGCGAGGCATCATCAGGTCGGTGAGGATGACGTCGAACGGCTGCGTCCGCAGGAGATCGATCGCCGCCTTGCCGTCTTCGGCCTCGATCACGACGTTGCCCGCACGCGTGAGCAACGTTCGCAGTAGGCCGCGGACCGAGGCGTCGTCGTCAGCGACGAGGATGGTCACGGCGGGCACTGTACCAATTTCGAGGACACGTGGTCGTGACATTGTGAGCATGACGAATTGATCTCCCGGCGAAGAATGCGGTTTCAGTTTCAGTCGCGGCGGGGGGTAGAGGAGCCGACCGAATGGACGTTTCGAATCGCAGGGCACGGCGCGTCGGTTTCAGTTTCGACACGCTCGTTGAGCGAGTGAGAGGGGGCTGTCTGTATGACTCCCGATTGGAAAACCACGAGAGTTCGTTTGAACTCGCGTTCGAAATTCAGTGGGAATACTATTTCGCGGGAGGAACACGTCGTTGGACGCGCAAACGAGCCCCCTGCGCATTCTCATGGTGGATGACTCCGAGGACGACGCCGAGATCGTCCTCGGCGAGCTTCGCCTGAACGGCTGGCGCATCGAGCACGAGCGCGTGTGCGACGGAGAGGCGCTGCGGGCGGCGCTCGCGCGGCAGACCTGGGACCTGGTCCTCAGCGACTGGTCGATGCCGGCGTTCAGCGGCCGCGCGGCGCTCGACGTCCTGAATGACACCGGCATCGAAGTTCCTTTCATCATCGTGTCTGGAACCGTCACCGAGGAGCTCGCGATCGACGCCATGCGGTCGGGCGCTCGCGATTGGGTATTGAAAGACAAGCTGGGGCGCCTGCCTCCCGCCATCAAGCGTGAGCTCACGGAAATTGCGGAACGGCGCCGCGCCGCAGAAGCGCTCAAGCGCAGCGAAGAGCGTCTTCGGCAATCGCAGAAGATGGACGCCATCGGCGGGCTCGCCGCCGGCGTCGCGCACGACTTCAACAACGTGCTGTCGGTGATCATCGGACATGCAGACCTGCTGCTGGGGCACCTGGAAGAGGCCGGAGAGGACCGCGAGAGCGTCGAGGAGATCCGCGCCGCGGCCTCGCGCGCTGCCGAGCTCACGCGGCAGCTCCTCGCGTTCAGCCGTCAGCAGGTGCTGCGCCCGCAGCGCACGGATCTCGGCCGCGTCGTCGTCGGGATGGCGAAGATGTTGCGGCGGCTCATCGGCGAGGACATCGAGCTGGCGATTTCCGTGCTTCCCGCGGTGCCCCCGTCGTTGGGCGCCGTCACCGTCGATCCAGGGCAGATCGAGCAGGTCGTCATGAACCTCGCCGTCAACGCGCGGGACGCGATGCCGCGCGGTGGGTCGCTCACGATCGAGGCCAAAGACCTCGACATCGACGAGCTCACCGCGCGCGAGCTCCAGCTCAAAGCGGGCGCTTACGTCGCCCTCGTCGTCACCGACACCGGCACGGGCATGGACGCTGCGACCGAGGCCCGCATCTTCGAGCCGTTCTTCACGACGAAAGAGGTCGGGAGCGGCACGGGCCTCGGGCTCGCGACGGTGTTCGGCATCGTTCAACAGAGCGGCGGAACGATCGCGACCAAGACCGCGCTCGGCCACGGCACGACGTTTACGCTCTACTTCCCACGCGCGTCCGGATCCGCCAGGGGCGAGGAGGCGCCCGCGGATCCGTGGCGCCCGCAGAAGGCCGTGCCGCGCGGGCGCGAGACGATCCTGCTCGTCGAGGACGACGCCGCCGTTCGCGGAACGTTGCGCACCGTCCTCCAACGATTCGGCTACCGCGTCGTCGAGGCCAGCAACGGCGTCGACGGGCTGCGCGCGTTCGAGGCTGAAATGTCCGATGGGGCAGCCGATCGTTCGACGGGCGTCGACCTCGTGCTGACCGACGTCGTCATGCCGCACATGAGCGGTAAGGAGCTCGTGAGCAAGCTCGAGGTGCTGAATCCCGACATCTCGGTGCTCTACATGTCCGGTTACAACGACGGCGCCGTCCTCAATCACGGCGTCGTCGACTCCGGGGTCGCGTTCATTCAAAAGCCCGTCAGCCCGAACGAGCTCGTCGAGCGCATTCGCGACATCCTCGAGCGCAAGCAGCGGACGGCGCGGAAGCCGGAGGCCACGACGTGAGCGGTCCCGCACCCAGCAGCACGCGCCTCTTGCTCGTCGACGACGAGCCCAGCTTGCGGCGCGCGCTCGCCAAGATCCTCTCGGCCGATTGGTCGGACATCACGACCGTCGCCGACGGACGTGAAGCCGTCGCCAAGCTCGACGCCGAGACGTTCGACGTCGTCCTCAGCGACATCCGCATGCCGGGCATGGACGGCCTCAAGCTGCTGCGCGCCGTGCGCGAGCGCGACCTCGACTTGCCCGTGATCTTCCTGACCGGTAGCCCCACGCTCGAGACGGCGATGGAGGCCATGGAGTACGGCGCGTTTCGTTATCTGTCGAAGCCCGTCGACGCCAGCGAGCTGCGGCGGGTCGTTCAACGTGCGGCCTACGCGCGTCGCCTCGCGATCGCGCGGCGCGCGATGGTCGGCGAGGTGCAGAGCGGCCCCATTGGTGATCTCGCCGGCCTCGAGGCCAAGTTCTCGTCGGCGATCGAGCGGATGTGGCTCGCGATGCAGCCGATTCTTTCGTGGAAGACGCGCAGCGTGTTCGCGTACGAGGCGCTCTTGCGCACCGAGGAGGCGACGCTCGCGAACCCCGTGTCGTTCGTCGACGCCGCCGAGCGCCTGGGACGGACCGCCGCGCTCGGCCGTGCCGTGCGCAAGCTCGTCGCGGATCAGCTCATCTCGTTGCCGCCGTCGGTGAGCATGTTCGTCAACCTCCACCCGTCCGATCTCGTCGACGATGAGCTCCTGTCGAGCGACGGCGTCCTCACGCCGTTCGCGGCCGGGGTCGTCCTCGAGGTCACCGAGCGCGCCGCGCTCGAGCGCGTGCACGGCGTGTTGCCGGCGATCGCGCGCCTGCGCAGCCTCGGGTACCGCATCGCGATCGACGATCTCGGCGCCGGGTACGCGGGGCTCTCCAGCTTCGCGTTGCTCGAGCCGGAGATCGTCAAGGTCGACATGTCCCTCATCCGAGGCATCCATGACTCTCCGACGAGGCAGAAGCTGTTTCGTTCGGTGGCATCGGTCTGTCGCGAAATGAACACCGAGATCGTTGCCGAAGGCGTCGAGGTCGCCGAAGAGCGCGATTGTTTGACCGAGCTGGGCGGCGACCTTTATCAGGGCTATCTGTTCGCGCGTCCGGGGCGCGGGCTCCCGACGCCGAAGCTCTGAAAAGAGAGCGGCCCCGGATCGCTTTCGCGACGCCGGGGCCGAGGATGCCGTCACGGGGGCGTGAACGCTGCTAGCGGCGGGCGCGCGCCAGGCGGCGCGAGCGGCGCGAGAGGACGACGATGGCCATCGCGAGGCCGGCGAGCGAAGCGCCCGCCGGGTTGCGACCGGCGCCGCCCACGGAGCAGCCGCCGTGGTCGGCGAGGTCGTCCGCCGGGGCGGTGTTCGTGGCGTTCGTCGCGGGGGCGGCGGCCACCGCGGCGACCGCGAGGGGGTGGGCCGAGGCGAGCAGGAAGGACGAGGGGGCGATCATGCCGACGACCGAGGCGGGGGCGGCGGCGGCGACGGTGACCGCCGTCGGCGCCTGCGGAACCGTGAGCTCCTGCGCGCTCGTGGGGACGCTCGTCGACGGCAGGATGGTCACGACGGGGCTCGACGGCGTGGTGGTGGTCGTCGTGGCGGTGGTGGTCGTCGTCGTCGGGGCCGAGGTGGTGTCGGTGCCCGTGGCGGCTGGCGCGGAGGGGCTCGTGCCGGCGGCGGCGGCGGGCGGCGGCGCGCACGACGCCATCGGGGCCGTGGCGGGCGGCGCCGTCGTCGTGACCGGCGGGGCCATCGTCGTCGGGGGCGGAATCGTCGTCGTGACCGGCGGCGGGGCGACGGCGACGTTGCCCGCACCCATCATCGAGCAAGGCGACCAGGCCGACAGCGCGCCGTTCGGATCGATGCTGCGGACCGAGACGTCGTAGGTCGCGCCGACCTTCGCGGCGAGAGCGAGGCTCGTCTGGCCGGCCTGCGTGTCGGCGACGAGCGTCGCACCGGCGGCGTCGACGGCGCGAACGCGGTACGCGACCGGCGCGCCCTCGGGGTCGGTCGCGGCGTTCCAGCTGACGGCGAGCGCGCCCGTCGTCGCGTCGAGGGTGGCGACGGCGGAGGCGGGGGCCGCGGGCGCCTTGTTCGTCATCGACGAGAACGCGTGCAGCACGCCGGCGTCCGTGCCGACGAGCAGCTGGCCGTTCGAGAACACCGGCGACGAGCGGCCCGGGCTCGTGAGGGCGGCCGTCCAGCGCTCGGCGCCCGTGGCCGCGTCGAGCACGGCGACGCGCGCCGAAATCGACGACGACACCGCGATGAGCGCGCCGTCGGCCGACTCGAAGCCCGCGGGCGTCGCGCACGCCTGGAGCTCAGGCACGCCGTTGGCGTTTTCGGCCGTGACGTTGGCGAGCTGGTACTGCCACACGACGGTCGCCGTGCGCGGGTCAATCGCGACGACGGACTCGCGCATCGCAACGGCCGAGCGAACCATGTCCTGCCGGCGCAGCTGAACGATGACGAGCCCGCCCGCCTTCATCGGCGACGACACCGCGGGGCCGTTGCCCAGCATGCCGTTGCCCGCGACCGGCGTGAGGTCGGGGATCGCGACGGGGAAACCCTCGCGCGGCGCGCCCGTGGCGGCGTCGACGGCGTAGAGGTGGCTGCCGGCGTCGCCGGGGAACATGTAGACGGTCTCGTCGTCGACCAGCGGCGACGAGAGGTACACGTCGCCGCGCGCGTCGTACTTCCAGCGCGTGGCGCCCGTCTTGAGGTCCAGGCTCTGGTAGCGGCCGCCGTTCATGCCGACGATCGCCTGGTCGCCCGAGATCGCCGGCGTCGTGTAGAGGAGGCCCGCGATGTCCGACTCGCCCGTGTCCCACATGCGCGCACCCGTCGCGATGGCGAAGCGGTGCACCGCCTGCGCGGGGAAGCCTTCCGGCAGCACGAACGAACCGTCGGCAGCCACGACGACCGGCGACGAGTAGTTCATGCCGCCGCCGAAGTCTTGTTGCCAAACGGTCTCGCCGGTGTCGGCGCGCAGGCCGAAGAGCTGCGCCTGCTGCGTCGAGACGGCGATGCGGCCGCCCGACACGGCGGGGGTCGACCCGATGCCGCCGTCGAACGTGCGCGACCACTTCTCCTTGCCGTCGGTGAGGCCGACCGAGGCGAGCGCACCGTTGGTGCTCGCGACGAGCACGGCGCCGTCGACGCTCACGGGCGTCGAGACGAGCTTGCCGCCGTCCTGAACCGAGTACGTCCACGAAGGCGCAAACAACGCGCCCGACGATTCCGTCGAGAAGCTCGTTCCCGACGCGTCGGAGCGAAGCTCCGTCCAATCGTTGGCCGAGGCCACCGCCGGGATCCCCAGAATCGCCACCATCGCTGACACCGTCTTGAGCTTCATTGCATCTACTCCCTGTCACCGTTCGGGGTTTGGGTCTCGGCTGGAAGAGTCAGCAATGATCAGACCAGCGAACGGATCGCGCGTTTTCCCGCGGATAATTGCCGATCGTCGACGCGCCGACGGCAATGGCCGCGCGCGCTCGACGGATCGTCGACGCCTCAGGTGCACCACCGACGACGGGCCGGGGTTCTCGACGGAGAAGGGGTTCCCGAATCGACACGAACGTGGGCCCGTGTAGGCCTTCATTGATCGGGGCGAAACCGTCGATAGTCCGTCGATAGTCCGACGGTGCGTGAACGTCGGTCGTTTATTGTTTGAAGCGCGCTCAATGATGGATTGACACCATTGGGCGGCCGGGCAGTATGGTGCCCGTGCGCGGGGCTTGGTTGCGTGTGTGCTCGAGAGCGTGGCTCGTCGCGAGCCTCTCGCTGGTCGTGGCGCGCGCTGCACACGCCGAGCCCGACGTCGCGGAGACGTCGGCGCCTGCGTCGCCGCCGCCTTCGCTGTCGCTCCTCCCGGCGCCGCAGGTTCACGCCTTCGTCAGTCAGGGCTTCATCAAAGGCACGAAGAACAACTTCCTCGTCGACTCTAAGCGAGGGAGCTTCGAGTTCACCGACGTCGGCATCAACTTCACCGAGCCGCTCACCGATCGGCTGCGCACGGGCGTGCAGCTCTTCGCGAGCCAGCTCGGCAAGGCCGGTGACTTCACGGCCCGCATGGATTGGTTCTACCTCGACTACCGCTTCGCCGATTGGTTGGGCCTGCGCGTCGGTAGAACCAAGATCCCGTTCGGCCTCTACAACGAGATCAACGACATCGATTCAGCCCGCGTGCCCGTGTTGTTGCCGCAGTCGGTCTACCCGATCCTCAACCGAGACATCCTGCTCGCGCAGACGGGCGCCGAGCTCTACGGGTACTTCGAGCTCGGGCGTGGCGGCGGGCTCGAGTACCGGCTCTACGGGGGGACGCTCTTCGTCTCGCCGCCGGCGGCGCCCGCGGGCGCGACGTTGGCCGACTTCCAAGTCCCGTATCTCTTCGGCGGTCGGCTCATGTGGGATGCGCCGCTCGAAGGGCTGAGGTTGGGCGGCAACGTTCAAGCGCTTCGTTTCAACACGACCTTCGACATCCCGCGCACGGGCATGCCGACGCTCGTCCTCGAAGAGGATCTACCTTTCTTGCTGTGGCTGGCGTCGGCCGAGTATTCGCACCGCGATCTTCTGCTGGCCGCCGAGTACGGCCGCTGGCGCGCCGACGTCGAGATCACGGGCGCCCCCACGTATCGAGTCGTCAACGAGCGGTACTACGCCATGGCGGCCTACCGTTTCACGAGGTGGTTCGTCCCGGGCGTCTACTACGCCTCGCTCGTAACCGACATCCACAAGCCGATGACGATCGACAACTACCGCCGTGACTGGGCCGCGACGTTGCGGTTCGACATCAATCCGAATTGGTTGGTCAAGCTCGAGGGCCACTTCATGAACGGCACGGACGAGCTGGATCCGGCGCTCAACGGCGGCCTGCCGCCGGCGATGCTCGCCAAGAACTGGCTGCTCTTTCTCGCCAAGACGACGGCGTACTTCTGACGGACGAACATGAGGACGACGCTCAACGACGCTTCGAGACGCGCGACCGGCCGCTCCGGCTGGCGGCGCGTGGGCGCGTGCGCCCTCGTCGTTGCGTTGTCGTTGCTCGCCGTCGCGGCGCGCGCCGTCGTCGAGCCGCCGGGCACGTACCGCCTCATCGTCAACCCCTCGCGCGGCGCGACGACGGTCGATCGCGCGTTCGTCGCGCAGGCCTTCCTCAAGAAGGTGCGGCGCTGGCCCGACGGCGAGTCGATCGCGCCCGTCGACCTCGACCAGGGCTCGTCGGTGCGCCGGCTCTGGAGCAACGACGTGCTGAGCCGCTCCGTCGACGCCGTGCGGACCTACTGGCAGCAAATGATCTTCTCGGGGCGCGAGCTGCCGCCGCCCGAGATGCGCTCGGACGCCGAGGTCGTCGAGTACGTGCTCCGGCGTCCCGGCGGCATCGGCTACGTCTCGGCCACGGCCGACCTCCGCGGCGCGAAGGTCGTCACCCTCCACTGAAGAAGGATGCGAGCGGGGTCATGCGGTTCTCCCTGCGGGCCAAGCTGACCGCGATCGTCGCGGTCGCCGCGGGCGCGTTCATCCTCGTCATCGTCGCGGGGTCGATCAGCGCCGCGCTCACCGAGCGTCAGCTCGAGACGATCCGCGAGCGCTACCTGCCCATCATCGAGATCGGGCCGCGCCTCGAGGCGCAGTTCGAGCACTTGCGCCGCGGCCTGCAAGACGCGACGGCGGCGCGTGACGCCGAGATGCTGCAGGGCACGCGCGCGACTTTCGAAGACCTGCGACGCCTCGTCGCGACCTCACACGGCGTGATCGAACCGACGGCGGCGGCGGCGCTCATGACGGCGCTCGACGACTACTACCGGACGGCGTCGAGCGTCTCGAGCCGGCTCATCTCGGGCGAGACGGGCGAGGCCGTGCTCGAGTCGGTGACGGCCATGCAGGCGGCGCAGGCGCGCGCGACGGAGCGGCTCGCCGCCGCGACGGCGTTCGATCGAACCGAGCTCACGCGCGCGTTCGACACGGCGGCGCGCGCCGAGTCGACGGCGGGGCGGCTCCGCTTCGCGACGGCGATCGGTTGCCTCGGCCTCGTCGTCGTCTTGTCCGTGTGGTTGGGGCGGAGCATGCTCCGCTCGCTGGCGACCCTCACGGAGGGCCTCGCGCGCTTCGGCCGCGGCGACCTCGCGCGGCCGATCCCCACGACGGGCGACGACGAGCTGCAGGACGTCGCGCGCGAGGCCAACCAGATGGCGGCCAGCCTCGAGCGGTTCGGCCGGCAGCGCGACGAATCCGACTGGCTCAAGGGCGCGCTCGTCGGCCTCGCCGAGCAGATCCGCGGTGAGCTCGCGCCGGCCGACCTCGCGGCGCGGGCGCTGCGGTTCTTGACGCGCTATTTGGAGCTGCCGGCAGGTGCCCTGTACGGCATCGAGCACGCCGGCGAGCTCGTGCTGCTCGCCGCGCACGGCGCGGGCGAACCGTCCGGCGGCGCGGGCGCGCCCCGCTTCCGCCGCGGCGAGGGGCTCGTGGGGCAGGCGGCCCTGCGCGAGGACGTCACGCTCGTGACCGACGTGCCGCCGGGCTACTTCCGCGTTCGCTCGGGGTTGGGGCAGGCCGAGCCGTGCGTGATCGCGCTCTTGCCGCTGCTGCACCTCGGGCAGGTCAGCGGCGTGCTCGAGCTCGCCTCGTTCCGCCAGTTGCGGCCGCGCGACACCGAGGCGCTCGCGTCGATCCGCGAGACGCTCGGCGTGGCGATCGCGGGCGCGCGCGCGCGCGACGACATGCGCGATCTCCTCGCCGAGTCGCGGCGCCAGACGATGCGGCTGCGCGAACAAGAGGACGAGCTACGCGCCGCCAACGCTCAGCTCGAGAAGAAGGCCGTCGAGCTCACGACGATCAGCTCGTACAAGTCGCAGTTCCTCACCAACATGTCCCACGAGCTGCGCACGCCGCTCAACAGCATGCTGCTGCTGTCGAGCCTCCTCACCGAGAACGCCGCCGGCAACCTGACCGAGAAGCAGATCGAGTTCGCGCGCACAATCCACGTCGCGGGCCAGGATCTGCTGTCGCTCATCAACCAGGTGCTCGATCTCGGCCGCATCGAGGCCGGCAAGCAAGACATCCAGATCGGCACCGTGGCGCTGCGTCGGATCGTGGCGACGCTGCGCCTCGTCTTCGAGCCGCTCGCGCAGGACAAGGGCCTCGAGCTCGTCGTCGAGATCGACGCCGACGCGCCCGAGACGATCGAGACCGACGGCCGGCGGCTCGAGCAGATCCTCAAGAACTTGCTCGGCAACGCCATCAAGTTCACCGATCGGGGCCGCGTGACGCTGCACGTGGGGCGGCCGGCCGCCGGCGCGCGGGTCGCCCGCGGCGACCTGCGCGCCGACGCCGCCGTCGCCTTCGCCGTGTCGGACACCGGCATCGGCGTCGCGCCCGAGGATCAGGAGCGCATCTTCTTTCCGTTCGAGCAGGTGGGGAAGACGCCCGACAAGCGCTTCGGTGGGACGGGGCTCGGCCTCGGCATCTCGCGCGAGCTGGCGGGCTTGCTGGGTGGCGAGCTCCAGCTGGAGAGCACCCCCGGCAGCGGCAGCCGGTTCACGTGCGTGCTGCCGCTCGATCGCGCGGCGTCGACCACGGGCGAGCGCGCCCTCCCCATGCTCGCGCGCGCCGCGCCGGCGCCGCGAGATGCCGGCGAGGCCGCGCGCACGCCCTGCGTCCTCGCGATCGAGGACGATCCCGTGTTCACCGACGTGCTCGCGGCGATCGTGCGCGAGCGCGGCCTCGACTTCTTGAAGGCGGCCGACGGACAAACCGGCCTCCGGCTCGCGCGCGAGCGCCGCCCGGCCGGCATCGTGCTCGACGTGCGGCTCCCCGACATCGACGGATGGCGCGTCATCGAGGAGCTGCGCGCGCACCCGTCGACGTCGGGCATCCCCGTGCACTTCGTGTCGGCGCTCAACGCGCCCGATCGCGGCCTGTCGCTCGGCGCCGTGGGGTTCCTCATGAAGCCGACGACGCGCAGCGATCTTCGCCGCGTCGTCGACCTGCTCGTGCCGTCGCGCGCCGACGCGCCGACGCGCGTCCTCGTCGTGGAGCCCGAGGTCGGCGACGCTTCGCTCACGCGCAGCCTCGCGCGCGAAGGCGTCGAGGTCGACCCGCTCGACGGCGCCCGCGACGTCGTGGGCGCGATCGAGCGCGGCAGCTACGGCTGCCTCGTCCTCGATCTCGCGGGGCGTGACGTCGCCGGCCTCGACGTCCTGCGCGACGTGCGCGAGCGCTTCAACGGCGCCGCGCCGCCGATCGTCGTCTACGCCTCGCGGGTCCCCACCGCCGACGAGCGCGCCGCGATCGAGGCGACGAGCGCGACGACGCTGCTCGAGGACGGCGCCTCGCGCGAGCACCTCGTCGAGGAGCTGCGCCGGTTCATCGTCCGGCTCGCGCCCGCTCGCGCGCCCGTCGTCGAGACCGTGTCCGGGGCGGCGGCGACGGGCGTGCGCCTCGACGGGCGCAAGGTGCTCGTCGTCGACGACGACATGCGGACGGTCTACGCGCTGTCGGCGCTGCTGCGAGGGAAGGGCGCCGAGGTCTACGTCGCCGACACGGGCCTCGCCGGCCTGTCGGCGCTGGAGGGAAACCCCGACATCGAGATCGTCCTCATGGACATGATGATGCCCGAGATGGACGGCTACGAGGCGATGCGCCGCATCCGTCGCGAGGCGCGCTTCGCGGCGCTGCCCATCGTCGCGCTCACGGCGCAGGCGATGAAGGACGACGCGCAGAGGTGCCTCGACGCCGGCGCGAGCGCCTACCTCCAGAAGCCGGTCGACGCCGATCGCCTGCTGGGGCTCATCGGCGCGCGGCTGTCTCGAGACCCTGACGAGCAGCGACAAGGAGGTGCCGCGTGAATGAGCCACTCTCCAACGGCGCCGGCAAAGGCGCCCGCCCCGACGGCCGCGCGGCGCCCCGTCCAGCCGTGCTCATCGTCGACGACGTCGAAGCGAACCTGTTCGCGCTCGAGGCGCTGCTCGGCGAGCTGCCCGTCGAGATCGTGCGCGCTCCGTCGGGCAACGAAGCCTTGCGCCAGCTCCTCAAGCGCGACTTCGCCGTCGTGCTCCTCGACGTCCAGATGCCCGACATGGACGGCTTCGAGGTGGCGCGTCACACGCGCGACAACCCGAGGACCTGCGACGTCCCCATCGTGTTCATCACGGCGATGAACGAGACGCCCGACGGCATCCTGCGCGGCTACGCCAGCGGCGCCTTCGACGTCCTCTTCAAGCCCGTGAACCCGCACGTCGTGCGCAGCAAGGTGCAGGTCTTCTTGGACTTGTACGTGAGCCGCCGTCGCCTCGTCGACGAGATCGAGGCCCACAAGGCGACCCTCGCCGAGCTGAGCGCCTTCAACTACTCGGTGTCGCACGACCTGCGCGCGCCGCTGCGGCCCCTCGTCGGGTTCAGCGAGATGCTGCTGCGCAACCACGGCGAGCACCTCGACGAACAAGGCCGCCACTACCTCGAGCGCATCCACGCCGGCGCCAAGCGGATGGGCTTCATCATCGACGATCTCCTCGAGCTGTCGCGCGTCGGCCGCGCCGAGCTCAAGCGCCAAGCGGTCGATCTCGCGGAGGTCGCTCGCGCGCTCGTCGCGGAGTTCCGCGCCGAAGACGGCGCCCGCGACGTCGCCTTCGTCTGCCCGCCGCGCGCTCCCGTCTACGGCGACGCCGGGCTGCTGCGGATCGCCCTCGAGAACCTCTTGCGCAACGCTTGGAAGTTCACGCGCAAGCGCGAGGAGGCCCGCGTCGAGCTCGGCGTCCTCCCCGGCGACGATTCGACGTTCTTCGTCCGCGACAACGGCGCCGGCTTCGACCCCAAGTACGCCGCGAAGCTGTTCCAGCCCTTTCAGAGGTTGCACACGACGACGGACTTCGAAGGCACTGGGATCGGCTTGGCGATCGTGAACCGCATCGTCAAACGCCACGGCGGAAAGGTTTCGGCCGAGGGCGCGCCGGGCGCGGGCGCGACGTTCACGTTCACGCTGGGCGAGCCGACGAGCGCCGGAGCGAGGGCCTGACGACGCGGGTCGCCTCGTGACTCGTTTGGGCATGCGACGTATCATGTCGGCGACGCATGAGCAGGTCGCTGATGCTGTTCGGGGTTGCGCTGATCGCCGCTTGCTCGACCAGCCGGTCGCAGCCCGACGGTCACGGCGATGACGGAGGACGCGACGCGCCCGCGACGGCCGGCGACCCCGGCGCCGGTGGCGCGCCAAGCGGCGGCGCCGGTGGCGGACGTGACGCCGCCGCCGACGTCGGTGTCACCGCCGGCGCGACGGGCACCGTCGACGCGGGTGAAAGCGGCGGCGCGACAGGAACCGCCGACGCGGGCGGCAGCGGAGGTGCAACGGGCGGCAGCTCCGGCGCCGCGGGCACCGCTGGTTCAGGTGGCGCCGCTGGTTCAGGTGGCACCGCGCCCGCTGGTCCTTCCATCACCGTCGCGCTGACCGAGACGTCCGAAGCTTTCCGCAACCCGATGATGGGCTTCAGGCCCTCTCGGTACATTCAGGACGCCGCGTTCCCCGAGGGCGAGTACGTGTCGACGTACAAGCACTACATCGCGTACTCAGACCTCGAGAGCAGCGCCGCCGACGGCGTGCAAAAGATCAAAGACTGGAGCGACGCGAATTGGTCGACGCTGCGCGCGCACAACCGCAAGGTCATTCCCCGCGTCGTCATCGTGTACCCGGGGACGGGCGAATACTGGGGCGACATCGCGCACGACGGCACGCCCAACGAATGGGCGACGGCGACCCTGAAGGCTCGGCTCGTGGCGTTCGTCGCCAAGCTCGGAGGAGCGTGGGACGGCGATCCGCGCGTGGCCGCCGTCGAGATGGGCCTGTGGGGCAAGTGGGGCGAGCAGAACATCTACCCGGATCAGGTTGGCGGCAGCGACCGCATCCCCGCCGACTTCCAGCAGGCGCTCGGCGACGCGTTCAACGCCGCCTTCAAGACCAAGAAGGTGATGGCGCGCTACCCCAACACGTTCTCGAACGACACGAACGTCGGCTTCTACTGGGACTCGTTCGCGCTGCCCGACGACGACAACGCTGGCGGCGGCACCGGCGTCGTCGCGCGCGACGTGTGGCGCACGCAGATGCTGAGCGGCGAGGTCGCCTACGATTGGGGCGACCAATCGCACCTGGGCGGCAGCCCGAACGGCACGCTGTCGAGCACCGCCAACACCGATTACGTCATCGGCTATGTGCAGCGCCTGCACGCATCGAGCCTCGGCTGGATCGCGCAGTACACGCCAGACGGCGGCGCGATCTCGGCGAACGCGGCGCGGCTGCAGAAGGCCTTCGGCTATCGGTTCGTCGTCAAACAAGCGACGTTCACGGCGGCCGTCGCGCCGCGCGGGTCGATGGACGTGAGCTTGAGCGTCACGAACGTCGGCAGCGCGCCCTTCTACTATTCGTGGCCCGTCGAGATCAGCTTGCTCGACGACACGCACGAGGTCGTGTGGCGCTCGACCTTCGCCAACGCCGACGTCACGCGCTGGCTCCCCAGCGCCGCGCCTGCGTCGCTGTCCGGGACGTTCCAGCCGAACGCGCCCGCGGGCACGTACACGCTCGCCGTCGCCGTCGTCGATCCGGCGGGCGACGCGCCGGCGCTGCGCTTCGCCAACGGCAACTACGTTCGCGGCGGCCGCACGCCGCTCGGCCGCGTGGCCGTGGGGTCGACGCAACCCCCGACGCAGGGCCTCGGCGGCTTCGACACGCTGAAGGACGACGACACGCTGGCTTACTGACCGGCGACGCCGAAGATCTCGTCGAGCGTGAAGATGCGCGCGCCCGGCGCGGGATCGAGCGCGCTGTTGATCATGGCGCGCGCCACGGTGGCGCCCGAGATCTCGCGGTACTTGCGCGCGAGGCCGAGCGCGTTCAGCGCGCCCAACACGACGCTGCCGACCTTCTCGCCGCCGCGCGCGGTCTCGCGCGCGCCACCCAGCAAGCTGGGACGCATGATGCGCGTTCGTTCGAAGCCCAACGTCTGCACCTCGTCGTCGAGCTCGCCCTTGATGCGCGAATAGAACACGCGCGCCTTCGAGTCGGCCGACGAAGCCGAGCAGAGCACGTAGGTCGGCACGCCGTTGCTCGCCGCCGCCTTGGCGAACGCGAGCTGGTAGTCGAAGTCGACCTTCTTTTGCGCCGCTTGGCTCCCCGCCTGCTTGATCGTCGTGCCCAGCGACGAGAACGCGACGTCGCCCTTCACGAGCGCCGCCCACGCCGCCGGCGAGTCGAAGTCGACGACGTGCTCTTCCAGCTTCGGGTGAACCGTACCGGTCTTCCTGCGCCCGAGCGCGACCACGTTCCCGAACCGCTCGTCGGCCAGCAGCTGAATCAAGAGCTGCGCCCCGACGAGCCCCGTTGCCCCGATCATGACGGCGGTCTTCATGCCGCAAACATAGCCCGCATCAGAGGGCGCGCTCGAAACAGCACGTGCTGATCTCGACTGTGGTTCGCGCCACGGCGAGGCGATAACGTGCCGCCGATGAACGACCAAGGCCGCGCCGAGCTCGCGCGCGCGATCGAGCTCGCGCGAGGCGCGATCGCCGCCGGCGCGAGCGTCGAGACGGTCACGGCGGGCCGGTGGACGTTGCTGAAGGCCCTCCTGACGCGAGCTCAGGACGCGCGCCACGGCGCCGGCCAGCTTTCGCTCGGCGCGCAGCGGGCGCCGACGCGCGCCGACTGCGACGACGGGTGGCAGCGCGTCGAGGAGATCGTCGGCGTCGCCGAGGCGTCGGCCGTCGAGGCCACGAGCTTGGCGCTCGCGCTCGGGGGTGAGAAAGCACAGGCCGCGGCGCGCATGGCCGAAGCCGCTGCCATGGACGCGCGGCGGCTCATGAAGGAGCGGAACCACGCCTACACGTTCCACGCGGATCCGGGGTTCTCGTTCGGCGAAGGTTGGTACCTCGCGGCCGCCGGCGTGCTCGACGGCGTCGCGATTCAGCTCGAGCCGGACAAGCCGCAGACGTTTCAAGCCGAGCGGTTCCTGCGAGACGCGGGTCTCGAGCTGCTCATGCAGCCGTGGCGTTCACGCCCGCGCGCCAACAAGCACCTGCCCGAGATCGTCGCGAACGCGTTCCGCGCCCGTCTCGGCGCCGCTGATCGTCTGCGCGCCGCGTTCCTCGGCGATGCGCCCATCTCGCGCGCCGTCGTCGAATGGGCCGACCGTAAGCTCGGCCACGCGACGGCGCGTAAGACGGCGTTGCTTTGGGTTCGCCACGGCAAGCATCAGCCCGAGCGCAACACGAAGCACGCCGAGCTGGTCGAGCTCGCGCGCCGCGCGCTCGATGCCGCGCTCGTGCCCGTGCTCGTCGGAGACGCGGTGGGCGACGGCGGCGTGCCCGCGGGCGCCGTCGATCTCACGCTGTTCTGGAAGGACGCCGTCTTCCAAGGGCCCGACATGCGGCGCGCGCAGCTTCAGCTGTTCGAGCATCTGCGGCGCGCGCACGGCCTCGTCGGTCAGCTCGGCGTCACGACGGCGGGCATGGACGGTCCCGCGCTCATGGGCCTGCCCACGATGTATTTGACCGACGCGCCCAACCCGAGGCTCGGCACGTGGGTGGGCGCCATCCCGGGCTACGAAGAGATCGTGCGCGGCGACGCGCACCTCGAGCGCGTGAGCCGCACGCTGCGCCGCTGGGCGAGCGACCGCTAGCGCTCGCGCCACGAGGGCGGCAGGTTGCGCTCGATCTCGAGGGCGCCGAAGCTCGGCGTCTCGCGCGCGCCGACGCGCTTCGCCCACGCGGCCATGGCGGCCACGCCGTCCTCCAAGCGCACGGCGTCTCGGTAGCCGAGCACGCCGCGCGCCTTGGCGTGGGACGCCTGCGCGTGTGTCGCCTCGAACCGCGCCGGCAGATACTCGGGCCTGAAGGGGACGCCCATGGCGCGGCTCACGATCTCGCCGAGCTCGTTGATGGTGACGGCGCGGTCGGCGCCGATGTTGAACGTCTGATCCCAAGCTTCGGGGCGCTCGATGGCTTCGACCAAGACGGGCGCGACGTCGGACACGTGGCTGAACCCGCGCGTTTGCGTCCCGTCGCCGAAGATCGTGAGCCGCTCGCCGCGCAGGATCTGATTCATGAAGATGCCGACGACGTTGCGGTAGCGATCGCCGATGTTCTGCCGCTCGCCGTACACGTTGTGGGGGCGAAACACGATCGAGCGCAAGCCGAACAGCTCACGGCTGATGCGCAGCTCTTGTTCGACGGCCCACTTGCCGACGCCATAAGGGTCGGCGGGCGAGGGCGGCGTCTCCTCGGTGACGGGCGGCGCCGCGTGGCCGTACACGGCGATCGACGACGCGAACACGAAGCCGCGGACCTCGTGGTTCACCGACGCGTTGATGAGGTTGACGCTGCCGATCAGGTTGTTCTGGTAGTTGAACCGCTTGATGAAGTGGCTCAGCCCCTCGGCGGCATAGGCCGCGAGGTGGAAGACGTAGGCGAAGCGGTGCTCGTCGAACAGCCGGTCGACGAGGGCGACGTCGAGGATCGAGCCCTCGACGAACGTCGCCCGCGGATCGACGTTGCCGCGCAATCCACCCGAGAGGTCGTCGAGCGCGACGACCTCCCGCCCGCGCGCCAGCAACCCGTCGACGACGTGCGACCCGATGAGCCCCGCGGCCCCGGTCACGAGAGCTTTGTCGCCGGTCTTCATCGAGGAGCGGCCGCAGCCTACATGCCCGCTTGGCCGTTCGGGTCAAAAGAACGGCCGCGGCGGCCGAGACCCCGATGACCGTGCCGCGGCACCTTCGACTCGGCTCTCACCAAGTCGAAGGAGGTTCTCATGATGATCCGCTGCGCTTCTCTCGTTGCCGTGATGGTCTCGCTCTCGCTGCCGGCCGCCGCCCAGACCCCCGCCGAGCCCACGCTCGCCGCCGCGCCCACCGTCCCGTGGACGGAGGGTCATCAGCTGAGCGTGATGATGGGGTTGACCCAGTGGACGCTCTTTCGCGGCGGCAACGTCGCCGCCGAGTACAAGTGGAAGCGCTTGGCGCTCGAGGTGTCGCACGGGCAGGGCCTCGACCTGAACCAGGTGGGCGGGTTCGCGCTGACGTCGGCCGAGCGCGACGCCGGCGTGAAGATCCGCGTCCCGTGGACGACCGGGTTCGGCGTCGGCTTCCGGTTCACGCAGAACCTGCACGCCCTCGTCGAATTCAAGGCGCACCATTACGAGGTCACGGGGCTCGATCCCAGGGTCGAGGTCAAGTACACGACCTTCAGCATCGGCCCGGGGCTCTTCTACACGATCCCCATTTGGCGCGGCCTCTTCCTGCAGCCCAACATCCGCTACTGGCCGAACGTCGGCTCCACGCTGAGCGGCAACCAGGTCGCGATTCGACAGCCCGACGGCACGGTGTACGAGCACCGCGCCCACGACTTCGGGCTGTTCGCCAACATGAACCTGGGCTACGCCTTCTGAGCGCTCCGGTACCAACGCACCGTCGCGGCGAGGCTCTCTTCGAGAGGCGTCGCCGCGAAGCCGAAGGCTTTGGTGAACGCGCCGCCGTCGGCGACGAACGGCCGCTCGAACTGGTAGAGCGTCTCGAGCAGCTCGCGCACCGGCGGGTTGAAGAGCCCCAGCGTCCGCAGCAGCCACCTCGGCACGACGCGCGGCCTCGCCGCTGAGCCCGCGGCCTCGATGGCCAGCTCGGCGAAGCGGAGGTTGCTGACGGCCGGCGCGTTCGGCACGTGCCAGGCGCGGCCGAGCGCTTGGTCGTGCTGGCCCAGCAGGGCGAGCGCTTCGCCGAAGTCGTCGATGAACGTGTACGAGTGCGCGGCGTCGCCGTCACCCAGCACGTCGACGGGCGCGCCCGCGAGCGCCGCGCGGAAGAACCGATCGCCCACGGCCGAGCCGGCGACGTGCGGCCCGAAGAAGTCCGAGCCGCGGCCGATGGTGACGGCCACGGTCCCGGCGGCGTGGGCCGCCAGCAGCTCCTCGGTCAGCGCGGCGCGCAGGCGGCCTTTTCGCCCCGTGGCCGCGAGCGGCAGCGTCTCGACCAGCGGGCCGTCGACGGGGCCGTAGCCGTAGAGGTTCTCGGCGACGACGAGCCTTGCGCCGGCGTGGGCCGCGGCGGCGACGATCGCGCGCTGCAACGGCGGGAACCGCTGCAGCCAGTCTGTGTAAGCCGGCGCCGCGCAGTGATAGATGACGCGCGCGTCACGCGTGATCTCGCGCGCGCCGGCGTCGTCCGTGAGATCGCCGCGCACGACGTCGGCGCCGGCGGGCGGCGATGCGATGCGCCCGCTGCGGTTGATCATTCGCACCGGCAGCTCGCGGCGGCGCAGCGCGCGCGCGACCGCGAGCCCGAGCGCGCCCGTCCCGAGCACGACATGAAACCCAGAGCTTCTTTCCATTGGTGTTCTCCCTCGGCGCGAGAGGCGCGCCGCGATCGAGGCTAGGGCGTGACGCCCCCGCCGTCTTGGCGGCGGCGGCCAATCGTTTGACCGGCGCGCTTGTCGCGCCTGGCGTGCGACGTTAGGCTGATTTTCGTGGCGTTCGCGACGTTGCCCGCCATTTTCGTGATCGCGGTGGCCGAGGCCGTCGCCGCGCGCGGCGGAGCGCGCGAGGAGATCGTCGCCGCCTCGGGCCTCACCGCCGCGCAGCTCGCGGCGCCCGAGGCGCCCGTGCCGATGCAAGCCGTGTTCGCCGCTTGGGAGCGGGCGATGCGCCTCCTCCGCGACGCGAGCTTCCCCGTGTTTTACGCGCAGCGGTTCGAGGTCGAGCGCTACCCGTTGTTGGGGTTCGCCATCATGACGGCGCCCACCGTTCGCGAGGCGTTCGCGCGGGTGATGCGCTTCTCGGCGATCGTGACGACCTCGGGTCATTGGTCGAAGCGCGAAGAGGGCGAGCTCGTCACGTTGGTGTGGCACCGAGAAGGCCCACGGACGCTCGGCCAGCGGGTCGCGAACGAGGCGGCGGTCGCCGAGGCCGTGCGGGCTCTCCGGCAGATCCTCGGGCGCGAGCTCGCCGTGCAGGTGCGCCTTCGCCACCAGGCGCCGCCGTCGTCGCGTGCCCACGACGATTACTTCGGCGCGCGCGTGCGTTGGGCGGCCGATGAAGACGCGATCGAGCTGCCGCGCGCGGTGCTCGACGAGGCGCCGCGCTTCGCGAACCTGGCGATGGCGTCGTACTTCGACGCCCAGGCCGAAGAGCGCCTGGCGGCGTTGCGCCGCGCGGAGACGGTGCGGGACGCGACCGCCCGCCTCGTCGGCGAGCTGCTCGTGAGCGGCGAGCCCGGCGTCGGCGTCGTCGCGCGCCAGCTGGGCATGAGCGAGCGATCGCTGCGGCGCGCGCTGGCCGACGAGGGGACGTCGTTTCGGCGCGTCGTCGACGAGGTGCGCTTGCACCGCGCGCAGACGCTCTTGCAAGAGGGCGAGCACGCGCTGGCCGAGATCGCCTTCGCGCTCGGCTTCTCGGAGCACGCCGCCTTCACGCGCGCGTTCAAGCGCTGGACGGGCAAGTCCCCACAGCAGACGCGTCGTCGGTGACGGGCGCGCCTTCCCGCGTCTGTCCGTTGCCTGCCGCGTTGGAGCGGGTGTAGAAGCGGTCGATGACTTCCTTCGCCTCTCGCACGTTCGTCGCGCTCGGGCTGCTTTCGGCGTTCGCGTTCGGATGCGGCTCCAGCAAGAAGAGCACGAACGACGGCTCGACCGACTCCAAGACCGACGCGCCGACGGGCGACGGTCCGACGGACTCGGCGGTGACCGACGCCGGCGGCGACGCGCTGGACGCGGGCGGCGACGTCGTGACCGACGGTGGTCTCGATCAGAGCGGCGACGGATCCTCGGACGCCGGCTCGGACGCGAGCACCGATGGTGGCCCTGACGGCGGCCCGGTCGCGACGATGTTCCTGTCGCACGGCCACAACGACATCATCTATCGCTACAACGTCTCGCCCGGGAAGGACCCAGCGCTGACCGACATGATCGCGGCGTCCGGTCCCGAGGGGCTCGCCATGAGCGCCAAGGGTGAGCTGTTCGCGGCGTCGGAGGACGGCAGCGTGTTGCGCTTCACGGCGCCGCTCGGGACGCCGATCGCGGGCACGCCGCTCACGGGCCTCGGCGTGACGCAGCCCGAGCAGATCGCCTTCGTCGACGACGAGCTCTGGATCCCGACGACGAACTACAACTCGTGCGACACGACGGCCTCGAAGATCACGCGCGTCGCGTTCGACGGCACAGGCGCCGGCAGCGTCGCCGGCACGGTGACGGCGGCGGGCATCGTCACGGCGGGGCGCGGCGTGCTGTGGGACGGCACCTCGCGGACGCTGTACCTCGGCGACTGCCACTCGGTCGACACGATCCAGCCGTACCACGTCGCCACCGACAAGACGCTGACGGCGCTCGCGGCGACCACGACCGGCCTCGACAACCCGCACGGCATGGCGCTGTCGTCGTGGGGCGAGCTCTTCGTGAGCAACGCCAACACGAACGAGGTGCTGCGCTTCACCGTGGGCGCGTCGGGCGCGCTCACGGCGAACGGCAGCCTCACGGGGAACGGCCTCAATTACCCGATCGGCCTCGCGTTCACGTCGTGGGGCGAGCTCCTCGTCGTCGACCAAGGCTCGGCGAGCGTCTCGCGCTTCACGTTCACCGAGTCCGACGGCGGCCACGCGCCGACGGCGGCCGGCGTCTTCGCGACGGGGCTCGAGTCGGCGGCGTCGACGCACTACCTCGGCTGGATCCTCGTCGCCCCCGGCGCCTCGACGGCGCCCGCGAACGACG
Organism: Polyangia bacterium; assembly: GCA_035549075.1. Classification (GTDB taxonomy): domain Bacteria; phylum Myxococcota_A; class Polyangia; order Fen-1088; family Fen-1088; genus DASZFV01. Next base: position 66,852 of record DASZRT010000068.1, on the reverse strand, counting down.
GCGGCGTCGACGCCGCGCCCGACGCGCCGAACGACGCCGCCGCCGGAAACTGATAGCGCCCGCGAATTGCTGTTTTGCCGGCAATGGGCGCGTGCATCAGACGCGCGTCTATTGCCTGTTCCGCGCTGAAAATAAGACCTAGGCTCGCAGGCATGGGTCGTCGTGACGGATTGAGGGGAAGCGCGCTCGTCTGTATCGCGGGCCTCGGCTTGCTCGCGGGTTGCGGCAAGTCGTCGAGCGGCACCGGCGGAACCGGTGGCGTCACCGGCGCGGGAGGCAAAGGCTCGGGCGGCACGCCGGCAACCGGCGGCACGAGCGGCGCGGGCACGACGGGACAGAACACGCCCGACGGCGGCATCGACGCGCCCGCGGGTGGTGGCACCGGTGGATCGACCGCGGGCACCGGTGGCGGCGGCGCCTCCGGCGGTGGCGGCCAGACCGCAACGGGCGGCACGACCGGAGCGGGTGGGGCGTTCGCGATCTACACGCAGCACAACGACATGGCCCGCTCGGGTGTGAACGCGAGGGAAACCATCCTCACACCCGCGAACGTCAACGTCGCCAAGTTCGGCAAGGTCTTCGCGCAGCCGGTCGACGGCTTCCTCTACGCGCAGCCGCTCTACGTCCCGAACGTGACGATCCCCGGCAAGGGCGTTCACAACGTCGTGTACATCGCGTCCGAGCACGACACGGTCTACGCGTTCGACGCCGACACGAAGCAGGCCCCGCTGTGGCAAGTCAGCTTCCTCAGCACGGGCGTCGTGCCGATCCCCGAGGTCGAGACGAGCTCGCCGACGTTGAAGCCCGAGGTGGGCATCACGGGCACGCCGGTGATCGATCCCGCGACCAACACCATGTACCTCGTCGCGGCGACGAAGGAGCCGGGGCCGAAGTACGTCGATCGCCTGCACGCGCTCGACATCACGACGGGCGCCGAGAAGCTGGGCGGGCCCGTCGTCATCACCGGCGCCATCGCTGGAACGGGCGCCAACAACGTCATGAGCCCCGCGGGCATGGTCGTGCTGGATCTGCTGCGCGAGCTGCAGCGCCCGGGGCTCGCGCTCTCGAACGGCACCGTCTACATCGCCTTCACGGGCAACGGCGACCACAACCACTGGCACGGCTGGGTCCTCGGCTACGACGCGACGACGCTCGCGCAGAAGAGCATCTACTGCACGACGCCCGACAAAGAGGCAGGCTCGATCTGGATGTCGGGCGCGGGCATCGCCGTCGATCCCAGCGGCAACCTCTACGTCGAGACCGGCAACGGCGCGTTCGACTTGCCGACGGGCGGGCGCAACGCCAGCATGAGCGTGCTCAAGCTCGACCCGATGAACAAGCTGGTCGATTGGTTCGCGCCGCACGACGCGGTCGCGCTCTCGAACGCCGACGTCGATCTCGGGTCGACGAGCGTCCTGATCTTGCCCGATTCGATCGGCGTGCCTGGGCACCCGCACCTCATGATCGGCAGCGGCAAGCCCGGCTACCTCTACATGCTCGACCGAGACTCGCTGGGGCATATCACCGCCGACGACAGTCAGATCGTGCAGAAAGTGTCGGTGCACCCCAACACCAACGGACCGAGCGCCGGCATCTACTCGCAGCCGATCTACTGGAACGGCTTCGTCTTCACGTCGGCCATCGGCGACAAGGTGAAGGCGTTCTCGCTGACGAACGGGGTGCTGTCGACGGTGCCGACGTCGCAATCGCTGAACAACTTCTCGCAGCCGGGCGCGCTCACGAGCCTCTCGGCGAACGGGAACACGGCGGGCATCATCTGGGCGGGCGAGGGCGACGGCTACCAACCCGTGGGCAACGCCGCTCTTCACGCGTACGACGCGCTCGATCTGACGAAGGAGCTGTGGAACAGCAACCAGGCGACGGGCATGCGCGATCAAGCCGCGTTGGTCGCGAAGAACGCCGTGCCGACGATCGCCAACGGCCGCGTCTACTTCGGCACGCAGACCGAGCTCGAGGTCTACGGCCTGCTGCCTCCCTGATGCGTCCGACGCGACGGTTCGTCGTGCTCGTCGGCGTGATTGTGGGCTGCGCGAGCAAGTCGCCGAGCGCGGACTCGGGTGACGGCGCCGTCTCCGACGCTTCGACGACCGACGTCGTCGACGTCGCGCTCGAAGGTCCCATCGAAGCGCCGCCGGACGTCGCAGTCGAAGCGCACGTCGACGCTGGGACCGACGCATCCGCCGACGTCGCACCCGGGACGTGCGTCGCGCCGACGTCGCGAGGGACGTGCACGCCGCCGGCGAACATCTATTGCCCCGCGCCCACGCTGGCGCTGACCGGTTGCATGGACGCGACGAACCCCACCCGGCTCGCGTCGAACGTGATCCCGTACGAGGTGAACAGCCCGCTGTGGTCCGATTCGGCCTACAAGGCGCGCGGCTTCGTGCTCCCCGCGGGCGGCAAGATTCACGTCAAGGACTGCGCCGCCACGCCCAGCGAGTGCCGCCGAGGTCCCGCCGACACCGGCAAGTGGGTCTTCCCCGTCGGCACGGTCATGGTGAAGAGCTTCATGTTCGACGGCAAGCTCGTCGAGACGCGCCTGCTCGCCCACCCCGACGCGTTCAATTGGTACGGCTACACCTACCAGTGGAACGAAGCCCAGACCGAGGCGACGATCGTGCCCGACGCGCGCGTCGAGGTCATGTTCGACACCGCCGCCGACGCGGGCGTCGTCGACTGGCACTACCCGAGCCGCACCGACTGCGGTGATTGCCACACGCAACAAGCCGGCGGAACGCTCGGCCCGCAAACCAATCAGATGAACCGCGTCGTCGGCGGCAGCAACCAGATCGCGCAATTCGAGGCGATGGACCTCTTCGACGCGGCCGTTCCCAAGCCCTACGCCGCCGCGCTCGTGACCCCGTACGCCGGCCAGCTCGGCGCGCCGCCGGCCGACGCGACGCTCGACGACCGCGCGCGCTCCTACCTCCACGCCAACTGCGCCCACTGCCACCGCCCCGACGCCGACTTCAACTCGTTCGATTTGCGCTACGGCGTCTCGCTCAAAGACACGATGACCTGCAACGCGCCCCTCACGATGGGCGACGTCGGCGTCCCCGACGCCGTCGTGCTCGCGCCGGGCACGCCGACGAAGTCGTCGATCTGGCTGCGCATGAACGCCCCCATCGGCGCCTACGACAACCTCCACATGCCGAGGATCGCGACCTTCCAGTTCGACACCCAGGGCCTGCAGCTCGTCTCGGATTGGATCACGTCGATCAAGACCTGCCCTTGAGTGATCGCTGGCCGCTCACCCCGGTCGCGCGCGCAACGGACCGGGCCCGCCGCAGAGAGGGCAAGTCTCGGTTCGCGCGGCGACGGTGCCGCAGGTCATGCAATCGACGCGCGCGCCGTGAAAGCCGTTTTCGTGAGGCTCGCTCAGGGCACGGGCCTTTTCGGCCCGCGTTTGTTCGTAGACGACGCGCGCAGGAATGAAGGCCACGTAGCGAACCTCTTCGTCGGCGCATGACGGACAGGCCGACGGGACAGGCCAGTCGTTCGGCGTCGTGAGGGCGCGCGCGAGGCCGCCGGGCGCGTGACAGCGCGGGCAGACGCCGGCGCTGAAGGCGAGCGCGTCGCATTGGCCGCACCGAATCTCGTACACGCCGTCGACGAACTTCTCGCCGTCGTAGAGCCACGTGAGACGTCCCACCGGTTCGCCGCCCATGAGCGGCAGCGCGGCATCGACGTAGGTCGAGAACGTCAGCTTGCGCGAGCCGCAGCTCGAGCAGCCGTTCGCCACCACGCGGGAGAGCTGCGGTTCGTCGAAGAGACCCACGGCGCGCAGCTTATCCGCGCGGCGCCAAGGGCGATATGCTGGCGTCATGTCAGCCGATCCCTCGCTCATCAGCGTGACGGCCAAGCTCGCCGCCTACTACCGACAGTTCTCGGACATTCCGTTCGCGAAGGAAGTGGCGAACCGAATCGGCGCCGAGGCGGCGTTCGAGCAAATCCTGCGCGAGCACGGGTTGGAGCGGGACAAGCTCACTTTCTACGCGCCGATGTTCGAGGCCCGGTACAAGAGCCTCACGCAGCTCCTTCGGGCGGGCGCGCCGCAAGTGCTCGAGCTCGCGAGCGGGTACTCGCTGCGCGGGCTCGATCTCACCCGCGGCGGCGCGATGACCTACGTCGAGACGGACCTGCCCGAGGTCGTCGCGACGAAGCTGCGATTGATCGAAGACCTTCGGATGAATCACGCGATTCCGCCGAGCTCCCGTCACGTGGTGACCGCCGCGAATGCGCTCGACCTCGAACAGATTCGTGCCGCCGCCGCCGTCCTCGATCGACGGCAGCCTCTCACCGTCCTGTGCGAAGGCCTGATGATGTATTTGTCGAAGCAGGAGGCCGAGCAGCTCGCGACGAACATTCACCGGCTGCTCGGCGAGTTTGTGGGCGGTCGTTGGATCACGCCCGACTTCACGTTCAAGGTGGAAGCGAAGGATCTCCCGCCCGAGCGGGTGCGGCTGCGCGAGGCCGTCATGGGCATCACGCAGCGCCAGGTCGACGCCTCGGCGTTCGAAGATGGCGACGACCTCGCGGCCTTCCTCGCGCGCGCCGACTTCGACGTCGAGGTCCGCAGTCAGGTCGACGAGACGCCGTCTTTCGCATCGATCGAGGCGCTCGGCTTGTCGCCGTCGTTGCCAGAGCGGCTTCGTCCGGTCTTGCGCGTGTGGCTCATGACGCCCGCGTGAGACCGCCCTATGAGCGCACGAGATCGATGGTCTCGCACAGCTCGGCCATGCGCACGCGTTCGATCGCATAGCGCTTGGCGCGCTGGTGATCGGGCTTCACCGCGCGTCCGGTCGCCGGCGCGAGCATGTCCCGGTGACCGAGCTTCTCCAGCGCGAAGATCGCGGCGCCGCGCAGGCTCGCTTCGCGTTCGTTGAGGGCCGTCAGCGGGTGATCCATCACGTCGGCCAGTCGCTGCAGGCTCGAGGGAGAGCGCTCGATGCCTCCGCCGACCAAAAACCGCGGCGACGAGCCCGACGGGATGTGGTCGACGATCGTCTCGAGGCGGTAGTAGCTCGATTCGGTGATCGCCTGCAGGAGATCCAGCGCCGTCGTGGCCTGGGTGATGCCGACGATCGTGCCGCCGGCGTCCTCGCTCCAGTTCGGCGCGCGCTCGGCGTTCCAGAAGGGCAGCACGAGGAGGCCGTGATCGGGGGTTCGCCGCTTGGACAGGACGTGCTCGATCACGGCCGGATCATCGGGCAGGCGCAGCTCGCGGAGGCACCACGCGCGCAGGTTCCCGGCGTTCGACACGGCGCCGCCGATCAAGTGCCGCTTCGCATCGACCCGATAGCAGAACAACCCGAACGGCGCGCGCGCGGGGCTGCGCGCGCTCGTGGTGTGCATGATGCGGACGGCGGCGCTCGTGCCGACGTTGATCGCGGCGTGGTCGGCGTTGGTGGCACCGGAGCCGAGGTTCGACGCCGCGCCGTCGAAGATCGCCGGGAACCACTGGGCCTCGCCCAGCGCGGGCCATTCGAGGGCCAGCTCCGGCAACAGGCGCATCGGCTCGTCGCCGATCGTCGGTAACACGCGCTCGCTCACCCCGGCCAGTTCCAACAGCACGGGGTCGTAGGCGCGCGTGCGCGGGTTGTAGAGCCCGGTGCCGGTGGCCATGCCGTGCGCGCTGCGGACGTCGCCGCAGAACCGCTGGTAGAGCCACTCCGCGGGCGACATCCATCGTGTGACACGCTTGACGACGGCCGGTTTGGTCATGGCCAACCACCGGAGCTTGGCCGGCCAGAACGACGCGCGGATCATGCAGCCGCTGCGCGCGTGGATCTTCCGTTCGTCGTATTGGGTCCGCAGCAGCGCCGCGGTCCGCCGCATGCGGCTGTCGGCCCAGGTGATGATCGGCGTCAGCGGCCGGCCGCGCTCGTCGGTGCCGATGAGACTGTGCCCGAAGCACGAGGTGCCGACGGCGGCGATCGGCTGCGAACGCAACCGCCGCTCGCCGTCGAAGGCCGCGAGCGTGGTGCCGATGCAGGCTTGCAGGGCGAGCCGGAGGTTCTGCGGATCGAGCTCGGCTTTGCCGTCCTTGTCGGTGGCGAGGTCGTACGATCGCTGCGCCGTCGTCTCGGGCAAGCGGCGCCCATGGACGTCGAAGAGCGCGCTCCGGCACGACGAGGTGCCGAGGTCGAGAGCCAGGGTCAGCATGGGCGGGCGCAGTGTCACATCCCGGCGATTCGTGCAGCAAGGGTGGACAAGGCGCCGCCGGGCCCCAGCTTTCAGTCGTGCGCGCCGCCGCCAGCACGCCAGTCGTCCCCGCTCCGGAGGCCTCGGCGCGCGCGGCGGGGCTGCGACACGTCGACGATGCTCGGCCCGGCTACCGGCGACGACCGACGGGGCGGAAGATCAAGCGCGGCGCGCGCCTGGTGCCGACGTTCGCCTACGAGGACGAGCACGGGCGTCGGCTCACCGACGCTGCGGAGCTGGAGCGCATCCGTCGCCTCGCGATCCCGCCGGCCTGGCGGAACGTTTGGATCTGCCCGCGCGCCGATGGGCACATCCAAGCCACCGGGCGCGATGCGCGGGGACGCAAACAATACCGGTACCACCCGCGTTGGCGCGAGGAGCGGGACGGCACGAAGTACGCGCGCATGATCGCGTTCGGGAAGGCCATCCCGACCTTGCGCCGGCGCGTCTGCCAGGATCTCGCGAAGCCCGGGCTCGATCGGAACAAGGTGTTGGCCGCCGTCGTGCGCCTCCTCGAAACCACGTTCATCCGCGTGGGAAATGAGGCGTACGCCCGCGCCAACGGTTCCTTCGGGCTCACGACGCTCGAGGACCGCCACGTCGCTTTTCGCGCCGCCGAGCTGACGTTTCATTTTCGCGGCAAGAGCGGCGTCGTTCACGACGTGGCCGTCCACGACGCGAAGCTCGCGCGCATCGTGCGGCAGTGCCGCGACCTGCCGGGCCAAGAGCTCTTCCAATACATCGATGCGGACGGAAGCTCGGCCGCCATCGACTCCGGCGACGTCAACGAGTACATCCGAGAAACCACGGGGGAAGCTTTCACGGCCAAGGACTTCCGCACGTGGGCCGGCACCGTGCTGGCGGCCATGGCGCTCGACGAGATCGGTGCTTCCGAGCTGGCGGCGCGCGCCGCGAAGAAGCCGCGTCGGCCCAATCGTCGCGACGTCAAGCTCGCGATCGAACGCGTCGCCGCGCGCCTCGGCAACACGCCATCCGTGTGCCGCAAGAGCTACGTGCACCCCGACGTCGTCGCGTCCTACCTCGAGGGCGGGCTCTCGCTCGGGCAACGGGCTGCGAGCGGCAGGAGACCGCTCGGCGCGCTTCGTCTCGAGGAAAAGGCGGTCCTCGCGCTTCTGCAGCGTCGCGCTGCAGACGAAAAATCCGGAGGGCGACTGCTGCGTCAGCTGCAACGCTCGGTGAAAAAGCACGCCGCGTAGGCCCTGTCGCCGCGTCGCCGAGTGACTACAGTTCAAAGGGAGGCTTCAAATGCCCAAAACGAAGAAGCCAGTCGAGGCCCAGGACAATAAAAAGGCGCGCGACGCCGAACATCAGCATCACGGACCGGCCGAACCGACGGCCGAGGAGATTCGCTCCGGCTCGCGCACCGCGCAGGATCGCGAGCACACGACCCGCGGCGGCGACGATCAGACGGCGCCCATGAAAGAGTTCCCGACCTAGACCTCACCGGGGCGGTGAGAACCTCGCGCGATACGCGCCGTAACCTTGGGCGTCGAGATCGCTCAACGGGATGAAGCGCAGCGCGGCCGAGTTGATGCAGTAGCGCAGCCCGGTCGGTGGCGGACCATCGTCGAAGACGTGCCCGAGGTGGGAGTCGCCGGCCACCGAGCGCACCTCTCGCCGAACGTACCCGAGCTTGACGTCCCTCCGCTCGACGACGTGCCCGGGCTCCGCCGGACGCGTGAAGCTCGGCCAGCCGGTGTGCGAGTCGAACTTGTCGACCGAGACGAAGAGCGGTTCGCCAGTGACGACGTCGACGTACAGCCCGGGCTCGTGGTTGTTCCAGTACGCGTTGTGGTACGGCGGCTCCGTGCCTTCGCGTTGAGTGATCTCGTACTGCGTGGTCGTCAGGCGTTGGCGCAGCTCGGCGTCCGGGGGTTTCTGGTAGACGCGCGTCTCTGTCGACGGCGCACCGGCCTCTCTCACGGTCTGCACGCTCGTCGCGGTCGGCACACAGCCCGCCACGACGAGAACCCACGGCCACCAACGCGCGTCCGACATGTCTCGCGCAACCATAGCAGGGTCATGGCGCGGCTCGTCTCGGAACCACGCGCGGGCTGACCATTGGCTCGACGCTGCTAGATTGAAGGAGCATGTCGGCCGCTCCGCACCCGCTCTCGCCGCCGCCGGGCCCGCCGGTCTCGCTGGGCGTCCGGTTGCGAACGAGCTTTTCACAGTCACACCGCACGCTGGCGCTCGTGTGGCGCTCGTCGCCGCGCGGAACGGTGGCGCTGGGCGTCCTCACCGTGCTGGCCGCCGCGCTGCCGCCGCTCGTCGCCGTCGTCGGGAAGCTGATCATGGACGCGGTGATCGCCGCGCACGCCGCCGCACCCGGGCCGGCGCGCGACGCCGCCATCGCGCGCACGGTGCGCTTCGTCGCGCTCGAGCTCGCGGCCGTCGCGGGCAGCGCTCTCCTCGAACGCGCGCTCGGCCTCGTCCGCCAGAACGTCGGCTCGCGTCTCGGCATCGACGTGAACGTCGCCATCCTCGAGAAGGCGCAGACGCTGGAGCTCCGCCACTTCGAGGATCCGGAGTTCTACGACAAGCTGACGCGCGCCCGACGCGAGGCCTCGTCGCGCCCGTTGTCGCTCATCCAGGGCAACTTCCAGCTCCTGCGCAACGCCCTCACGCTCGCGGGCTACATCGCGCTGCTCGTGCGCTTCTCGGGCTTCATGGTGCTCGCGCTGCTCGCGGCGACCGTGCCGGCCTTCATCGCCGAGGCGCGCTTCTCGGGCGCCGCCTTCCGCCTGCGCAACTGGCGCTCGCCCGACGCGCGTCGCTTGAACTACCTCGAGTACGTGATGGCGAACGACGAGCACGCCAAGGAGGTGAAGCTCTTCGGGCTGGGACCGCTGCTGCTCGAGCGCTACCGCACGCTGGCCGAGCGCTTCTACGAGGAGGACAAGGAGCTCGCGACCCGGCGCACGGTGTGGGCCTACCTGCTGTCGCTCGTGAGCACGCTGGTCTTCTACGGCTGCTACGCGCTCATCGTCTTCGCGACGGCGCGCGGCACGCTGTCGCTCGGCGACATGACGCTGTACCTCGTGGCGTTCCGGCAGGGGCAGCAAGCCTTTCAATCGATCCTCACGGCGATCGGCGGCATGTACGAGGACACGCTCTACATGTCGAACCTGTTCGAGTACCTCGCGATCGAGACCACGGCCGCGCCCATGCCGGCCTCGCTGCCGTCGACGGAGTCGGCTTCGACCGAGCAAGGTCTTCGCTTCGAGCACGTCGGCTTCCGGTACCCCGGCGCCGAGAGCTGGGCGCTGCGCGACGTCGATCTGTTCTTGCCGAAGGGCCGGAGCCTCGCGCTCGTGGGCGAGAACGGCGCCGGCAAGACGACGTTCATCAAGCTGCTCGCGGGCCTCTACCGCCCGACCGAAGGCCGCGTCCTGCTCGACGGCAAGGATCTGCGGCACTGGGACGAGACCGAGCTCCGCCGCCGCATCGGCGTCATCTTCCAGGACTTCAACCAGTACCAGCTGCTCGTGAGAGAGAACGTCGCCTTCGGCAGCGTCGAGCATTTGCACGACGAGGTGCGCACGCAACGCGCCGTCGAGCGCGGCGGCGCCAAAGAGGTCGTGGGCGGTTTGGCGCAGGGCCTCGACACCCAGCTCGGACGCTGGTTCAAGAGCGGCGCCGAGCTGTCGGGAGGGCAATGGCAGAAGGTGGCGCTCGCGCGCGCGTTCATGCGCGAGGAGGCGGACGTCCTGATCTTGGACGAGCCCACGGCGGCGCTCGACGCCGAAGCCGAGCACGCCGTGTTCGAGAGGTTTCGTCAGCTCACGGCGGGCCGCACGGCGATCCTGATCTCCCACCGTTTTCCCACCGTGCGCATGGCGGATCGGATCCTGGTTTTGGAGCATGGACGCGTCATCGAGGACGGCACCCACGCCGAGCTGCTCGCCGCGGGAGCCCGCTACGCCGAGCTGTTCCGGTTGCAGGCGAGCGGGTATCGGTAGTGGTGAGGAGCGCCGCCATGGACAGCAGGCGTCACCAGCCGAGCTCCTTCGCGAGCTCGGCCGTCAAAGTGTCGGCCATCTTCTGATGCGTCGCCACCGTCGGGTGACCTGCGCAACCGGTGGGGCTGGTTTGGATCGCCAAGTCGAAGGACTTGATGCGCGGGTCGCCGAGCGTCGCGATCGGAGCCGAGCTCGAGGAGGCAAGCTCGGACGCCGCGCGAGTCGAGATCACCCCGCGAGGGACGCGCATGGGAACCAGGCGTTCTTTTCGAGCTCCGTGATGACGAGCGTCAGCCGCGAGCTGCGAAAAGGATGCGCGCGGCAGCGGCCGCCTTGCAGGGCTTGCGCCCGTCGAGGGTGTCGCCCCGCCGAAGCGGTGGTCCACGGGCTGCATTGGCCGACCGAGACATGCCCGCCCTCGGACCTTCTCGCACGACGTGGTTGCTCGTCGTCGCGGCCATCACGCTCGACGGCTGCGCGGCCCTCGTCGCCGGCTTGCTTCCCGAGGCCTGGCTAGGCAAGGCGAGGCGCTCGGCCTTGCCGTTCGCGGCGGGCATGCTCCTCGGAACGACGTTCCTCGACCTCTTGCCCGAGGCGTGCGCGCAGCTGCCTCCGGCGAAGGCGCTGGCCGTCACGTTCGCGGGCGCGGCGGCGATGCTCGTCTTGGAGTGGACGATCGGACATCGCCTGGGTTCGAGCTCCCGGCGCCGGAGCGCGGCCGGCGTGCTGCTCGGCGCCGACGCGCTTCACAACGCGGCCGACGGCGCCGCCATCGCGGCCGCGTTCCTGGCCTCACCGCACCTCGGCCTCGTCACGGCGCTCGCGGTGATCGTGCACGAGGTGCCCGAAGAGGTGGCGGCTTACGTGGTCCTGCGCGAGGCCGGAATGTCGCGCGCGCGGGCCGTCCTCGTGATGACGGGCGTTCAGCTGACGGCGGCGTTCGGCGCGGCCGCGGCGCTCGTGGGCGCGTCGTTCTGGCGCGCCGCTTCGGGCGTCGCGCTCGCGCTTTCGGCGGGGACGTTTCTGCACGTCGCCGAGGTCGACCTGGCGCCGCGGGTGTTGCCGGACGCCGCGAGCCCGCGGCAGCGGGCCGTCGCCCTCGTGACGCTGCTCGCGGGACTGGCGGTCGCGATCGCCGGGGCGGCCCGTTAGCTTCGGACGACGAACACGGGCCGCGACGACCGGCGCATGATCTCCTCGGCGACGGAGCCGACGACGGCGCGCGCCAGCCCCGATCGGCCGTGCGAGCCGAGCGCGATGACGTCGACGGCGAGGCGATCCGCCGCCTGCAGGATGCCCTCGGCGGCGCGCATCCCTTCGATCACCTCGATGCGCGTCGCGACGCCGTGCTCGGCGGCCTCGCGCGGAACGGCCGCGCGCAGGCGCGCCTCGACGCGCGCGCGTTCTTCGTCGGTGAGGCGCGGCATCGGGTCCACGTTCTCGACGACGGTCGGGACCCCGCGCTCGTGGACGTGAACCAGCTCGACGCGGCCTCCACCGGGCAGCAACCCGTAGCACGCCGTGACGGCGGCGACCGAGGCGTCCGAGAGGTCGCAGGCCACGAGGACGGTTTCGACCTTGGGGATGCGGGCGGATCTCACCTTCGGCCCCTCGGGGACGCAGAAGACCGGGACCGTCGCCGCGCGCAGCAGCGAGGCGGCCCGCAGACCGGTGAAGGTGCCTCGGTGGTGCGCGGGCACGCCGATGACGATCGCCTCGGCGTCGAGCAGCCGGGCGTCGCTCGCGACGTCGGCGCCCACGTCGTACCCCGCGACACGGAACCGGATCTGCGGCTCGTGCGTGCCCGTCAGCGGGCGCGCGTCCTTCCTCAGATCGCGCTCGACGAGCGCGAGCAGGGCGGGGTCGCCTTCGTTGTCGCGCCAGGCCTCTTCGAGGCCGTAGCGCGCAGCCTCGCGCGGCGGCCAGTAGACGCGCACGAGCGACACGTCGGACGGCGTCGAGAGGTTCGAGCTCCGCGTCCACGCGAGGGCGGCGTCGCACGCGCCCGAGCCGTCGCTCACGACGGTCAGCCGCAGGGGCGTCGTCTCGTTCCAGCGCGCGAGGCTCGTCGGCTCGGCGCCCGTGACCAAGACGGGGCAGGGCGCGTGGCGCACGACCGCCTCGGCGCAGCTGCCGAGGAAGAGCCGGGCCGCGCCGCGACGTCCGTGCGTGCCCACGACGACGAGCTCGGCGCGCTCTTCGCGCGCGACCTCGAGGACGGACGCGGCGGGCGCGCCCAGCAGGACGGTCGTCCGAACGTCGAGCCCCGTCTTTCGCAGCGCCGAGGCCTCTTCGTCGAGCGCCTGCTCCGCGGCCGTGAGCCGCGCGCCGTCCCAGCCCTCGCTGAGCGGCGCCGACAGCGGATCGACGGCGACGGGTTCCACCACGGTCAGCAACAGGAGCGAGGCGCTCTTTCGGCGCGCCATGATGGCGGCGAGCCGGACGGCGGTCAGCGAGCACGAAGAGAAGTCGGTCGCGGCGACGATGGTCATGACGGCCTCGCGCGTTTGCCGGTCGTCTGACCTTGGACTTGCCGCCGGAGCTGCGCCGCGCTCTCGACGAGGCCCGCGAGCTGACTGGCACCGCGCCGGCGCGAGTCGCGGGCCCGCGTCTCGGCCGCCCGCAACCTGGTCTCGAGCCGCCGCCACCGATCGCGCATGTCCTTGGCGGCGAGGTTCAGATCGACGCGCATCTCGTCTCGCAGCGTCTTGAGCGCCGCGAGGCTGTTTCGAACCACCTCGGCGACGGTGGTGTCGATCTCTTCGGGCACCATCTCGTCGGTGGCGTGCACGCGGCTGACCTCGCCCAGCGTCAGCGCGACGCGCTCGAGATCGATCTCACCCTTGCCGTCCCAGGCGGCGCCGCTCTTCGCGACGTCGTCGAGAGACAAGACCCCGAGGGCGCGCTCCTCGGCGTCGACGACGACGAGGCGCCGCACGCCGTACGCCATCATCAAGTCTTCGGCGTCCTCGACGGTCGTCGTGGGCGGGCACGTCCGCGCCGGGCGCGACATCGCGGTCGAGACGGCGACGTCGTCGAGCCGTCGCCCCTGCGTGTAGGCGGACATGCAGACGTCGCGGTCCGTGACGACGCCGACGACCTTGGCGGCGGCGTCGACGACGGGGATGCAGCCACAGCGCCGCTCCCACATGAGCTGCGCCGCTCGGTTGAGGCTGTCCGTCGGGGCGCAGGTCGCGACGTCGGCCGTCATGAGGTCGGTGATCTTCATGGGGCGGCTCACTGCGACGTCCGTGCCAGCTCGATCGCCGCGCGCGCGGCTCGGGGGATTGGGGGCGTGAGCGCATTCGTTGCGCCTCTCGCGTCGCCGGAACGCACGCGTTGCGCGCGCGCCGTCAAAGCGCGCCACCGACGCCGAGCCCGATGACGCTCGGGCCCGCGAACGGCAGCAACGCGACCTCGGGCCCGCCGTCGCCGAGGCCGCGGTAGTGCAGGAGCGTCGGCAGGCCGTAGCCGCTGCCGAAGCCGATCGCGGCGCCCAGCAGGACGTCGGTCGTGAAGTGACGGTCGGCCATGATGCGCAGCACGCCGGTCGCGATCGTCGCGAGGGACACGGCCACGCACGCCGCCCCGTCGGCCAGCTCGTTCTCGTAGATCCGCAGATGGCGGTGATGAACACAAGTCAGGCCGGCGGCGGTCGCGATCGTGACGGTGTGCCCGCTCGGCAGGCTCGCGTTGTTGCTGGCGCCGCCGCACAGCCGGTCGTAGGAGGGATCGGCGGCGCAGTCCTTCGACGACGGCCGCCCGCGGCCGGCGGCATAAAACAGGACGTTGTTGGCGAAGTTCGCGGCGGCCGTCGCCTCGAGATCCATCATCAGCATCTGCCACGTGACGTTGCCGTCGCGATGAGCGAAGAGCACGACGGGCAGATCGATCGCGAAGGGCGCGGCCGTGCCCGCGTAGGACACCCAGTCGCTGAGGTGATCGGCGCGCGCGCGGCCTTCGGCGGTGTCGGCGCGAAGCCACGCGCGGACGGCGTCGTCGAACGGGTTGTCGCCCGTCCAGCGGGCGTGGGTCGGCGGCGGCAGGTTCCACCGCACGTACAGCGACGTGGCTTGAACGCCCGCGGTGGCGACGTACTCCCAGGGACGAAACGGCTCGAGGCGGGGAGACCAACCGCGCCGCGCGGTCTCGGAGGGCGCCTCGGTCGCGCGCGCCGACCGCGACGACCAGAGCGCCGCGACGATCAGCGCCAACGCGACGGCGGCGCGTCGCGCGTTCATCGATGCGGTTTGGGCGGGAGCGCGTAGGCGGGCATGTCGCGCGCCGCGAGAGCCTCGAGCCAGGCGCGCAGGGCCCCGATGTCCTCCTCGGTCAGAAAGGAGAGCGCGGGCATGAGGAGCCCGAGCTCCGTCGCGTTCCTCGGCCGGTAGGCGACGTTGTGGTAGAGGTCGGCGACGGAGTCGCGGTAGCGAGCGATCGGTTGCGCCTCGACGAAGTCCCAGCCGAAGGCGGCGCCGACGTGGCGCGCCCCGTGACAGAACTGGCAATGTTCGCGGTAGAGCGCGAAGCCGCGCTGGACCGGGGGCTCGGGGCTCACGTCGAATTGCAGGTAGTAGGGCTGCGACGCCACGAGCTCGACGCCCGTGAGCGTGTCGACGCGCGCCCACGGCGAGAAGCCGGGTTCGAGCGCGGCCTTCGCCGCGGGGTGCCACGCGTCGCCGACGACGACCTTGTTGCCGGCGAAGGTGATGGGACGTGCGGCCGTCGCGATCGGCGCGTCCCGGATCGGGGCGAACGCGTCGGTGGTGAAGCGGTCGCGCGCGGCGTCGCGGTGGCCGCGCGCGATGAACGGCTCGAGCCGAACCATGACCTGCGGATCTCGAAACGGCAGCGGGACGGCCATGCCGTTCGCGAAGTGGAGGATCGCGAGGTCGAGGCGCCCGTCGGGGCGAAACCGGCGCAGCAGGTCCTCGAGCGGCACGCCTTGGTACCAGCCGACGCGTGCGTACTGCACGTCGTAGCGCTGGACGGCGCGGAGCGGGATGGCGTCCAAATCGACGCGCGTCACGCGGGCGCGCGGCGCGACGCCGTCGGCGACGGGGCCCTCGCCCCGAACCCAGACCTCGACGAAGCGACCGGCCGGCGCGGCCAGCAGCGACGGGCCGATCAGTAAGACGCCGAGGGCGACGGGGAGGGCGGCGCGTGCTCGCATGACGATGCTCGCGACGAGTGCGAGGGTCGTGCCATCGGATCACCGGGGCGGTGGCGGAGGTCGGGCCGCAGTTCTTGCGCGCGCGCGTGCGCGGGCCGCAGGTCGTGCGGGTCTCAGAGCAGCCGCGCCGCGACGGCGCCGACGAGGTAGGCCGCGAGGCAAGCCACGGCGCCGACGACGAACATCTCGAGCGCGCTTCGCCACATCGGTCGGTCGACGAACGGCGCGCGGCAAGCGCCCGTGCCGAGGAGCGCCGCCGCCGTGAGCGCCGCCGCCACCGGCAAGATCGACACATGAACGAGCGGGCCAATGACGAACCCCAAGAGCGGGACGGAGCCGACGACGACGAACGCGACGAACGTCGCGAGCGCGTGTCGCCACGGCGCCTCTTCGACGACCGAGCGCGCGGTTTGCTCGAGCTCGGACTTGAGGCCGAGGTAGTTGCTCGCACCCATCGAGATGCCGTCGCCCACGAGGTTGGCGAGGCCCATGATCAACCCGGCGCGAATCGACAGCTCTGCGCCCGCGGCCCCGGCGACGACGGCCATGGTCGTGATGGCGCCGTCGAGCGCGCCGTAGACGAGGTCGCGCAGGTAGTGCCCGAAGCCGGATGATGGACGCGCTTTCATGGGGGTCGATGTGAGGCCTCAGCAACGCACGTGCCGTCTCAGCGCGCGAGGAGGCGCTGCAGCGCCATGAGGATCGCGGTGTACGAGCCGTCGGGGCGCACGTCGCCCGTGACGGTGGGCCGCTCGAGGGTGCCTCCCGCGTGCATGTCGAGGTCGACGTGCAGGTTCGGCAGGCCGGCGAGCTCGACCTCGATCGCGCCTCGGCGCGCGTGGACCCCGAGGTCGAGCCGGGGGTTGTCGAGGCTGACCGGTCGCGGAGGCGCGTCCGTCGCGGCGAGGGCGGCGCGCGCCGCTTCGACGCGATCGAGCCGGACGCGCGCTTGCGCGACGTCCACGTCGCCCGAGACGGTCACGGGTCGCTCCGGGCCGCCTCGGAGACGAACCGCGAAGGTCGCGCGGTCGACGACGCCCGCAGGCGTCGTCACGTGGCGCGCCTCGCCGTGCAGAGGCAGATCGATCGCGGCGATGGCCCGCTCGTCGAGGTCGAGCGGGGCGCCGAGCACCTCGAAGGTGCCGCCGTCGGCCATCACGGGCGCGGGTCCGACGAGCGGCGCGTAGAGGCGCAACGCGCCGACGCGGGCGCGCGCCCACAGGCGCGGCGCGGACGCGCCGAGCGCGAGCCGCGCGTCGAGCAGGACCTTGCCCTCGACGCGCGAGATCGACGACGCGGGACGCGAGCCGAGCGTGAACTCGAGGGGAAGGTCGCGGGCGTCGATCCGATCGCCGGCGACGTGCACGGTGCCGGACGCGATCCGCGCCGAAACCGGACGAGCCGCCAGCTCGAACGAGAGCGGCCGCCTGACGGTCGCGTCGCCTTCGACGGCGAGCGGCGCACCCGCGGCGCTGCGCGACGTCGTCAGCGCGACGGAGACGGCGCCCGAGGGGCGCAGGATCCACGGCGCGACGAGCGGCGCGAGCGCCGTGGTCTCGACGGTGCCCCGCGCGGAGATGCGCGTCTCGGCGCCGTGCGTGCGCAGCCCGAGGTCGAGCGCGCCGGCGGCGCCCTCGAACCGAGCGGGACCCACGGAGACGTCGCCACCCGACCGGAGAGACACGGGGATGGGAACCTTCGCGTGCAGCTCGACCGACGAGTCGGACCGTTCAGCGGCGGCCGCGCGCCGCAGGCTCAAGGTGACGTCGGAGAGCTTGCCGTCGAGCGACGTCGCGCCGCCCGGCTCGAGCTGTCCCACGACGACGCCCGAAACGACGCTCGAGAGCACGAGCCCCGCGGGCAGATCGACGGGTGGATCGAACCTCACGCGGCTGAGGCCGACGGCGATCGCGCCGCGCGCGCCCGCCGGCGTCGCTGCCAAGACGCCGTCGACGTTGACGCCGTCCATGAGGAGGCCACGGGCGCGCAGTCCCGAAGGCTCGGTCGAGATCGTGAGCCCGCCGCGTCCGGCGCTGCGACCCTGCAGCGCCACCGGAAAGATCGAGAGCTGCCCCGACCACACGGGCGCGTCCACGCGGCCCGTCAGGCGCAGGCGGCCCGACAGCTCGCCTTCGAGGCCGAGGCCTGTGTCCGCCACGGCGGGGAGGCGCGCGAGGGGGAAGTCGTCGACGGCGATCTCGAGCGCGAGCTTCCCCGTGAGGTCGGCGCGGGCGCGGACGTCGAGGGCCGCGCCGCCCCGTCCCGCGAGACGGACGCGGGCGTAGACCGCGCCCTCGGTGAGGACGAACGATCGGCGGCGCGGCACCTGAAAGGCGGCGCCGAACACCGACAACGTCTGGTTCGGCGGAAACGTCAGATCGAAGGTGAGATCTCGGGCGCGGCCGTGGACGCGCGCGGCGCCCGAGAGTGAGCCGCGCACGAAGGTCGAGCCGAACGCGCGCTCGACGGCGACGTCTCGCGCCGTGACGAGCGCGTCGACGACGGGATCGGTGCGCAACCGCCCCGTCTTTCGATCGAGGAGCGAGACGCTGCCGCTGGCCCGGGCGCGGCCGCCCGCGACCGGCAGGTCGAGGTCGCGGACGCGGACGACGCCGTCGACGAGCTCGATGGCGGCCGCGCCGAGGCTCACGGACGTCGCGGCGGCTCGCGTGCGCCGCGCTCGATCGCGGACGTCGAAGACGCGCGGGCCGAGGGCGCCCTCGGGGCGCGTCAGCGTGAGCGACGCGAGCTGGACGTCGGGCGACGTCCAGAGGTCCCGCGCCCGCAGCGCCGCCGCGACGCGGCCCACCCCGAGCCAATGCGCCGAAAGGTCGTCGACGTGGGCGCGCCCCGCGCCGAGGGCGCCCTCGAGGTGGAACGCGACGTCGTCGAAGGCGAGCCCGCGCGCGCGCAGCGAAAAGGCGCGCGCCTCGACGTCGGCCCGAAGATCCCGGTAGGGGCCGTCCGCGGCCACCGAGAGCTCGGCCCGGTCGCCCCCGACCTCGACGCCGCGCCCGAGCTTTGGCGCGAGCAGGCCCGACACGACGGCGCCGGCTCGGTGTGCCGTCGCCTCCAACGCCAGGCCCGCCTCGGCCGGCGCGCCGGCGGCGTCGAAGACGCCACGGAAGACTGCGGAGACCTCGACCTCGGAGGCGCCGCTGCGGATCTCGTGCGCCTCGAGCGACACCGCGTCGGGGACGTCGCTCGTCGCGGCGACGCGATCGATGCGAGCGCCTTGAAGCGGCAGGAACCAGGCGCGGCCACCGGCGCTCACACGCAGCTCGCCCCCGTGGCGCGCGTCGACGTCGGCGACCTCGAAAGAGAGCTTCGACGGCGCCGTGCCGTTCGACTCGTACGAGAGGCGTCCCGCCGCCGCGTGGACGTCTTCGAGCCGCAGCCCCCAGTCGGCGAAGTCGAACGTGACGCTCGCGTGCGAGAGGGCGGCGTGGGCGATCGTGACGCGAAACGCGCCGCCGCGGCTCGTGCCGCCGCGCGCGGGCGTCAGCGCCTCGACCAGACCGGCGGGCTCGCGCGCCTGCGCTTCGAGCCGCCAGTCGACCCGTTCGACGCTGAGCTCGTGGACGAGCAGCAGGCTCTCGCGGCCGCGCCACTCGAGCGTCGCCGAGAGGCGCTCGGCGCGGAAGACCGGTCGTCCCTGCGGATCGGAGATCGCGACGTCGCGGAGTCCGAACGTCGCGGGGCGTTCGCGCGCGAGCGCGAGGAGCGCGCGCCACGACCAGGTGCCGCCGCCGATCCGCACGTGACCGCGCAGTGGCGGCAGCGCGCGCTCGACCAGCCACCCGAACAGCCGGCCCTCGACGATCGAGGGTGCCGCGACGAAAAGGGCGGGCACGGCCCCGATCGTGAAGCCGAGCGCAAAACCCACGATCCATCGCTTGAGCGTCGCCGAGTCGCGCATGACCTTCGACGGGCTCGTGCAGAAGCGATGCCACGCCGATCACCCGCGGGCCTGCGCACGAATTTCGCGCGCCGCGCGCGGCGCGCACCGGCTGCGCGCGGCGCGCGCGCCGGGATTCGATCGAACCGCGCAAATCGCGGGGCACGCGTCTTGCGAACACATGCCGCATGAAAAGATCCACCTGGACCCGAGGAAGCCGAACCGTCGCCGCCGTCGCCGCCGCCTTCCCCCTCGCGCTGGGCGGGCTCGCCCCCGCGACGGCCCGCGCCGCCGAGCCGGCGCCGAAGCTCACGGAGAGCGAGCACTTCACGATCGATCCCATCGTCGACGGCTCGCTCGTCGTCGGCGCGGCGACCTTCGACTACTTGCTGGGGCTCGTGCTCTCGTCGGGCGAGATCGTGCCGCAGGCGCCGGGCAGCTCCGACAAGCTCTCGTCGATCGATCGGTGGGCCGTGACGCAGACGATCGATCCCCACGCCGATCGCAACTCGACGATCGGCCTCTACGGCGCCTACGGCTATGCGCTCCTCGACTCGGTCCTGACCGGCGTCCGCGACGGCAAGCGCTCGGGCCTCGTCGACGGCGTCCTCTACGCCGAGGCCATCACCATCACCGGCGCCTTCACGTCGGCCACGAAGATCGGCGTGCGGCGCCCGCGTCCCCTCGACTACGCGAACTGCGCGCCCGACACGAAGAAGCCCGGCGCCGACTGCTCCTCGACCGACCTCCAGCTCTCGTTCTTCTCGGGGCACGCCTCGACGACGGGCGCCATCGCGTCGACGGCGACGTACCTCGCCTTCACGCGCGCCGGATGGCGCAGCCCGCGACCGTGGATCACGCTCGGCGTCGGCACGGCGCTCACGGCGTTCGTGAGCTACGAGCGGGTCCGTTCCGGCAAGCACTTCCCGACGGACGTCATCATGGGCTCGATGGCCGGCGCCGGCATCGGCCTCATGGTCGCGCACCTGCACCGTCGGCCGCACTACCACGAAGACCAGCTCGAGACGCCGTCGGTGATCGTCGGCTACGCGCCCATGCCGGGCGGCGGCTCGGTCAACGCCGAGTGGCGCTTCTGACGGTCACGGCGGATCGCGCAGCTCGTCGGGACGCTCGAGGCCGACGATGCGGAAGCCGCGATCCGGACCGAGATCGTAGAGGTGCACGAGCACGCTCGCCGTCGGATGTAGCGACGGCCGGGCGTTGCTGTAGATCTCGATGAGCGCGTAGCGCGCGGGATCGTCGTCGCGCGCGCCGGGGACCACGAAGTCGCTCGGGCGCGCGTGGCCGAAGGGCAGCGGCACGCAGGTGCGCGCCGGGCGCGCCGGGTCGGGGCGGAGCTGACGCCACCCCAGCAGCGCGTCGAGGTCGGGTCCGCCGTGCAGGTGCATGCGGTACATCGTCGTCGCGGGGTCCGACACCTTGGTCGCGATCGCCAGGTCGTCGAAGCAGAGCGACTGCGGCGCGCCGGCCGACGCGCGCTCGAGCGTGAACCCGTCGAGCGGCGTGTGGGCGCCGAGGTACTCGCGCAGGATCGCGTCGCGTCGCGCGATGAGCGTCTTGGTCAAGAAGGCCTCGGCCGACGCGTCCTCCATGTGCGCGCTGCGCACGATGGCGGCGACGTCGTCGTCGCTGAAGCGCGCGATGATGCGCGCCGCCCACAGGCCGTCGCGGACCGTCATCTGCGAGAAGGCCGGGTTGGCGTAGGTGGGGCGCCACTTCGAAGGGACGAAGCTCTCGGTGCCGTAGTACCCGAACGTCTCGGGCATGGGCGGCGGTGAGACGTGGTACCAGGGCCGTGGCACGAGCCCCAACGTCACCAGATCCGTGAGGACGAAGTCGAAGTCGAAGTAGCCGGAGCGGCCCAGGCCGACGCGCTGATCGAGGCGTTCTTTGGGCCACAGCGCGCCGAGCGAGTCGCCCCAGTCGAGGATGTAGTGCACGACGTGCTTGCCGCCGGGCCGGTCGACGAACATGTCGAGCGTGTTGTTGGCGATCGCGTCCCAGTGGTGGATCCAGGCGGCGAAGAGCATGCTCGCGCGCAGCTCGCGCCGCTTCTCGTGCGGGACGACGTCGTTCGGATCGTCGGCGCGCAGGCCCTCGTAGCGAAACGGGCCGAGCGGCGCGCCCGTGATGTAGCGGCTGGCCATGCCGCGGATCCAGCGATCCGGGCGCCGCCAGCCGCCCGAGAGGATGAGGTCGACGTCGGCGCGCGTGAGCCGCACGTCCTGCCCGTGCTCGTCCTTGCGCTTGGCGTTCGCGTCGACGGTGACGACGCTCTCGGGGAAGTACACGATCTCGTTGCAGGGCACGTGGTAGCCGGCGGCGTAATAGATCTTCGAGCCGATGACGTCGGCGGTCGTGCCGCGCTCGGTGTCGAGCAGCCCGTCGAGCTTGACGAGGTACTTCTGGCCGTCGGGCGCCTTGATGACGAGCCCGGGGTTCGCGCCGTCGACCTTGCCCGAGACCACCTTCCACGGCCCGGCCGCGGGATCGAGGCTGGCGGCGTTGCCGCAGGCGCCGCGCGCGATCTCGGCCGCCGTCATCGGGTGCTGGCCGATGCGGTTCTCGAACCACGAGCTGTTCGGCACCTCGTCGAGGCTGTTGACGTCGATCGATTCGCCGTCGACGGGCACGGACAGCGCCCGCGACAGCGGCCGAAACGCCATGAGATCGAAGGGGTCGGCGTAGTGGGTCGTCAAGGTCTTCGTGGGCGGCGCCGCCATGGGGTGGACGTCGGGATCGAGCCACAGCGGATCGCGCAGCGGAAAGCGCCGCACCGAGTCCGTCGCGCACGATCCCAACGCCAGCGCCGCGAGCGCCGCCGCCCACAAGGAAGGTGAGGTCCTCTCAGAAGCCATTGTTCACTCCGATCGAGAAGCGGACGTTGTCTCTCCAGGAAAAGGCGGGCTCGTCGAAGCGGCTCGTCGCGAACGCCAACGTCATCGAGATCGACGTCTCGCGCGAGAACGTCGTGCGCAGCGCGCCGCCGTAGCTGAGGAACATGCGCCGCGGATCGATGCCGTCGAGGTGAGCGCCGAACGCGTTGCCCACCTCCGAGAACAGCTCGCCGTCGACGAAGGCCCAGAACGGATACCTGTACTGCAAGGCCGCCGTGAACGTGCTGGGTCCGCGCAGGCGGCCCGCGAGGAAGCCGCGCATGGTCTCGTTGCCGCCGAGCGCGGGCAGCTCCGAGAACGGCACGTCGTGCGCGCCGATGGGCTCGACGAAGCGCACGTCGACGGCGGCGCCCAGGACGTGGCCCGCGCCCGAGGCGTCGTAGAAGACGGCGCCTTGTCCGCCCCACGAGGCGTACTGAATGTCGGTGCGCGCCGGATCGATCGCGTAGCCGCCGGCCAGCTCGAGCCGCGCGCCCGTCCCGCCCGGGACCTCGGCGTTCGGATCGCGCGAGTCGAGCAGCAGCAGCGCGCGCGGCTCGACGAGCTCGTAGCCCTCGAACCCCGCCGGCAGCGGCGGCTGGCCTGGGCCGCCGTATCGATCTCGAATGTCGGGCCCGTCCGTCGGGCTCGAACGAAACGCCGCGCGCCGATAGCCGAGATCGAGCACGGCGTGGCTGAGCCCGCCGAGCTTGCCGTCGAGCCCGATGCCGCCGCCGATCGTCGTGAAGCCGAAGTAGACGCGATCCTCGACGCGCGAGTCCGGGCCGATCCCGTAGAAGATCCCGTCGGGCCGCCGGCTGTAGCCGGCGCGCATGGTGACGGCGCCCGTATGATCGCGGAACACGCCGAGCCGCTCGCGCGCGCCCGCCGAGAGCACGTCGATGCCGCCCGACGCCGACGCCGACAGCGAGCTCGCCGGTCGGCCGAAGTCGTGCCAGAAGAGCGACAGGCCGGCCGTCTGCTTGAGGCCGAGGTCGACGTTGGCCGTCGGATAAACGCCGGCCCGTCCACCGTCCCAGGTGGCGGCGTCGTAGATCCGCCGCCACACGTAGTGCGCCTCGCCCCAGCGGACGAGGCCGATGATCGGGCGCCGGACCACGTACTCGCTCGTGAGGTAGGCCGGCGAGAGGACGAGGCGCGGGATCCACGCGAAGCCTTCGCGCGCCGTCGGCGCCGGAGGCTCGCGCCCGTCGTACTCGGGAACCGCGCGCTTGCCGTTCGCGGGTGGCAGGGCGTCGGCGGGCGGCGCGGTCGGGGGCCGAGGCGGCGTTCCGGTGGTGTCGACGGTCGCGGTGGCCGCGGCGACGGGCGGCGTCGGCGCGCCCTCCGTCACGGGCGCGGAAGAAATGATCTCGAGCCCCCAAAGCAGTGCCGCCGCGAGCGCCATGTGCGCGCACACCCGAGCAAGGCGTGTACCGGCAGCGGCTCGCGTGCGGCGCGATCGGGGGCGCGAAAAACCTGCGCGCACGTTGGCGGCCGCGGCACGTCTTGCGCGGAGGTGTCGTCGGGCCTCGGCGGCGCGACGAGCTCGAGCGCCTGGAACGAAACCTGCTCATCGCCGGGGTGCGAAGATGCACGCCGCGATCTCCACGCCGACGGTCCGTCCTCGAAGCGCCGCGCCGCGCGCGATCGTCGTCTTTTCGGATCGGCGCGTCTTTCGAGACTGCGTGGTGGCGTTCCTTCACGCGCACGGGTTCCCGCAGGCCGTGGGGTTGTCGACGTGGTCGGCGCTCGCGCACGCCATGCCGCGCCCGCTCGGGCTCGCGCTCGTGGATCTCGCGCAGGAGGACGACGGCTCGCGCGCGATCGGCGCCCGCGTTCATGCCCTGTGGCCCGACGCGACCGTCGCGGCGATCGGCACGCCGCTCCAGCTCGCCGCGCGCGGCGACGACGCCGACGCGTGGATCGAGACTTCCGACAGCGGGCGCCGTCTCGCGGCGCTCGCCGCGGCCGTGATGCGGGGGCGTGGCCGACGGCGCTCCGTCCGAGCTCGACGCGAGGTCGAGCGACGAGCGGTCGTGTGGCGGCAACTCACGCCGCGACAACGACAGGTGCTCGGCCTGCTCGGCTGTGGCGTGGAAAACAAGACGATGGCGGCGTCGCTCGGCATCTCCGAACGCGCCGTCAAGGCCCACGTCAGCGCGCTGCTCGATCGCTTCAAGGCCGACAGCCGCACCGAGCTGGCCGTGATCGCGTGCCTCGCCGGCTTCCGCAGCGCGAATCGCACCAGCGTCTTTTGAGAGGACCTTCCCTCGCGGACATATTGAGGGCGGGCCGGCGACGCGCTATCCGTCGGGGACGGAGGGGAGCATGGCCGCGAGCGCGAAACCGAGCGCACCACGACGCATCTTCGTGGTCGACGACAACCTGGCGCTCGCCGAGAACCTCGCCGAGCTCCTCGAGCTCGAGGGCTACGCGACCGAGGTGTTCGGCAGCGCCGAGGACGCGCTGGCCGGGTCGGTCGGCCGTGACCTGGCGTTCGTCGTGACCGACTATCGATTGCCTGGGTTGGACGGCGCGGAGCTCGTCAAGAGGTTGAAGAGCCTCCGCGGTCACGTTCGCGCCATCGTCGTGAGCGGGCACACGGACGACGGAACGGCGAGTCATGCACGAGCGGCCGGCGCCCGCTTCCTGACGAAGCCGATCGATCTTCACGCGCTCAGGCGCTTCATCCGCGAAGACGCCGCGGCCTCCTGACGATCTCGCGCCTTGGCATGCGCCACGCATGCTCCCGAGGCATGTCTCACCTTCCCGTCACGCGCATCGTCGTCGGCACTGATTTCTCGCCCGGGAGCGACGCCGCGTTCGCGCACGCGCTCGCGCTGGCCGAGGCCTTCCACGCGGCGCTCGACATCGTTCACGTCATCGACTCGGGCGCGGTGACCTCGCCCGTGTTCCTCGGCGCGCTGACGATGGTCGACGCGGACTCGATCTTCACCTCGATCGACGACGCGCTCACGAAGCGGTCTGAGCGCGCGGCCGCCGCCGGCGTCGTCTGCCAGACCAACAGCCTCGATGGCTTTCCCGCCAAGGAGCTGGTTCGCCACGCCGCCAAGACCGGCGCCGATCTGATCGTCGTCGGGACGCACGGCCGGACGGGCCTCGAGCACGTGCTGCTGGGCAGCGTCGCGGAGCGAGTCGTGCAGCGATCGGCCTGTCCCGTGCTCGTCGTTCCTCAGAAGTGAAGGTTTGTTCAGGACGGAATCTTTTGCCTAGTTGCCTCGTGTCCCCTCGGGCACATCGCGGTACATTCCGTCCGCGGTGCAGGGTCGGAGCTTTCTTGCCAATGTGAAGGCCTACGTCGGGTTCACCGACGAGGCCAGCGTCGTGCTGCGCGCGGCGCACGCCGCGATCGCGCCGCACTTCGGCCCGATCATCGACGACTTCTACGCGACGATCGAAGCCCACCCGGGCGCGCGCGCCGCCATCACGGGCGGCGCCGACCAGATCGACCGGCTCAAGAAGTCGCTGCTGCGGTGGATCGACGAGCTGTTCCGCGGCCCGCACGACGAGGCGTACTTCGAGCGCCGCGCGCGCATAGGCCGTGTCCACGTCCAGATCGACCTGCCGCAGGTCTACATGTTCGCGGCCATGGATCGGATCCGCGTCCGCGCGCAGGACGTCTTGCGCCGCGCCGAGGGCTTCGACGCCGAGCGCGCGACGCGAACGGCGACGGCCCTCGACCAGATCCTCGACATCGAGCTCGCGATCATGCTCGAGACCTACCGCGAGGACCTCGTCGCCAAGAACCGCACGGCCGAGCGCCTGTCGACGATCGGGCAGTTCGCGGCCGGCATCGGGCACGAGCTGCGGAACCCGCTCGGCGTCGTCGAGTCGTCGGCCTTCCTCGTGTCGCGGCGCCTGCAGCAGCTCCAGGTCGCGGACGTCAGCGTGGCGCGCCACATGGACAAGATCGTCTCCGAGGTGCAGCGATCGAACAAGACGATCACGGACCTCCTCGAGCTCGCGCGCAGCAAGCCGCTCAAGCGTCGCGTGGTCGACGCGCGCGAGTTCGTCGAGCGCGCCGTCCCGGCGGCGAACGTGCCGGCCGACGTGAAGGTCGAGATCACGGCGCCGCCGGGCATCCCCCTCGACGCCGATCCCGACCAGCTGGCGCGCGTCGTCACCAACTTGGTCATCAACGCGAGCCAGGCCATGGGCGGGCGTGGTCACGTCTGGATCGACGCGCGCCGCGAGCGCGAGGAGACGGTGATCGTCGTGCGCGACGACGGCCCCGGCGTCCCCAGCGACGTGCGGGCGCGCATCTTCGAGGCGCTCTTCACGACCAAGGCCAAGGGCAGCGGCCTCGGTCTCGCGCTGTGCCGCCGCATCGCCGAGGCCCACGGAGGCCGCGTGACGCTCGACCCGTCGGACCGCGGCGCCGCCTTTCGCGTCACGATCCCGGACGCGCCGGCCGGGTCGGGAGACGCCGCGTGAGCGCGGGGTCGAAGAGCCACCGGGTCCTCGTCGTCGACGACAACGTCGGCCTCGCCGAGAACATCGCCGAGATCCTCGAGCTGGAGGGGCACGCCGCCGTCGTCGCCACGAGCGCCGAGGAGGCGCTCGCGAAGCTCGAACAGGCCGGCCCGGACGTGCTCGTGACCGACTACCGCCTGCCGGGCATGAGCGGGGCGGCGCTCGTCAGGCGCTTGCGCGAAGCTGGTTTCGTGGTTCACGCGATCGTCATCAGCGCCTACACCGACGAGCGCACGATCGAAGACGCGCGCAACGCAGGCGCGGCGTTCGTCGCCAAGCCTGTCGACTTCGAGGCGCTCGGCCGTTTGATCGACCGCTCGGAAGGCAACGCCTGACCCACGCCTGAAGGAGGCGCGCGTCCTTCTTGCGCGCCGGAGCCCGCGTGCGCATACGTTGCGCGCTCGAAGGCCACGACCTCGCGAGCTCAGCCGCGGGATCGCTGGCATCGTACCTGCAGGGCGATGTCGCATGCTGAACAAGGTCACACCCCGGACCGTGATTCTCGTGAAAGAGCTCGGCTCGCTCGCCGAGCAGATCGACGACGATCTTCTCTCGGGCGCGAGCGTCTACGCCCGGGACGAGTGGGAGGCTCTTCGCGGCCGTTGGCCGTCGGCATCTCAGATTGCCGCGGGTGCCGTCGACCTCTCGGACGACGAGCTCGAGGTGATGATCGGCAAGGTGCGCCGCTTCCGCGCCATCCTCGAAGGCTTCCGGCGCCACGCGCTCCCGGCGTACGGCGTCTGGTTGCCGGCGGCGGAAGTCTTTCAGGCTGCCTGAGAGGCGGCCGGGCCTCCGTCCGAAGACGACGCCCGCCGCCTCTCGCGTTCTCTACGCGCCCTCGGCGGCGTCTTGGTCTCGCAGCGTCTGGTTGAACGCGTCGCGAGCGGCCTCCGTCGCTTTGCGCAGGGCGACCGGCACGCGGTGGGCGGTCTCGCGCGCGTCGTCGGCCGCGGCTTGGAGCCGGCGGCGTGAGTCGGCGCCCGAGCGAGGCGCCGTCAGGTACACGGCGAGCGCGCCCGCAGCGGCGCCGCCGAGCATCGCGATCAGGACGCTGCCGATCCCAGGTTGGCAGCGGTGTGGTTCGTTGGGAGCGCTCATGTGGTCTTCTCCTTGTGGTGGTGGTTGTCGGTCGGGGCCGCGCCGTGGACGTCGTGGCCGAAGCCGGTCCGAAAGGCGTGGACCGCGGCGACGATCGCCGGCACGGCGGCGGCAAGCTGGGCGGCGAGCGAGGGCGCGGGGACACTCACGCGCTTGATCTCGGCGACGACGTCGCCGAGATCGCTCAGCGTCTGGTCGAGGCGCCGATCGAGGACCGCCGTCGTCCGTCGCACGTTGCGCAGGACGAAGAAGAGCTGAACGAGCAGGGGGATCGCGACGCCCGCCATCAAGGCGGCGAGCGCGACGCGAACGGTCTCGGCGGGCGACGTCATGCTTCGGGGGATAGCAAGAGGCGTGCGCAAGGTTCGTCGACGCCGGTGGGCGCGCCCGCGGCAAAGCTTGCGCGCGTCGCGGCCGACGGTGCAGAGCGTGCGCGGTTCACAGGCGGAGGCGCTGACCCGTCGTCGGCGCATCGATCGTCGGGAAGCCGAGGCTGGTGAGCCGCTGCGCGAACGCGTCTTGGGCGGGCGGCTCGCCGTGGACGAGCAGGACGCGGCGGAGCGGTCCGCGGCGGCGCACCTCTTCGGCGAAGGCGACGAGGCCCGCCTGGTCGGCGTGCGCGCTGAAGCCGTCGAGGGTGACGACCTCGGCGCGGCGCGCGTGCGGCAGGCCG
This sequence comes from Polyangia bacterium, assembly GCA_035549075.1. Lineage (GTDB taxonomy): Bacteria > Myxococcota_A > Polyangia > Fen-1088 > Fen-1088 > DASZFV01. The sequence goes on along the minus strand of DASZRT010000068.1, from coordinate 38,408 downwards.
AAGATGCGGACCTCGCGGCGCCGCTCGACGAGGCGCCGCCCGAGCGTGTACTGCGCCTGAAACCCCACGATGACGACGGTGTTCCGCGAGTCGCCGATCGTCGTGCGCAGGTGATGGAGAACGCGGCCGCCCTCGCACATGCCGCTCGACGCGATGACGATCGCTGGGCCGTCGTCGCGCTGGATCGCCATGGACTCCTCGACGCTCGAGACGTAGCGAAGGCCTTCGAAGTGAAAGGGCGAGTCGTCGGCGGCGAGCAGCTCGCGCGCGGCGCGGTCGTAGCACTCGGGGTGCAGACGAAAGACGTCGGTGAGCTTCACGGTGAGCGGCGAGTCCACGTAGACGGGCAGCGCGGGGATGCGACCCTCGCGGCGCAGCAGCTTGAGCTCGTAGATGACCTCCTGCGCGCGCTCGAGCGCGAACGAAGGAATCACGATCTTGCCGCCGCGCGCGTGCGTGCGGCGCACGACCTCGGCCAGCTCGTCGCCGATGCGCGCGACGTCGCCGTGGAGCCGATCTCCGTAGGTCGTCTCCGTCAACAGGCACTCGACGCCGTCGGGCACCTCGGGATCGCGCAGGATCGGCAGGTGTCGGCGGCCGAGGTCGCCCGTGAACGCGAGGCGCAGCGCGCGCCCCTCGTCCTCGACGTCGAGCACGACGATGGCGCTGCCGAGGACGTGGCCCGCGTCGAGGAAGGTCGCCGTGACGCCGGGCGCGACGAGCTGGCGACGGTGGTAGGGCAGGCCGATCATGAGGGACATCGTCGTCGCGACGTCGTCCTCGTCGTAGAGCGGCTCGACCGGCTCGACGCCCACGGCGCCCCGCTCGATGAGGTGCGCGATGTGGCGGGCGTCCGCCCGCTGGATCATGGCCGTGTCGAGCAGCATGGGCGCCGCGAGATCGCGCGTCGCCGCGGTCGCGTAGATCGGGCCGCGATAGCCCGCGCGGGCCAGCTGCGGGAGCGCGCCCGAGTGATCGATGTGGGCGTGCGAAAGCACGACGGCGTCCAGGCGGGCGGTGTCGAAGGGCACGTCGCGGTTTCGCTGGAAGGCTTCGCGGCGTCGGCCCTGGAAGAGGCCGCAGTCCAGCAGCACGGCCGCGCGCGACGTCGTCAAGAGGTGCTTCGAGCCCGTGACGGTGCGGGCGGCGCCGAAGGAGGTCAGCTCGATCATGCGCGGGCGCTCGTGCAATGGGCTTGCCGCGGGGGCGGCTGCGGCGCTCCGCGCGAAGTTTTCGTCGCGCGCCCCGGTGCGCGCAGGACTTTCCGGCGGCGGCGGTGATCGCCCCGGCGTCTCCGGTGGCACGCGGCTCGCACACCCTGTGCGCATGCTGAGACGTATCGGCCGCGGCCTGGAGCACGTCGTGGGGGCGGAGGTCCGCGAGGGCGAGTGGACGCTGGTCTTCCTCTTCTTCATCAACCTGTTCTTGCTGCTCACGGCCTACTACATCCTCAAGGTCATCCGCGAGCCGCTCATCCTCATGGGCGGCGGCGCCGTGAGCCGCAGCTACGCGCGCGGCCTGCAGGCGGGCGTCCTCGTCCTCGTCGTCCCGGCCTACAGCCTCATCGCCAATCGCCTCGAGCCGTCGAAGCTCGTCAAGTGGGTGCTGGCCTTCTTCGTCGTCACGCTGGGCGCGTTCTTCATCGCGGGCCGCGTGGGCGCGCCCCTGGGCTTTCCGTTCTTCGTTTGGCTCGGCATCTTCAGCACGCTGTCGATCGCCCAGTTCTGGTCGCTCGCCAACGATCTGCTCACCGAGGAGGAGGGCCATCGGCTGTTCCCGCTCGTCGCCGCGGGCGGGACGGTCGGCGGGATCTTGGGCGCGCAGATCGCGGCGCACGCGCTGCGCTGGTTCGACCCGTACCAGCTGATGCTCGTCGCCGCGGCGATCCTCGGCATGTGCATCTTCCTGACGCACGTCACGCACGGGCGCGGCCTGTCGCGCCAGAACGCGCCTCAGCCGGAGGCCGCGCCGCGCGACAACCGCGGCGGCTTCTCGTTGATCCTGCGCGACCGGTACCTCTTGCTCATCGCGGGCGGCGTCATCCTGCTCAACCTCATCAACACGACGGGCGACTACATCCTCGCCGACCTCGTCAACACGAAGGCGCACGCCATCGCCGACGCCGTCGAGCGCAAGCGCTTCATCGGCGAGTTCTACGGCAACTTCCAGACCTGGGTCAGCGTGCTCACGGCGGGCGTTCAGATCTTGCTCGTCGGGCGCCTCTTTCGGACGCTCGGGCTCGCGCGCTCGCTCTTCTTGCTCCCGCTGCTCGCCTTCGCGGGCTACGGCGCCTCGGCCGTCCTGCCCGGCCTCGCGATCGTCGCGACCGTCAAGGTCGTCGAGAACAGCACGGACTACTCGCTGCAGAACACGATCCAGCAGGCGCTCTTCCTGCGCACGTCGCGCGACTCCAAGTACAAGGCCAAGGCGGCGATCGACACCTTCCTCGTGCGACTCGGGGACCTCGGCTCGATGGCGCTCGTCGCCGCCGGCGTCCACTTGGGTCTGTCGGTGTTCGGGTTCGCGATGACGAACGTCGTCGCGGCGCTCACGTGGCTGTGGATCGTGCGGCGCCTCGCGCGGCACCACGCGGCGGCGACGCCCGTGCCCGAGGTCGAGGGCGCGGCGAGCCAGGTCGTTCACGACCGCGTCCAGACGGCGACGGCGCTCCCTTCGCCGTGAGACGGAGGCGCCGATGAGCGAGCCGCGCCACCCGAGCCTGGCCTACAAGGACGCCGCCTTCCTCGACGGCCCCGACGCGCGGTCGCTGCGCATCCTCGCGGAGTACCTCCAGCCGCTGCACGCGCTCCGGCGATCGCGCGTGCACGACACGATCGTGTTCTTCGGCTCGGCGCGCCTGCGCGAGGACGGGCCGCTCGGGCGCTACTACCGCGAGGCGCGCGAGCTCGCGCGCCTCGTGACCGAGTGGTCGCGCTCGCTGCCGGCGGCGGCGCACCGGTTCATCGTGTGCTCGGGCGGCGGCGGCGGCATCATGGAGGCGGCCAATCGCGGCGCCGCCGACGCGGGCGGGCGGACGATCGGCTTCAACATCGGCCTGCCGCACGAGCAGCGGCCCAACGCCTTCGTGACGCCGGAGCTGAGCTTCGAGTTCCACTACTTCTTCATGCGCAAGCTCTGGTTCGCCCACCTCGCGCGCGCCATGGTCGTGTTCCCCGGCGGCTTCGGGACGCTGGACGAGCTCTTCGAGTTCCTGATGCTCTCGCAGACGGGCAAGCTCGAGCGCCGCGTCCCCATCCTGCTCTACGGCTCGTCTTACTGGCGCGAGGTCGTCAACTTCGACGCGCTCGTGCGCCAGGGCGTGATCGCCGAGTCGGATCTCGCGCTCTTCGAGTGGGTCGACGATCCCGGGGCCGCGCTCGCGTTGCTCCAGGCGAAGCTGGCGGTCGACGCCGGCGCCGAGAGCCCCGCCTTCGCGCGCTCGCGTACGGCCGGCTGAACGGACTATGAAGAGGGAGGCTGTCATGACAGAGGCGATCTGGTCGATCCCCACGCACCGGGTGGACGCCGAGACGGCGCGCCGCACGATCCTCGTCCAGCACGAACGCATCCGCGCGTTGCTCGTGCACGCGCGCGAGATCGCGGAGCGCGCGCTCGATCAGGCGCCGCAACGTCCCGACGCCGTCGCCAGCGCGATCGGCGACATCCACACGACGCTCGAGACGCACCTGCGGTTCGAAGAGAAGGTCCTCGTCGAGATCTGGAAGGACGACCTGCCCGTCGGGCCGATCCGCGCGACGCGTCTCCAGGAGGACCACGTCCGTCAGCGCGCGACGCTCGCGGACTTGCACGCCGAGGCGCGCGCCCACCCGGAGATGCCGCTGCTCGCCGCGAAGCTCGCCTTCCTGACGAGCTGGCTCCTCGAGGACATGGAGGAGGAGGAGCGCACGATCCTCACCCCCGACTCGGTTCGAGACGACGTCGTCGTCGTCGACCAGTCCGACGGTTGAGGGCGCGCGTGTCGACGGGGCTCTCCTCGGCCGCGGCCGCCGAGCGGCTGGCGCGCTTCGGCCGCAACGAGCTCGCGCAACAACGGCGTGCCTCCTGGCCGCGCCGGCTGCTCGCGCAGCTCGAGAGCCCGCTGGTCTTGTTGTTGTTGGGGGCCTGCGGCGTGTCGGCGCTGCTCGGCGAACGCGGCGACGCGACGGCCATCGGGGTCATCGTCGTCGTCAACGCGTTCGTCGGCTTCCTGCAGGAGGCGCGGGCCGAGCGCGCGCTCGCGGCGCTCGCGGGCCTGACGGCGCCGCGCGGTTCGGTCGTTCGCGACGGACGGACGATCACGGTGCCCGCGAGCGAGGTCGTGCGGGGCGACGTCCTCGTCTTGGAGGCGGGCGACGTCGTGGCGGCGGACGCGACGCTCGAGGCGGCGCACGCGCTCTCGGCCAACGAGGCCTTGCTGACCGGCGAGAGCGCGCTCGCCGAGAAGGCCGTCGGCGGAAGCGCGCCGGGGACGGCGCTGGCCGAGCGGCACGGCGAGGTGTTCATGGGGACCTCGATCGCGACGGGCGCGGGGCGGGCCGTCGTCTCGGCGACGGGCATGGCGACGGAGCTCGGTCGCATCGCGCACCTGATGGCGACGGTGAAGCGTGAGCCGACGCCGCTCGACCGCCGGCTCGCGCGCGTGGGCCGGTTCCTGCTCGTGGGATGTCTCGTCGTCGTGACCGTGACGGCCGCGGTGGCGCTGCTCCGGGCGCGTCCCGCGCTCGAGGTCCTCATGTCGGCCGTGTCGCTGGCCGTCGCGGCCGTGCCGGAGGGCTTGCCGGCGATCGTGACGATCGCGCTCGCCGTGGGCGTTCAGAGGATGGCGGCGCGAAACGTGCTCGTCCGCAAGCTCGGCGCCGTCGAGACGCTGGGGAGCACGACGGTGATCTGCACCGACAAGACCGGCACGCTCACGACGGGCGTCATGGCCGTGCGCGACGTGTGGGGACGAGACCACGACGACGTGCTCGCCGCGGCCGCGGCGTGCTGTGACGCCGAGCTCGGCGCCGACGGCCGCGGCGGCGCGGGCGATCCGACGGAGCTCGCGATCCTCGCCGAGGCGTTCACGCGCGGCGTGCGCCGCGAGACCATCGACGTCGCTGCGCCGCGCGTGGCGACGCAGCCTTTCGACGCTTCACGGCGGCGGATGTCGGTCTTGCGCGCCGACGGCGCGCTGTACGTCAAGGGCGCGCTCGAGGCGATCCTCGGGCTGTGCACCTCGGGGGCGGATCGCGCCGCCGCCGAGCGGGCGGCCGCCGAGATGGCGGCGCGCGCGCTGCGGGTGCTGGCCGTCGCGCGGGGCCGCGGGCCGGAAGAGCGCGCGCTCGAGCTCGTCGGCCTCGTCGGCCTCGCCGATCCGCCGCGCACGGAGGCCGTCGAGGCCGTCGCGGCGGCCCGCGTGGCCGGCATCCGCACGATCATGATCACCGGCGATCACCCGCTGACGGCGCAGGCGATCGCGCGCGAGATGGGCATCGCGGGCCCGCAAGACGCCGTCGCCGACGTCGTCCACGCGCGCGCGACGCCCGAAGACAAGCTGCGCATCGTGCGGGCGCTCAAGGCCGAAGGACACGTCGTCTCGATGACGGGCGACGGCGTCAACGACGCGCCGGCCCTCCGCGAGGCGCACGTCGGCGTCGCGATGGGCAAGACGGGCACGGAGGTCACGAGGGCCGCCGCCGACGTCGTGCTGGCCGACGACGGCTTCGCGAGCATCGTCGCCGGCGTCCGCGAGGGCCGCGCCATCTTCGACAACATCCGCAAGACCCTCGTGTACCTGCTCGCGGGCAACCTCGGCGAGCTGTTCGTGATGTTCGGCGCCGCCGTCGTCGGGCTGCCGCCGCCCCTGCTGCCGCTTCACCTGTTGTGGATCAACCTCGTGACCGACGGCCTGCCGGCGCTCGCCCTCGTGCTCGAGCGGCCGTCGGAGGACGTCATGCGGCGCCCGCCGCGACCGTCGACCGAGCCGCTGCTCGCGCGCGCGGAGTGGATCGAGGTCGCGCTCACGGGGCTGTTCGAGGGGGCGATCGTGCTCGCGACCTTTGGGTGGGCGCAGCGCCGCGGGGACGTCGCCGCCGCCCGCACGCTCGCCTTCGGGACGCTGGTCTTCTGCGAGCTCTTCCGCGCCTTCGCGGCGCGCAGCCGCGTGCGCGTCTTCTGGGAGCTGGGCGCCTTCACGAACCTGCGCCTGCTCGGCGTCGTCGTCCTCTCGGTGGCCGCTCAGCTCGCGCTGCACGTCGTGGGGGCCCTCCGCGGGACGTTCGAGATCGCGCGCCTCGAGCCCGGCGCGTTGTTGCTCGCGCTCGGGCTCGGCCTCGTGCCGACGACGGCCGTCGAGATCTCGAAGCTCGTCCGTCGGGCGCGGCTCAGGGGCGAATGGCGACCTTCATGACGCCGTCGCGCTGGTGCGAGAACAGGTCGTAGGCCTGCTCGATCTCGGCGAGGCGGTAGGGGTGGGTCACGAGCTCGCGGAACGGGAAGCGCTTCGCGGCGACGATGTTCATGAGGCGCCGCATGCGCTCCTTGCCGCCCGGGCAGAGCGACGTGACGATCGTGTGGTCGCCGAGGCCCGCCGCGAACGCGTCGACCGGCACGTGGAGGTGGCCCGAGTAGACGCCGAGGCTCGACAGCGTGCCGCCGGGGCGAATCGAGCGGAGCGCGTTCTCGAACGTCGCCTGCTGGCCGAGCGCCTCGATCGCGACGTCGACGCCGCCGCCCGTGAGGCGCTTGATCTCGGCGACGACGTCCTGCTCCTTGTGGTTGAGGACGACGTCGGCGCCCATGCGCTTCGCGAACTCGAGGCGCTGCGGCACGCTGTCGACGCCGATGACGAGCGACGCGCCCGCGAGCCGCGCGCCCGCCGTGGCGCACAGGCCGATCGGGCCCTCGGCGAACACGGCGACGGCGTCGCCGAGGCGGACCTTGCCGCGCTCGGCGGCCGAGAAGCCCGTCGACATGATGTCGGGGCACAAGAGGACCTCCTCGTCGGAGAGGCCGTCGGGGATCTTGGCGAGGTTGGCCTGCGCGTTCGGCACGAGGACGTACTCGGCCTGGCAGCCGTTGATGGTGTTGCCGAAGCGCCAGCCGCCGATCGCCTCGTAGCCCGAGCCGCCGTGCCCACACTGCGACGGCGAGCCCGAGAGGCACGCGCGGCACTGCCCGCACGGCGTGATCGCGCCGACGATGACGCGATCGCCGACGGCGTAGCCCGTCACGCCCGGGCCCAGCGCCTCGATGACGCCGACGGGCTCGTGCCCGACGATGAGCCCCTCTTTCACGGGGTACTCGCCCTTGAGGATGTGGACGTCGGTCCCGCAGATCGTCGTCAGCGTGACCTTGATGAGGGCGTCGCCGACGCCCGGCTCGGGCCGGGGCACCTCGCGAAGCCCGATGACTCCCTTCTTCTGAAAGACCGCTGCACGCATCATCGCCATGGCTGTTCTCCTGCTGTTCTCTGGTTTCGTTTCTGGTCGTCGATCGCGAAGCGCTCGGGCTCGCCGGCGAGCGCGCGGAGCCGCTTCACCAGGTCCTGCTCGACCTGGCGTACCCGCTCGCCGCTGAGCGCCAAGCTCGCGCCGAGCGCGCGCAGCGGGCGGGGCGTCTCCGTGAGGAGACGGCTGCGCAGGATCGTGCGCTCGCGCTCCGACAGCGTCCGGTCGAGCCGCGCGAGCGCCGTCTTCGCGCGCGTGCCCTCCTCGCGCGCCTGGACGGCGATATCGGGCCGAAGGCCGTCCTCGCCGGCGCACCGATCGAGGAGCGCCGTCGGCCGATCGTCGTCGCGCGCGACCGGCGCGTCGAGCGAGACGTCCGAGGGGATGGCGCGCTGGAAGAACCGCCGGCGGCCCTCTCGCGTCGTCGTCGAACGAACGACGTGGCCGGCCTCCATGAGGTGCCGCAGCATGAGGCCGCGGATCCAGAACGCGGCGTAGGCCGAGAGCTTCGGGCCCCGACCGGGATCGAAGCGATCGATCGCGATCATGAGGCCGACGTTGCCCTCCTGGACGAGGTCCATCCAATCGGCGCGGCGCGGATCGGACAGGGTGCGCGCCAGGGCGACGACCAACCGGAGGTTGGCGAGGACGAGCCGGCGCGCGTCCGCCGGATCGCGCGTCCGCGCGTAGCGGCGGGCGAGGGCGTCCTGTTCGGCCTCGGACAACGTGGCCGTCGCGCTCAGGTCGTGGAAGTAGGCGCGCGACGTCGTCACGGCGCCCCCCGCAGGTAGACCTCGTGGCACGCGATGCAGGTCTTCGTGAGCTCGGCGAACGTGTCGGCGACCGCGCGCCGGTCGTGCCGCCCGCTCGCGATGACGAGCTGGCGCGTTCGCGTTCGAAGCTCGTCCTGAAGCGCGAAGAAGCGATCGGGCAACGTGCCGTTGAGCTCGTCGCCCGCGAGCGGTCGCGCGAACGACGGCTCGTCGAAGATCTCGCCCGCGGCGCGCGCGACGCCGTCGTCGTCGAGGAGCACGACGCGCGTGACGAGCGCCTTCATCTGCAGCTCGTGGTGCCCCATCTTGTTCCTCAGCACGGCGGCGAGCGCCGGCGAGATGAACCCCGAGGGCGGCAGCTGCTCATGGGCCACCGGCCGCGGCCGCAGGAAGACCGCGAGCCCTACGGCGGTCGCGAGGGCGATCGCGCCGGCCCATGCGCCGATCTTCACCATGGCTACAGCTCGACCTCGTCGCCGCCCTCGCGGACGATCGCGACCTCGGCGACGATCTCGATCTCGTCGCCGACGACGACGCCGCCGACGTCGAGGTCCTGGTTCCAGTGCAGTCCGAAGGCCTGCCGGTCGATCTTGGCGCGCATCGCATAGACGTCGCGCCCCTCGGCGTCGAGGCCGCGCGGCGTGACCTCGAGCTCGACGTCGCGGCCGACGCCGTGTAAGCGGAGGCGCCCGCGCACGACGAGGCGATCGGCGCGCGGGTCCACCGACGTGCTCTCGAAGTCCGCGAGGGGGAAGCGCGCGACGTCGAGGAACTCGGCCGAGCGGACGTGAGCGTCGCGTTCGGGCGCGTTCGTCTCGATGCTCGCGAGATCGATCCAGACCCGGATCGTCGACATCCAGGGCGCGCGGCGATCGAGGTCGAGCGTGCCGCCCCAACGGTTGAACCGTCCGTTGATCTTCTGCACGACGATGTGCCGAAGGGAGAAGCGGAGGCTCGAATGGGCGAGATCGACTTGCCAGCGCTCGAGCTCGCCGCCCTCCGCGAGCTTGTGCGTTTGGTGCGGCACGTACCGGGTGGCGTCTTCGTAGGCGGTCATGCCTCGCTGTGGTGCATCGGCGGTGCCAGCGCAGAATCGGGCGCGCCGCGTGCGGGGATGCGCAGGGCTTGCGCGACGGCGGAGTCGCCACGCAAGGCCTGCGGCGACGTCACAGCGTCCGCCCGCCGAGCTCGGACAAGCCGCGGGCGACGAGGCGACCCGCCGCGCGCAGCGCCTCGCCGATCGCCGTCCAGGCGTCACGATCGAGGTGCTCGCGCGCCCAGGCGTAGAGCACGCGCTCCTCGCGGGCGGCGTGCGCGCGCAGGTCGGTGACGAACGCGCGCACGGCCTCGGCGCGCAGCGTGTGGAGATCGGCGCCGATGCCGAGCGCGAGGAGATCGCGACGAAGGGCGACGTGCTCCTGCGCGAGCGCCGCGGCCTCCTCGGGGTTTTCGCGCATGAACGACGGGATGATCTCGCGCTCCTCGACGTCGAAGTGGTTGAGCAGCTCGCGCTCGAAGCCGCTCCACTCCTGTCGCAGATCGTGGGCGTCGCCGCTCGCGGCGGACGTCAGAACCCGTTCGATCCTGCGATCGAGATCCTCGTGATGTCGCGCCAGGGCGTCGTGATTCATCGGCTCCTCAGGGTCGGGGGGTGGTAGGCGCGGCGTTCACCGTCGGGATGTCGCTGCGGGGTGGCAGAGGCGCGGCGAGCTTGGCGGCGCGTCCGTCGGCACGGGAGCGCTCCTCGGCCGCGGAGATGCCCCAGCGCTCGTCCTCCGCCTCGAGCTCGGGCGTGGCCGCGCGCTGCGCGGCGCGCCGCTCGGGCACCGAGTCTGGGATGCGGGGGTTGGCGGCGCGCTCGAGGGGACGCGGCGCCGCCGCACAAGCGCCGGTCGCGAAGACGACGCCGAGGAGCCAACGCCGCGATCGAGTGAGGGTCATGGCGCACGGTGAAGCAACTCCAGCGCCACCCGCCGCCCCTTGGCGGCGCGCGGCCGCGGCCGGGCGGGCGCAACCGTCGCGCTTCGCGCACGCCCCGACGCAATCGCTGCGCGATCCCGCGCGTTCGCGGCCCACAGGCCGATTGGAACGCCCGTTGCTGAAGAGCGAGCGCATGGAAGCTCCGCCGCCGATCTCGCTCGACGCGCTCTTTCGCCCACGGTCCGTCGCCGTCATCGGCGCGTCGCGCCGGCGCGGCACGATCGGCGGCGAGCTCTTTCACAACCTCGTGGCCCGCGACTTCGCGGGCGCGATCTACGCCGTCAACCGCAAGGCCGACGTCGTGCAGACCGAGCGCGCGTACGCCTCGGTGTGCGACATCCCCGATCCGGTCGACCTCGCCGTGCTCGTCGTGCCGCACGACGAGGTGCTCGGCGTCGTCGATCAGTGCGCGCGCAAGGGCGTCAAGGCGCTCGTCGTCATCGGGGCCGGCTTCGCCGAGACGGGGTCGGCGGGCGAGGCGCTGCAGCGGGACCTGGCCGAGCGCGTGCGTGCCGCGGGCATGCGCATGGTCGGCCCCAACTGCCTCGGGCTGCTCAGCACGGAGCCAGGGCGCGAGCTGAACGCGACCTTCGCGCCCGCGTGGCCGCCGGCCGGCAACGTCGCCGTTTCGTCGCAGTCGGGCGCGCTCGGCCTCGCCGTCCTCGACTACGCGCGCGCGCTCGGCATCGGCATCAGCCAGTTCGTGAGCGTCGGCAACCGCGCCGACGTCTCGAGCAACGATCTGCTCGAGCACTGGGAGGCGGACCCGCGCACGCGCGTCATCCTGCTCTACCTCGAGAGCTTCGGGAACCCGCGCCGCTTCCTCGAGATCGCGAGCCGCGTCTCGCGCAGCAAGCCGATCGTCGCCGTGAAGAGCGGGCGGTCAACGGCCGGCTCGCGGGCCGCGGGCTCGCACACGGGCGCGCTCGCGACGCCCGACGTCACCGTCGACGCGATCCTCCGCGAGGCCGGCGTCATCCGCACCGACACGATCGAGGAGCTGTTCGACGTCGCGGCGTTGCTCGCGAACCAATCCATCCCGGCCGGGAACCGCGTCGCGATCGTCACCAACGCCGGCGGCCCCGGCATCATGGCGGCCGACGCGTGCGAGGCCCACGGGCTCACGCTGCCCGCGCCGGGCGCCGACACCGTCGCCGCGCTCGCGCGCGCGCTGCCGCCCGAGGCGGCGCTGCGGAACCCGATCGACATGATCGCCAGCGCGTCGCCCGCGCAGTTCGAGGAGGCCGTTCGACGCGTGCTGGCCGACGGCGCGTTCGACGCCGTGCTCGTCCTCTACGTGCCGCCGCTCGTGACCAAGCCGACCGAGGTCGCCGCCGCGATCCGTCGCGCGGTCCAGGGCGCCGAGAAGCCCGTCGCCGTGTGCCTGCTGGGGCACGACGACGTCTCCGAGGCGCGTGAGCTGCTGCGCGCCGCGCGCGTGCCCGTGTACCCGTTCCCCGAGAACGCCGTCATGGCGCTCGGCCGCGCCGCCGAGCACGGCCGGTGGCTGCGACGCCCGCAGGGCCGAAGCCTCGATCTGTGGGCCGACGAAGCGGCCCGCGCGCGAGAGGCCGCCGCGCCGCTGCTCGCGCCCGCGGCGACGGCCACGGGCCCGCGCTGGCTCGATGCTCGGAGCGTACGCGCCGTGCTGGCGGCCTACGGGATCGAGATGCCCGCGTGCCGCGTCGTCACGACCGAGGACGAGGCCGTCGCCGCCGCCGAGGAGCTCGGCTGGCCCGTGGCGCTGAAGATCACCTCGCGCACGATCGCGCACAAGACCGACGTGGGCGGCGTCGCGCTCGGCCTGAAGTCGCCCTGGGACCTGCGCGCCGCGCACCGGGTCATGCTCGAGCGGCTCACGCGCGACGGCCACGTCGGCGAGGTCAGCGGCTTCCTCGTCGAGAAGATGATCGAGGCGCCGCGCGGCGCGGGGGTCGAGACGCTCGTGGGCCTCACGCGCGTGCCCGAGCTCGGCGACCTCGTCGCCTTCGGCCTGGGCGGCGTGCAGGCCGAGCTCATGCGCGACGTCGTCTTTCGCGTCGGCCCGGTCACCGACGTCGAGGCGCGCGAGATGATGGCGGCGCTTCGTGGCGGCGCGCTGCTCACGGGGTTTCGCGGCAGCGCCGGCGTCGACCGCGACGCGCTCGAGCGGGCGTTGCTGCGCGTGAGCCGGCTCGGCGCCGACTTCCCCGCGATCGTCTCGCTGGACATCAACCCGCTCCTGGCGCTCCCCCCGGGCCAGGGCGTGCTCGCGCTCGACGCGCGCATTCAGGTCGAGGGGTAGCCGAAAGAGAAGGAGGTCCCATGTTCTCTCGTATGATCGCCATCGTCATCAGCAGCTGGCTCGCCGTCTCGGGCGTCATCCTCCCGATGAGCCCGTTCTATCGCGCGAACGCCATCGTCGTCGGCGTGCTCGCGGCGGTGCTCTCGGGCTTCGCGCTCGTCGACGATCGGGCGCGGTTCGGGACGGCGCTGCTGGGCGCGTGGACGGCCTTCGCGGCCGTCTTCGGCGGCGCGACGGTTCTCGATCTCGTCGTCTCCGTGTGCTGGGGCGTGACGACCTTCACGGCGCTGCTGAGCCCGTTCAGCTCGCCGCCACAGGTGACGTGGCAGCGCCCCACGTCCGCGCCCGTGCCGGTTCCCGAGCGGCCGGTCGAGACGCGCCTCGCCGCCTGAGGTGATCGTGGAGCCCGCGGCGCGAGACGAGCTGGTCGGCTCCTTCGAGATCCGCACGACGCACGCGTCGAAGGTCTTCCTCGACGCGCACGACGTCTGGAAGATCAAACGGCCCGTCGACCTCGGCTTCCTCGACTTCCGCGACCCCGAGGCGCGGCGCCGCTTCTGCGAGGAGGAGGTGCGTCTCAACCGGCGCCTCGCACCCGACGTGTACTTGGGCGTCGCGCCCGTGCGGCGCGATGCGCGGGGGCTGACCCTCGAGGGAAGCGGGGCCGTCGTCGACTGGGCCGTCCACATGCGGCGGCTCTCCGACGACGACAGCGCGGCGTCGCTCGTGCGACGAGGGCGGCTCGGCGCCGACGCGCTCGAGGCGCTCGCCGCGCGGCTCGCGGCGTTTCACCGCGCCGCGCGCGAGACGCCCGACCTGGGCGGCGAGGCGAGCGTGCGCGCGCTCGTCGAGGAGAACCTGGCGCAGACCGAGCGCTTCGTCGGCGAGCTCGTCGGGCGCGCCACCTTCGACGACGTCGCGGCGGCGCAGCGCGCGTGGCTGGCCGCCAACGGCGCGACGCTCGCCGCCCGCGTGGCCGAGGGGCGGAGCCGCGAGGGGCACGGCGATCTCCGGCTCGAGCACGTCTACTTCCTGTCGGGCGACGGGCCCACCGTCATCGACTGCGTGGAGTTCAGCGAGCGCTTTCGCTGCGGCGACGTGGCCGGTGACGTCGCGTTCCTCGCGATGGAGCTCGACGCCGAACGACGACCCGACCTCGCCGCGGGCTTTGTCGCGCGTTACGCCGAGGCGAGCGGCGACCTCGGGCTCTACGCCGTGCTCGACTTCTACCTCGGCTACCGCGCCGCGGTCCGCGGCAAGGTCGCGGCGTTCGCGGCGCGCGACGACGCGATGTCCGCCGAGGCGCGCGCCGCCAAGGCCGACGAGGCGCGACGGCGCTTCGCGCTCGCGCGCTCGTACACGGCGGGGCCGCTCGACCGTCCGTTCGTCGTCGCCGTGGGCGGGCCGCCCGGATCCGGCAAGAGCACGCTCGCCGCGGCCGTCGGTCGGGCGCTCGCCGCGCCGGTCGTCAGCTCGGACGTCACGCGCAAGGCCCTCGCGGGGGTGGCGGCGACGACGCGCGCGCCCGCCGCGCTCTACACCGACGAGCGACGCGCCGAAGTCTACGACGAGGTCCTTCGTCGCGCAGAGGTCGTCGCGCGCGCCGGGCGCGGCGTCGTGCTGGACGCGACGTTCTCTTCGCCGCGTTGGCGCGAGGCGGCGGCGTCTGCCGCGCGCGCCTGCGGCGCTTCGTTCGTGCTCGTCGAGGTCGGCGCGGCGGCGCCGGCGATCCTGCGGGCGCGCTTGGCCGAGCGTCGCGCCGGCGGGCGTTCCGCCTCCGACGCCACCGAGGCGGAGCTCGACGAGCTGCTCCGGCGCTACGAAAGCACGAATCCGGCCGAAGGGCTCTCGGTCGTTCGCGTCGACGGGGCGCGCTCCGCCGCCGACGTCGTGGGGGAGGCGCTCGACGGCTTACGACGGGGTGGTGTCGTGCCCGCCGGCGAGCGCCGCCGCTCCTGACTTCGCGCACCCGCTGCGCCTCGGCCGGGATGCGCGCAGGATTTGCGCGCAATCGGAGCTTCGACGCGAAAACCGCCCGGAAATCGGGGTGGTGTGAGCCTTGCACAGCTGCTTTGCGCCCATGGAGACAACCGAGCCGACTGCGAATACCCTGGCTGCGCGGGGCACGTCCGCCGCGCGCTGGACCAACAACGGAGCCGTCAAACGCATGCAGACGAAGGGAAGGGTCCTGGTCGTCGACGATGAGGTGAACGCGCGCACGGCGCTCGCCGAGCTGCTTCGCGACGACGGCTACGTCGTCGAGATGGCGGCCGACGGGTTCAAGGCGCTCGGCAAGGTGGCCGACTTCGCGCCCGACGTCGTGCTCACCGACCTCAAGATGCCCGGCATGGACGGCATCCAGCTGCTGGCGCGGCTGCACGAAGAGGATCGCGATCTGCCCGTCGTCATGATGACGGCGTTCGGCGAGGTCGAGACGGCCGTCGGCGCCATGCGGGCCGGCGCGCGCGACTACCTGGCCAAGCCCGTCAACTTCGACGAGCTGTCGGTGGTCCTCGCGCGCGAGCTCGAGCAGCGGCGCCTCCGCCAAGAGGCCGGCCTGCTGCGCGCGCGCCTCGCCGAGCGCTACAGCTTCGAGAACATCATCGGCAGCTCGACGCCGATGCAGAACGTCTTCAAGACGGTCCAGCAGATCGCCGGGGCGCGCGCCAGCGTGCTCATCACGGGCGAGTCGGGCACCGGCAAGGAGCTCATCGCGGCCGCCATCCACGAGCGCAGCCCGCGCGCCAAAGGCCCGTTCGTCAAGCTCCACTGCGCGGCGCTCGCCGAGTCGCTCCTCGAGAGCGAGCTGTTCGGGCACGAGCGCGGCTCGTTCACGGGCGCGCAGGGGCGGCGCGAGGGCCGCTTCCAGCAGGCGAACGGCGGCACGCTGTTCCTCGACGAGATCGGCGAGATCTCGCCCGCGGTCCAGGTCAAGCTGCTGCGCTTCCTGCAGGAGCGCGAGTTCGAGCGCGTCGGCGGCAACGAGACGATCAGCGTCGACGTCCGCGTCATCGCGGCGACGAACCGCGACCTCAAGAAGATGGTGGCCGAGGGGACGTTCCGCGAGGATCTCTTCTACCGGCTCAACGTCATCAACCTCGAGATGCCGGCGCTGCGCGAGCGCCCCTCGGACGTGCCCCTCCTCGCCGCCTACTTCCTGCGCAAGTACGCCGCGGAGAACGGCAAGACGATCGACGGCTTCTCGAGCGACGCGCTCGAGCGCCTCTCGGTGTACAGCTGGCCCGGCAACGTGCGCGAGCTCGAGAACGTCGTCGAGCGCGCCGTCGTCCTCGCGCTGGGACCCCAGATCACGATCACCGACCTGCCGCAGCACCTCGTGCCCGCGAAGGTGCGCGGCGGGCTGCAGATCCCCGGCGCGACGATGGACGAGATCGAGCGCTACGCCATCACGCGCACGCTCGAGGCGACGGGCGGCTCGACGAGCCGCGCCGCCGAGATGCTGCAGATGAGCGTGCGCAAGATTCAGTACAAGCTGCACGAGTACGAGAGCGCGCCCAAGTCGGCGCGCTCGGCGGTGGCGCCTCGCGAAGAGGCGCGCGAAGGGGTGGACGACGAGTAGCGCGCGCGTCAGCGCGCCGCGGGCAGGCGCAGCGTGAAGCAGGTGCGCCCCGGCCGCGACTGCACGCGGATCGTGCCGCCGTGGTCGGTGACGACGCGGTGAACGAGCGACAGGCCGAGGCCCGTGCCGTGCTCCTTGGTCGTGAAGAAGGCGTCGAAGACCGGCAGATCCTCGGCGAAGCCGGGGCCGTCGTCCTCGACGTCGATCTCGACGGCGTCCCCGTCGGCGCGCGCGCGCATCGTGAGCCGGCCGCCACGGCCCTGCATCGCCTCGAGGGCGTTGCGCGTGAGGTTGTGCAGCACCTGGCGCAGGCGCTCGGCGTCGCCGACGATCGCGAGCTTGGCCGAGGGCGGCAGCTCTTCGACGATCTTCACGTCGGCGCTCTCGGCCACGGGTGCGATGAGCGTCGCGAGGCTCGTCACGAGCTCGACGACGTCGACGGGCGTGGCGTCGTGCGGCCGCGGCCGAGCGAAGGCGAGGAAGTCGCGCACGAGGCGATCGAGGCGATCGATCTCGCTCTTGATGATGTGCGCGATGGGGCGAATGGCCTCGGCGCCCTCGCCGCGGTCGAGGCGCCGCTCGAGCAGCGTGAGCTGCAGCGACGCCGAGTTGAGGGGATTCCTGACCTCGTGGGCGAGGCCCGCGGCCATCGTGCCCACGGCCGCGAGGCGCTCGGAGCGGAGCAAGCGGCGCAGCATCTCTTGTTCGTCGGTCACGTCGATGCCGACGGCATACACGGCGCGCCGCCCGTCGGGGCCTTCGATCTCGGCGCGGTTCCAGCGCGCGCGGCGCGGCGGGCCGTTCTTGGCCGGCAGCGCGCGCGCCTCTTCGTCGCGGCCCACGAGGTCCCGGCCGTCGGTCCCCAGCATCTCGTCGCGCGCGAAGCCCGTCGTCAGCTCGAGCTGTCGGTTCCAGGTCGTGATGCGACCGCCCTCGTCGAGCGTCGCGACGAAGGCCGGGATCGACTCGACGACCGCGCGATGGCGCGCCTCCGAGCGCTCGAGCTCGCGCCGGAGACGCTCGCGCTCGCGCAGGATCGCGGATTGCGCGAGCGCGCGCTGGACCGTGTCGAGCAGATCGGGCGGCGAGGCCGGCTTGAGGACGTAGGCGAAGGCGGCGACGCGCACGGCCGCGATCGCGCCCTCGACGGTCGCGTCGCCCGTGACCATGACCGACTGCACGAACGGGCAGCGCTCGCGCAGCGGCGCCAGCAGCGAGAGCCCGTCGCCGTCGGGCAGGCGGACGTCGACGAGCGCGACGTCGAAGTCGTGCTCGGCCGCGAGCCCGAGCGCCGTGTGGCGATCGGGCGCGATGCGCGTGTCGACGTCGAGCGTCTGGACGATCTCGGCGATGTTCTCGGCGAGGGCGTCGTCGTCGTCGACGATGAGGACCGATGGGGTCATCGGGCGGGCATGGTCACGAGGAAGCTCGCGCCCGCGGGGGCGTCCTCGAGCTCGATCGCGCCGCCGTGCGCCTCCATGATGCGGCGACAGAGCGCGAGGCCGAGCCCGCTGCCCTTGGCTTTCGTCGTGAACAACGCATCGAAGATGCGCCGCCGGTCGTCGACGGGCACCCCGGGCCCCTCGTCGCGGACGCGCAAGCGGCGGGCGCCCGTCGGGGCGACGTCGGCTTCGACCCAGATGCGACCATGCCCGTTCATCGCCTGAGAGGCGTTGGCGATCAAGTTCACGAGCACCTGGCGCAGCTGATCCCCGTCGACGCTCGCGACGAACCCGGCCGGCACCGTCGACTCGAACGTGATGCCGGGCGGCAGCAGCGCGGCGTCGGCGGCGCTCTCGACGACGAGGGCGAGATCGGTCGGCGTGCGCGTGGGCGGCTTGTTCCGCGCGAGATCGAGCAGGTCGACGATCGTCTGGTTCGCGCGCCTCACCTCGGCGCCGATGCGATCGAGGTGCTTGGCGACGAGCGGCGCGCGCGCCTGCTCGCCGAGGTGCTGCCGCACGAGGTACAGCGACGACTCGACGACGCCGAGCGGGTTCCGCAGCTCGTGGCCGACGTTGGCGGCGAACTGGCCGATCGTCGCGAGGCGCTCGGCCGTGCGGTTCTTCTCGACGAGATCCTCGCGGTAGGTCTCGAGCATGATCGCGAGCTCGATGTCGAGGATCTGATCGACGGCGCGCGCCATCCGTTGCGCCGCCGTTCGCTCGGGGACCTCGGCGTGCACGACGTCGAGCAGCTGGACGCGGATGCGGTCCATCGCCGTGAACATGAACTGCTGCGGCAGCGCGATGCGGACGTGCATGCGTCCGATGCGCGCCCGCCGATCGTAGTAGGCGTCGTCGTGCGGACCCTGGAGCAGCTCGTCGATCCACGCCAGCAACGTCCGCTTGAGGCGCGCGATCTGGGGGGGACCGCCCGTGATGGCGGCGCGCGCGCTCGGGTGAGCTTCGATCGCGGCGTAGAAGTCGTCGACGATGCGGCCGAAGAACGGCGCGGCGACGGGGCGCAGCGACCGGAGCGCGGCGGACGAGTCGTCGGTGAAGCCGACGTAGAGCTTGAGGCTTTCGAGGAAGGTGGGGGTCATGGCCAAGACCCTAAGGGTCGCAAGCAAGGCCGGGGCCGTCGCGCGGGCCGAACGTCGTGCCGTCAAATCCGCCAAGACGCGCACGATTCGCGCGCGGTCGGTCCAGCGCGCAGAGATTGCGCGAACGCCGTTTCGACCGGCAACGGATCGGCCTCGTCGAGGTTGGAACACCGGTTGCTGAATGGGTGCCTCGGAGGTTGCCGATGATTCGACCATCGATGTTCTTCGCCGTGTCGCTCGCGGTGGCGTGCGCCGGCCCGCGCGTGCGGCCCGACGACATGAGCGCCGCGCAGCACCGCGAGAGCGCCGATCGCGAGCGCGCGCTGGCCCGCGAGGACGCCGCGCGCTACGACCCGGGCGCCACGCGGGTGAGCCCGCTCGCGCCGCCCGCGGCGCAGGACTCGACGACGTTCTTCCCGGCGTCGGTCTACAACCCGACCGAAGGCTACCTGCGCGAGGCCGACAAGCACCGCGCCCACGCCCGCGAGCACGAGGCGGCCGCTCAGGCGCTCGAGCGCTTCGAACAGGCCGAGTGCCGCGAGTTCCCCGAGCGGACGCGCGCGGCGTGCCCGCTGCTGGGCCCGGTCGCGCGCATCGACGACATCGACCACGGCGTGCGCGTCACCTTCACGCCCAAGACGCGCGTCGACGCCGTCTACGCTCACATGCGGTGCCACTACGCCTACGCGCGCTCGCGCGCCTTCGACGCGCGCGTGGGTTGTCCGCTCTACATGCCGGGCATCGACATCCGGCGCGCGGGCGCGCTCGGCGTCGATCTCGTCGCCAAGGACGGCCGGCGCGTCGACGAGCTGCGGAACCGGAGCCGCGAGGAGGCCGTCTACGCCGGCGGCGGAGGCGAGGCCCAATGAGCGCCATCGTCTGCGCCACGGACTTCTCTCCTCAGGCCGACGCGGCCCTCGCTTGGGCCATCGCGCTCGCGCGCCGGAGCGGCAGCCACGTCGATCTCGTCCACGTCGTGCCGGACTCGCGCGACGACGAGCTCCTCTTGCGTTTCGACACGGCGATGTACGACGCCGAGGCCGTGCGGAAGGCCGTCGAGCGCGTGCGGGCCGCGGCGCGCACCGCCGCCGAGGCCTTCGACGTGCCAGTGAGGCCCCACCTCCTTCGCGGCGTCACGCACGAGGTGATCGCGAAGCACGCGGCGGTCGAGGACGCGTTCATGATCGTCCTCGGCGCGAGCCGGCGCTCGAGCGCCGCGCGCCTGTTCGTCGGCAGCGTCGCGGATCGCGTCGTGCGCTCCTCGGAGCGGCCCGTCGTCATCGTGCCCCCTGCGGCCGAGGTGGCGCGTTGGTCGTCGCGCGAGGCCGTCGGCGAACGTCGAGCGCCGCGCGTCGTCGCGGCGCTGGGCGACGGCGACGACGCCGAGCTCATGCGCTTCGTGGGGCGCCTGCGCGGCGGCGGCGCCGCCGACGTCACCTTCGTTCACCTCTACTGGCCGCTCGGCGAGTACGAGCGGCTCGGTCTGCACGGGCGCCGCGACCTGTTCAAGCCCGACGCCGACGTCGTCGCGAACCTGACGCCGAAGCTGCGCACCAAGACCGACGCCGTCGCCGGCATGGGCGAGGTCGAGCTCGACATCCGACCGGCGTGGGGCGAGCCGGCCTCGAACCTGCTCGTGGCCGTCGAGGATCGCGGCGCCGACCTGCTCGTCGTCGGCGCGCACGAGCGGCACGGGCTGTCGCGCCTGTTCGGCGGCGCGGTCGCGCGCCGGCTCGCGCGCCACTCGCGCTACGTGCCGGTCGCGATCGTGCCGACGGTCGCGCGGCCGCCCCTGACGACGGCGGTCGTGCCGCACGTGAGGACCGTGCTCGCGGCGACCGATCGCTCGCCGCTCGGGAACGCCGGCGTCGCCCACGCCTACTCGCTGTTGCGCGGAACGGGCGGCGTCGTCGAGCTCTGCTACGTCAACGAGCACGTGCTGCCGAGCCCGGCGTACGCCTACGAGCGCCCGCAGGCGGCGCTCACCGAAGTGGATCGCGCGCTGCTCGAGGGCGAGCTCCGCGCGCTCGTTCCGCCCGAAGCCGAGTCGCTCGGCATCGCGACGCACGTGTCCGTCGTCGACGGCGGCTCGGCCGCCGAGGCCCTCGTGCAGGCGGCCGAGCGGCTCGACGTCGACGTCGTCTGCTTGGCGTCGCACGGCCGCGGCGGGGTCGGACGCGCGTTCCTCGGCTCGGTCGCGCAGGACGTCGTGCGGCGGGCGCGGCGGCCCGTGTTCGTCGTCCGGAGCCGTTGATGAGCACCGCGGCGGTGGCGCCGCTTCCCACGGCTGCGCGAGCGGACGTCGGCGCCGCGGGCGCGCGCGGCCTCAGTTCGGAGGAGGCGGCGCGCCGGCTCGCGATCGAGGGGCGGAACGTCGTCGCCGCGGGCCGGCGACGCCCCGTCGCCCTCCAGCTGCTCGCGCGGTTCGGAAACCCGCTCGTCCTCCTGCTGCTCGCGGCGGCCGTCGTCTCGGCGGCCACGGGCGACGCCCGCAGCGCCGCCGTCATCCTCGTCATGGTGTTGCTGAGCGTCCTGCTCGACTTCTTCCAGGAGCACCGCGCGGGGCGGGCGGCGCAGCGCCTGCGCGAGGCGGCGCTCGTGCGCGCCGTCGCGCTGCGCGACGGTGCGCCGAAGGACGTCGCCGTCGCCGAGCTCGTGCCCGGCGACGTCGTCGTGCTCGCCGTCGGCGATCTCGTGCCGGCCGACGCGCGGCTGATCGAGGCGCGCGATCTCGCCGTCAATCAGGCGCGCCTCACGGGCGAGCCGTTCCCCGTCGCGAAGACGGTCGAGGGCACGGGCAGCGGCACGCCGGAGGATCCCGCGACCGTCCTCATGGGCTCGTCGGTGGTGACCGGCTCGGCGCGCGCGCTCGTGCTGCGCACGGGACGCCGGACGATGCTCGGCGAGATCGGCTCGTCGCTCGAGCGCGAGCCGCCGCCCTCGGCCTTCGAGCACGGCGCGAAGGCCTTCGGCCTCCTCATCCTGCGGCTCACGGCCGGCATGGTCTTGTTCGCGATCCTCGTCAACGCGTGGCGCGGCCGGCCGTGGCTCGACTCGTTCCTCTTCGCCGTCGCGCTCGCCGTGGGGCTCACGCCCGAGCTCTTGCCCATGGTGGTCTCGGTGACGCTGTCGCGCGGCGCGATCGCGATGTCGCGCAAGAAGGTGCTCGTGAAGCGGCTCGCCGCCATCCACGACCTCGGGAGCATGGACGTGCTGTGCACCGACAAGACGGGGACGCTGACCGAGGCGCGCATTCGCCTCGAGAGCCACCTCGACGTCGCCGGCGACGACAGCCACCGCGTGCTCGAGCTCGCGTACCTCAACAGCTGGTTTCAAGCCGGGCTGCGGAGCCCGCTCGACGAGGCGATCTTGCAGCGCGAGACGCTCGACGTCGCCGCCTGGTCGAAGCTCGACGAGATCCCGTTCGACTTCGAGCGCCGCCGCCTGTCCGTGCTCGTCCAGCGCGGCGCGGAGCCGCCGCTGCTCGTCGTCAAGGGCGCGCTCGAGGACGTCCTGCGGCTGTCGACGAGGTACGAGGACGCGCGCGGGCGCACCGCACCCCTCGACGACGAGACGCGCGCGAGCCTGCGCGCGCGCTTCGAGTGCCTCGGGCGCGACGGCTTCCGCGTGCTCGGCGTCGCGTCGGCCACGGGGCCGGCGCAGCGGCGGGCCATCGAGGTCGGCGACGAGCGCGATCTCGTCTTCGCGGGCTTCGCCGTGTTCCAGGATCCGCCGAAGGCCTCGGCCGTCGAGACGCTGCGGCACCTCCGCGAGCTCGGCATCGATCTGAAGGTCCTCACGGGCGACAACGAATGGATCGCGGCGCACCTGTGTCGCGAGCTCGAGGTCCCCGTCGAGGGCGTGCTGCGCGGCGACGAGCTCGCGGCGCTCGACGACCTCGCGCTCGAAGCCGTGGTCGAGCGCACGACGCTGTTCTGCCGCGTGACGCCCGCGCAGAAGAACCGCGTGCTGCTCGCGCTCAAGCGGCGCAAGCACGTCGTCGGCTTCCTCGGCGACGGCATCAACGACGCGCCCGCGCTGCACGCGGCCGACGTCGGCATCTCGGTCGACGGCGCCGCCGACGTCGCGAAAGAGGCCGCCGATCTCATCCTGCTCGAGCACGACCTCGGCGTCCTGCGCGACGGCGTCCTCGAGGGTCGCCGCACGCTGGGCAACATCATCAAGTACCTGCTCATGGGCACGAGCTCGAACTTCGGGAACATGTTCAGCATGGCGGGCGCCGCCGTCGCGTTGCCGTTCTTGCCGATGCGGCCCATCCAGATCCTCGTGAACAACTTCCTCTATGACCTGTCCGAGGTCGCGCTGCCCACCGATCGCGTCGACGACGAGTTCGTGGCGCGCCCGCACCGCTGGGACATGAAGTTCCTGCGGCGCTTCATGGCGATCATCGGGCCCGTGAGCTCGGTCTTCGACTTCCTGACGTTCTACGTGCTGTTCGTCGTGCTGCGCGCCGACGAGGCGGCGTTCCAGACGGGGTGGTTCATCGAGTCGCTCGCGACGCAGGTGCTCGTGATCTTCGTGATCCGGACGCGCTTCTCGCCGCTGCGCAGCCGGCCCAGCGCGGCGCTGGCCGCGACCGCGGCGGGGATCGTCGTCGCGGCGCTCGTGCTGCCGCTGACGCCGGTCGGGCACGCGCTCGGCTTCGTCCACCCGCCTTGGCGGTTCTTCGCGATGTTGCCGTTCATGGTGGCCGCCTACCTGGGCGCGGTCGAGATCGTGAAGCGCCGCTTCTACGCGCGCTTCGCGATCTGACCGGTGGCCGTCCGCTTGCACGGTCGCAGCTGCATGCAAAACGTCACGACCGTCCGCCAGCTCATGACGTCCGTCGTCGAGACGCTCGCCGTCGGGGACACCCTCGGCGCCGCGAGCCGACAGCTCGAGCGCGGGCACATCCGCCACCTCCCCGTCGTCGACGGCAACGAGCGCGTCATCGGGCTCATCACGCACCGCCACGTCCTCGCCGCGTGGGTGAGCCACGGCCACCCCGAAGACGAGCGCGCGCAAGACGTCGCGCGCACCGTTCCCGTCGAGATGATCATGGAGAAGAACGTCGTGACGGTCTCGCCCGACACGCCGGCCGTGCGCGCGGCGTCGCTGCTCGAGTCGAACAAGTTCGGCTGCCTGCCCGTCGTCGACGGCGGCAAGCTGGTCGGCATCGTCACCGAGGCCGACTTCGTGGCCTTCGCGCGCCGTCACTTCGAGCGCGAGGCCGAGCGCCTTCCCGGCTGAGGGCGCGCCCGCACGACGTGCGCGTCCTCGCGCGTGGGGCGCAGCCGTTGCGCCGAAGCGCTCCGCCTCGACGCGCGACGCGGGGACCGCGGCTCGGCACGGTTCCTGAATCGTCCCCCGCCATGTCCATGAACCGAGAGGTGACCTCGTGACGAAGAAGCACTACACGGCGACCGCGATCGGCGTCGTCTGGATCCTGCTGACGGCCTACGTCGTCGTCGGCGGCTACAACAGCCTCGTACGCTTCGACCAGCAGGTGCAGGCGCAGTGGGCGCAGGTCGAGAACGTCTACCAGCGGCGCGCCGACTTGGTTCCGAACCTCGTCGAGACCGTGAAGGGCGCGGCGAAGTTCGAGCGCGAGACGCTGACGGCCGTGACCGAGGCGCGCGCGCGCGTCGGCCAGCTGACGCCGATGCAGGCGCCCGACGAGGAGGGGCTCAAGCGCTTCGAGGGCACGCAGGCCGCGCTGTCGGGCGCGCTGTCGCGTCTGCTGGTCGTGTCGGAGCGCTACCCGGAGCTCAAGGCGACGGCCAACTTCCGTGATCTGCAGGTCCAGCTCGAGGGCACCGAGAACCGCATCGCCGTCGAGCGCATGCGCTTCAACGAGGCGGCGCGCGACTTCAACACCGCGCGCAACGCGTTCCCCACCGTCCTCGTCGCGCGGTTGTTCGCGCGCTTCCACGACAAGGCCTACTTCGAGGCGCAGCCCACGGCGACGGCGGCCCCGGTCGTGAAGTTCTAGGCGTGACCATGGCGTTCGCTCGGACAGTCGCGACCCTCGTGCTCCTCGCCGGCGGCGGCGCGCGGCCGAGCGCCGACGTGGCCGCGCCGCCGGTGCCCGAGGCGTGGGTCACCGACGACGCCCACCTGCTGGCGCCGGCGACGGTCGCGCGCCTCGACGCGCGCCTCGCCGACGTCGATCGACGGACCGGCCACCAGCTCCTCGTCTACGTCGATCGCACGACGAAGGGCGCGCCGATCGAGGACTGGGCGTCGCGCGCCTTCGCCGCGTGGCGCGTCGGACGCCGTGGGATCGACGACGGCGCCGTGCTCTTCGTGTTCACCGAGGACCATCGGCTGCGCATCGAGGTGGGGTACGGCCTCGAGGCCGTTCTGCCCGACGCGCGCGCCGCGCGGATCCTCGACGAGATCGTCGCGCCCCAGCTGCGCGCGGGCCAACCCGACCAGGCCGTCGAAGCCGGCGTCGAAGCGATGCTCGCCGCCGTGGGCGCTCCGAGCGCGGGCGGCCCCGCTGGGCTCGAGCCCTTCTGGGAGCGTCCCCCCACGTGGGTGATCGTCGTGGGCGCGGGGGTCGGCCTGGCGGTCCTGATCCTCCTGCTCGTCTTGGCCACCCGACATCCGCTGCTCGCGCTCTGGTTGTCGCGGCTCGTGATGAGGGCGCGCAGCGACGGGGCGGGTCGCGGGGGCGGCTTCGGCGGCGGCGGGGGATTTCGCGGCGGCGGCGGGCGGTCGGGCGGCGGCGGCGCTTCCGGATCTTGGTGAACGACGAACGACCTCGAGGAGAATCCATGACGAAACCAACGACACTTCTGATCGCCGTCGCGCTCGGGTTGGGCACGGGCGGCCCTGGGCACGCCGACGCCAAGCTCGCGTCGGACGCGGCGGGGGCGCGCGACGAGTACCGCGTCGACGCCGCGCGCAGCCGGCTCATCGTCGAGACGGAGACGAGCCCGCTGTCGACGGCCTTCGCGCACGATCACAAGCTCGAGCTCAAGGACTACCGGGGTCGCGCCACGGTGGTGCAGGGCGCGCTCACGGCCAGCTCGATGGAGCTCGTCGCCAAGACGGCTTCGCTCCACGTCATCGACGAGCCGAACGTCGGCGAGCGCGAGGCGGTCGAGGCCGCCGTCCGCGACGACGTGCTCGAGGCGGCGCGCTTCCCCGAGATCTCCTTCAAGAGCGCGAAGGTGACGTCGTCGCGCCGCGGAGACGGCACCTATGACGTGCGCATCGTCGGCGATCTGTCGCTCCACGGCGTCACGCGGCGGATCACGGTGCCGGCGCGCGTGTCGGTCGACGGCGACGCCGTGCGCGCCATCGGCGCCTTCGAGATTCGTCAGACGGACTTCGCGATCACGCCGTTCTCGTTCGTCAAAGGCGCCGTCGTCATCAAGGACGGCCTGGCGATCTCATTCGACGTCGTCGCGAATCGGACGCGACGGTGACGAGGCGGCGGGGCAGGGAGCAGCCAACCACAGGAGATGTCATGAGCACAGAGCACAAGAAGACCGACCAGGACATTCAGAGCGACGTGGTCAAGGAGCTGGCCTGGGACACGCGTCTGTCGACGACCGAGATCGGCGTCCTCGTGAAGCACGGCGTGGTCACCCTCACCGGCACGGTCGACGCCTGGGCCAAGGTCGGCGCCGCCGAGGCGGCCGCTCACCGCGTGGTCGGCGTGCTCGACGTCGCGAACGAGCTGGCGGTCGAGCTTCCGGGGAGCGCGCACCGGACGGACGCCGACGTCGCCGAGGCCGTTCGTCACGCCATCGAGTGGGACACGCTGGTGCCGAACGAGCTGATTCGCTCGACGGTCTCTCACGGCGTCGTCACGCTCGAGGGGACGGTTCCGTACTGGAGCCAGCGCTACGACTCCGAGCGCGCCGTCGAGCGCCTCGCCGGCGTCAGCCGCGTCGTCAACCGCATCGAGGTCGAGCCCAAGGACGAGGTCGACCTCCAGGACGCGCGGCGCGCCGTCGCCAAGGCGTTGGAGCTGCACGCGCACCGAGAGGCCGCGCGGATCGACCTGCAGGCCGACGAGCGCGTCGTCGACGTGCGCGGCGTCGTGCACACGTGGCGCGAGCACGCGGCCGTGCTCGGCGCCGTGCGTGGCACGCGGGGTGTTCGCCAAGTTCACGACCATCTGGTCGTTCGACCCTGAAAACAAAAAGGAGACATCGACATGAAACGCGTTCTATTGACGATCTCGGTGGCCACGACGCTCGCGGGCGGCGGGTACGCCCTCGCGCAAGCGCCGGCCGCGGCCCCCAACGACCACGCCGCACACCACGCGGCGGCCGGCGGCGGCGCCCCACCCGCGGGCGGCATGATGGGCGGCGGCATGATGGGCGAGGGCATGATGGGCGGCGGCATGATGGGCGGCGGCATGATGAACATGATGAGCGGCGGCATGTGTCCGATGGCGGGCGGCATGGGCGCCATCGACGGCGCGAAGACGAAGATCGACGTCAAGAAGACCGACAAGGGCGTGAGCATGACGTTCACGTCGACCGACGCGGCGACGGTCGTTCGCCTGCAGAAGATGGCCGAGGCCATGCGCCTCATGCACGAGGCGACGACGCAGTAGGGGCTGGGCGTCGCGTGGCGGTCAGCTCCGCCACGCGACGAGCGGCAGCTCGAGCGGCAGGATCGCCGACGGCGACGCGGGCACGACGCGCGGCGTGTAGTCGGACGCGGGCCGGGACGTGGCGACGGTGGCCGCGAAGAGGTGGCCGTTCGCCGTGCCCGGCAACGATCGCACGGCCTCCATCGTGATCCGCTCGGCCGTGTCGCCCGCCGTCGCGGGATCGGCGAAGAGCTCGACGCAGATGTCCTCGCGCGCGACGTCGTTGAGGAAGACCTCGACGGTGAAGCGCCGCTCGGCGCCGATCGCCTCGTGCGCGGCGCCGCCGAAGTGGATGCCGGGCCACGCCGACGACAGCCGGCGGCGCCATTGTTCGAGGGCGCGGCCCGCGCGCGCGCCGTCGGCGAGGCGCGCGTTGACCGCGCGCTCGGCGGGCGCGTAGAGCCGCGCGACGTACTCGCGCATCATGCGGTTCGCCGAGAACCGGGGCGTGAGCCGCGCGAGGCTCGCGCGCACGAAGGCGAGCCAGCGTCGCGGCAGGCCCTCGGCGTCCCGATCGTAGAAGGCGGGCACGACCTCGCGCTCGAGGAGCTCGAAGAGCGCCGCGGCGTCTTCGGCGTCGCCGCCGCCCGCCGATCCGACGGCCCAACCCACGCCCGGCTCGTAGGCCTCGGCCCACCAGCCGTCGAGGACGGAGAGGTTGAGGCCGCCGTTGACGAGCACCTTCATGCCGCTCGTGCCGCACGCCTCCCACGGCCGTCGGGGCGTGTTGATCCAGACGTCGACGCCTTGGACGAGCTCCTGCGCGAGCGCGAGATCGTAGTCCTCGAGGAACACGCAACGGGCGCGTGACTCGGGCGCGTCGGCGAAGCGGGCCCACGCCTCGACGAGCGCCTTGCCGTCGCGATCGTCGGGGTGCGCCTTGCCGGCGATCACGAGCTGCACGGGGCGCCGCCGATCGCCCAGGAGGCGGCGCAGCCGCTCGGCGTCGCTGAGGAGCAGGTTCGGCCGTTTGTACGCGGCGAAGCGCCGCGCGAAGCCGAGCGTCAGCGCGTCCGGGTCGAGGGTCCGCGCCGCCTCTTCGACGACGGCCGCGACGTCGCCGCGCCTCGCGTGCTGGCGTGCCGCGCGGGCGCGGATCTTCCCCACCATGGCGGCGCGCGCGCGCCCGCGAAAGGTCCACAGCGCGCCGTCGGAGACGGCGTCGATGGCGCTCTCGTGGCCCTCGACGTCGCCGCGCCACCGATCGCGTCCGCACGCCTCGGTCCAGAGCGTGTCGGCGAACTCCGAGTCCCAGCTGGGCACGTGCACGCCGTTCGTGACGTGGCTGATCGGCAGCTCGTGCTTCGGCAGGCGCGGAAACAGCGGCCGCAGGATCTCGCGGCTCGTCTCGGCGTGCGCCGCGCTGACGGCGTTGACGTGGCCGGCGCCGCGCAGCGCGAGGGTGGTCGGGCGGAAGGGCTCGTCGTCGGACGCGCCGGGCGCGCGCCCCAGCGCCAGCAGCTCTTCGAGCGAGAGGCCGAGCTCGGACAGATAAGGCCCGCCGTCCGGCAAGTACCGCGCGACGAGCGCGGGCGCGAAGGTGTCGAAGCCCGCCGCGACCGGCGTGTGCGTCGTGAAGACGTTGCCGGCGCGCGTCGCCGCCAGCGCCTCCGCGAAGGAGAGCCCGTGCGCGCGCATCGCGAGCCGCGCACGCTCGAGCACGGCGAAGGCCGCGTGGCCCTCGTTGAGGTGGCAGGCGCCGGGCGCGACGCCGAGCGCGTCGAGCAGCCGGTAGCCGCCGATCCCGAGGACGATCTCCTGGCGGATGCGCATCTCGGGGCCGTCGCCGTAGAGCTTGCTCGTGATGCTGCGGTCGACGGGATCGTTGCCGACGACGTTGGCGTCGAGCAGGTACAGCATCACGCGGCCCACGGTGGCTCGCCAGGCGCGCAGCCGGAGCGGACGTCCCGGCAGATCGATCTCGATCGTGAGCCATTGATCACCGGCGCCACGCACGGGCGCGATCGGCAGCTCCGTCGGATCGTTGAACGGGTAGACCTCTTCCTGCCGTCCCGTCGAGTCGATCATCTGCCGGAAGTAGCCCTCTTGATAGAGCAGGCCCACGCCGACGATCGGCACGCCGAGGTCGCTCGCGGTCTTGAGGTGATCGCCCGCGAGCACGCCGAGGCCGCCCGCGTAGAGCGGGATCGCGTCGCCCAACCCGAACTCGAAGCTGAAGTAGGCGACCGGCGCGCGCAGCGGCGCGCGGGTCGCGTGGGCGGAGGCATAGAAGCGCTCGCGCTCTGACAGCACGGCCTCGAGGTCGGCGAGGAAGCGGGCGTCCCGCGCGAGCTCGGCGAGCCGCTCCGACGAAGCCTCTTGCAAGATGACCCAGGGGTTGCGCGTGAGCTCCCACGCGCGCGCGTCGAGCAAGCGCCACAGGTGATCGGCGCCGTGGCTCCACGTCCAGCGCAAATCCAGCGCGAGCGTGGCCAGCGGCGCCAAGGCCTTCGGCAGCTCGCGCGACAGATAGGGGCGCTGGTTCATCGGCGACGGGCGACGCTTCAGCGCCTCGAAAGACCCTGGGGCGTCCACACGACGGGCTCGCCGGGTTGAAACGGCGAAAAGCCCGCGTACGCGAAGACGCCGTAGCCGCCGTCGTCGAAGCGAACGAGCACGTGGTACGTGCGCCGCTCGGCGTGGCCCTGGCTCATGGCGGCGCCGGCCACCGCGCCCCCCGCGACGCCGACGAGGCGCGCCGGACCTCGCCCGAACAAGAACCCGCCGATGAGCGCGCCCGCGAGCGCGCCGCCGGCCGGGTTGCCCTCGGTCCGTTCGACGATCTCCTGGACGGACTCGACGGCGCCGAAGCGCGCGCCGCCTGGACCGGGGGGCGCCGTCCACGTCGTCGACGTCGTGCTCGTCGTCGCGCACGCCGTGAGCAGGATCAGAAGCAGCGACAAAGAAACCTTGGCGAAGGAGTGTGTGTTCATGGCGAGGGAACGGTGCATTCCGTGTGCCTCACGCGGACAGCACGTCCGCGATCGCCGACAGCAACCTCCTGGCGTCGGCCTCGGGACGCTGGAAGGTGTTGCGGCCGATGATCGAGCCGGCCGCGCCGCCGTCGCGGACCGCCGCGACGTCCGCGAGCACGTCCTCGTCGCGCGCCTTCGTCGCGCCGCCCGAGAACAGCACGAGGCGCCGGCCCGCGAAGGCCGCCTGCACGACGTGACGAACGCGCTCGGCCGCCGTGGCGACCGCGACTCGGTTCGCCTCGTAGCTTCGTTTCGCTTCGGCCGACGCGATCCGCGCCGTCGGCAGCTTGACTTTGATCACGTGCGCGCCGAGCTCGGCGGCGACGTGCGCCGCGTTGGCGACGACGTCGAGCGCCGTCTCTTCGTCCTTCGCGAGCGCGCCGCCCCGCGGGTACGACCACACGACGACGAAGAGCCCGCGCGCCTTGGCCTCGCGCGCGAGCTCGCGCAGGCCTTCGTACATCTCGGGCGCGCGCGGCGATCCGGGGTAGATCGTGTACCCGACGGCGGCGCACCCGAGCCGGAGCGCGTCGTCGACGGTCCCGTAGATCGCCTGCACGGGCGCTACGTCGTCGGCGCCGAGCGCGTCGTGGCCGTTGAGCTTGAGGATGAGCGGGACGTCGCCCGCGTGCGCGCGCGCGCCCGCCTCGAGGAACCCCAGCGGCGCCGCGAGCGCCGAGCACCCGGCCTCGGCCGCGAGCCTGAAGTGGTAGGCGGGATCGTACGCCGGCGGGTTGGGCGCGAAGCTGCGCGCCGCGCCGTGCTCGAACCCTTGGTCGACCGGGAGGATCAGCAGACGGCCCGTGCCGGCCAACCTCCCGGCGCCGAGGACGCGCGCCAGGTTCGTGAGCGTGCCGGGGTTGTCCGCGCCGTAGAGCTCCAAGATCCGGCGCACGCGTTCGGTCACGGCGTCACGCGCCTTGCGCCGCAGGACGGGGCGCGCGCCCGCTCGTCGCGTGCGCGACGCCGTCGCGGGCGAGCAGCGTCACCGCGAGCACGACGACCCACAGCAGGAAGACGCCGATGTCGATCCGCTCCCACACGCCGACGAGCGGCGTGGGCGCGTTGGCGCCGATCCCCGGGGCGGCGAGGAACGTGAGGACGCCGAAGGCGGCGAGGGTCACGAGCGTCGCGATCGAGTAGACGCGAAACGCCTTGCCCAGCGCCGCCGCCGCGAAGCCGAGCGCGAGCGCGTACACGATCTCGGTCACGGCGCCGAGCGCGATGTGGAGCGTGTCGCTCGCCGAGCCGCCGCCGGCCGCGAGCGTCTCGCGCAGGTGCATCGGCGCGAACGGCCACACGAGGCCCATCGCCGCATAGACGACGATCAAAGCGCCCGCGGCGCGCAGCCGGCGGTTGTCGCGGGCGGCCGCGCGGACGCCCCAGCCGAAGGCCGCGATCGAGAGCGTGTAGAGCGCGCCGAGCGCGGTCCAGAGCGGACGCGTGGGCGCGCCGACGGCGGACAGCTCGCTCACGACCCGCGACGCCGCGTCGTACCCCGGCCAGCCGCGCGGAACGAACACGACCATGGCGACGTAGAGCAGCGACGACAGCACGCCCGCCGCCAGCGCGAGATCGCGCCTCGGCGCCTGCGGCAGCGGCCACAGCGCGGCCGCAGGTCCCGCGGCGACGAGGACGGGCAGGCCCCACATGCCATGGAGCCAGTGAACCTCGCGGATGACGATGATCTCGACGAAGAACCAGACGATCCAGCCGCCCACGGCGAGGCTCGCCAGCGCCCAGTCGAGCCGGCTCCGGCGCCACGCGGCGACGAACGCCGCGAGGCTGAGGACGCCGAGCCCGAGCAACAGGCCGCCGGGAATTCGAAAGCTCGCGAAGGCGCCGTGCAACAGCCTGACGGGCATGTTCATGAGGCTCCCGTCCGGACGCGCGACGAGGGTCGCGCCGCCCGCGAGGCCCCCGAGCGCTTCGTACGCCAGCACGATCAGCAGCGTGAGGCGCGACCACGGCGTCGGCGTCGTCATGGTGCTCGCCTCAAGCCCGCGTGAACGCGGCCCGCCCTCGAACGGCCTTCGCGTGGTCCTCGAGCTGCCGCTCCGCCGCGCGGAACGCGTCGCGGACGGCGACGTAGGGATCGGCGTGCGCCGCGTCCTCGTCGGGCGAGCGATCGACGATGAGGTGCCGCCCCGGCACGGCGAGCTCGACGCGCACGCGGTAGACGCCGCCCTGGTGATGGTGGCGAGGTGGCGCCTCGATCGAGACGCGGCAGCTCACGATGCGATCGAAGAGCTTCTCGAGCCCTCGGATCTCGTGATCGATGCGCTCCTCGAGAGCGGCGCTGCGCGGGAGGTGATGGAAGGTGATCTCGACGGGGTTCTGCATGTTGGACCTCAGTCAGCGGGCGCGAGCATCGCGCGCAGGGTTCTCAGCGCATCGATCGTCGTGAAGACGCCCACGACGTGATCGCCTTCGGTGACGACGGCGGAGCCGAGCTTCCGGTCGATCATCGTCTCGACCACCTCGCCGACGGGCGCGTCCGGCGGAACGGCGAAGACGTCGACGACCATGGCGTCCTCGACGGTGACGTCGGTCGGGTTCACGCCCGGCAGCGACTCGACCAGCAACACGTCGCGATCGGTGACCAGGCCGATGATCTTGCCGCCCTCGAGGACGGGCAGGTGGCGCACGCCGTGCTCTTTCATCGTGCGGTTCGCCTTCGCGAGCGAGCAGCCGCGGCCGATCGTGTGAGGCGCGGGCGTCATGTGCTGCCGGACGGTGGGGAACTGCCTGACGGCGTGCGCGTGGGAGCTGAGCATGGTGACCTCGTGGTGGGAGGATGCGCCCGCGGGCGCGATCAGGACTTCGTCTTTCTCGCCGGCGACGATCGCTAAGGCACGACGCCGCTGGGGGGAGGCTCGTGCAGGTAGGCACCGTGGCAGCGCACGCACGTGCGGGTGAGCGCGCCGAAGTGATCGGCGAGCACGGCGTCGGGGCTCCCGTCGGTGGCGGCCAACGCCAGCTCGCGCGCCGCCGTCCGCAGCGCGTCCTGCTCGATGAAGAAGCCGCGCGGCAGCAGCGGGCGCCATCGATCCAAGCCGCGCTCCTCCTGACGGGCGAGCAGCTCTTCGTCGGCGATCCGCTGGGCCATCGTCGCCACCGTTCGGCGATCGAGGAGGACGACCGCCCGCAGGAGGCTCGACATCGACGAGCCGTGCCGGTTCATCCGCGCGCGCAGCTCGGCGCGCGTCGCCGCGGTGACGTTCGCGGGCGGATCGAGGTGGAGCAGCGGGCCTCGCGGCTGCACCGTCGCGCCGGCGAGACCTGCCGCGAGGCTCCCGGCGACGGCGGCCGCGAGGACGAAGGGGGCGGAACGATGAAAGGTCATGCCCACGGCGATTGCAGCCGTGATGCCAGGACGAAAAGCCGCGCGCCCGCGACCTCGTGTCGCCGTCGGCCGCGCGGATTGCGCGCGCGTCTCGGCGTCGCGCAGGATCTGCGCGGACGCCGTCGCCGCGGGGCGCGCCGCGCGTGGCATCTCGGCTGCAGACGCTGATCGCATGGCCACGCCACCGCAGAAGCCCGCGCCTGTCTCCCTGAGGCGATGGATCGCGTTCGCGGCGCTGCTCGCGGCCGTGGCGCTGTGGAGCTGGCGCGCGCAGCGGGTCCTCGAGCCCAGCGTCGGGTACTCGACGCTCTACACGTGGGTCGAAGGCGGCAAGATCGCGCGCGCCACCCTTCGCGGCCGACAGCTCGAGGGCGCCTTGCGCGCGCCGGCGAAGGTCGACGGCCGCGACGTCTCGACGTTTCGCACCGATCTGCCCGAACGCGACGACGACCTCCTGCCTGCGCTGCGCCGCAACGGCGTCGACGTCACCGTGGCGCGGGCCGAGCGGCCCTTCCTGGTCGAGCTGCTCATGAGCGCGCTGCCGTGGCTCATCGTCCTGGTCGCGTGGGGCTGGCTTTCTCGGCGCGCCGACGGCGCGTTCGCGCGCGGGCCGATGGCCGCGCTCATGAAGAGCAAGAGCCGGCGCTTCGCCGCCGAGGGGAAGCCGCCCGTCACCTTCGAAGACATCGCCGGCCTCGCCAACGCCAAGCGCGACCTGCAGGAGATCGTGCAGTTCCTCAAGGCGCCCGAGCCGTTTCGGCGGCTCGGCGCGAAGGTCCCGCGAGGCGTGCTGCTCGTGGGACCGCCCGGGACGGGCAAGACGTTGCTCGCGCGCGCCGTCGCCGGCGAGTCGGGCGTGCCGTTCTTCTCCGTGATCGCCTCGGAGTTCGTCGAGATGTTCGTCGGGCTGGGCGCGGCGCGCGTGCGCGATCTGTTCGCCGAGGCGAAGAAGAGCGCGCCGGCCATCATCTTCATCGACGAGATCGACGCCGTGGGGCGGGCGCGTGGCGCCGGCCTCGGCATGGGCAACGACGAGCGCGAGCAGACGCTCAACCAGCTGCTCGCCGAGCTCGACGGCTTCTCGCGCGAGCAAGCGCTCGTCGTGCTCGCGGCGACCAACCGCCCGGACGTCCTCGATCCCGCGCTCCTGCGCCCGGGACGCTTCGACCGCCGCGTCGTCGTCGAACGGCCGGAGCTCGCCGCGCGGCGCTCGATCTTGAACGTCCACGCCAAGGGCAAGCCGCTCGGGCCCGACGTCGATCTGCAGGCGATCGCCGAGTCGACGCCCGGCTTCTCGGGCGCCGACCTCGCCAACCTCGTCAACGAGGCGGCCATCAACGCCATCCGCCGCGGCGGCGCGACGATCGGAGCGGACGACTTCGCGGCCGCCGCCGACAAGGTCATCCTCGGCGATCCGCGCGAAGGGAAGCTCACCGGCGCCGAGCGCCGCCGCGTCGCCGTCCACGAGGCCGGGCACGCCGTCGTGGCCCACGCGTCGCCGAGCGGCCCGCCCGTGCGTCGCGTCTCGATCCTGCCCCGAGGGTTGGCGCTGGGCGCGACTCAGCAAGCGGCCGAAGAGGATCACCACCTGGCGACGCGCGCCGAGCTTCGCGACAAGCTGGCCGTGCTCATGGGCGGGCACGCCGCCGAAGAGGTGATCCTCGGCGACGTCTCGACGGGCGCCGAGGAAGATCTCAAGCAGGCGACCGAGCTCGCGACCAACATGGTCGCCCACTTCGGCATGAGCGACGAGCTCGGCGCCGTCTACTACGAGCACCGCGCCGAGCACCCGTTCCTAGGACAGCGCATCGCCACGAACGGCGGCGCCAGCGACGCGACCGTGCACGCGATCGAGGCGGCGACGCGGCGGCTCATCGCCGAGGCGCGCGCCCACGCCGTCGAAACGATCGAGGCGCGCCGACGGGCGCTCGACAGGCTCGTGGCCGCGCTGCTCGAGAAGGAGACGCTGGAGCGCGACGAGCTCGCCGCCTCGTTGGGCGCCTCGCCGGACGAACGTTCGCGCATCGCAGCGGTGAAATGACTCGATGGCGGCGCGCGCCTTGCACCACACGCCAGACACGGAGGGAGAGAGATGAGCCACAAGCACCTGCTGTTCGACGCCGAAGCCCGCGCCAAGGTCCTCGAGGGCGCCTCGCAGATCGCCGACGCCGTCCGCATCACGCTGGGACCCAAATCGAAGTGCGTCCTCATCGAGCGCAAGTGGGGCGCGCCGCTCGTGTGCAACGACGGCGTCACGATCGCCAAGGAGATCGACCTCAAGGACCCCGAGGAGAACCTGGGCGCGCAGATGCTGCGCCAGGCGGCGCAGAAGACGGGCGACGCCGTCGGCGACGGCACGAGCACGTCAACCGTGCTCGCGCACGCGATCTACGCCGAGGGCCTGCGCAACGTCGCCGCCGGCGCGAGCGCGATCGATCTCAAGCGCGGAATCGACCGCGGCACGGCCGCCGCCGTCGCGTCGCTCAAGGCGATGTCGCGCGCCGTGACGTCGCGCAAAGAGAAGGCGCAGATCGCGACCGTCGCGGCGCACAACGACGCCGCCATGGGCGAGCTCGTCGCCGAGGCGCTGGAGAAGGTCGGGAGCGACGGCGTCGTCACCGTCGAGGAGGCGAAGGGCACGGAGACGTCGCTCGAGGTCGTCGAGGGCATGCAGTTCGACCACGGCTACCTGTCGCCGTACTTCGTGACCGATCCCGAGCGCATGGAGTGCGTCCTCGAGAACCCGTCGATCCTCCTGTGTGACAAGCGAATCGGCGCGCTGCACGATCTCATCCCCGTGCTCGAGCAGGTCGCCAAGGCGGGCCGGCCGTTGCTCGTCGTCGCCGAGGACGTCGAGGGCGAGGCGCTCGCGACCCTCGTCGTCAACAAGCTCCGCGGGACGCTGGCCGTCGCGGCCGTCAAGGCGCCCGGCTTCGGCGATCGGCGCAAGGCGATGCTCGAGGACGTCGCGACGCTCACCGGCGGCCGCGTCATCGCCGAGGAGACGGGCTCGAAGCTCGAGCACGCGCCGCTCGAGAGCCTCGGCCGCGCTCGTCGCGTCGTCGCCGACAAGGACCACACGACGATCATCGGCGGGCAGGGCGACAAGAAGGCGATCGAGGGCCGCGTCGAGCAGCTGCGCAAGGAGATCCAGAGGGCGACGAGCGACTACGACAAGGAGAAGCTGCGCGAGCGGCTCGCGAAGCTCTCGGGCGGCGTCGCCGTCATCAAGGTGGGCGCGCCCACCGAGAGCGACCTCAAGAGCCGCAAGGACGCCTTCGACGACGCCATCAACGCGACCAAGGCGGCCGTCGCCGAGGGCATCGTGCCGGGCGGCGGCGTCGCGTTGCTGCGCGCGCTCGACGCCGTCGCCCGCGAGGAGGCCGCGGCCGGGGAGGGCGACGAGCGCACGGGCATCCGCATCTTGCGGCACGCGCTGTCCGAGCCGACGCGCCAGATCGCCGTCAACTCGGGCATCGACGCGGGCGTCGTCATCGAGAAGATCCGCGCGCCCGGCACGAGCCCCAGCTTCGGCCTCGACGCCGCGACCGGGCGGTACGTCGATCTGTTCGAGGCGGGCATCATCGATCCGACGAAGGTCGTGCGCGTCGCGCTCGAGAACGCCGTCTCGGTCGCCGGCGTGCTGCTCCTCACCGAGGCGACGCTCACCGAGCTGCCGGAGCCCAAGGAGACGCCAGCCGCGCCGCCCGCCTTCGACTGAGCGACCGCTCGCTCGCTACGGGGCGACCGCCAGGCCCAGCGCCTTGGCGAGCTGGGCGCGCGCCGTCGACAGGGCGAAGCGCGCCGTCACGAGCTGCACGCTGGCGTTCGTCTCGGCGAGCTGCGCGTCGTCGAGCTCGAGCGCGCTGCCCATGCCCGTCTCGTACCTGGCCTCCGCGAGCGCGAGCTGCCGTTCCGCGCTCTCGACGGCGTGTGTGGCCGCCGTGATCGCCGCGCGCTGCGCCCGAACGGCGTTGGCCGCCTGGACGATCTCGAGCGCCGCCGCCTGCCGGACGCCAGCGCTCGAGGCGACCGCACCGCTGACCAGCGCGCGCTGCTCGCGCACCTGCGCGGGCGTGAGCGCGCCCTGGAAGAGGGACCAATTGAGGCCGATCTGCGCGCTCCAGTTCCAGGTGAGCGTGTCCGGCGTCGTGCCGGCCTCGCTCGCCGTGCCGGCGACGACGAGGGCTGGCCAGTAGGTGGCGCGTGCCGCCTCGAGCCCGAGGTTCTGCGCGGCGAGCTGCGCCTCGGTCGCGCGCACGTCGGGCCGCCGCGAGAACGC
Source organism: Polyangia bacterium (assembly GCA_035549075.1). Taxonomy (GTDB): domain Bacteria; phylum Myxococcota_A; class Polyangia; order Fen-1088; family Fen-1088; genus DASZFV01. Next base: position 596 of record DASZRT010000068.1, on the reverse strand, counting down.
CTGGGCCAGCAGGCGCTCGGTCGCGTCGGCCTCGCCTTCGACGGCGCCGAACAGATCGTCGGTGACGGCGTAGCGCGCGCCGGGGAGGACGCCCGTCGCCGCGTCGAGCGCCGCCTTGGCCGAGACGTCGTCGTTCTCGGCGCCGATGAGGCGCACCTCGGCGTTGGCGCGCGTCGTGAGCGCCTGCGCGACGTCGATCTCGGGCCGCGTCCCCACGTCGACGAAGGCGCGGATCTGCGCGAGGTGCCGGTCGCTGTTGGCGAGCGCGCGCCGCGCGACCTCGACCATCTCCTGCGCCGCCTGCGCCGCGAAGTAGCTGGTGCGGATCTGCAGCACGCTCTGCTGGCGCTGCGCCTCGGCGCTCGCCTCCTGGGCGTGGGCGCCGGCGCGGGCGGCGCGCCAACGGTTCGTCGTCTGGCCGAAGTCCCACACGAGCTGCGACAGCGTCACGCTCGCGTTGTAGTAGTCGTAGCTGGTCGACGACGACGTCCCGCTGGAAATGGGGAGCGTGCCGGGCCTCGCCGCGGCGTTGGCCGTCGCGCGCTCGTACGCCGCCGCGCCCGCGAGCTGCGGGAGCAGCGGCGCGCGGGCCTCGT
>DASZRT010000067.1:0-13221 GCA_035549075.1 Polyangia bacterium | reverse complement strand
GAGCCCCTCGCGCAGCAGCCGCTCGGCGAGCGCGGGATCGCGGGTCGCGGCCGCGGCCTCGATGAACAGCGTCGCGGGCGCGCCCGTGCGGCGCGCGGCGCGCGTGAGCCACTCGCCGCCCTCGCGCTCGCCGAGCCGCGCGAGCGCGCGGCCGTAGGCCAGCGTCGTCTCGGGATCGTCGCCCAGCAGCTCGACGGCCTTGGCGAGATCGCGCGCGGCCTTCGCCGTCTGGCCGGCGTCGAGGCCGACGCGACCCAGCGCCGCGAGCGCCCGCCCGCGCAGCGTCGGATCCATCGCGAGCGCGAGCGCCCTCCGCAAAGCCTCACGGGCTGGCTCGCCGCGGCCGAGGCGCGCGAGCGCGTCGCCGAGCGCCGTCCACGACGCGGCGCTCTCCGCGTCGAGGTTCGTCGCGCGCCCGAACGCCGTGACGGCCTCTTCGAGCGCGCCGCGCGCCATCAGCACGCGGCCGAGCTCGAGCGGCGCCGCGCCGAGCCTCGGGTAGCGTGAAGCGACGTCGCGCAGCCGCGCCTCGGCGGCCGCGACGTCGCCGCGCTCGGCCTGCGCCGACGCGAGCGCGACCTCCTCGCGCGCGGCCGCGTCGCCGTCGCCCGTGAGCTCGTCGAGCGTGCCGGCGATCCGCTCGATGATGCCCATCAGCCGGCGCTTTCCGCGTCCTCGCCCGTCCAGACGCGCTGGCGGATCTCGGCGATGTGCTCCTCGATCGCGCGCACGTTGCCGAGCGCGGCGTCGGCGGCCGCGACCTCGGCGCGCGCGTCGTGGGCCTGCGCGCGCGCGCGCCGCTCGGCGAGCGCGCCGTCGAGCACCTCGGAGATGCCGCGCCCGAGCGCCTCGCCCGCCTGTGCCACGAACTCGAGCAGCCGCGCGCCGAAGCCGTCGACGAGCTCGTCGAGCTTGGGCCCGACGAGCGCCGCGACCCTGTCGATCGCGAGCGGCGCCTGCGCGCGCGCCTCGGCCTTGATCTCGCCGGCGACGCGCCCCTTCAAGATGAACGCGAGCACGGGCGCCGACAGCGCGAGCAGCCCGCCCACCATCGAGTTGACGAACAAGAACACCGTCGTGCCGAGCGCGCCGAGCGCCAGCACCGACGCGTCGTACTTGAGCGTGTCGACGACGATCGGCACCTTGGTCTCCGATGGGCCCAGCTCGCCCGTGACGGCCTGCGCGACCTCGCGGACGTTCTCGTTCGTGACCTGGATGATCTGCTCGGCGAGGCGATCGAGCTCGGCGGCGACCAGCTCGCCCTCGGCCTCGGTCCACGCCTTCCACGTGTCCTGCACGAAGAACGACAGGTACTTCTGCACGTCGAGGCCGTCGACGGCGTCGGACTCGAGGTCGGCGCCGAGGCGCGCGCGAAACTCGGCCGTGAAGTCGGCGAGATCCTGCCGCACGCGCGCCTTGAGCGCCGACGTCTCGGCGCGGATCGTCTCGGCCGCGGCGTCGAGCGCCTTGAGGCCCGAGCGCAGCTTGTCCTTCGCGCGCGCGACGCGCGCCTCGAGCTCGCCCTCGGGCAGCTCGAGCGAGTGACGCCGGAGCGCGAGGCTCTGGCGCAAGAACGCCGCGAGGCGGGTCGCGTCGGCGAGCGCGTGGTCGAGCAGCAAGCGCCGACGCTCACGCGCAACCGTCGCGCCCAGCGCCTCGACGACGGCGGGCAGCCCCGATCCGTTGGTGTCGCCCGCGAGCGCCTTCTTCGCCGACACGGGAAGAATGACCGGCTCGGGCACGATGGCCGCGAGGTGCTTGCGCGCGAAGGCCAGCGTCTCGGCCAGCTCGGCGTCGTCGAGCAAGTCGGCCTTGGCGACGACGAACACGAGCCGCTCGCGCGACGACCGCAGGATGCGCTCCTCGAGGAACTGCCGCTCCGACGCGCTGAGGATCTGCGTCGCGTCGAGCAGGAACACGGCGGCGTCGGCGCGAGGCAGGTAGCCGTAGGTGATCTCGGCGCGCTGCTCGTTGATGTCGTTGACGCCGGGCGTGTCGACGATCGTGACGCGGTCGCCGAGGATCGCCGCCGGGTGCGTGAGCTCGAGGTGATGAACGACGTCCTTCGAGACGGCTTCGGTGGCTTCGCGCGCCGCCGCGCCCTCGACGGTGAGCCACTCGCCGAGCGCCTTCGCGTCGACAGGTTTGCGCGCCCCCGACTCGAGCACGAGCGTCGCCGTGAGCTTCGGCCCCTGCTGGATGTGCGCGAGCACGGCCGTCGTCGGCGTGATGCCCGCCGGCAGCACGGCCGCGCCGAGGAGCGCGTTGATGAACGTCGACTTGCCGTGGTTGAACTCGCCGAGCACGACGATCGTGAAACGCTCGTCGTCGAGCTTCGGGATTCGCGCCTCGCGGACGTCGCGGGCGATCGACGCGAGGTCCACGCCCTCGGCGGCCGCCGCGAGCTCGACGAGCACGGCGCGGATCGCCGCCTTGCGCTCGTCGAGCGACGCCCAAGTGTTGCTCGTCTTGCTCACTTGAGCACCGTGAGCAGCTCGGCGACCTTGGCGTCGCAGTCGTCCTTGTTGGTCCCGCCGGCGTCGCCCGTCTTCGACACGACGCCCTTGAAGTACGCCGTCTCTGCGAACAGCCGCAGCGCCGCCACGCGCTTCGGCAAATAAGGATGCGTGCGCCCCAGCTCGTCGAAGCGACCGACGGTCGCGTTCACCTCGGTCATCTGCGCGAGGTACTCGTCGACGTTGACGTCGCTGTAGAGCTTCTTCGAGCCGAGCGCGAGCTTGACGAGGCACGCGATCGACACGTCGAGATCGCGCGTGCACAGAAGACCCGCGCGGTCGCACGTGATCTCCGCGCGCCGCGCCCACGCGTTGAGCGCCAGCACCGCCGGCTTGACGCTCCAGCGCAGGAACACGTTGGCCGCGTGCTTGAGGAAGTGCAGCGTCGTCATGTAGACGACGTGGTTGTTTTGGATGTGGCCGCACTCGTGGCCGATGACGTCGAGCAGCTCGGGCTCGGTGAGGTGATCGATGAGCGCGGCGTTGATGACGACGTACGGATCCTCGGCCGTGCCGAAGGTGTGCGCGTTGAGCGACCCGATGTTGGGCGACACGTAGAGCGTCGGGACGGGGATGCGCAGCGTGTCCGCGCACGTCTCGGCCAGCTTGAACACGCGTGGGAACTGCTTGGGCGTGACCTTGACCGCCGTGCCCAGCATCCGGCTCTTCTCGACGGTCTGCCACAGGCGCACGGCCGCCTCGACGGCGAGCGTCACGGGCCGCACGCGGTCCAGCGTCGCCCGCACCTTGACGTCGCCGCCGTAGGCGTAGGCGGCGCCTTCACGGGCGCGCGCGTCGGCGGCGCCCTTGCGGGCCGCGACGTACCGCGGGAACGACAGATCGATCTGCGGCTTGGGCACGGGACCTAGATGATAATAGAGTACCGGCCTCCGATGACCACCGCCGCCGACCTCCGTGAAGCCGACGCCTCGGGTGAGGCTGTGCCCGCCGAGCGCGATCTCGGGTTCATGCGGCAGGCGCTCGCCGCCGCCGAGGCCGCCGCCGCGATCGGCGAGGTGCCCGTGGGCGCCGTCGTCGTGCTGGGCGGCGAGATCGTCGCCATCGCCCACAACGAGCGCGAGACGGCGAGCGATCCGACGGCGCACGCCGAGGTGCTCGCGCTCCGTCGCGCCGCCGCGAAGCTAGGCAGCTGGCGCCTCACCGACGCCGAGCTCTTCGTGACCATGGAGCCGTGCCCGATGTGCGCGGGCGCCCTCGTCAACGCGCGTGTCCGCCGCGTCGTCTTCGGCTGCGACGACCCGAAGGCGGGCGCCGTGCGCACGCTCTACTCGTTGCTCGACGACAAGCGTCTCAACCACCGCGTCGAGGTCACGCCCGGCGTCCTCGGCCCCGAGAGCGGCGCCCTCCTGCGCGGCTTCTTTTCGCGACTCCGGCGCTCCTGAACGCGTCTCCGATCGACCACGCTATCGCGCACCAGCGCGATTTCATGACGTTCATGCTGCGTCCGCGCCAATGCTACACGTCATGAAACGTGCGAAAACGTCCGAAAAGTAAGAGCCATCACATTCCAATTTGTTTACGCGTCGCTAATGTGCGCGCGCGACGAAATTAGTTTGAGCCGAATCGGGGGGTGAGGCGACGCGAACGCTTCGATCCCGTTCGGCCCGTGAAAGGGAGACCGAATGTCGAAGGGCCAATGGGGTCGGTTTGCGTTTGCCGCGCTGGCGGCGGTGATGGGCGCGGCGGGATGTGACGCGTACAAGGGCGTCTCGATCGAGAGCGGCAACCTCGTGAGCCCGAACGGCGCCATCACGCAGGCCGCGGACGAGTCGCGCAGCGGTTGGTACCCCGATCAGCCCGGCCTCGATCCCGCGATCGTCGGCGGCTCGAGCTTCGGCCGCTTGTTCAAGACGGCGCTCACGCTCACGCCCGGCGAACAGACGCTCGCGCAGCCGCTCGTCTACAACGGCAAGGTCTTCGTCGCGACGGAGGCGAACAACCTCTACTTGCTCGACGCCGTCACGGGCGCGATCACGGCTTCGCGCGCGCTTGGCGCCGCCTTCGACGCGACCCACCTGCCGAACGGCCAGAGCTGCGGCGACATCGCGCCGACGGTCGGCATCACGGGCACGCCCGTCATCGACACGAGCTCGAGCACGGCTTACTTCTTCTCGAAGTCGAGCGCGGGCGTGTGGACGTTCCACGCCGTCGACGCGGGCACGCTGGCCGAGCGCGCCGGCTTCCCCGTGACGATCGCGGGCACGGCGCAGAACGAGCCCAACCACACGTTCAACGCGCCCTACGAGCACCAGCGCCCGGGCCTGCTGCTCATGAACGGCGTCGTCTACGGCGCCTTCGGCGCTCACTGCGACATCGGGACGTACCAGGGCTGGATCATCGGCGTCTCGACGACGGGCCAGATCAAGGCGATGTTCTCGACCGAGAAGGGCACGGGCACGACGGGCCACGGCGCCGGCATCTGGATGTCGGGTGGCGGCCTCGCCTCCGACGGCGCGGGCAACATTCTTTTCTCGACGGGCAACGGCTACAACGGCAACGTCTACCCGAACCCGATCCCGACCAACACCGACCCGGGCCCGCTCGACGAGTCGATCGCGCGCGTCGTCGTCCAGGCCGACGGCTCGCTCAAGACGACGGACTTCTTCGCGCCGTTCAACGCCGGCTCGCTCGGCGACTCGGACCTCGGCTCGGGCGGCGTCGTCGCGCTGCCGTCGCAGTTCGGCACGGCTGCCGTCCCGCACCTGGCGATGGTCTCGGGCAAAGAGGGTTACTTCTACTTGCTGAACCGCGACCACCTCGGCGGCTACAAGCAGGGCGCGGCCGGCGGCGACGCGTACCTCTCGCGCGTCGCGCTCGGCGGCTCGACGTGGCAGCGGCCGGCCGCGTGGCCGGGCGACGGCGGGTACATGTACGTCATGGTCAACGGCGGCGGCGCCGGGCCGAGCACGTACACGATGGAGGCCATCAAGTACGGCACCGACGCGGGCGGCAACCCGACGGCGACGTACGTCGCGAAGACGACCGAGAACTTCGGCTCGTACTCGGGCTCGCCCATCGTGACGTCGAACGGCACCAACACGGGCTCGGCGCTCGTGTGGGCCGTCGCCAACACGAGCGACCTGCGCGCCTACGACGCCGTGCCCGTGAACGGCGCGCTCACGCTGCGCTTCCACGACGCCTACGGCAGCGAGGCGAAGTTCACGACCGTCGGCGTGGGCGCGGGCCGCGTCTACGTCGGCTCGGGCGACGGCAACATCGTCGGCTACGGCTCGACGGCGCTGCCGCCGGTCTCGGGCGGCCCGATCGACTTCGGCACCGTCGTCGTCGGCCAGAACCTTACGAAGACGGTGACGCTCACGGCGAACCAGAACATGACGGTTCAGAGCTTTTCGACGTCAAACGGCGTCTACACGGCGGGCGCCAGCACGCCGGCGCTGCCGAACGCCATGACGGCGGGCCAGACGATGACGGTCCCCGTGACGTTCACGCCCACGGCGGCGGGCAGCGCCGCGGCGAACCTCACGGTGACGACGTCGGTGGGCACGGCGCTCGTGACGCTCACGGGCACGGGCCAGGTCAACGGGCCGAAGCTGGCGTCGACGCCGACGACGGTGAACTTCGGTGGCGTCGCGACGGGCACGACGAAGTCGGTGTCGGTCGTCCTGCAGAACTCGGGCAACCAGACGCTCACGTTCTCGGGCTTCACGGCGCCGGCGGCGCCCTTCTCGGCGTCGGGCGTGCCGGCGTCGGGCGCGACGCTCGCGGCGGGCGCGTCGGTCACGGCGACCGTGACGTTCTCGCCGACGGCGGCCGGCACGTGGAACGGCTCTCTCGTCGTCAACAGCAACGGCGGCAACGTCACGGTCGCGCTCACGGCCACGTCGGGCGCGCCGCCGAACCTCACGATCACGCCGATCGCCGTCGACTACGGCTCGGTCGCGACGGGCGCGCAGAGCGTGATGACGTTCGTCCTCAAGAACACGGGCGGCACCGACCTCACGATCACGAAGTCGAAGCCGCCCGCGCTCGGCCCGTTCGTCGCGACGACGACGCTGTCCGAGGGCTCGCTCATCACGGCGGGCGCACAGGTGACCGAGAGTGTGACGTTCTCGTCGGCGACGGCCGGTTCGTTCAGCGACGTCTGGGTCATCACGGGCGACGACGCCAACGGCACGCAGAACGTGACGTTCACGGCCTCGGCCGTCACGGCGCTGCCGCGCGCGGGGTGGGTCGCGACGACGTCGGCCACGGCCGGCGATCCACCGGCCAACGCCATCGACGGCAACACGGCGACGCGCTTCTCGACGGGCGCAGCGCAGTCTCCGGGCCAGTGGCTCCAGGTCGACATGCTGACGGCGCAGACGATCGGCGCCCTCACGATGGACTCGGCCGGCAGCGCGGGCGACTACGCCCACGGCTACCAGGTGTTCGTGTCGAACGACGGCGTGAGCTTCGGCAACGCCATCGCGCAGGGCGCGGGCACGGCGCAGCTCGTGAGCGTGTCGTTCCCGACGCAGACGGCGCGCTATGTGCGCGTCGTGCAGACGAGCACGACGCCGGCCAACTGGTGGTCGATCGCCGAGCTCAACGTCTACGGCTCGGGCGCGGCGCCGCCGCCGGCGCCGAGCGCGCCCACGGGCCTGACGGCGACGGCCGCGTCGAGCTCGGGGATCAACCTCGCGTGGACGGCGTCGACGACGACGGGGGTGACGTACTCGGTGTTCCGCTCGACGACGACGGGCTTCACGCCGGGCGCGGGCAACCAGATCGCGTCGGGCCTCACGGCCGTGACGTACGCCGACGCCGGCCTCGCGGCGTCGACGCCCTATTTCTACGTGGTCGAGGCGGTGAAGTCCGGCGTCGCGTCGGCGGCGTCGAACCAGGCGACGGCGACGACACAGGCCTCGCAGACGCTCACCGCGCTCTCGCGCACGGGCTGGGTCGCGACGACGTCGGCCACGGCGGGCGACCCGCCGGCGAACGCGATCGACGGCAACGCGGGCACGCGCTTCTCGACGGGCGCGTCGCAGGTGCCAGGCCAGTGGTTCCAGGTCGACATGAAGGCGGCGCAGTCGTTCAGCCGCGTCGTCATGGACTCGACGGGCAGCAACAACGACTACGCCCACGGCTATCAGGTGCTCGTGTCGAACGACGGCGTGAACTTCGGGAACGCCGTCGCGCAGGGCACGCCCACGGCGGGGCCGATCCTCACCGTCGACTTCGCGACGCAGTCGGCGCGCTACGTGCGCATCGTGCAGACGAGCACGACGCCCGCGAACTGGTGGTCGATTGAAGAGTTCAACGTCTACGGCAACGGCGCGCCGCCGCCGCCCGCGCCGCAGCCGCCGACGGGCCTCGCGGCGACGGCCGCGTCGAGCTCGGCCATCAACCTCATGTGGACGGCGTCGACGTCGCCTGGCGTGACGTACACGGTGTTCCGCTCGACGACGAACGGCTTCACGGCGTCGGCCGCGAACCAGATCGCGACGGGCCTGACGGCGACGTCGTACGGCGACACGGGCCTCGCGGCGTCGACGACGTACTACTACCTGGTGCAGGCGAACGGCGGCTCGGTCACGGCCGGCGCATCGGCGTCGTCGAACCAGGCCGTCGCGACGACGCAGGCTGCGGGCGGCGGTGGTGGTTCGGGTGGCAGCGGTGGCGCGGGCGGCAGCGGCGGCGGGCCGCAGCAGCTCTCGCGCACCGGCTGGGTCGCGAGCGCGTCCGTCACGGGCGGCACCGACGTCGCGGCGAACGCGATCGACGCCAGCACGGCGACGCGCTGGAGCTCGGGCACGGCGCAGGTCAACGGCCAGTGGTTCCAGATCGACCTGCAGACGGCGCAGACGTTCGACCAGCTCGTCATCCTGTCGAACGCCGACTACGCGCGCGGCTACCAGGTGTTCGTGTCGGCCGACGGCGCGACGTGGGGCACGGCCGTCGCCACGGGCACGGGCACGCAGGCGACGACGTCCATCAGCTTCGCGCTGCAGACGAAGCGCTACGTGCGCGTCGTGCAGACGAGCGCGACGCCCGGCAGCTGGTGGTCGATCTACGATCTGGCCATTTGGAACAACAACGGCAACCCGCCGCCCGTCGCCTACGCGCGCACGGGCTGGGTCGCGTCGGCCTCGAACACGGGCGGCGCCGACGTCGCCGCCAACGCGATCGACGCCGCCGCCGGCACGCGCTGGAGCTCGGGCCTGGGCCAGGCGCCCGGCCAGTGGTGGGAGGTCGACATGGGCGTCGCGCAGCCGTTCGTCGAGGTCATCATGGACTCGACCGGCAGCGCGAACGACTACGCGCGCGGCTACCAGGGGTTCGTGTCGAACGACGGCGTGAACTTCGGTACGGCCGTCGCGACGGGCGCGCCGACGTCAGGTCCGATCGTGACCGCGACGTTCGCGCAGCAGACCGCGCGCTACGTGCGCGTCGTGCAGACGAGCACGACGCCGGCCAACTGGTGGTCGATCACCGACTTCAACGTCCTGCACTGATCTAACCGGGGGGACCGCCCGGCGCCGTGAGCCTCGCGATCTTCGGCGAAAGACAGCCCGCGCCTCTGCGTCCCCCCGCGCCCCCGCCGGTCGCCGCGGCTAAGCCGCGTCGCCCGGCCATCGTCAGAGCTTCATCGACAGATCGAGGTGCGCGGCGCCGTCGGCGACGTGCACCTTGGTGGTCTGCCTCACGCCGGCGCCTTGGCCGTCGGCGGGCTCGTGCCACAGCTCGACGGTGTAATCGCCGGGCGGCACGTCCTTGATCGAGAACGCGCCCTTGTCGTCGGTGACGGCGAAGAACGGGTGGTCGAAGACGTAGATCCACCCGTTCATCCACGTGTGCCCCGCGTCGCACTGGAGCTTCATGAGCCCCGGCTTGCGCATGGGGATCGGCAGCTTCTGGCCCTTGATGGGCATCGCGACGTTGAACACGGTCATGCCCGTGTCGTTCGCGTGCACGTTGTGAAGGATCGCGTCGTCGTTCATGAGCGACAGCGGCGTGCCCACGGTGAGCGCCTGCACGTGCGGGAAGTAGCGGCACTGCCTCTGGTCGAGCGCGGCGTTGGCGACGGGTGCGACCTTGTCCGGCGCCTTCGCGCCTTTGACGAACACGACGACGTTGGCGAGCCCGCCGGCCTTGCCGACGACGACGGCCTCGTTGGGCGCGTCCTTGCCGCACACGTTGCCGTCCTTGAGGACTTGGTGGGGCGCCGTCACGGGCGCGGGCTTGCCGATCGAGATCTTCCCTTCGATCGAGCCGGCGAACGCGATCGCGGGCGACAACATGGAGACGGCCAACGTCAGACGGAATGCGCGCACGCGGCGAGTGTATCTCGAATACACTTTCGGCCGCCATGACCGCCGCGCCCACGACGACGACGCCGCCGCCTCTCAAGCGCTCGCCCGTGCTCGTGTCGCAGACGCAGGCGATGGTCGATCGCATCTCGAAGCAGCTGGGCGGGCGGCTGCTCTGCTACTGGATCTCGGTCAACGGTTCGATCTGCCACAACGACGTCGTCGCGATGAACGAGATCTTGAAGAACGTCGAGCACGAACCGGTGCTCTACCTCTTCATCAAGTCCGACGGCGGCAGCGGCCAGGTCTCGCTGCGCCTCGTGAACCTGCTGCGCCAGAAGTGCAAGCGCCTCGTCGTGCTCGCGCCGCTCAATTGCGAGTCGGCTGCGACGATGCTCGCGCTCGGCGCCGACGAGATCCAGATGGGCTCGATGGCCTACCTCACGGCCGTCGACACGTCGATCGTCCACGACATGTCGCCCATCGATCGCGACAACGACCGCGTGCGCGTCGGCACCAACGAGCTCCAGCGCATCATCGCGCTGTGGGACAAGAAGAACGGCCGCGCGCCCAAGAACCCGTACGAGGAGATCTACAAGTACATCCACCCGCTCGTCGTGGGCGCCGTCGACCGCGCGGGCTCGCTGGCGACGATGCTGTGCAACCAGATCCTCTCGTACCACGTGAAGGACGCCGCGCTCCGCAAGCGCATCGCGCACCGCCTCAACAACGATTACCCGTCGCACAGCTACCCGATCGTGCTGCGCGAGGCGAAGCAGCTGGGCCTCAACGCGACGCCCATGCCCAAGGCGCTCGAGGGCGAGCTCATCAAATTGTCCGAGCTCTACTCGGAGATGAGCCAGCGCAACCGCACCGACTTCGACGAGCACCACCACCACGACAACGAGATCGTGAACATCCACGAGACGACGGGCGCGCAGATCTACTACCAGATCGACAAGGACTGGCACTTCCGCCAGAGCGACCGGACGTGGATCTTCACGAACGAGAAGAGCAGCTGGCGGGTGCACCGCGCGACGGGCGCCGGCTACACCGACGACGTGCTGCATATCCGCTGAGCGCGCTCGCCCGCCGGCTTTCAGCCAGCTGCGGCAGAGGCCGGCTCAGCCGGCCGCAGTCAAAAAACCCTTGTCGAGGAGGCTCTTCACCTTCTCGGCGACCTGCAGGTCGGTCAGCGGGCACTCGTCGAGCAGCGCGCGCAGCGTGCCCGCGGTGAGCGCCGCTTGGAAGACGTCGAGCTCTTCGGGCGTGAGGTCGCGCAGCTTCGGCTCGAGGGGCCGCGGGATCGCGATGCCCGCCGACAGCGGCGGCAGCTTCTCGGAGATCACCTGGTACTCGTCGAGCTGGCGCATGCCTTCCATCAGCAGGCCCTCGGTCGAGTCCTGCAGCTCCTCGAGCACGGCGCGCTCGTCGGGCGGCTCGAGCTCGAAGAAGCCGGCCGTCCACGACAGCATGCGGATGATGGCCTTCTTGGGCCCCATCTTGAAGCTGTCGTCGATGCTCGCGAAGTAGAGCTGGCCCTTGCGCAGGTAGATCTTGCCGACGCCGGCGTCGCCGCGCACGACGAGCACGCCCGACTTCTTGCTGGTCGACAACAGCTGCAAGAGATCCGGCAGCGGGATCTCCTCGATCGAGCCCGACATCGACTTCGGCGGCGGCCGTTTGTTGCCCGTCGTCGCGAGCTTGCTGCGCGCCTCGGTCTCGGTCATGTGGTTCGTGAGCTCGCCGTCGACGAAGACCAGCTTGATGATCGACGTCCCGATCAAGATGCGATCGCCGTCCTTGAGCTCGACCTTGCGGACCTTCTCGCCGTTGACGAACGTCCCATTCGTCGAGCCCATGTCCTGGATCGTGACGGCCTTGTCGTCGGTCGTGATCTTCGCGTGCTTGCGCGAGACCATGTCCTCGACCAGCACCATGTCGAGCTCCGACGAGCGACCGATGATGATCTCGCGGTGAGGGCGCAGCGGGAACTCGCCGCCCTGGTACTTGCCGGAGATGAACCGCAAGGCCCAGAGGATGGTTTCTGAGCTCACGGCGCTCCCGTCTGACTCGGGCCTAAATGTGCTCAAGACTTGAAAATTTTAAGTTGGGCGCGGCGTGGCGTCAACAGGCGGCCCGCGCAGCAGCGAGGTGACGGTGTCGGCGACCTCGCGATCGATGAGCAACCCGGTGTGCCCCGTGGGCAGCGATATGTGGCGAACGCCGTCGAGGATCGTCGACGACAGGGGCGCGAGCCAGTCGCGCAGGGCGCCGATGGAGACGACGTCGACGCCGGGCGGGAGCGGCGCCTCGGCCAGCTCGCGCAGGAACGGGCTGCCCGGCAGCAGCTGCAGGCTCGCGAGGCCGAGCGGCGCCGTCAGCAGGCCGAAGACCGCCGACCAGGTCCCGCGGGTGGGCGTCCCCAAAAGCACGAGGCGCCGCACGCGGCGCGCGCCACCGAGGCGCTTGAGGTAGTACAGCGCCACGAGGCCGCCCATCGAGTGACCGACGACGTCGACCTGCTCGACGCCCGTCTGCGCGACGATCGACTCGACCTTGCGCGCGACGAGCTCGGCCGAGGCGCGGATGTCGCCGAGGTTGATGGGACCGAAGCGGAAGCCCAGGACGACGTGGCCGTTGTTCGAGAGGTTCTCCTCGAGCAAATGCAGCGAGCCGCGCGTCGCGAGGTAGCCGTGGATGAGCAGCACGGGCGGTCCGGACGGGACCGACGAGGCGCTCGCGGCGGCGGCCGCGACCGAGTCGCCGCGATCGGCGTGGTGACCGCGCAGGAGCTGGCGAAGGTAGACGGCCGCGTGGCCCGAATCGACGACGTTCCCCGTCAACTCCCTCCCCAGCGTCGCGGCGCGGGCGCGCAGGTCGGCCCAAAGACCCGACAAACGCATCGAACAAATGTACCACCCGGCCGCCTCCGGGCGACTTTTGGGGGGGATAGCCTCGCTCGCTGCCGCTCGCCTCGTGGTGCACGGCGTAACGGGCTCGCTTTGCTGCGCAAAGCATCGCGGCTCGTCTCCGGTCGCTGGGCTGGCCGTGTTTGGGGATGCGTCTGGGCTCCGCGGCTCGGGTGGGCCCGGCACGGCGCCAGCGGGTGTGAGGTCGAAGGGGCCCTGGAAGCTCCGCCCAGCCGCATCCCCAAACGCGTCCGCTCGCGCTTTCTACGTCTCGCCTTCGAAGGTCGGCCGATACCGCCACAATTGGAGCGCGCGGCTCGAAAATCGGCGAGCCCTGCCTGACTTCGACGGCAGAACGTAGCGAGTGCAGAGCTGGAGGGGTTCGGGGACTCGGCCGCGCGGAGCTTCCAGGGCCCTTTCGACCTCACACCCGCTGGCGCCGTGCCGGGCCCGCCCGAGCCGCGGAGCGCGGACGAGTCACCGAACACCTCCAGCCCAACGACCGGAGTGATGCCGCGA
>DASZRT010000066.1:0-48228 GCA_035549075.1 Polyangia bacterium | reverse complement strand
TCGCCGTGGGCGGCGGCGCGCGGAAAGTCAGCGCCGGCGCGGGGGCCGGCGCCGCAGCCGGCGGCGGCGTCGCGATCACGGGGGCGAGGCGCGGCGCGCCCGCGGGTGCCGGCGGTCGCGCCAGCTCGAGGATGTCGGGCGGCGGCTCGTTGGCGACCGTGCGGTCGTCATCCTCGAAGAACAGATCGTCGGCCGCGATCGGCTTGGCGTCGATCGGATCGTCCTTGTCGAAGATCTGCGTGTCGAGCTCTTCGTCGTCCCAATCCATGGATGGCTCCGGTGGCTTCGCAGGCGCCTTCGGCGCAGCCGCTCGGCCCGCCGGCGCGGGCGCGCCGCCCGCGACCGCGCGGCGCACCGACGGCTCCTTCACGCCCTCGGGCGCGACGAGCTGCCGGTACTGCTCGAGCTTGGCGCTGTCCTCTTCGATCTCCACGGCGAAGACCTTCTTCATCCACGCCGAGAGGTCCTTGCGCGAGTAGAAGCCACCCGTCTTGTGCAGGAACGCCTGCAGATCGTCGTGCAGATCGATCGCGTTCTGGTAGCGATCCTCCGGATCCTTCGCCAGCGCCTTGAGGACGATGCGCTCGAGCGCCTCGGGGATCTGCTTGTTGTAGGAGCTCGGAGGAAGAATCTCGACGTTACGCACCTTCTCGAGCGTCGAGAAGTCGCTCTCGCCCACGAAGAGCCGCTCGTTCGTGAGCAGCTCGTACATGACGATGCCCACCGAGAAGATGTCGCTGCGCCGATCGATCGGCAGCCCGCGCACCTGCTCGGGCGACATGTAGCCGAACTTGCCCTTGAGGATTCCGGCCTGCGTCTTCGACGCCTTGCCCGCCGCCTTGGCGATGCCGAAGTCGATGAGCTTGACCTCGCCCTCGTACCCGATGAGCACGTTCTGCGGCGAGATGTCCCGGTGCACGAGATGCAGCTCGCGCCCCTGCGCGTCGCGCTTGTTGTGCGCGTAGTCGAGGCCCTCGCACACCTGCATCGTGATCCAGCAGGCCTGCGCGATCGGCATGACCTCGCGCTTGCCGCGCATGCGATCGAAGATCGAGCGCAGGTCCTTGCCGTGCACGTGCTCGAGCGCGATGAAGTAGCTGTCCTCGACCTTACCCAAGTCGAAGATCTGGGCGATGTTCGCGTGCTGCAGCTGCACGGCGATCTTCGCCTCGTCGATGAACATCGCGATGAACTCTTCGTCCTCGGCGATGTTCGGGAGGATCCGCTTGACGGCGAGCAGCCGCTCGAAGCCCTCGACGCCGAAGGTCTTGGCCTTGAATACCTCGGCCATGCCTCCGACGTTGATCCGCTCGAGGAGGTAGTACTTGCCGAACGGGATGGGCTTCTTCAGTGCGATGGGACCCTCGTGCGCTTGGGGGTCAGGGGCCGACGGAGCAAGTTACCAACGGAAAAGCGCGTCTCGGGAAAACCGTTCCGCGGAAGCTAGTTATCCGACCTAAACGCCTGAAATGTCAATTTGAGTGTGCGCCCTCGACGAGGGGCGCCGGGGCCGCGCCGGCTTTGGCGGCTTTGGCCTCGCGCGCGCGGTTGGCACGCGTCTCGTCATCGAGGAAGGCCAGCGTCGCGCCGGCCGCCGCGAAGGGCGGCGCCACCAGGAAGGCGAGCGGGATCAGGTAGACGAAGTACGACCCCAGGCCGAAGCCGAGGGCGAGCGCCGGGTGCTTGGCCAGGTAGGCCCACTTCTGGCCGAACGTGGCGTCGCGGCGCGCGAGCGGGTAGTCGAAGCCGTCGTAAGCCAGAAAGATCGCGCCGATGCCCACGGCGACCAGCGTCCCGATGCCCGTGAGCACGGCCGTGAGGCCGAGGCCGAGGCCGATCGCGAGCGCATAGAGGAAGAGCTTGAGCAGCCCGTGGAGCAGCGCCTTGCCGACCGAGGTCAGGAAAGGCGCGCGCGGGGCCGTCTCGCGGACGCGCTTCTCGACCGCCTCGGCGAGGCGGTCGCAGAACACGGCGCTGAGGATGGGCTGCAACAAAATGAACAGCAACACGCCGCCGAGGACGCTGAGGAACGCCAGCGTGATCGAGCCGAAGATGGGCGCCCCCGCGAAGGTGGGATCGAGCTCCTGCTTCATGTAGCGGCCGGCGACGATGAGCGTCGTGACGCCGAGCGCGAGGTTCACGAGGAGCGGCGCGACCAGGTGCCCCCAGAGCTTCTGGTGCGCGACGAAGTAGGCCCCGCGAAACGGCGCCAAGAGGCCTCGGAAGAATCCCACCGACGGATTCTACCCCCTTGGGACACTCATCGACGCAACCAATGCCTGGCGGCGCCGACAAGCCGTCAGGAGGTTCCCATGTCCCAGACGAACGGCATTTCCGAGTCCCCGGCCACCTTCCAGGGTGACGTCCTGGTCGAGACCACCCGCCCGCGGCAGACCGAGGCGCCCGCGACGCCCTTCCGCGACGTGCTCGCGGGCGGCGTGTCCGTCCTCATGGGCGGCGCGCAGATCGCGACCAGCGTGCTCGCGGGGCCCGCGCTCGCGGCCGCCGTGCAGGACGCCCGCGTGAGCGCGACCAGCGCCATTTCACCGGGCTCCGCTGGGATTTCCAGCACGACGTCGGCGCTGAGCGTCGGAACCACACCGGCGGCCGCCGTGAGCGGTCTGTCGGGGACGGCGCTCGCCGCGGCGGGCGCGCCCACCAGCGGGCTCGCCAGCACGACGGCGGGCGGCGCCGCCGTGAGCGACAGCTCGGAGATCGCGCAAATGCAGGCGATGCAGCGCGAGAGCCAGGCCTTCAACCTGCAGCTGCTGTCACTCCAAGAGGACGTCCAACAAGAAAACCGGCGCTTCACGACGTTGTCCAACGTCCTGCGCGCCAAGCACGACACAGCCAAGGCGGCCGTCTCCAACATACGGAGCTGACGTGCTAAGGTCGGAATCGTCGTGGCGATGAAAGTCACCGGACCGCAGGCGCCCGGCGCGCCGGACGCCGCCGCCGACCAGAAGGTCGGCTCGACGACGGCGACCGACAAGACGGGCGCGGCCGAGAAAGCCGAACGTACGCCGCGGACGGCGACCGAGCGCGCGTTCTCGGAGGCGCTCGCCGCGAGCCGCGGCGCGCCTGCCACGAGCGCGCCGCCGGCCGTCGCGCCCGTCGCCGGCGTCCCCGCGACGTCCGACATCGCCGCCGATCTCCGCGCGGGCAAGCTCGCGCCCGAAGCCGCGCTCGACCGTGTCGTCGAGCGCGTCCTCGACAAACAGCTCGGCCCCGACGCTCCAGCCGCGCTGCGCGCCCAAGTCCGCGACGCCCTCCGCGACACGATCAGCAGCGACCCGATGATCGCGGAACGCCTCCGCGGCTTGGCTTAGCGATCAGCTAAGCGGTCGCGGCTGCGCCGACGGAGGCGGCCGCTTGCTGCTGCGCGCGACGTGATGCGACCGCGTCGCGGATCTGGGGCGGCAGGAAGACGGCGTCCGTGTCGAAGCTCGCGAGCGCTTCAATCAGAAGCGCGGCACGCTCAGCGGCGGGCGTCTTGCGATCGATGATCACGCACCACGCGCCCTTGACCTTGCAAAGGCCACCGCTCCCCGCCGTGTCACCGGTCATCGTCTCGTAGCGAACGCGGACGCCGAGGTGCGCGGCCGCCTGCTCCAACGTTTCCGTGATCTGCTCGGGCTTCATCGGCCCTCATGTGTACCGCGTTCCGTCGAGCACGGGAAGTTACTCGTCGCGCTTGTCCGTCTTGTCCTTCTTCTTATTGCCTTTGCTCTTCGTCCGCTCGGGCTCGGTCTCGCCCGTCGAGCGCTCGAGATCGAGGATCTGCGCGCTGCCGACGTAGCTCTTGGTCTCGTAACGCACGAGGCTGCCGAGCTTGCGCACGATGGTCGCCATGCGCTCGGCCTCTTCGAAGATCGTCTGCGCGAGGCCCACGCGCGCGTCGCCGGCGCCGAGCTTGCGCAGCAACATCTGCGCGTAGCCCATGACCGACGTCAGCGGCTGGTTCAGCTCGTGCGCGGCCGCGCCGGCGAGCTCGATCGCGACGGCCTGCTTCTCCGAGACGTCGAGCTTCGCCTGCGCCGACGCGAGGCGCTCCTCCATGCGCAGGCGCTCGCGCAGGTCGGAGAAGATGCCGACGGTCGCGATCTCGTGGCCGGCGTCGTCGAACACGAGCGCCGCCGAGATCGACACGGGCACGCGCTCGCCCGCGCTCGTCACCAAATCTCGTCGCACGGGCTCGAGGCGGCCGCCGCCGCCGTGCTCGGCCGAGCGCACGAGCCGCATGACCTCTTCGGCGACGCCGGCCGGGTAGAGCTTGCGCACGTTCATCTTGCCGATGACGTCGATCGCGTGGTGCCCGCAGATGCGCTCGGCGCCCTGATTAAAGAGAAGGATCGTGCCGCGCAGATCGGCCGCGATGATGCCGTCGACGGTCGAGTTGAGGATGCGCTCGAGGAACTCGGTCGTGCGGCGCAGCTCGCGCTCGAGCTCGCGCGCGAGCGTGACGTCGCGGAACGAGAAGATCGCCGCCTCGTGCTCGGACAAGATGCCGATCGACGCGACCGAGAACGTGGGCCGATCACCCGACGTCGTCACGAGATCGAGGTCGAAGTTCACGACGGTCTCACCGGCGACGGCGTGCGCGATCTCGACCTCGAGGCGCGCGCGGTGCTCCTCGGGCACGATCTGCGCGAGCGGACCGCCCGCGAGGCCGTCGCGCGCCCAGCCCGTGACCTCCTCGGCGGCGCGGTTCATGTAGAGCACGCGGCCCGCGGCGTCGACGACGAACACGCCGTCGGACGCGCTGTCGAGGAACGAGCGGTACGGTTCGAGCGCGCGCACGCGGCGCTCCTCTTGAAAGTCTTGAAGCGTGATGCGCCGCGCGCGCTCGCGGATCGGATCGAGGGCGCGCGCGCGGCCGAGCACCATGCCGATCATCGCCGTCGCCAGGCGCCCCACGCTGAGCACGTCGTCGTCGGGACGCTCGGCCGTCGAGAAGCGCGCGATGAGCGCGCCCACGGGCTTGCGGCTCACGACGAGCGGGAACACGACCGACATCTCTCGCGGCGGCGCTTCGGGCGCGTCGAGCGACGCGGCGCCCGCGAAGGTGACCTCGCCCGTCTCGAGCGCGCGCTGGATGTGTGGGTACTGCGCGAGCGGCAGGCGCACGCGGCCGACTTCGCTCTCGTCGCTGTCGGCGACGATGTACGCGGCCTCGGGGTCGGCGACGATCGCGAGGACGCTCACCGACGACGCCGTGAGCGCGTGGGCGATGTGCTCGGCCGCGGCGTGGAGCTGGCTCTCGCCCGTGCCGATGGCGAGCACCTGCGCCGCCTTGAGCAGATCGTCGCCCACGGCGCGTTGGAGCTTGGTCGTCACGCGCGAGTCTTCTTTTTTCGCGCTGGCACGAGCAGCGGCTGCGCCGCGACGATCGCCGCCGTCATGACGTCGCGAACGGGCACGCCCGCTTGCGCGGCGAGGCGCCGGCAGTCCTCGAACTCGGGGTGCGCGCCGATGACCTCGCCGTCGAGCGCGGCGATCTTGACGCGCACGACGCCGTGCGCGGTCTTCACGGTCTCGAACGCGCGCGCGAGCACGGCGCGCGACATCGCCTGCGCGCGAACGCCCAGCGTCGTCGAATGGCGAAAGAAGGCGCGGCGCACGTCGTCGACGACGTCGGGCGCGGCGAGCGCCGTGACCTCGAGCGCGGGCCGGCCCTTCTTCATGACGATGGGCGTGGACCACACATCGACGGCGCCCGCCGCGAACAGCGCCTCGACGAGCGCGGCGACGAGCGCCGGGCTCAGGTCGTCGAGGTTGGCCTCGAGGCGCACGACGTCGGGCGCCGCGGGCGCGTCGGCGGCGCCGAGCGGCGAGCCCACGACGACGCGCAGGACGTTGGCGCGATCGGCGAGCTCCTTCGTGCCCGCGCCGTAGCCGACGGCGGCGAGGCGCATGGGCGGCAGCGGCCCGAACGCGTCGACGACGGCGGCGACGATCGCGGCGCCCGTCGGCGTCGTGAGCTCGCCCGCGCCCTCGGCGAGGATGGGCACGCCGCGAAGGAGCGCGGCCGTTGCCGGCGCGGGCACGGGCAGCACACCGTGCGCGCCGCGCGCGACGCCCGTGCCGACGACGAGCGGCAGCGAGCCGATCGAGGACGGCGCCAACCAAGCGAGCGCCGCCGAGAACCCGACGACGTCGGCGATCGAATCGAACGCGCCGACCTCGTGGAACGTGACGCGATCGACGCGCGTGCCGTGCAACGCGGCCTCGACCTCGGCGATGCGCGCGAAGATGTCCTCGGCGAGGGCGCGCGCGTCGGCGTCGATGCGCGCGCGCGCGAGCAGCCGTCGGATCTCGGCGTAGTCGCGGTGCGCGTGGTCGTCGTGATGATGATGGTGATGGTCGTGGTCGTCGTGATCGTGCGCGAGATGATCGTGGTCGTGAGCGCGCGACTTCGCTTTCGACGCCTTGGTCGTCGTCTTCCTCTTGGCGCCCGGCCACGTGACGTCGAAGCCGCGCCCCACGAAGGCGCCGCGCTTGCGCCGCCCAAACGACGCGCGCAGCCCCGGCACCCCCAGCGCCGCGATCGCGTCGGTGACGACCTTCGGCGGCACCCCCACGTCGACGAGCGCCGCGACCGCCATGTCGCCCGCGATACCCGACGTCGGCTCGAGGTGCAGGTGCATCCCCTGCAGCTCGTCGCTCACGCTTCTCGCTTTCGGTTGAGCATGGCGGCGAGCTGGCCCGCGCCGAAGCCGTTGTCGATGTTGACGACGCAGACGCCCGCCGCGCACGAGGTCATCATCGCCAGCAGCGCCGCGACGCCGCCGAAGGCCGCGCCGTAGCCGACGCTCGTCGGCACGGCGATGACGGGCCGCGCGTACAGCCCCGCGACGACGCTCGGCAGCGCGCCTTCCATGCCGGCGACCACGATCAGAATTTCCGCGCGCTCGATGAGCGCGCGCTGCGAGAGCAGGCGGTGAAGGCCCGCGACGCCGACGTCGAAGGCGCGCTCGACGCGGTTGCCGGCGAGCTCGGCGGTGAGCGCCGCCTCCTCGGCGACGGGCAGGTCGGCCGTGCCCGCGCTCAGCACGGCGATCGTGCCGCGCCCGCGCTCGGGCGCCGGCATCGGGCCAACGACGATCGCGCGCGGCACGGCGATGTAGCGCGCCCCCGGAACGGCGGGCACGACGAGCGCCGCCGCCTCGGGCGAGACGCGCGTCGCGAGCACGGTCGAGCCGCCACGCGCGAGCTCGACGAGGATCGCCGCGATCTGCTCGGGCGTCTTGCCCTGCCCCAGCACGACCTCGGGAAAGCCCGTGCGCAGGTGGCGGTGCGTGTCGGCGCGCGCGAAGCCGAGATCGCGGAACGGGAGCTCACGCAGCTCGCGGAGCGCATCGTCGACGGGGACGCGGCGCGCCGCGACCGAATCGAGGAGCTCGCGCAAACGGTCGGGGTCCATCGGGCGGGAAGACTACCATCGCGGCATCTGACACGGTGACGCGAGGCTCACAGCTCGCCCATGAGCCCGACGCTGGGAAAGATCGTGAACGAAGAGACACCCGCGTCGTGCGTCGGTGGCGCGAGCCCGACGGCCGAGAGGTGCGCCGTGCCGAACGCCTCGGCCAACGTGAGCTCGAACGCGACGAACATCCGCCGGTAGCCAATCGCGAAGCCGCCCTGCGCGCCGAAGGCGCCCGCCGTGCCGTCGAAGCGAGCCACCGTGACGTCGCCCGGCAGCGAGAGCGTCATCTCCGTCGAGAACGTCGTCAGCAGGATCTTCGGCCCCGCCCAAACGTGGAACCAATCGCGCGACGTGCCCACGAGGATCGGAACGTCGAGCTGCCAGCGCGAGAAGTCGTCCAGCTTCAGAACGGGAATCTGATCCGAGATCGGAAAGGCAAACGCGAACCGCGACACGCCGAGCCCGACCGTGAAGTCGAACGGGCCCGTGTCGTGATCGAGGAGCTGGTAGCGCGCACCCAAGCGCCACGCCGAGCCGGCATAGCGAACCGAGACCTCGAGATGATCCGCCGGTGTGTAGCCGATGAGGAGGTGCGGTCCGAACGACGGCAGCGTGAGCGCGAGGTTCACCCCCGCGTCGAAGATCCTCCACTTGTCGTCGTCGCTGAGCGCTTCGCCGTTCTGCCCGCGCGCCGCGAGGGCCTTGCCCGCGTCGACGAGGCTCGTGAACGCGCCGGTTGGAACACCGCCCTCGAGCCCGACCGAGGCGGCGATTCGTCCCCGAGGCGCGACGTGCGCCGGCTGAAACGTCGAGAGCGACGGCGCGCATCCCGAAATCGTCAGCGCGACGACGAACGTCGCGCGTGCCGTGAGCCGCACTCGAACGAGCACGGCTCACGGTAACACAGGCGCGGTCAGGCCTTCGCGGCGGCCGGCGGCGTTCCGCCACCGACGACGATGCGCTTCGGCTGCACCTCCGGCTTCTTCGGGACGGTCACCGTGAGGACGCCGTCCTTGAGATCGGCCGTGACATGCTCGCCGTCGACGCCGTCGGGAAGCACGAACGATCGCGAGAAGCGACCGTAGGTGCGCTCGTTGGCGTAGGCGCGCTCGCCCTCGTGCGTGCTCTCGGTCTTGCGCTCGCCCGCGATGGCGAGGACGTTGCCGGTCAGCTGCACCTCGATGTCGTTCTGCGTGATGCCGGGGACGTCGGCGCGGAAGACGTACGCGTCCTTGGTCTCGCGGACGTCGATCTCGGGCGCGAACGGTCGCGCGCTCGTCCAATCACCGAAAGCGCTGAATGGGCTGCCGCTCAGAAAGTAGCTCCCCAGCGGGCGACGGTAAGCGTCGCGCGTGTCTCTGCGAATCAACGTGGCCATGTTCAACCTCCTTCGCCGCCCCAAAGAATCACGGGCTCGGCGGCGACAAGCGGCGCGCGAAAAAAGCGCGCTCAGCTTCCCTGGAGGCTGGGCAGCGACAGCGTGATGGTTCCGTCGGCGGCCGTGACGCCCTCGGCGACGGGCATCGTCGCGTCGACGCACGGCGAAGAAGGCGAGACGACGCAGAACGCTTGGACGAGGACGCCCGCGAGCGCCTTGCCACCGCCGCTCACGACGCCCGTCCACGGGCGCGGCGCTGGAACGGCCGCGGTCGCGAGCGGTTGGTCGACGGTGACGCCGGTGGCGAGCACGAAGCTTCGCTTGAGGCTGCCGCGCACGACGTCGACGACGAGCTCGTACGGCCGGCCCGGCGACGCCGGCAGCGACCACGTACCGTCCGCCGCGACCACCGCCTGCGTCATCGCGAGCGGCGCGAGCACGCCGTAGTCGTAGGCCGAGACCTGCGCGTGCTCGAGCGTCGAATCGAGGCCCGTGAGCGTGCCGCGCAGCATTTGCAACGGCGCGAGCGCGACGTCCGCGGCGAGACCCGCCGCGGGCACCATCAGGTCGCGCGTCGCCACGGCGAGCACGCCCGACGACGGGGGCGCGACGGTCACGTGGTAGCTCCCCGTCGGGACGCGGCCCAACGTCGCGACGCCCTGCGCGTCGGTGACGCCGTCGACGCGCGCGCCGCCCGTCGCGGCGATCGCGAGCTCGGGCGACGTGTCCACGGCGACGTGGAGCGTGCCCACGGCCGGGAGCTCGGCGCTGTTCTCGACGTGGACGAGCGCGCCCGGCAGCGGGTTGCCGTCGGCGCCGCGCACCGTGACCTTCACCGTGCCCGTCGCGAGGGCCGCCCACTGCATCCGCATCGCGACGCTCGTGGCGTCGGCCGGCAGCACGAGGCCGGCGTCGTCGGTCACGTGAGCCTCGGCGAAGCCCTGACCCGCCGGCGGCACGATCACGGCGCTCAGCGTTCCGCCGCGCGTGAGCATCGAGAAGCTGCCGTCGGACGCGCTCGTGCCCACCGTCGAGATCGGCAGCGTGTCCTTCCGCAGCAGCACGCGCACGTTGCCGAGCGCCTTGTGCTGCGCGTCCTCGGCGCGCCCGCTCACGGCGATGCCGGGCGAGACCCGCAACGTCGCCTCGGCGCTCAGCACGTCGGGCGTGCCCTGGGCGAGCAGCGGCGCCCAGCCCTGGTCGGGCAGCACGAGCACGTTGTACGAGAGCGTCGGCACGAGGTTCGCAACGAGCGGGCCCGTGCTCGTGTCGCCCTCGATCGCGAACGTGAGGCTGGGGCTCGTCACGCGCAGGTACGCCGGCAACGGGAAGCGGCTCGGGTCGGTGGGCCAGAGCGTCGTCACGTCCTGTGGGTCGAGCGCGCCCAACTCGAGCGCCTGCGTGGACGCGTCGAAGTCGGCGCTCACGAGCTTCTCGACCGTCGGCAGGCGCGACGACGACGGCGGCGTCGCGCGGAACAGGTACTGCGGCACCGCGGGCTCGGCGACGCGGATGGGCCGACCGTCGCCAAACTTGCATGTCGAGTCGGGCGCTTGCGGCGTCACCGTGTAATCGCCGGGGACCGACAGCTGGATGTCGACGATCGATCCCGTGGCATCGACGAGCGTCGGGGTGATCGTATCGCCGGACTTGGAAGCCGAGGTGGTCGCCGACGGCGTGTGAGATGGCACGACCGAGACCGTCCACGTCCATGGGCCGGTGTAGCCCTGAAGCATCGCGCGAAGCCGCAACACCGAGCCCGACTGCAGGCCGTCGAAGCTCGTCGTGGGCACGCCGTAACAATCATTTTGCGCCGAGCATCCCGGCGACGGCACGAGCCGCTCGACGACGAGACCGCAAAGCCCCGGGCCCGTCGCTCCGCCCGCGCCCGTGAGGCCACCGGTACCGACCGCACCGCCCGAGCTGCCCGTCGTGCCGCCGACAGAAGCGCCGCCCGCGCCCCCGTAGCCGGTGCTCCCGCCCGTTGCGTTCGAACCACCCGCGCCTGTCTCGCCGCCGCTCCCCGGGTTCGACGTGCTCGTCCCGCCGGTGCCCGTCGAACCACCGTTAGATCCCGTGTAACCACCGTACGCGCCCGTGCTGCCGCCGCTGTTGCTGCCCGCCGGAGAATTCTCGGACGACGAGCACGCCGACACCGCCACCGCGATCGCGAGGCACGCAAAGATGCGCGTCGGCGCCATCGTGCGCTTCACAGGAAGCTCACCGTCCACGTGTAGCGCTGGAAGCAGGTCGGCTGACCGCAGAGGCTGACCGCCGACTTGCACGTATCACCGGCGCACGACATGAGGTCGGCCGCGCTGCGGGCGGCGTTGCCGTCGCGGATCTCGAGGCGCACCTGCACGGATTGCCCAACGCTGAACTGGCTGCGGTCGAGGCTGAACGTCGTCTGCCCCGTGGCTTTGAGGACGGGTTGCGGGTTGGGCGCGTTCGGGTTGATGAGGAACCAGTTGAAGGGGACGAACGTCGTGTTCGGGTACGAGTCGAGGTCGTCGCACGTCTTGCCCGCCGAGAAATCGGGCGCCGTCGGCTTGCTGGCGAGCAAGATCGGGATGGGCGTGGGCGGCACCGAGAGCGGGTGGTTCGTGTCGTCGATGCACGGCAGCTGATCGTCGAGGATACGGAACGAGATCGACTTCGAGTCCATGCCGTCGTCGGTCGCGACGTCGACGCGCACCGTGTACGGGCCGGGATCCGTCAGCGTGAGGCACTGCACGTAGGGATCGGAGAGGCCTCCCACGCAAGGGATGGGCGTCGGCTTCGTTCCAGGCGCGACCGTGACTGTGAAGGTCGGGTTCGCGTCGGGGGTCGAGCCTTCGGCGCTGAGCTTCAACGTCGAGCCCAGGGGATAGGTCGGCAGGCCGTCGCTCGTCGGCGCTCCGGGAACGACGGTCGGCGAATCGGGCGAGAGGATCACGACATCGGCGTGCGGCGGCGCGCCGGCCGCGATGCGCAGCGGCTTGCGGACAACCGTCTTGTTGACGGGAGACGCGTGGTCACTCACGTCGAGCTCAAGTTCGAAGTCACCGGCGACATCAGCCGTGACGCATGCCGTGTCTGGCGAAATGACGGCGCACGCACCGATCATCGAGGTTGGATTGCCCTGCGCGTCCTTGAGAGACCACTCGTACTTGAGCGTGTCCAACGGGTCGTAATTGTCGTTGGGGACGAGCTGCGCCGTCAGTTTCAGCATCGTGTGCTTCGGAAAGGCGCCGCTCGAGAGCGTTGTGCCCGTCGTGGGGACAATCGAGAAGTCCGCCACCGGCGGTTGGCTCAGAGGCGGGACGTCCCTGAACGCGACTGTGGCCGCGCCGTACTGATCGACGACGCGCGCGCGGACGCAGAACTCATTCTCCGTGTCCTTGCCCGCCACCATGTACGGGTTCTCGGAGGAGATCGACGTGCTCGTGAAGGTGCTCGGGTCGGCTGCGTCGAGCTGGCAGTTCCCACTGTCGACGATCCACGAGAGCGTGGGCGACGGGCCGTCCGGATCGCTCGGATTCGCCAGGAACTTGGCGTCATGGCCGCGGATGACCGGGCCGACGGCATCGAAGGTGACGGTGGGACGCATGTTGATCGGGCTCGAGAAGCATCCGCTCAACACGAGAGCGGACACGACGACACCCGACCGCCAACTAAGCAACGACCAAGCCAAAGGGACCTCGCGAGGGGAATTGAGGTTGGCGCGCCCGGAGCGGCGACGTTCCACCGAAATCCCGGCGCGCCCGACAATCCTGTCGCGATTCGGTCGGGATTGAAAGCCTGCCGCGTTGCGCTCGTCGTTCAGCGAACGCGCGAGGTGCGGCAAATCAGCGCACCCAGCGCCAGAACCAGCCACCCGAGGGCGGCGTCCCCGCCCGACGAAAGCGGCGCCGCGGCGCAGGAACAACCGCCTGAAGACGACGGCGGGTTCGAGCTCGACGCGTCGGGCATCGAACCCGCGGCGGCGTCGGTTCCGGCCATCCCACCGGAGCCACCCGTCCCCAGCTCGTACGCCCCGATGTCGAGCGCGCCGACGACCGGGCGCGGCGCCGTCATCTCCGGATGAACGTACTCGAGCGTCGGCGCGAGGCTCGTCGCGCCCGCGGCGCCCGGATCGACGCCCGCGTTCACGCAGGGCGAGCCCGCGCGCAGGTGGTAGTCGAAGCCGGCGCGATCGACGAGCAGCGGGTCGCCCGTCGTGAAGTTCGCCTGCATCGTCGCTCCCGCTTGATCGATCACCGTGCCGCCGCCCAGGAAGATGTTGTTGCGCACGACGGCGGGCGCGGCGCCGGTCGCGAGGTGCAAGAACGTCCCGCTGCCGCGATCGTTCACGAAGGTGTTGTTGACCACGTAGAGGTCGGCCTTCGTGTTCGTCGCGCCCTCTTCGGCGTAGGCGAGGATGACCGCGTTGTCGGTCATGGGGCCTTGCTGGATGAGGTTGCCGACGACGATCGATGTCCCGCCGTTCGGCAGATCGATCGCATAGCTGCTCGTGCCGTCGGCCTCGTCCATGAGGCGGTTGTAGAGGATGTCGTTCTCGTCGGCGCGCGACTTCACGAGGTGGCCGATCTTCGCGTGGTGGGAATAGCTCCCGCGCAGCGTGAATTTCTTCTCGTGGCCGATGTACATGTTGTGGCTGTAGCCGTCGCCCGCGCCGTTGCGCGCGAACTCGGAGCCTTCGATCAAAATCTCGCCACCGCCGGCCGTGAGGATGCCGTCCTCGTTGTCGTGGAAGAAGCAGCCGCGCACGGTGAGACCCGCGCCCTCTTGGCGAATGCCGGCGCCGTTCTTGTCGGCCACGGATGCGCCCGACAGCTCGACGTTCTCGACGGTCGTGTCGGCGCCTTGAATCACCCAGATGGCCTTCCCGCCTGAATTCTTGCCGGCGGCGTCGACGTGCGCGCGGCCGTTCACGCCGCGAATCGTCAGATGGCTCGGCGCGATCGCGCAGACGTCGCCCGCGTAGCTGCTCGCGGCGTCGATCTCGACGAGGTCGCCGTCGTGCGCGGCCGCGAACGCGGCGCACGGCGCGGCGTACGTTTTGCCCGGTCCCACGGACAGCGTGTCAGCTCGCGCGACAGGCACGGCGACCACGAAGACGACGGCGACGATCGACCCGCAGCGCACGCCGCGATCTTACGCCCGCGCACCGCCCGCGAAAAACAACGGTTGCCGCGGCGCCTCGACCCGGGGAACACTGCCGCCGTGAACGCGCCCCTGCGGAATCGCTCCCCGTTCGCCCTTCTTTTTGCTCTGGCCTCGGGTTGCGCCGCGCCCGCGACGCCGCCCGTCGCGACACGGCCGGCCGCGCCACCCGCGCGCAACTGGGCGCTGCCCGCGGAGCCGCACCTCGCGAACCTACGCGAGCTCACCGCGGGCGGCGAGAACGCCGAGGCCTACTGGGCGTGGGGCGGCGATCAGCTGATCCTGCAGGCGCGCGCCGCGACGGCCAGCTGCGATCGCATCGTTCGTATGCCTTTGCGCACGCCGCTCACAGGTGATCCCAACGCGATGCCGGTGACCGTGCCCGTCTCCGACGGAAAAGGCGCGACGACGTGCTCGTACTTCCTGCCCGGCGACGAAGAGGTGATCTTCGCGTCGACCGAAGGCGGCGGCGCGGCCTGCCCGCCGCGGCCCGACCACAGCCAGGGCTACGTCTGGGCGCTCTACCCCGACTACGACATCTACCGCGCCAACGCCGACGGTTCGGGCGCGCGCCGCCTCACGACGACGCCGGGCTACGACGCAGAGGGCACCGTGTGCGCGAAGGATGGCTCGATCGTCTTCACGTCGGTGCGCGACGGCGACATCGACCTCTACCGCATGGACGCCGACGGCAAGAACGTCCGCCGCCTCACGACGGGCGTCGGCTACGACGGCGGCGCGTTCTTCAACAGCGACTGCACGAAGATCGTGTGGCGCGCCTCGCGGCCCAAGCCCGGCAAGGAGCTCGACGACTACAAGCGCCTGCTCGCGCAGAACCTCGTCCGTCCGACGAAGCTCGAGCTCTACGTCGCCAACGCCGACGGCAGCGACGCGACGCAGGTGACGTACCTCGACGCCGCGTCTTTCGGCCCCGCGTGGCAACCGGGCGACAAGCGCCTCGTGTTCGCGTCGAACTACGGCGATCCGCGCGGGCGTGAGTTCGACATCTGGGCGGTCGACGTCCAGGGGACGCGCCTCGAGCGCATCACGGCGGCGCCCGGCTTCGACGGCTTCCCGCTGTTCTCGCCCGACGGCAAGCGCCTCGCGTTCTCCTCGAACCGCGCGACGCCCCCGGGCCAGCACGACACGAACGTGTTCCTCGCCAATTGGAACGTCGGCGAGGTGAAGCCCGCCGAGGAGCTGCCCGCCGATCGCGTCGGCGCCGACATCCGCTGGCTCGCCGATCCCGCGCGCGAGGGCCGCGGCGTCGGCACGAAGGGCCTCGCCGCGGCGGGCGCCTACGTCGAAGAGCGCTTCCGCGCGCTGGGCCTCGAGCCCGCGGGCGACGACGGCACGTTCCGCCAAAAGCTCGAGGTGCGCACCGGTCTCGCGATCGGCCCCGCGACGCACTTGAAAGTCGACGGCGCGCCCGTCGCGAACGACGCGTTCTTCCCCGCGGGCTTCTCGGCCAACGGCAAGGTCGAGGCGCCGCTCGTGCTCGCGGGCTACGGCCTCGGCGACGACACGGGCATCCCCGACGACTACGCGCACCTCGACGTCAAAGGGAAGATCGTCGTCGTGCGCCGCTTCGTGCCCGAGCACCCCGCGCTCGACACGCCCGAAAAGCAAAAGCGCGCGGGCGACCTGCGCCAGAAGGCGTGGCGCGCGCGCGAGCACGGCGCCAAGGCGATGATCATCGTCGACCTGCCCATCAAGCCGCTGGGCGCGCCGGCGACGTGGAAGGCGCCCGACGAGGCGGCGCTCTCGAAGCCGCGGCCCGAGGGCTACGGTGACGCTGGCATCCCGGTCGTCTTCGCGAAGCGCGCCGCAATGGAGGCCGTCATCGCCAAGCTGCAGAAGAAGGACAAGGTCACGGGCGATCTCGAGGTCGCCCTCACCTTCACGACCGAGCCCGTCTTCAACGTCGTCGCGCGCCTGCCCGGCACCGCGACGTCGAAGCACAAGCCGACGGTCGTCATCGGCGCGCACTACGATCACCTCGGCTTCGGCGATCGCCACTCGCTGGCGCCCGACAGCCACCTGCCGCACGTCGGCGCCGACGACAACGCCTCGGGCACGGCCGGCGTGCTCGAGGCCGCGCACCTGCTCGCGGGGCGCGCGCGCACGCTGCCGGCCGACATCTTGTTCGTGGCGTTCTCGGGCGAGGAATCGGGCGTGCTCGGCTCGACGCAATTCACGCGCACACCGCCGGGCGGCCTCGCGATGAGCGACGTGCGCGCCATGTTGAACATGGACATGATCGGGCGCCTTCGCGACAACCAGATCACCGTCTTCGGCACGGCCTCGGCGGCCGAGTGGACGTCGCTGCTCGCGCCCGCGTGCGAGGCCGCGCGCATCGGCTGCACGCCCGTCGACGGCGGCGGCTTCGGCCCGAGCGACCACATGCCGTTCTACGTCGCGGGCGCGCCCGTGCTGCACTTCTTCACGGGCACGCACGGCGACTACCACAAGCCGAGCGACACGGCCGACAAGATCAACTTCGCGGGCGCCGGCCAGATCGCCGCCGCCGTCGCCTCGCTCGCGGCGACCGTCGCGGGCCGCGACCTCACGTTCGAGAAGATCGCCGTGCCTGGGCCCGAGGGCGACGTGCGCTCGTTCAACGCCTCGCTCGGCACAGTGCCCGACTACGCCGGCCCCCCCGGCGGCGCCCCCGGCGTGCTGCTCGCGGGCGTGCGCCCCGGCGGCCCCGCCGAGAAGGCCGGCCTGCGCCACGGCGACATCCTCGTGCAGCTCGGCTTGCACAAGATCGCGAGCGTCGAGGACCTCATGTTCGCCCTCAACGCCAGCAAGCCCGGCGAGACGGTCACGGCCGTCGTGAAGCGCGACGGCCATGAAGTCCGGCTGCCCGTGACGTTTACCGAAGGCCATCGGCCCAAGTAACTTGAACGTCAAGATGACGCCACGTCCGTGGCGGCTCCGCGCAAACCGTTGATATCTCTCGGCTACATCGTCCGCGCGATCGGCCCTTCCGCGGCCGTCATTCCCGGCGCTCCGGTTCGACGTAGGAGTGCAGCGAAGTGACGGGGCCCAATGACTCGGAGTGGCGGGAGAGGTTCCTTCGCGGGGATAAAGACGTGATCGAAGAGATTTACCGGCAGACCTTTGAAGACGTGCGGCGGGCGGCGGGGACGGTGCTTCACGAGCCGGCCGATCGCGACGCCGTCGTCCACGAGGTCTACGTCCAGCTTCTCTCGAGCCGCGAGCTTCGCGCGAGCCACCGCGGCGGCCAGATGGGCGCTTGGCTGGGCGCGATCGCCCGCCACCAGGCGCTGGACTTCGCGCGCCGCGAGAGCCGCCTCGTCGACCTGTCGGCCATCGATCAGGCATCGACCAAGATCGATCCGCTGGAAGACCTGCGGCGCGAGATGGTGCGGTTCGCGTCGCGCCTCGATCCGGAGCGGCAAGAGCTGATTCGCCTTCGCTACGTCGAGGGCATGACGCAGATGGAGGCGGCGGCCAAGCTCGGCAAGCCGCGCTCGACGCTGGAGGACTGGGAGCACCAGTTCAAGCGCGCGCTCGCGGCGCACGTCGCGGGCAAGCGGCCCGCGAACGACGGCAAGGAGCCGCACTGATGTGGTTCGCGCGGCACTCTGACGTCGCGGCGCACTTCGCGGGGCGGTCGACGCCCGCGGAAGACCGCAAGCTGTTCGCGCACGCGAAGACGTGCGCGCGCTGCCGCGACGAGTACCGCACGTACGCGCTGCTCGAAGCGATGGAGCCGGGCGGCGACGAGCGGGCGCGTGCACGGCTGCATCGCGGTGTCTTCGAGAGCGCGGCGCCCGCGCCGCGACGGCGCGCGGTCGGCGCGGGGCTCGTGCTCGCGTTCGGATGCCTCGCGCTCGTCGCGTCGTTCGGGCGCGGCCCCGCGGCGTTCCGCGCGCGCGGCGGCGGCGTGCAGACCATCGAGCCGTCGCTCGCGATCTACCGCGTGCCGCGCGACCGTGAAGACCCGACGGCGCTCGCGCCCGACGAGACGCAGCGGGCCGGCAGCGTCGTCCACGCGGGCGAGT
Source organism: Polyangia bacterium (assembly GCA_035549075.1). Lineage (GTDB taxonomy): Bacteria > Myxococcota_A > Polyangia > Fen-1088 > Fen-1088 > DASZFV01. The sequence goes on along the minus strand of DASZRT010000066.1, from coordinate 30,248 downwards.
CGCTCGCGTTTTCGTACACGAACCCGCAGGCTGTCAGCGCGGGCTATTTGATGGTCTTCGGCATCGACGCCGCGGGCCGCGTCTATTGGTACTGGCCGGCTTGGAACGACGCCGCGCTCGACCCGGCGTCGCTGCCCATCCCCGCGAGCGACGCGGCCATCGAGCTGCCCGAGGCCGTGCGTCATCCGCTGGTCCCGGGACCGCTGACGATCGTGGGCTTGTTCACACCGCAGCCGCTGCACGTGCGCGAGGTCGAGACCGCGCTTGCGAAGGGCCTGCCCGGCCTGCAGGCTTTCGAAGGCCACATCTGGACGGAATCGCTGGAGGTCAGCCCATGACGCGTCACCTGGCTCTGGGGCTCGCGCTCGCCGGCATCGTCGGCGCGGCTTCGACGGCGCGCGCCGCCGACGCGCCCTCCCCTTACGCCTACGCGATCGTCGTGGGCAGCAACCACAGCCCGTCGTCGGTGCTGCAAGACCTCAAGTACGGCGACGACGACGCGGTCCAGAACGCGCGCACGTTCGCGCTGCTCGGCGCCGACACGACGTTGCTCGTCGCGCCCGACGCCGAGACGCGCGAGCTGTTCCCCAACACGAAGCCGCAGGCGGCCGCGACGCGCGTCGCGCTGCGCGCGGCGTTCGACACCGCCAAGGCCAAGCTCGCCGAGGCGCACGCCGCCGGCCGCGCGACGAACCTCTACTTCTTGTTCGCGGGCCACGGCGATCTCGCCGACGGGCGGCCGTTCCTGCAGCTCGACGATTCGCGCCTCTACCGAGAGGATCTCGCCGATATGTTGCGCGGCGCTGGCGCCGACGAGAACCACGTCGTCGTCGACGCGTGCTACGCGGCGGCGTTCGTGAGCGATCGCGGCCCGGGCGGCGAGCGCGACCGCCTGCCGCCGGGCTTCTCGAGCGGCACGAACGCCGTCTGGCCCGCGCGCACGGGCTTCCTCACGGCGCGCTCGTCGGGCGGGCAGACGCACGAGTGGGCCGAGTACCAGTCGGGCGTGTTCTCGCACGAGCTGCGCTCCGGCCTCATGGGCGCGGCCGACGTCAACGTCGACGGCAAGGTCACGTACCGCGAGATCGCGGCGTTCGTGAAGCGCGCCAACGAGGCGATCCCGAACCGCCGCTACCGCCCCGAGCTGTCGACGACGCCGCCCGACGGCGATCTCGACGCCGCGCTCGCGCGCCTGCCGGCGGGCCCACTCGTGCTGGAGATGGACGTCCAGCCCGCGGGCCGCACCTTCGTCGAGTCGGAGACCGGCATCCGCCTCGTCGACCTGCACGCGGCGCCGGGCACGCCGATCCAGCTGCGCTTGCCGACGGACCTCGGCGTCATGTTCGTCGAGCAGGAAGGCGCGACGGCGGGCGCCTGCCTGCGCGAGTTCAAGGTGCAGCCGGGCGCGCACGCGGGCCACGTGCGCCTCTCGGCGCTCGCGACCGAATCGACGTCGCACGTGAGCGCGCGCGGCGCGGGCCACGAGGCCTTCATGCACCTGTTCGCCGATGCGTTCGATCCCGCGGCGGCGACCGAGTTCAACCTCGACGAGCAGACGAAGGCCGACCTCAAGTGGATGAAGGACAGCCAGGACGCCGCGCACGCGCGCACGGTTCGCCAGCACATCGCGATCGGGACACTCAGCCTCGGCGTCGTGTCGGGCATCGCGGGCGGCGCGTTCTTACTGGAAGCTAACCACCTGAAGGGAGGTGCTCAAGCGGGCATCCCCTCTGTGAACAACGACATTCACCGCGACAACTGGATCGGCGGCACGCTCCTCGGCGTCGCGGGCGCCGCGGCGGTGACCAGCGCGATCCTCTACCTGTGGCCCACCGCGCCCGCCGTCGCCGTGACGACGACGCCCGATTGCACGGCGTGCCTCGCGTACTCGAAGTCTTTTTGATCGTGTGACGCCGATACCGGCGTCAACGCGCGCGACGCCGTTCGACTGACCCTCGTGAGGGTGGGAGACGATCGGGCGCAGGAGCGGCGGCCGGGTGTCGATAGACACGCGCGCGCCCACGCGACGCGCGGCCTCGCGTGGACGTGCTACCAGGCGCTGTCCGAGGGACCGCTGCTCACGCGCGTCCTCGAGATCGCGCTCGCGTCGCACCTGCGCGCGCTCGTCGCGCTCACGCGCCCGGGCGGCCGTTGTTTGCTCGTGACCGACGCGGTCTCGACCGACACCGTCGCGCTCGAAGAATCAGGCGATCGCGCGGCGCTGCTGCGGCGTCTCGACGAGGAAGGCGCGCTGTTCTCGGGCACGAGCCCGTCGCTGGCGTTCTCGTTGCTCGCGCGCGATCCCGAGCTCGCGCGCGAGGTCGTCGATCCGTTCGTCGTCGAGCCGTGGGTGTGGCGCCTCGCTCCGCGACGCGCCGTGCTCGTCTACACGCTCGCCTTCGGCCGCGGCGGCGCGCGCGACGCGTGATCTCGAAATCAGCCTTTTTCTCGGACTTTTTCGTCAAAAACAAATTGGTCGTTCGACTCTGACGAGGAGGCGACGACATGAAGGGGACAGCGACGAGGACACACCTCGCGCTCCTGCTCGCGCTGGCGGGCACGGCTGCGTGCAACGGTCAGATCGGCGACGGCGCGGGCGCGACGTCGAACACCAACACGGGCTCGGGCGGCAGCGAGCCGATTCCGCCGGCCGACGCCGACGTCGGGCGCGTGTCGATCCACCGCCTCAACAACCTCGAGTACGACAACACGATCCGCGATCTGCTCGGCGTGACATCGTCGGCGCGCACGACCTTCATCAGCGACGAGAAGGGCGACTTCGACAACAACGCCGACGAGTTCACCGTGAGCGACGCGCGCTACGAGCAGTACTACGACTCCGCCAACACGATCGCGACGGCGGCCTTCGCCGATCCGACGATCGCGTCGCGCATCCTCACGTGCACGCAGGCCGACACGGCCGCCGAAGATTCGACGTGCACGCGCACCATCATCTCGCAATTCGGCGCGCGCGCCTGGCGCCGCCCGCTGACGACGGCCGAGGTCGATCGCCTCGTGAAGCTCGCGAGCGACGCGCGCGCCGCGACGGCGACGTTCCGCGAGTCGATCCAGCAGGTCGTCACCACGATGCTGGCGTCGCCCGACTTCCTGTACCGCATCGAGGCCGATCCCAACCCGGCGTCGCCGGCGCGCCACGCGCTGGGACCGTACGAGCTCGCGACGCGCCTGTCGTACCTCACGTGGAGCTCGATGCCCGACGCGCGCCTGTTCCAGCTGGCGGCGAGCGGCGACATCTTGAAGGACGACGTGCTCACGGCCGAGCTCGACCGCGGCCTTGCCGATGCGAAGGCGACGTTCACGTCGAGCTTCGCCGGCCAGTGGCTCGGCATGCGCGACCTGCTCTCGCACCAGGTCGAGGCGACGGCCTACCCGACGTGGGACGACTCGATCCGGCTCGCGATGGCCGGCGAAGGGCTCGCCTACTTCGGCGACTTCCTCGCCAACGATCGCGACTTCTCGACCTTCTTCACGACCGACATGAACTTCGTCAACGCGCCCCTCGCCAAGCTCTACGGCATCCCCAACGTCACGGGCGATTCGCTCGTCAAGGTCACCGACACCAACGACGCACGGCGCGGGTTCCTCGGCCTGGGGACGTTCCTCACCGTCTCGTCGTTCTCGTACCGCACGTCGCCGACGCTGCGCGGGCGCTGGGTCCTCATGAACCTGATGTGCCAGACCATCAACAAGCCGAACAACGTCGACATCCCCAAGATCGACAGCGACAACGCGAGCGACCCGAACGCTCAGGACCTGAACGTGGCCGCCAAGCTCGCCGCCCACCGCGACAACCCGACGTGCTCGCCCTGCCACAACATCCTCGACCCCATCGGGCTCGGCCTCGAGAGCTACGACGCCATCGGCGCCTTCCGGACCGCCTACCCGAACGGCGACCCCGTCATGACGGCGGGCACCCTGCCCTCGGGCCAGAGCTTCAGCGGCATCCAGGAGCTGTCGGGGATCCTGGCCCAGGATCCCCGGTTCCTGGATTGCGCGGCCCAGAAAACGCTGACTTACGCGCTGGGACGGGCCATGACCACGGCCGACGACCCCTTCCTCAAGCAGATCCGCTGGCTGTGGACGCACGGCGGAACGAGCTTCCGCGCCCTCCTGAAGGCCGTCGTGCTGAACGACACCTTCCGCTACCGCCGCGGCGAGGGTCCCGCCTCCGATACCTCGATGTAAGCGCGGGTGGGAACGAAACGGCGGTCGAAGCTCGCCCTCTACCTACGATATTCCGGGTTGACCCCACGCGTTTCGCACCCCGAATTTGCACCACGCGGCGCCAAAGCTGAGTAAACATAGGTCCGATGAGGGCGTCCCCGAGGCGAAGCCTTGCCTGGCTTCCGCTGCCCGTGGTGGTGCTGGCGCTTGCCGCCTGTGCGCCCCCGCTCGGCCTCGAGAATCGTCCGCCTCCCTGCATCGCCGGCTACGGCGTTTGTCCGACGACGGGTTGGTGCGTGACGGACGCCGTCGTCGCGAGCTTGGCCAAGCCCACGCGCACCGCCGACGAGCAGAAGGCCTGTCCCACGTCGATGAGCGTGCGCCAGGGTCTTTCGATCAACGTGCCCGTGCCCGGCTTCACGCCCGATCAGATCAGCGTTCAGCTGATGTCGGGCGGAGGCGTTCAAACGGACGTCGTCCCCGCGCCGGGTGGCTCGACGATCCTCGTGACGGCGCCACACGGAACGCCGCCATCGGCTGACGCGCACATCGTCATCACCACGCACGGCCCAGATGGAACCACCTCGACCCGCACGATCCCGATCATCGTCTCGCAGATAGCCGTCAGCTACGACGACGGCGACGACGACCAGAACGTCGGCACGAGAGACTCGCCCTTCCACACGCTCGGCCACGCGGCTGGCGTCGCCCGCGCCGGCGACACGATCGAGATCTTCGCCACGCAGTCCGGTCCCGACGGCCCCGACATCGAGAACCTGACGTCGCCGCACGTGTCGGTGCCCAGCGGTGTGACGATCGAGGGCATCGACGTCACGACCCGCATCTTCGTCGGCCTCGACCTCGCGGGCGACGTCACGTTCAACCGCGGTCGCCTCCAGCAGCGGCTCTTCATCACGGCGCCGGGCTCGCACGTCGCGGTTCAGGACATGACGGTGTTCGACGGCATCACGATCGCTTCCTCGGCGGTGGGCGCGTCGCTCACCGTGAGCGGCGGAATGACGGAGATCCTGTCGGACGACGACCTCGATAGCCCCGTGAGCGTGAACGCGGCCAAGGCGTCGGTGTCGCTGGAATCGCAGGCCACGATTCGAAGCACGGGCGCGACCTACGGAACCCGCCCGCAAATTCGCATGCGAGACGCGTCCGCGACTCAGTCGCTCACGCTCATGGACATCACGATGGTCTCGAGCGGCAACGCCCCGTTCTTGGACCTCTCCGGCGCGAACACCGTCGTCTTCCAGCGCTCGTCCATCACGGGCCCGATCGACATCTCGGCGCCCAAAGCCAACGCCACGCTCGTCAACACGCAGTTCATGGGTTTTGGCGGCCTGAAGTTCGGCGGAGACACCCTGATGGTCTCGGGATGCCTCTTCGACGGCGTGCCGATCGAGCAGTCGGGCTCCAAGTCGCGTGCGCGCGTGCAGTACACGAAGTTCGACAACTACACGACGTACGCGTACCACCTCGTCGAGGGCGTCCTCGATCTCGGCAACGCCACCGATCTCGGCTTCAACGAGTTCACGGCGGGCATGGCGTACATGGCGAAGCCCACGGCGTTGGTCATCGACGCGCCCGGCACCGACACCGCAACGGTGAGCGCGACCACCTTCAACGGCGTGTCGGTCGAGCCCTGCCAGATCATCGCCGACTCGACGACGAGCACGTCGAACGGCATCTACATCATCGAGCAGCCCGGCTTCACCATCGATTTTTATTGAGCGCAATTCGCCGCGGTTTCAGAGCGAGCGCAGCGGGCGGGTTCAGCGACGAGAGGTGCGGCTTCGCCGCGCCGGCCCCATCAGGAAGAGGGGTGGGCCCGCGGGAGGGGCGCGAGCCCCTTCCGCGAAGCGAAGCGCTTAGAGCGTGATGGCGTTGACCAGGGAGGGGACGCCTTTGGCGCCGGCGGGGGCGATGTCGAAGACGACGACGCGGGCGCCGGCGCCGAGATCGCGGCGCGCGGCTTCGAGCGAGGTCGCGAGCACATCGGCGCCCGCGGGCACGACGAGATCGAGCGGCGTCACGCCCCAGACGAGGCGCAAGAGGCGCGTCGTCGCGGGCACGCGGCTGTAGGCGAGGATGGGGCGGCTCGGCCGAAAGGCCGCGAGGCGCAGCGCGCTCACGCCCGTGCGCGTGGGCGCGACGATCGCGGCGGCGCCGAGATCGTCGGCCAGGTGCGCGGCGGCGGCGGCGAGGGCGTTCGCCTCGTGCGCGCGCGTCGGCCCCTCGTGCGCCGACGGCAGCGACTCGGTCTCGCACAGCAGACGCGTCATCATCTCGACGGCGGCGCACGGGTCGTGCCCCACGGCCGTCTCCTCCGACAACATGACGGCATCGGTGCCATCGAGCACGGCGTTGGCGACGTCGGTGACCTCGGCGCGCGTCGGCAGCGGGCTCGTCACCATCGACACGAGCATCTGCGTCGCCGTGATGATGGGCCGCCCCGCGCGGTTGGCGGCGCCGATGAGGCGCTTCTGCGCCGCGGGCACGCGCTCGATCGGGATCTCGACGCCGAGATCGCCGCGGGCGACCATGATGGCGTCGGACGCGACGATGATGGCGTCGATACGATCGAGCGCCTGCTGCTTCTCGATCTTCGCGACGAGCGGCAACGACGTCAGCGCGCGCACGTCGGCGAGGTCGTTCTCGTGGCGCACGTACGAGACGGCCACGTAGTCGGCGTTCAGCACGTCGAGGTCGGCGAGGTCGGCGCGATCCTTGTCGGTGAGCACGGGCAGCGACGACATGTCGCGCGGCAGGTTGATGCCCTTGCGCGAGCGCAGCGTTCCGCCGACGCGCACGCGGCACTTCAGGTGATCGGGCGCGACGTCGGTCGCCTCGAGCGCGATCGTGCCGTCGGCGATGAACACCGGATCGCCGGGGTGCACGCGCGCGTAGAGCGTCGGGTCGCCCACGGGCACGCCGCCCGCGCCCAGCGTGACCGATTCGCCCGCGGCGATCGGGATCTCTTGCGGCAAGTCGCCGAGGCGCAGCTTCGGGCCGCACAGATCGGCGAGCACGGCGATGTCGGGCCGGTGCCTGCGCGCGCGCGCGACGCGCGCGGCTTGATCACGCGGCGACGCGTGCGAGAGGTTGACGCGCAGCACGTCGACGCCGCCGTCGAGGAGCCGCTCGAGCGCGCCGGGCGGATCCTGCGCGGGCCCCACCGTGGCGATGATCTTCGTGCGTCGGCGCGGGCTCGTCATGGACGAACCTACTGTGCGCAGAACGCGCGGGGTTCGTCACCCGAATTCAGTCGCCGTTCGGTAACGTGATTGTCAAGCCACGAGGTCGGGCACGATGCCCGTGCTGCCCGCGAATGACGACATCGTCATGCTGAACACCTTTTGCATGACGGTGAGGTGCACGTTCTGCAGGAGCTGCGGCGTCATGGCCCACGGGAAGTACGCGTTGGTCTTGAGCGCGCCGCCGTGGCCCCCGATGAGCGCCAACGGGATGTCGATGCCCTGGTGGTTGCCGCCGTGCATGCCGCTGCCGTAGTGGATCGTCGTGTTGTCGAGGATGTTGCCGGCGCCCTCGGACATGTTCATGAGCTTGGTCGCGAACGACGTCGCCTTGTCGCTGAGCCAGTAGTTGATCGTCGCGTAGCCGTCGTTGGTGTCGCCGGCGTGCTGCAGGCCGTGGAAGCCCGACAGGCCCGAGCTGATGTTGCCGTTCGACACGCTCGTCGTCGCGAGCTGCGAGCCGCCCGCCGTGAAGTTGCGCAGCTTGAGGAACAGGTACGGGAAGTCGCTGCGCGCGTCGTCGAGCATGAACGTCACGACGCGCGTGAGATCGCACTGCAGCGCCATCATGACGACGTCGATCATCGTGTCGGCGTGCAGGTTGCGGTCGTAGCCGGCCATGACCTTGCCGTTGCCCGAGCCCGTGAACGCGCTCACCGAGTACGTCTGCGTGGGGCGCGTGCCGACGGTGCAGCCCGCCGTCATCATCGCGTTGACGTCGAGGAGGCGGTTCTCGAGGTTGCGCACCGACGTCATGAACAGGTCGACGCGGCCCGAGTCGCTGTGCGAGAGGCGCGTCTTGAGCGCCGTCGACTGCTCGACGATGTAGTCCAGCGAGCTCTTCTGCAGCGCGAGCCGCTTGATCGCCGCCGGGTCGGGCGCCATCGCCGTGCCCGCGGCCTGGTTCGCGGGGCCGACGATGCTGTCGAACACGGCCTGCGGGTTGATGACCTTGTAGAGCGGGTTCGTCGGTGTCGACCACGAGATGCTGCGCGAGTTCGCCGGATGCGTGCCGTCGGTGTACGAGTCCATCGTCGACAGGCCGACCTGCAGCGACGGGAACACCGTCTTCGTCGCCGGGTTCGCCGCGAGCGCGTTGGCGATGAGCTGGTCCACCGACGTGCCGGCGCGCGCGACGGCGGGGTTGAGATCGGGCTGCGTGCACGTCAGCATCGCCTGCGCGAGCTGGCCGTGGCTGGGGTTGGCCATCTGCAGCGCCGTCTGGTAGCCCACGTTCTGCAGCACGCTGACGTACTTCTTGATGGGCTCGAGCGGCGCGAGGATGGGCGACAGGTTCCACTGATCGCCCGTGGCCGTGCCGGTCACGGTGGACGACGGGTGCCAGTACTCGGCCGAGCCGTTGGGGAAGTACAACACGACGTAGCGGCGCTTGGCCGCGGCCGCCTGCGCCTTCGCCGTGCGCGGCGCGAACGTCTCGAGCCAGGGCAGCGACAACGCCACGCCAGCCCCTCGAAGCACCTGCCGCCGCGTCCACGTCTTCCGGTTCATGGTCTCGCTCCCCTCGCGCCCGATCGGCGCGAAGGTATAGATTCAGCGAAGCGGTGATCGGCTCAGCCTTGGAAATACACGTGATTGCCTCGGTCTTGCTCGTGACGACAGCCGGACCGGCAGCCCCGGAGGCGGCCGATTCGACTTACCGCGCCGAGGTCGAGCGCTGGCGTGCCGAGCGGGAAACGCGGCTGCGGGCGCCGGACGGTTGGCTCGCCGTCGTGGGGCTGACCTGGCTCGCGCCCGGCGCGCACCGCTTCGGCAGCGCGCCCGACGACGACGTCCACCTGCCCGCGGGCGCGCCCGCCCACGCGGGGACGTTCACGGTCGCGGGCCAGCAGGTGCGCGTCGACGTGCCGGCGGGCTCGCCGCTCACCATCAACGGAAAGCCCGCGGCGTCGGGCGTCGTTCACACCGACAACGAGCCGGCGCCCGACACCTTTGCCATTGGTTCGCTCACCTGGCAGGTCATCGCGCGCGGCGATCGGTTGGGCGTGCGCGTCCGCGATCGCGAGGCCGCCGAGCGCGCGCACCTGCCGCCGCCGCGCTGGTACCCGGTCTCACCCGCGTGGCGCGTCGTCGCGCGCCTCGAGGCGCACGCCGCCAAGACCGAGATCGTCGTGCCCGACGCGTCGGGCGGCAAGCAGACGCTCACGAGCCCTGGCACGCTGACGTTCACGCTCGCCGGGCAAACGCTGCACCTCGATCCCGTGCTCGACGGCGACGACGAGCGCGATCAGCTGGTCGTGTTCCGCGATCTCACGACGGGCAAAGAGACCTACGGCGCGGGCCGCTTCGTGCGCGCGCGACGGCAACCCGACGGCACGTTCGAGCTCGACTTCAACCGCGCGTACGCGCCGCCGTGCGCGGTGACGCCGCACGCGACCTGCCCGCTTCCGCCGCCCCAGAACCGGCTGCGCGTCTCCGTCGAGGCCGGCGAGCGAAATCGTCAATAAATCGACCACGAAATCGGCAGAGAAAAGCGAGCCGCCCGTCGCATCCACGACGGTCCAGAGCGCCCCGAGCCGTGGTACTTTGATCGTCCGAGGGAACGGCCGCGGATGAGCCTTCAGTCGCGATACTCGATCTTGCGGAAGATCGCCGACGGCGGCACCGCCGAGATCTTCCTCGCCAAGCAGCACGGCGCGCAGGGCTTCGAGAAGACCGTCGTCCTCAAGCGCATCTTCCCGTCGTTCTACGCCGACCCGCAGTTCCGGCACATGCTGGTCGACGAGGCGCACATCGCGATGACGCTGAACCACAGCAACATCGTGCAGGTGCTCGACCTCGGCGAGGTCGACGGCCGCTACTTCCTCGCGCTCGAGCTCGTCGATGGCTGGACGCTCGACCGCACGCTCAAGCGCGCGCAGGCGGCGGGCGTGCCCTTCCCGCCCGCGCTCGCGCTCTACGTGACGGCCGAGGTGTGCCGTGCGCTCGGCTACGCGCACGCGAAGACGCGCGACGGAAAGGCGCTGGGCATCGTCCACCGCGACGTCAGCCCGCACAACGTGCTGCTGTCGGCCGAGGGCGAGTGCAAGCTGACCGACTTCGGCATCGCGCAGGCGCAGAACCGCAAAGAGAAGAGCCTCGGCAACATGATCAAGGGGAAGATCTCCTTCATGTCGCCCGAGCAGGCGTCGGGCGCGGCGCTCGACGCGCGCAGCGACCTGTTCTCGCTGGGCACGATGCTCTACGCGATGATCACGCGGCGGCTGCCGTTCGACGCGCCGACCGACTACGAGACGCTGATGCTCGTGAAGAGTGGCGACTTCTTGCCGCCCGAGACGGCGCGGCCCGGGCTCAACCCCGAGCTGTACCGCGTGATTCGCAAGGCGATGAGCAAGTCGCCCGACGATCGGTACCAGAAGGCCGAGGAGATGCTGGTCGAGGTCGAGCAGGTCATGCGGCTCGCGTTCCGGCCCGTCGGGCAGACGGAGCTGCAGCGGTGGCTGCTCGACTTGTCGGCGAAGGACGGCGTGCCGCCGCTGACGCGGGACACGACCCCGGTGCCGGCGTCGACGCCGGCGCCGCCCCCCGCGAAGCCCGCGGCCGCAAAGCCGGCGCCCGCAAAGCCGAGCTCGAAACCGGCCGCGCCGCCGCCCAAGCGGAAGAGCGGCGGCACGGACGCGGGGCAGGACTCGGGCCTCGTGCTCGACCTCGCCGACGCGATCGAGGTCGTGTCGGCGTCGTCGGCGGGGCTCGTGCCGCCGCCCGTCGCCGCGCCGACCGAGCCGATGATGACGGCGCCCGACGTCGTGCCTGGCGGCGCGACCATCGTCAGCCCGCCCCCCGCGCACATGGAAGGCGGCGAGAGCGCGCCCGCGCCCGACCTGCGGCCCTCGCCGTGGTTCAGCGGGCGCCGGCGCGTCGTCGTCGTGGGCGCCGCGCTCTCGTTGCTGTTCGTCCTCGCCGTGAAAGGTGTCTCGGGATCGAAGAAGACCCAAGGCGAGGCTGGGGAAGCGGTCGCGCAAGCTCCGACGCCTGCCCCCATCGCAGAACCGACGCCGATCGTCGCGCCGGCTCCGCCGCCCGTGGCAGAAGCGGCCAAGCCCGCCGAGCCGACGCCCGCAGCGCCGACGAAGGAAGCGACGACGAAGGAAGCGACGACGACGAAAGAAGCGACGCCCTCGACACCGGACGCGTCGAAGGTCGCCGCCGCCGAGCCCGCGCCCGAAGAACCAACGCCGTCGCCCGCGCCCGCCGAAGCGCCCGCGTCCGCGGAAGCGAAGGACGATCCCGCGGACGAGGCGCCCGACGCGCCGACGAAGACCGCCAAGCCGAAGAAGGCCGCGCCCACGCAGGTCGCCGTGACGTTCAAGACCGATCCCGAAGGCGCCCACGTCGCGACCAAGACGCACGCCTACGGCGTGACGCCGCAGTCGGTGAAGCTCGCGCCGGGCGCCGCGCTCGATCTGACGTTCACGAAGGCGGGCTACGCGCCCGTCACCAAGCACTACGTCGCGCCCGCGAAGGGCGCGCCCACCGTGCGCGTCGCCCTCAAGAAGGTGACGCCCGAGCCCGCGCCCAAGAAGGCCGTCGAGGCCCGCTCGCCGGCGCCCCAACCTGCGCGCAAGGGCTGGTTCTCACGCTGAGCGCGAACTTTTTTCGTCCCCCACCGTCGACGAAGCTCAATCATCCCGCGCAGCTGGCGGATCGGCTGCGGCGACGGCCGTCAGCGTCAGTGCCGCGCTCGAATTGCCGACCCAAACTGTCGATGAGGGTCAGCAAGGGGAACGATGGGCGCCGACGCAGCGGAAGCGGGTTCCTGTGCCGTCACGGAAGTGATGGGGACGGAGCTGTTCACGCTGACGCCGGACACGGTCGTCGCTTCGGCGAGGCGCCTCGCCTTCGACCACGGCATCCGTCACATGCTCGTGCTCGACGGCGGCACGCTGACCGGCATCGTGTGCGAAGAAGATCTGCGCACCGCCGAGCGCGACGCGCTCGTGGGTGAGCTCATGCGGACGCCCGTGCTGTGCATCGAGCCGGACACGACGCTCGACGAGGCGGTCGAGCTCATGGAGGAGCACGGCGTGTCGTGCTTGCCGGTCGTGCGCGGATCGGCGTTGCTGGGCATCGTCACGCGCGACGCGCTCGCGCTGCTTTCGGGCGCGCCCGACCCGCGCGATACCTCCGAACCATGCGTCGCCTGCGGCAGCACGAAAGACGTGCGGCACGATCCCCGCGCCGCACGCCTCGCTCTTTGTTCCGATTGTCTCGGCCACAGGATGCCGAGCATCCTGCGCGCGACGGCTAGCTAGGCGCGCGGGCCGACTGGTACTGCTCGCGGAGCGCGACGCGGCCCGAGAGGTTCATCGCCGTGACGGTCGCGAGGTAGTCGGCGTAGCGGTAGCGCGCGAACGCGGTGTGGCTCGCGCCGCCGCCGAGGTACTCGCCCGTCGCCGTGCCCGCGCGCTCCGTCGGCGCTCCGACGGCGCCGTCGAGGGCCCCCGTGATGGCGCCGAACGCGCGCGCCGCTTCGTCGCCCGTGAGGTGGCGGCGCAACGTCTCGACGCCGAGCAGCCGTCCGTTGGCGAAGAAGGTGAAGCTCAACTCGTCGACGGGCGCCGTCGAGTCCGTCGGCGGCAGCGCCGCGGCGGGCACGTCGCGGCAGGTCAGGTGACGCGTGGGCTTCGCGCCCGCCTCGCATCGGAGGCCGCGAACCTGCGTCCACGACGTCACGTCGGCCTCGGTGCTGCCGTCGAGCGCGAGCCCGAGCGCGGGGCGCGCCGCCGCGGGCCGCGCGCCCCGCAGCTGCGTGAGCGCGCGCTGGCGGAGCGCCTCGACCTCGCTAGGCGACACGCGCATCGCCGGACAACCGACGCCGAGCGCCGCGAGGATCGGGCGGCCCGCCTTCGTGTGCAGGAAACCCACGAAGGCGACGAGCAGCGCCGTCGTGGCGACCGCCGCCTTCAGCGCGCGGCGTGCCCGTGAAGGCCGCCGCGACGGCGCCGCGCTCACTGGCCCACCGCCGCGTCGTTCGTCCCGCCGTCGCACGCCGTCTTCTCGACCGGAGCTGACGACACGACCTGGGTCTTCAAGCCCGTGACGGCGTTGGCGATCGTCGTGATGTCGGCGTCGGCGACGCCGTCGGCCTTCAGCACACCACCGAAGTCCATGACGAAGCGATCGAACGCGTCGCCGGGGATGCCGAGGCCCGCGTGAATCGCCGCCATGCTCTCGCACGTGTCGCCCAGATCGTTCACGCCCGGGTACGTCGCCGGGCCGCCAAAGAGCGCCGTGAACTGCAGGCGCAGGCAGCTCTTGAGCCGCGCGACCGAGTCGTGGCCCGTCGTGCCCACGACCGCGAAGTACGGCGCGATCTGGCAGTCGGACGTCAGGCCCGCGACGGCGTCGTCGACGACCTTCGGGATCGCCGCGCCGTACTTCGTATACAGCGTCGCCGTCGTGCCGCCCGCGCCGCCCGTGCCGGTCGAGCCACCGCTGCCGCCCGCGCCCGCGTCGGTGCAGTTGGTCTTCTCGACGGGCGACGGTGAGACGATCTGGCCCTTGAGGCCCGTGACGGCGTTCGCGATCGTCGTGATGTCGGCGTCGGCGACGCCGTCGGCCTTCAGCACGCCGCCGAAGTCCATGACGAACTTGTCGAAGACGTCGCCGGGGATGCCTAGGCCGGCGTGAATCGTCGCCATGTCCTCGCACATGTCGCCCTCGTCGTTCTTGCCCGGGTACGTGCCGGGGCCGCCGAAGAGCACGGTGAACTGCAGGCGCAGGCAGCTCTTGAGGCGCGCGACCGAGTCGTGGTTCGCCGTACCCACGACGGCGAAGTAAGGCGCGATCGAGCAATCGGCGAGCACGCCCGCGACGGCGTCGTCGACGACCTGCGGGATCGCCGTGCCGTACTTCGTGTACAGCGTCCCCGTCGTGCCACCGGCGCCGCCGGTTCCGCCGGTTCCGCCGCCGCCGTCGGGCGAGTTGTTGCTCGAGCTGCTGCAGCCCACCGCCGCCGCGAGCGCGGCCGTCATCCACATCCACCCCAAGCGCGTGATCGTCTTCATCGATATCCTCCGGAGAACTAGGTCTGCGGGGGATACGGCGGCGTGGCGGAGACGGATCTCCCACGCGCGAAAATACTCTCAGCCCTGCCAGAAGAGCCCGAGCAGCTTGCCCTTGAGCGTGAGCGGAACCAGTGCGCCCTCGTTGACGACGAGCGCGACGCACGGCTCGTCGTGCTCGACGCGCTGGACGTGGCGCGCGCCCGCGGCGCGGATCGAGATGTCGCCGCGCGCGAAGCGGCCCTCGTCGTCGGCGAGCGCGCCCGTCAGGATCACGGTGTGCTCGTCGCCGCCGTGATCGTGCAGCGGGATCTCGAGGCCGGGCCGTAGGCGCACGAGGCGCGCCATCGTGCCCGCGGCGCCCACGCGCAGATCGAGGCCCGCGATGCCGGGGACGAGACGGCGCCAGCCGGCCGCGGCGGCGCCCGGCGCGAGGTACCGCCACACGACGCGCGGCACGCCGAGCGGCGCGAGCAGCCTCTCGGCCGCGGGATCGACGGCCGGCAGTTCCGCGGGGACGTCGTCGAGGCGCGCGAGCACGGCTTCGAGCGCGCCGGGTGCCGTCGCGTCGGGCGCGCCCGTTTCGAGGACCGCGCCGCCGACAGCCTCGAACGCGCGCAGCCGCGCCGCGCACGCCGCGCACAGCGAGACGTGGCAGGCGATCCCGAGCGCGGGCGCTTCGCCGCACGCGCCCGCGGCGTACTCGGCGAGGCGCTCGTCGGGGACGTGGTGCGTGGGGTTAGTCGTCATGATCGCCCTCGTCTCCTGCTTCGCCACCGAGGCGAGCGCGCAGGCGCGCGAGCGCGAGGCGCACCCGCGTCTTGATGGTCCCGAGCGGCAGCCGCTGCTCGTCGGCGAGCTCGCGCATGGTTCGCCCTCGATAATACGCGCCCGCGAGCGCGTCACGCTGCTCGACCGGCAGCTCGTCGAGCGCGACGCGCAGGTCGCGACGCCCGCGCGCCGCGGCGAGGGCGTCGTCGGGCGCAGGCTCCGCCGAGCTTTCTTCGATGCGCTCGGGCTCGGGCCATCGCTGACCGCGCTGGTGATCGACGAAGCCGTTGCGCGCGATCGTGAACAGCCACGTCGCGACGCGGCCCTTCGTGCGGTCGAACTGCGCGGCCTTGCGCCACACGGCGAGCATGACCTCTTGCGTGACCTCTTCGGCCGCGGCGGGCGTCGCGCCGCGGGCGCGCAGATGGCCTTTGATGCGCGGGGCGTAGAGCGCGAACAGGCGCGCGAAGGCGGCGCGGTCGCGGCGCGACGCGATCGCCTCGACGAGCGCCGCGGCGTCGTCGCCCCCGTCGTCAGCAGGCCCCATCACGCGTGGGCGCACCGTAGCACGCGGCCACGTCACGCGAGCCTGCGCCTCCATGAAGCAGATACGGGCCGAACGCGCCCGCGGATCTCGCGGGCGGGTCACGAAGTGCACTATTGTGCGGCGCCGCATGGAGTCCGTGAGCCGCGCCGCCGGGAAGCTCGAAGCCGCCGTGACGCGTTTCGCACTCGCGCGGGCCATCCGCGGCGCGCGCGCCGTCGACGTGGGCGCGTCGACGGGCGGCTTCACGCAGACGCTGCTCGCGCACGGCGCCACGCACGTCACGGCCGTCGACGTCGGCCACGGGCAGCTCGTCGAGGCGCTGCGCGACGACGCGCGCGTCACGTCGATGGAGGGCGTCGACTGGAAGCGGCTGTCGCTCGACGAGGCGCCCGGGCCGTTCGACTTCTTCACCGTCGACGTCAGCTTCGTGGCGGCGCGCAACATGCTGCGCGGCCTCGCCTTCCGGCTGCGCGCGGGCGCCGAAGGCGTCGTGCTCGTGAAGCCGCAGTTCGAGCTCGCGGACAAGCAGGTTCGCGGCGGACGCGTCGACGACGAGAACCTGCGGCGCGCCGCGCTCGAGAAGGTGACGGCGAAGGCGACGTCGCTGGGCTTCGCCGTCGTCGCGCACGCGGACTCGCCCGTCGCGGGCGGCAGCGGCACGATCGAGATCCTCGCGCACCTGCGCTTCGAGGGCCGGCCCGACACGCTCCCGCAAAAAGGCGAGCGCCGCCCGCACGCGCCGCGGCCGACGCGCGCGAAAGGTGGCGGCCCCGACGACGATCGCCGCTGGTTCGCCGTCGTCGCGCCCGGGTTGGAGGCGCCCGCGCGCGAGGAGATCGCGGCGCTGCAAGGCGCGCGTGAGGTCACGGCCGTCGACGGCGGCGTCGAGTGGCGCGGCGCGGCCGCCGTGGGCGCGCGCGCGAACCTGCAGCTTCGCATCGCGACGCGCGTGCTCGCGCGCGTCGGCGACGTCGAGGCCCGCGAGTTCGGGAAGCTGCGCCACGGCCTCGCGCGTTTGCCGTGGGCGGCGTTCGTGCCCGCGGGCGCGGCGATCGCCGTGCGCGCGACGACGACGAGCTGCCGCCTCTACCACACGGGCGCGATCGCCGAGAACGTCGTCGGCGGCATCGGCGACGTCGTGCGCGACGTGCGCGCGTTCGAGAAGCCCGCGGAAGGCGAGGACGACCGCGGCGAGCTCCCGACGACGACGATCTACGTGCGCGGCGTCGGCGATCGCTTCACGTTCAGCGTCGACGCGACGGGTGAGCTCCTGCACAAGCGCGGCGCGCGCACCGAGATCGGCGCGGCGCCGCTGCGCGAGACGCTCGCCGCCGGCGTGCTCGCGCTCGCCGCATGGTCGCCGAACGAAGTCCTCTGCGATCCGATGTGCGGCGCGGGAACGATTCCGATCGAAGCTGCCACGATCGCCGCGAACCGCGCCCCCGGTCTCGAGCGCCCGTTCGCCTTCGAGCGCTGGCCGCTCTTCGCCGATCGCCCCGAGCTCGCCGCCAAGCTTCGCGACGAAGCGCGCGTCGTCGCCCCGGCGCCGCCGACCGTCGCGATCTTCGGCAGCGATCGAGATCCCAAGTTGATCGCCTCTGCCTCGCGAAACGCCGCGCGCGCCGGCGTCGACGGTTGGCTCGCCTTCACGTGCGCCGCGCTCGAAGACGTTCACGCGCCCGCGACGACGGGCCTCGTCGTCTTGAACCCGCCCTACGGCCGCCGCCTGGGCGCTGGCTCGAGCGCCGATCGCGCGTACCGCGATCTCGGCCGCGCCCTGCGCGCGCGCTTCCGCGGCTGGCGCGCCGCCGTGCTCGCCCCCGCGAAGGTCCAGCCTGCGACGCTCGCGCTCTCGTCGCCCGCGGCCTCCCCGCTCGTGAACGGCGGCCTGCGCGTCAAGCTCGTCGTCGGCCGCGTCCTCTAGACGCCTCTAGACGCGGCCCGCGCCGTCCATGCCGGAGCCGTGCGTGCGAAAGCCGAGCCGCCGCGCCGTCGCGTCGAACAACGTCTGAATCGCGAGCGCGTAGTTGCCCGTGCCGCGCCCGCGCGCGCCGAAGCGTGGGTCATAAAGTTGCCCGCCGCGCGTCTCGCGCACGCGGTGGAGCACGCGCTCGGCCGACAGCGGCATCGACGCGCGCAGCCGCTGCTCGAACACGTCCTTCACCGAGCCCGGCAGCCGCAGCAGCACGCTCCCCGCGTGGGTCGCGCCCGCCTCGCGCGCCGCCGCGAGGATCTGCGGGATGTCCTGGTCGTTGAGCCCCGGAATGATCGGCGCGACGTTGACGCCCACCTCGACGCCCGCGCGCGCGAGCGTCTCGATGATGCGCACGCGCCGCTGCGGCGTCGCGACGTAAGGCTCGATGGCGCGCGCCTTCTCGACGTCCCAAATGGGAATGCTCACCGTGACGTGCGCCGACGCCACGCGCGTGATCTCTTGCAGCAGATCCACGTCGCGCTCGACGAGCGGCGCCTTCGTGATGATCGCCATCGGGTTCGCCGTCTCGGCGCACACCTGCAAGCACCCGCGCGTGAGCCGCAGCGACGCCTCGAGCGGCTGAAAGCAGTCGGTGACGCCGCTGAAGACGACGACGTCCTTCTTCCACGACTTCTTCTCGAACGCCTCGCGCAGCAGCTCGGCCGCGCGCATCTTCACGACGATCTTCCGGTCGAAGTCCGTGCCCGCGCCGAAGCTCAGATACTCGTGCGACGGCCGCGCGTAGCAGTAGGCGCACGCGTGCATGCACCCGCGGTACGGGTTCACGCTGTAGGTGAAGCCGACGTCGGGGCTGTCGTTCTTCGCGAGGATGCTGCGCGCCTGGTCCTCGTAGACCTCGAGCTTCATCTCGGGCGGCGGCGCCTCGAGGTACTCGACCTCCGTCGTGGCCCACGGGTTGGGCGGGTTCGAGATCGGCACCGCGCGCATGGCCGCAAGCGTGAACCTGGACATGCGTTCAGTCAAGCCGCGCGCGCGTTGCGGGTCTTCCGCCTTCCTTGATCCAGCGAAAGCCGCGACGTAGTGTCTCGCCCCCAATGGCCGGCCCCCCGAGCGAGCACGCGAATCAATTTGAGCGTTTGGCGTCCCTCCCGCCCTACGTCCTCGCCGCCGTCGACGAGCTGAAGTCGAAGCTGCGCGCGCAGGGCCACGACGTGTTCGACTTCGGCCTCGGCAACCCCGACGGCCCGAGCCCCAAGGCCGTCATCGAGCGCCTCACGACCGAGGCCCAGCGCGCCGGCAACCAACGCTACATGCCGTCGAAGGGCATGCCGGAGGTCCGCCGCGCCATCTGCGATTGGTACGCGCGCAAGTACGACCAGGCCTTCGATCCCGAGTCTGAAGCCGTCGTGACGATCGGCGCGAAGGAAGGCCTCGCGCACCTGTTCCTCGCGATCGTGGGCCGCGGCGACTGCGTGCTCGCGCCCGACCCGTGCTACCCGATCCACCGCTACGGCGTCATCATCGCGGGCGGCGAGCCCGTGCCCGTCGCGACGGGCCCCGACAAGGACGCGTTCGCCGAGATCGAAAAGGCGATGGCGCGCGCGCCGCGCAAGCCGAAGGGCCTCGTCGTCAACTTCCCGCACAACCCGACGAGCGCCGTCGTCGACGCGCGCTTCTACGAGAAGGTCGTCGCGCTCGCGAAGCGCGAGGGCCTGTGGGTCGTGTCGGATCTCGCCTACGCCGACCTGATGCACGACGGCCGCCCCGCGCCGAGCATCTTCCAGGTGCCGGGCGCGCGCGACGTCGCCGTCGAGTTCTTCACGGTGTCGAAGAGCTACTCGATGCCGGGCTGGCGCGTCGGCTTCTGCGTCGGCAGCCGAACGCTCGTGGGCGCGCTGACGACGATCAAGGGCTACCTCGACTACGGCATGTTCGCGCCCACGCAGCTGGCGGCGGCGACGGCGCTGTCGTCGTGCGACGCCGACGTCGTCGCCAACCGCGAGCGCTACAAGCACCGCTCGAAGCTGCTCGTCGACGGCCTCGCCAAGGCGGGCTGGAACGTGCCGCTGCCGACGGCGTCGATGTTCGTGTGGGCGCCCGTGCCGAAGTCGCACGCGGACATTCCAGGGGGCGCCGTCGGCTTCGCGTCGGCCCTTCTCGAGCACGCGCGCGTCGCCGTCTCGCCGGGCGTGGGCTTCGGCCCCGGCGGCGAAGGCTACGTCCGCTTCGCCCTCATCGAGCCCGACGACCGCGCGCTGAAAGCCTGCGCCGCGATCGGCGAGTTTCTCGCGAAGTCTTCGAAGTAGCGCCGCCGGCGGCGCTAAACTCGAGGGCGCGTCATGAACTTGTCGCCCTCGGCCCTCATGGCCTCGCTCCTGGTCTCGTCGATCGGGTTCGTTCTTTTTGTCTACGGGCGGAAAATCGGGCGTCTGCCGCAGCTCGTGGGGGGCCTCGCGCTCATGGTTTTCCCCTACTTCGTGTCGAGCCCGGGCCTGACCCTGGGGATCGGGGGGGGCGTCCTGGCCCTGGTCGCGTTAATCGTGCGCCTGGGCTGGTGACGGGTCATTGACAACGCCCCGGGCCTCCAGTAAAAAGCCCCCTCTCATGCCGCGGACTGCAACACATCATCGCCCGACGTATCAGGCTAAGGGCGATTTCGAGCACTCTTGGTACATCGCCGACGTCGACGGAAAGACGCTCGGACGGGCCGCGACGAAGATCGCGTCCGTGCTTCGTGGCAAGCACAAGCCGACCTACACGACCCATGAGGACGCGGGCGACTTCGTCGTCGTCGTCAACGCCGACAAGGTGAACCTCACGGGCAACAAGTGGCAGATCAAGCTCTACCGCGATCACTCGCTGTTCCCGGGCGGTCTGCAGACCAAGACCGCTGAGCAGCTGCTCGCGCGTCACCCCGCCGATCTCATCAAGCGCGCCGTTTGGGGCATGCTGCCGAAGGGCCCCCTCGGTCGTCGCCTCTATCGCAAGCTGAAGGTGTACACGGGCGCTGAGCACCCGCACGCCGCGCAGCAGCCGAAACCCCTCAAGCTCGCGTAAAGCTCCGGAGAGAGAACGATGCCTGATCCGTCGAAAGCAGTGTACGCCACGGGCCGCCGCAAGCACGCGGTGGCGCGCGTCTGGTTGCAGCCGGGCAACGGCAAGGTCTCGATCAACAAGCGCACGCTCGAGGACTACTTCGGTCGCGAGACGTCGCGCATGGTCTTCCGTCAGGCGCTCGAGCTCACGGAGACGACGGGCCGCTTCGACGTGTTCGTCAACGTCAGCGGCGGCGGCCTCTCGGGCCAGGCGGACGCGATTCGCCACGGCATGTCGCGCAGCCTCATCAAGATCGACCCCGCGTTTCGCGGCGCGCTCAAGAAGGCCGGCTACCTGACGCGCGACGCGCGCCAGAAAGAGCGCAAGAAGTACGGCCAGCGCGGCGCCCGCGCTCGGTTCCAGTTCTCGAAGCGCTAACGCGCTTCTCGCGCGAAGGGGGCTTCGCCCCCCTCGCGGGCTCCCCCCGCACAAGCAGTGGGGCCGGCGCGGCAAAGCCGCGCCTCCCGTTGCCTGGACGCGCTCGCTGCGCTCGCTCCGGTGTTGCGATCGACGCGAGGTTGCGTTGGCGAGCGCCATCTTTTCTTTCCCCCTCGCCCCGCGAAGCGGGGAGAGGGTCGGGGTGAGGGGCTCGGCGTACAATCGTGGGATTGGCAACCAGCCGCAAACGCTCTTTGCTCGCGCGGCTTCTCGTGGGGACGCTCGTGCCCACGGTCGCGGCGCTGGGGGTGTTCGGCGTACTGGCGCACGAGGTGGCGCGGCGGGCGCTCGATGAGGAGCTCGGGCGGCGGTTGGCGACGGCGGCTGCGGGGGCGGCGGCCACCGTGTTGCCGGAGCAGCTCGAGGCGCTGGGCGCAGGCGACGAAGGCTCGCTGACGTACGCGAACGTGCTGCGCAGGCTCGAGGCGGCGCGGGCGCGGCTCGACGTGCGGCGCGTGCTGGCGGTCGCGGCCGATCTCGGCGCGCGCGGCGACACGGCGGGCGCGCTCGCGCTCGGGGCGCGCGCCTACGAACTGGAGGCCGACTCCGTCGAGATCGCGCGCGCGCTGCACGGCACGCCGTCGGCGTCGCCGCTGTTCATCGGGCACGACGGCGTCGCCTACAAGCGCGGGTACGCCGCGATCGGCGACGGGCGCGTCGGGCTCATCGCCGTCGAGGGCAGCGCCGACTACGCGGCGACGCTCGCGGCGTTTCGTCGGCGGCTCGTCGTCGCGGGCCTGGTCGCGCTGCTCGCCGTGCTCGCCGTGACGGCCCTCGTCGCGCGGCGCATCTCGGGCCCCGTCGTGCGGCTCGCCGACGCGGCGGCGCGCCTCGGGCGCGGCGATCTGGCGTCGCGCATCCCCGTCGAGACGCGCGACGAGATCGGCGTGCTCGCGGCCACGCTCGACGACACGCGCGCGGCGTTGCAAGCGCGCGACGAGCACACGCAGATGATGCTCGCCGGCATCGCGCACGAGGTGCGCAACCCGCTGGGCGGCCTCGAGCTCTACGCGGGCCTGCTGCGCGACGCGCTCGCCGACCAACCGGAGCGCTTGCAGGAGGTGGCGCGCATCGAGCGCGAGCTCGGCCACCTGCGCAACGTCGTGAGCGAGTTCCTCGAGTACGCGCGCCGCCCCGCGCCCGAGCTCGCGTCCGTCAGCCTCGCGCCGCTGCTCGAAGAGGTGCGCGAGCTCGCGGCCGCGGGCGCGTCGAACGTCGCCGTCGTCGTCGAGGCGCCCGCCGCGTTGCGCGTACGCGCCGACGCGAGCCAGCTGCGGCGCGCGCTGCTCAACCTCGCGCGCAACGCCGTGAGCGTCATGGAGGGCCGCGCGGGCGGCGTCACGCTCGCGGCGCACGCGAACGGCGCCGCGCGCGTCGTCGTCGAGGTGAGCGACCACGGCCCGGGCGTGCCCGCCCACCTCCGTGAGAAGATCTTCACGCCCTTCTTCACGACGCGCGAAAAAGGCACGGGCCTAGGCCTCGCGTTCGTGCGCGAGATCGTGCGCGACCACGGCGGCGACGTCACCGTCGACGAGGCCCCCGGCGGCGGCGCCGTCTTTCGCCTCGACCTGCCCGCGGTAGAGTGAGCCCGTGACTTTGATCCTGACCGACCGCCGGATGCTCGCGCACGACGCCGGCTTCGGTCACCCCGAGTCCCCGGCGCGCCTCGCCGCGATCTTGAACGACCTCGAGCGCGCGCCGCCCGACGGCGTCGTGTTCGAGGCGCCGCGCGCCGCGACCGACGACGAGATCGACGCCGTGCACACGCGCGAGCACCGCGAGACGCTGAGCGCGCTCGCCGGCAAGAGCGCGCGCCTCGACGAGGACACGAAGACGTCGCCGGGCAGCTGGGCGGCGGCGACGCTCGCCGCGGGCGCCGCCGTCGGCGCCGTCGAGGCCGTGTGGTCCGGCCGCGCCGACAACGCCTTCGCGCTCGTGCGCCCTCCCGGCCACCACGCCGAGGCGGCGCACGCCATGGGCTTCTGCCTGCTCAACAACGCCGCGATCGCCGCCGAGGCGGGACGGCGCCTCGGCGCGCGACGCGTGCTCGTGCTCGACTGGGACGTGCACCACGGCAACGGCACGCAGGACATCTTCTCGGGTCGCGACGACGTCCTCTACATGTCGTCGCATCAATTTCCTTTCTACCCGGGCACGGGAAAGGCGCACGAGGTCGGCGTCGGCGCGGGGCGCGGCTTCACGGTGAACGCCGCGCTCCCTGGCGGGCAAGACGACGCCGACTACGGCGCGATCTTCCACGATCTCTTCCTGCCCGCGGCGCGCGCCTACGCGCCCGACCTCGTGCTCGTGTCGGCGGGCTTCGACGCGCACGAGCGCGATCCCATCGCCGACATGCGCGTCACCGAGCGCGGCTTCGCGGCGATGACGACGGCGATGATGGAGCTCGCGCGCGAGGCGTGCGGCGGCAAGCTCGTCTTGTTGCTCGAAGGCGGCTACGATCTTCAAGCGCTCGCGGGCTCGGTGCGCGCGTGCCTCGAAGTGATGGGCGGGCGCCGCGAAGACTTCCCCACGGGCGTCGGCACGCAGGCGCCGCGCGCCGTCGCGGCGACGCGCGCCGCGCTCGCCGCCGCCGGCCGGCCCGTCCCGAAGGACTGACCGCGATGACCGCGCGCCCCGCCTGGCTGCGAATGCCTTGGCGCTTCGGCTCGGGCCAAGCGACGGCGGCGCTCTACGGGACGTTGCTCGCCGCGATCTCGCTCGGCGCGTGGATCTCGCTGGGCGTTCAGGTGCGCCGGCTCGTGGGCGCGCACGGCCTCTTGCCGGTCGTCGATTTCATGGACGCCGTGCGCGACGCGGGCGCGGCGTCTTGGTCGCGCCTGCCGACGATCTTCCTGTGGACGCAGTCCGACGACGCGCTCGTCGCGGGCGTCTTCGTCGGCGCAGCGCTGTCGTTGCTGGCGCTCGCGGGCATCCGGCGCCGCACGTGCTTCGCGCTCTCGACGCTGCTCTACCTCTCGTACGTCACCGTCGGGCGCACGTTCTTCTCGTTCCAGTGGGACAACCTGCTGCTCGAGTGCGGCCTGCTCGCCGCGTGCTTGCCCGGGACGCGCCCGTCGCCCATCGCCCACTTCGTCTTCCGCGCGCTGCTCTTCAAGCTCTACTTCGAGTCGGGCCTCGCGAAGTGGCAGTCGCCGCTGCACGACTGGCAGGACGGCAGCGCGATGACCTACTACTACGAGACGGCGCCGCTGCCGACGGCGCTCGCGTGGTTCGCGCACAACCTGCCGGCGTGGTGGCACCACCTCGAGAGCCGCGCGACGCTCGTGCTCGAGCTCGTCGTGCCCTTCGCGATCTTCGGCCCGCGGCGCGCGCGCCTCTTCGCGGCCGCGTCGCTCACGATCTTCCAGCTCATCAACTTCGCGACCGCGAACTACGGCTTCTTCTGCACGCTCGCCGTCGCGCTGCACGTCTTCCTCCTCGATGAGGCCGACGTCGAGCGCCTACCTGCATGGCTGCGCCGGCCGCACGCGCCCCGACCGCTGCCGCCGTCTTCTGCGCCGGCCTCCGATCCCCTCGCCTCCGACGTGCGCTTCTTCTCGCGCGCCGCCGCGTGGCTCGGCGCCGCGGTGTGGCTCGGCCTCTCGCTCCTCCAAGCCGCCTTCCATTTCGGCGGCGACGAGCCGGGCCTCTTGCTGACGGCGCTCGCCTCTTCCGCCGAGCGCGCCGAGACCTACCGGGTCATCAACACGTACCACCTGTTCGCGTCGATCACGCGCGAGCGCGTCGAGCCCGAATTCCAAACCCTCGAAGGCGACGCCGCCTCAACGGACGAGAGCGCGTGGACCCCGCACGACCTCCGTCACAAGCCGGGCGCGCTCGCGCGGCGGCCCGACTTCGTGGCGCCGCACCAGCCGCGCCTCGACTTCCAGCTGTGGTTCTACGGCCTCGGCTACCAGCGCGGACAGCCCGCCTACGTGCGCGTCCTCGTCGAACGGATGTGCGAAGATGCCGCGGCCGTGCAGGACTTCTTCGCCGCCCCGCTGCCCGCCCACCCGCGCGCGGTGCGCATCGTTTACTGGCAGTACCACTTCACGACGCCCGCCGAACGGCGCGCGACGGGGGCGTGGTGGCGCCGCGAGCGCGTCGGAGTCTCTTCGACCGTGACCTGCCCATGACGACCGCCGCCCCGATCGAAGACGCCGCACCCGCGGCGCGCGCCGTGCGTGCCGCCTCGCTCGGCACGCTCTTTCTGACGGTCTTCCTCGATCTCCTCGGCTTCGGCCTCGTGATCCCGTTCTTGCCGGGCCTCGCGCGCGATCTGGGCGCGAGCGACTTCGTCGCGACCCTCCAAGGCGCTGCGTTCTCGCTCATGCAGTTCCTGTTTGTGCCCGTGTGGGGCCGCCTGTCGGACCGCATCGGCCGCCGGCCCGTGTTGCTGTGGAGCATCGCCGCCTCGGCCGTCGGCATGATCATGCTCGGCCTCGGGCACTCGCTGGTGTGGCTGTTCGTCGCGCGCATCTGGAGCGGCATCGCGACCGCCAACATCGCCGTCGCTCAGGCCTACATCGCCGACGTCACGACGCGCGAGACGCGCGCGCGCGGCATGGGCATGATCGGCCTCGCGTTCGGCCTGGGCTTCATCTTCGGGCCGGCCGTGGGCGGCATCCTCTCGCGCTGGCCCGTTCCTGGCATCGGTGGCCACGTCGGGACTTTGCCCGCGTTCGTCGCCGCCGCGCTCTCGATCGTGAACCTGCTGCTCGCGCTGCGCACGCTGCCCGAGTCGCGCCCGGCGTCGGCGCGCGCGGGAATGACCGCCCGTCGGGCCATCCCCCTCGATCCCACCGCGATCCGCGCGGCGCTGCGCGTGCCCGGCATGCCCGTCGCCGTCGCCACCAACTTCTTCATCGTCATGTGGTTCGCCGGCATGGAGCAGACGTTCCGCCTCTTCAACGAGGACGTCTTCGGGATCTCGCCCGCGGGCACGGGCGCGATCTTCACGCTCGTCGGCGTCGTGAGCGCGACCACCCAGGGCGGGCTCGTGGGCCGCCTGTCGCGCCGCTTCGGCGAGGCGCGCCTCATCATCGCCGGCGCGACGATCCTCGCCGTCTCGTTCGCCCTGCTCGCGACGAGCCCCAGCTTCGGCGCCGCCGCCAAGGTCGCGCTCTACGCCGCGAGCGGCCTCATCGCGCTCGGCAGCGGCCTCGCGACGCCCACGCTGCCCGCCTACGCCTCGAAGCACACCGACCCGCACGACCACGGCCTCGTGCTCGGCACGTTGCAATCGGCGGGCGCCCTCGGCCGCGTCGCCGGCCCCGCGATCGGCGGCATCCTCTACTCGACGCTCGCCCCCTCGGCGCCCTACGCCGTCGGCTCCGTCGGCCTGCTGCTGGTGGCCATCGTCGCGACGGCCCGTCTGCCCGATTAGCCGCGCGCGGGGCCGCTGCCGGTCTGGCGGCGCGGCTGCGGGCCCGGGGTCTTCTCGGTGCCGTGGAGGCAGACGCGGTTGCGGCCGGTGCGCTTGGCCTCGTAGAGCGCCTTGTCGGACGCCGCGAGGAACTGCGCGTGGTCGACGATCGCCGTGTCGGGGATGGCCGCGATGCCGAGGCTGATGGTCACGGGGATGGTCTTGGCGCCGAACGAGAACGTGTGCGCCTCGACGGTCTTGCGCAGGCGCTCGGCGACGATCCTCGCGCCGCCGAGGTCCGTCCCGCGGCAGAGCACGGTGAACTCCTCGCCGCCGAAGCGCGCGAGCACGTCCTCGGTGCGCACGAGCGTCGCCATGAGCTGCGACAGCTCCGACAGGACGAAGTCACCCGCGGGGTGGCCGTGCGTGTCGTTGATGCGCTTGAAGAAGTCGATGTCGAGGAAGATGAGCGCGAGCGGCGCGCTGTGGCGCGCGGCGTAGGCGAACTCCTTCTCGAGGTAGTCGGTGAAGTACTTCTTGTTGAAGACCTTCGTGAGGCCGTCGCGCAGCGCCGACTCGTACATCTGGCGCTGGAAGACCTCGTCGAGGTAGTCGTGGTACGTGAACTTCAGGATCGTGGTCGAGCCGACCATGATCTTGTCGCCGTCGGCCAACTCGCGGCGGTCGATGCGGATGCCGTTGCAGAACGTGCCGTTCGTGCTGCCGAGGTCCTCGAGCACGATCTTGTCGTTGGGCTTGTCGGCGTCCTCGCGCACCTCGCGCACCAGCTGGCAGTGCTCGCGCGAGACGCCCTCGTCGTTGAGGCGAACCGTACAACTCGGGCCGCGGCCCACGACCGTGCGCTCGTTCTGGAGCTTGAACATCTCGCCCGCGCTCACACCGGCGAGCACGACGAGGTAAGCGAGATTGCGCTTCTGCTCCTTGTCAGACTCGGCAGGAGCCGCTGGCTGCGTGTGCGTCTGGTCCTTGCTCTGGGGACCACCGGACCCATTGTCCATCGACCGCATTGTACCTGACACGATGCGGCCTGTCTCCGGCCCCGCCGAAGCCGTGTTTACGCGGGGATTTTCGCCGAATCACTCGGTCCGAGAGCCCGAGTCGGGGTCGATGCGCCAGCGCAGCTCGCCGCCGGGCTTGCCGGGACCTTCGGGCAAGCGCAGGCGCACGACCTCGGCCTTGCGGAGGGCAGCGAAGCGACCACGCCCCAGCAGCTCGCCCGCGATGGACGACAGGATCGGCTCGTGAGCGACGAGCGCGACCGACTCCTCGTCGTGCAGCGACGCCAGCAGCGCGATGACCTGCGACACGCGCGCCTCGGGCACGAGCGCTTCGCTCACGACGACGCGGCCGTCGAAGCCGATCTCGGCGGCGACGATCTCCGCCGTCTGCAGCGCGCGCACGAGCGGGCTGCTCACGACCGCCGTGAAGTCGCCTCCGCGGCGTCGCAACGTGTGCGCGACGCGCGCGACGGCGGCGCGCCCCTTGAGCGTCAGCGACCGGAGCTCGTCGCGGGCCGCGTCGTCGCCGGCCTCGCCGTGACGGATGAGGGTCACGCGCATCCGACGGGCCGCCTTCGATTCGGCCTTCTTACGGCTCAACCGTGCTCGGGACCGGCTTCGTGACCGTGATCGGGGCTCGCGTCACCGGGCCCCGACGGGGCGAGCTCGGACGCAGGCGACGGGACCGAGAGGCCCGCGGCGCCCGGCGGCGAGGCGCTCGCCGACGCGGGCGGCAACGCGATGGGCGCCGGCAACGGGCCCGGGTCGATGCCGTGCTTCTTGAGCGCGGCGAGGTAGTGGTCGCGCTCGGCGATCGCCGCGAGCAGCCGCTGCCTCATCGTGTCGTTGTTCTGCTTGAGCCGACCGATCTCGGAGAGATCGCGCTGGCGCGTGCCGTCGACCTTGGAGGCGCGCGAGAACGCTTTGACGAACTCCGCCTGCGTCATCTCGGCCATCGCCGCCGCGCGGTACTTCCCGATCTCGGCCTTCTCGAGGTAGCCCTCGGCGGCGAGGCCGAGCAGCGACTTCGAGACCTGCGGCTCGGCCGCGCCGATCGCGAGGGCGACGTCGACGGGCGTGAAGGCCTCGCCCGTGCCCGAGAGCCGCTTCAGCTCGTCGTAGAGATCCTGCCTGTCGACCTTGGCCCCCGCATCACCGCTGCCGAAACTCCTGCCGGTCGAGTGACTCCGCTTCAAGCTCATGGGCCGCTATATACCACCAAGTTTCAGCTGTTAAAAAGCCAGCTGCGCAGCCAAGCGAATCCGATCCTCCGACGTCGCCGACAAAGCGTCCGGCGTCGCGCGGTGCGTGTAGTCCAGCTGGACCTTGACGTCGTGGCCGCGCGCGTACCAATTGACGCCGCCCGTCTCCTCGCTGGCGTGCGTGCCGGCGCGCAGGCGGTCGTCCATCGTGGCGCCGTAGAGCGGCTGATCCGTGCGCGCGAACCGCGCCACGGCCTGCAGGTGGTGCGCGATGACGAAATAGCTCGCCTGCCCGTAAACGCCCCAGAAGTCGCGGTTGGCTTGGCTCGCGCCGGGCTGCTCGCGGCGGCCGAACCACTCGGCTTGCACCGCGGCGCCGCGGAACATCGCGCGCAGCTCGGCGGCCACCTGCCAGACGCCGACGTTGTCGACGCGGTGGTCGCCGTCGAGGTCGAGGGGCGCGCCCGCGCTGCCCGTGCGCGCGCGGAGGTCGGTCGGCAGCAGGCTGTACACCCCCGACGCGCCGACGGCGACCAGCGGCCGCTCCGTGCCGCCCACGTCGCCCTCGAAGATCGGCAGCGGCCCGAGGGGCGCCGCGACGACGCGCGCCGCGTACGACAGGTCGATCGCGTCGCACACGAGGTTGTCGGTGGGCGTGGCCGGGCACGCGTCGCGGTGGCCGTTGAGCGCGGCGGCCTGAAACTGCAGCTTGCCGCCGAGCGGACGCCCCACGAGCTCGACACCTTCGTCGCGATCGAGCCCGAACGCCGCCGTCGGCGCCGCGACGTCGACCAGCTCGAGGTGGCCGTTCCAGGTCGTCGCCTCGAGGCCGAACGGCACGCGCACGCGGCCCGCGCGCACGCCGAAGTCGTGCAGGAAGCGCCACTGGACGAAGGCGTCTTTGACGGTGCCCGTCGCCGTGTCGGCGAAGTCGAGCTCGAAGCGGTACTCGAAGCGCGGCCCGCCGGCGTGGCCCTCGAAGAGCAGCTCGGCGTGCGAGAGGCGAATCGTCGAGAGATCGGGCGCGACCTGACCGAAGGCGGCGCCGCGCGCGACGACACCCTCGTAGCCCGCCTGCAGGCGCAGCCCGGGGCGCAGCAGGAAGCGATCGTCGGGAGAACGCACGACGAAGCCATTCTGCGAGAAGCGGATGTCGTCGGAGCTGCGCAGCGAC
Organism: Polyangia bacterium; assembly: GCA_035549075.1. Classification (GTDB taxonomy): domain Bacteria; phylum Myxococcota_A; class Polyangia; order Fen-1088; family Fen-1088; genus DASZFV01. The sequence goes on along the minus strand of DASZRT010000066.1, from coordinate 230 downwards.
GACCAGTCGTCGAACGGCGCGCGCGGCGGGCGGCGCGCGTCGAGCGCGTCCATGCGGCGGCGCAGATCGTCGACCGACGCCCGCTCGCGCGCGAAGGCGTCGAGGTCGTGGCGCAGCTCGATGACCTCGAGCTCGAGCTCCTGCGTGGCGCGCAGCGCGGCCGCGCCCTCGGCGCCGTCACGCGCGCGCGCGTCGGCGTCGGGCGCGTTGGCTGTCGGCGGCATCGGTGG
>DASZRT010000065.1:0-11609 GCA_035549075.1 Polyangia bacterium | reverse complement strand
CCGCCACGGCCACGCCCGCCGCCGCCGTAGCCGCCACCGCCGCCGCCGTAACCGCCGCCACCGCCGCCGTAGCCACCACCGCCACCACCGCCGTAGCCGCCACCGCCGCCGCTGCGCGGGGCGCGCTCGCGGGCTTCGCTGACATTGATGGCGCGGCCCTGGATCTCGCGGCCGGTGAGCGACTGGATCGCGTCAGCGGCCTCTTGGTCGCTGCCCATCTCGACGAAGGCGAATCCGCGCGGACGGCCCGTCTCCCGATCCATCACCACCTTCACCTCGACGACGTTCTTGCCACCTTCGGCGAAGACGTCGCGCAGCTCGGGCTCGGTCACGTTGTACGACAAATTCCCGACGTAAAGCCTCGTTCCCATCTCGTTCTCCTTCGTTCAGTCACACACGGATTCGCCAGGGGCGGACGCAGCTCGACTCTCAATTCACGAAAAGGAACGCGTGCGCAGCGCGCGCACACGCGCGCGCGGCGGCGCGTTCAAAGGCGCACGACACAGCAATGCGCGACAGCGATCCGGGTCGATGGGCGCTGCCAGAGACGGCAGCTGCACCTAGGAAGGGCGAACAAGACACGCGAGGACTCGCTGGACACTTTCAGGCTACCAGCGGCTTTTCGCGATGTCGAGATGACGCGCGATTCGATCGGGAAAAACCGGCCGCGCGAATGCACCGGCACACCCCGGCGCACTCTGTCCCACATCTGTCTCCGGACGGAGACGCTACTGCAGCGCCTGGAGAACCGCGGCGCCGGCCTCGGCCGTCTTCGCGGCCTTTTCGCCGGGGGCGGCGACGTCACCGGGGAGCACGCCGCGCGCGATGGCCGCGTCGACGGCGGCCTCGACGGCGCGCGCCTCGGCCTCGAGGCCGAGCGAGTGCCGCAGCAACATCGCGACGCTGAGGATCGTCGCGTACGGGTTGGCGACGCCCTTGCCCGCGATGTCGGGCGCCGACCCGTGGATCGGCTCGTAGAGGCCGCGCTTGCCCTCGCCGAGCGACGCCGACGGCAGCATGCCCATCGAGCCCGCGAGCATCGACGCCTCGTCGGTGAGGATGTCGCCGAACATGTTCTCGGTCACGATGACGTCGAAGTCGGCCGGGCGGCGGATGAGGTGCATCGCGCACGCGTCGACGAGCATGTTCGACAGCTGCAGCTCGGGGAACTCCTTCGAGACGACGCGCGCCGTGACCTCGCGCCACAGGCGCGACGTCTCGAGCACGTTGGCCTTGTCGACGGAGCAGAGCTTCTTCTTGCGGCCCATCGCCAGCTTGCCGGCGGCGCGCACGATGCGCTCGACCTCGGCCTCGGTGTAGACGCAGGCGTCGCTCGCGCTGGTGGCGTCGCGCGTCTTCGCGCCGAAGTAGATGCCGCCCGTGAGCTCGCGGACGACGATCATGTCGACGCCGACCAGAAGCTCGGGCCGCAGCGGCGAGGCGCGCAGCAGCTTCGGGTTCACGGCCACCGGACGAAGGTTGGCGTAGAGGCCGAGGCCTTTGCGGATCGCGAGCAGCCCTTGCTCGGGGCGAACTTTGGCGCGCGGGTCGTCCCACTTCGGGCCGCCGACGGCGCCGAGGAGGACGGCGTCCGCCTCCTTCGCGAGCGCGAGCGTCTCTTCGGGGAGCGCCGTGCCCTTGGCGTCGATCGCGGCGCCGCCGATGAGCGCCTCGCGGAACTCGAAGGTGTGGCCGTTCTTTTTGCCGACCGCGGCGAGCACCTCGACAGCCGCAGCCGTGACCTCGGGACCAATCCCGTCGCCGGGAAGAACACAAATGAGCGCGCGCATGAGGTCGCGGACGATACAGGGCGATCGCGCGCGATTCAATGCAAGCGCGCGATTCGGTGAAGGCGGGGCGCGGATATAATGCAGCCGCGTGAAACCGGGGACGGCGCGCGCGGGCAGGCTGGGTCTCGCGGCGGTCGGCGCCGCGGTCCTCGTCGCACAGCTCGTCGTCTGGTTGCCCGTGCACGCGCGGCGCGCCGACGTCGCATGGATGGACGTCTCAGTCTACCTCCGCGTCGCGCGCCACGCGGCCGCGGGCGAGCCGCTCTACGACGAGTGCAAGACGTTCCACCTCGGCGATCCGCCGAGCTGCTTCTATTACCCGCCCGTGCTCGCCGTCGCGCTCATGCCGCTCGCGCGCGCGGCGCCGGCGACGGCGCAGGCGGTTTGGTACGCGGGGGAGCTCGTGGCGTTCTGGCTGTTCGCCTTCGGGCTCGTGCGGCTCGCGGGGATGCGAACGACGGCGCTGCACGTGCTCGCGGCGGGCGCGCTCGTCGAGTTGTTCCCAGGGACGGTCGTGACGATGTCGCTCGGCAACGTCGACCTCTGGGTGTGGGCGCTGTGCGCGCTCGCGCTCGGCGGCCGCGGCGCCGGAGCGATGGGGCTCGCGGCCGCGCTCAAGGTCTATCCCGCGTGGGGCGTCGCGACGGCGCTCGCTCGGCGCACGCCGAGCGCGTGGCGGGGCGTCGCCCTGGCCGTCGTGGCGTGCGCGGCGGCGGCGCTCGTCGTGGGCGTGCGCGGATTTCGGGATTGGACGCTGGGCCTCGGCGTGCTCGCGTCGGGCCTGCGCGTGCCGACCAACGTGAGCCTCAGCCTCGCGCTCGCGAGCCTCGTCGGCGCGGGTTCGGCGTTTCTCGTCGCGGCGCCGCTCGTGGGCCCGCCGCTCGTCGCCGTCGTGACGCGGCGGCTCGACGCACGCGTGTCGATCGGCCTCGTGCTCGTCGCGTCGGTGCTGCTCGCACCTCTGTGCTGGTGGTACTACGCGCCGATCCTGCTCATCCCGGGGGCGGCGGCGTGGCGCGCGCGTTCAGCGACGGAGGCGATCCGACGACAAGTCTGAGGTGATGCCCGCGCGTTCGATCTTCGGGGCGATGTCCTTGGCGGCTGCGCTCGGGTGCGGCACGAGCAACTCGAACGTCGTCGACGGCGGCGGCAGCGGTGGCTCGACGGGCACGCACATGTTCGTCGACGGCTTCACGGGCAGCGGCATGGGCAGCGCGATGGGCTCGCCGGCCACGGTGGGTCCGGGTGCGCTCGGACCTTGGGCCTACGCGGCGGGCATGACGACGCGCGCGTGCCCCGGCGAGACGCCCACGGACGCGGCGCCCGAAGGCAACCTCGTGATCGCCAAGGGCGCGACGGCCGACGAGGTCGTCGTCACCGAGCCGGGCGCGTGCGATCTGCGCTTCAAGATCGCGGGCCACGTCGCGACGATCGTCGACGGCCAGACGTGCGCGGGAAGCGACGGCGCGAACGGCACGATCACGTTTTCTAAGATGAGCTGGACGCTGACGCTGTCCGCCGACGAGAAGACGCTCACCGAGGCGCTCTCCGCCGACGAGACGCTTGCCCCGGCCTCGGGCACGGCGCGCACGTGCCAGTACACCGAGCGCAACGTGACGCTCGCGCGCCCGAAGTAGTCAGCCGCGCCATGCGGCCGCGATCGGGTAGCGGCGCCCCGATCCGAACGCCTTGCCCGTGATCTTCAGGCCGGGCGGCATCTGGCGGCGCTTGTATTCGCTCGTGCGCACGCGGCGCACGACGTCGGCGACGATGGCGGCGTCGAAGCCCGCGGCGACGAGCGCCTCCGTGTCCTTGCCTTCGACGAGGTGCGCCTCGAGGATCGCGTCGAGCACGTCGTACGGCGGCAGCGAGTCTTGGTCGGTTTGGTTCGGACGCAGCTCGGCCGACGGCGCCTTCGTGAGCGTCGACTCGGGCACGATCGCGCGGCCCGCGTCGGCGTTGACGGCGCGAGCCAGCCGATAGACCAGCGTCTTCGGCACGTCGCTGATGACGGCGAGGCCGCCCGCCATGTCGCCGTACAACGTGCAGTACCCGGTGGCGACCTCGCTCTTGTTGCCCGTCGTGAGCAAGAGACGTCCTTGCCGGTTCGACAGCGCCATCAGGATCGCGCCGCGGATGCGCGCCTGAAGATTCTGCGACGTGAGATCGGCGGCCTCGGCGTCGGGCGCGAGCGCGAAGGCCTCGAGCGGCTTCGCGAGCGACGCGAGGTACGCCTCGAACATCGGCTCGATCGAGATCGTGTCGAAGGCGATGCCCAACGCGCGCGCGAGCGCCTCGGCGTCGACGCGCGACCCCTCCGACGAAAAACGCGACGGCAACGCGACGCCGAGGACGTTCTCGGGCCCGAGCGCGCGCGCCGCGACGCAGGCGACGAGCGCCGAATCGATGCCGCCCGAGAGCCCGAGCAGCGCGCGCGAAAACCCGCAGCGGCGCGCGTAGTCGCGTGTGCCGAGCACGAGCGCGCCCAGCGCCGAGCGATCCGCCGCCGCGTCCGAATCGTCGATCGGGGCCGGCGACGCCTTCGCCTCCGTGTCGACGACGAGCAGCGCCGGCTCGTGCTCGGGCGCGCGGGCGACGACCTCGCCGCGCGCGTCGAACGCGAGGCTCGCGCCGTCGAACACGAGATCGTCCTGCCCGCCGACCTGGTTCACGAACAGCAGCGGCCGCGCCCACCGCCTGGCCGACGCCGCGAGCATGCGAGGCCGCAGCCGCCGCTTCTCCATCGAATAAGGCGACGCCGACACGTTGACGACGACGTCGGCGCCCGCGGCGACGAGCATCTCGACGGGATCGGCGCGGTACAGGCGGTGCGGCCAGAAGTCACCGTCGTTCCAGATGTCCTCGCAGATCGTCACGCCCAGCTTGCGCCCGCGGAACGGGACGACGGCGACCTCGGTCGCGGGATCGAAGTAGCGCCACTCGTCGAAGACGTCGTAGGTCGGCAGCAGCGACTTCCGCGTCACGGACACGACGCTCCCGCCGTCGATGAGCGCCGCCGAGTTCGCGACGCCGCGGCCCGTCGGCGCCGGCGGCAACCGTTCGGGGAACCCGACGAGGGCCGCGCACTTCACGCCCCGCGCGCCCAGGTCGACCGCGAGCGCGCCGAGCGCCGCGCGCGCGGCGTCGAGGAACGCCGGCCGCTCGAGCAGATCCTTCGGCGGGTAGCCCGACAGCGCGAGCTCGGGGAAGATCGCGAGGTCGGCGCCGCGCCGCTCGGCCTCGAGCGTCGCCTCCCACACGAGCCGGCGGTTGCCCTCGAAGTCCCCGATCGTCGGGTTGATCTGTCCCAGCGCGACGCGCATGCGCGCTCCCACTCTACCGCACCCGCACGGCCCGCCCGCGGGCGCGCCCGCGCCGCCGGTGATAAAATGACACCGTGAGCAGCGCGATCGACGCCGCGGATCCGACCTTGCCGACCTTGGCGCCCGCACCAACCGAAAAGACCGTCTCCGACATCCCGCGATCCCACCGCGTGTTCGTCAACCGCAACCTGCGGCTCGACAAGATCGACCTCGTCGGGTTCGACATGGACTACACGCTGGCGCTCTACAACCAGGCGCGCATCGAGGAGCTGTCCGTGCGTGCGACGATCGAGAAGCTCGTGACGGCCAAGGGTTACCCCGAGGAGATCCGCGCCCTCACCTACGACCCGCAGCTCGCGCTGCGCGGCCTCGTCGTCGACCGGCAGAACGGCAACGTCTTCAAGCCCGATCGCTACGGCTACCCGGGCCGCGCGCGCCACGGCCTCCGCTCGCTCGACCGCGATCAAATCGCCGAGCTGTACCAGCGCGAGCGCACGCGGCTGTCGAACACGCGCTACGCCTGGATCGACACGCTGTTCGCGCTGCCCGAGGCCGTGCTCTACGCCGGCCTCGTCGACTACTTCGATCAGCACGAGCTCCCCGGCAAGCCCGACTACGGCACGCTGTGGACGAACATCCGCGAGTGCATCGACCTCGCGCACCGCGACGGCTCGATCAAGGAGATCGTGGGCGCCGATCTCGCCTCGTACATCGAGAAGGACGACGCGCTCGCCGACACGCTGCACAAGCTGCGCTCGTCGGGCAAGCGCCTCTTCCTGCTGACGAACTCGGCGTGGGACTACACGTCGAAGGTCATGACGTACCTGCTCGACGGCGCGCTCGCGGCCTACCCGAGCTGGCGCAGCTACTTCGACGTCATCGTCGTCTCGGCGATGAAGCCCGAGTTCTTCACCGAGTCACACCCGTTCGTCGAGCTCGACCTCGACGGCAACCCCACGACGCGCCCGCACCCGGGCCCGTTCCAGCGCGCGCGCGTCTACTCGGGCGGCAACATCAAGGACTTCGAGGAGCGCGCGAAAGCCAACGGCGACCGCGTGCTGTTCGTCGGCGATCACATCTACGGCGACATGCTGCGGTCGCGGAAGTCGTCGAACTGGCGCACGGCGATGATCCTCCAAGAGATGGAGCACGAGATCGCGACCTACGATCGCCTGCGCGACGAGCAGCGCAAGCTCGATCGCCTCGACGCCGAGCTCATCAACGTCGACGCCGAGCTGAACGAGCGCCAGTCGGCGCTGCGGTCGCTGCAAAAGCTCGTCGTCGACACGCCCGGCTCCGACCAGGTCACCGACGCGAAGCGCATGGTCAAGGACGCCATCGAGACGCTGCGCAAGGATCAGCGCGCCGCGATGGCCCAGCACCGGACGCTCGAGGCCGAGATCGATCACGCCTACAACCCCTACTGGGGTCCGCTCTTTCGAGAGGGCTACGAGATCAGCAAGTTCGGCGAGCAGGTCGAGGCCTATGCGTGCGTCTACACGAGCCGCGTCTCGAACTTCCGCTTCTACTCGCCGATGCAGTACTTCCGCGGCCCGCGCGACCGCATGCCTCACGAGCGCTGAGGCGCGCGCCGCTGAACGCCGCGGCCGCGCTGCCGCGATATGGCCAGCGCTTCTTCGAGCGTCCAGAGCAGCTCGTCGAGGTTCATGGGCTTCTTGAGGCATGTCACCACGCCGTAGCCTTCGGCCGCGGTGACGATGTCCTTAGTGTCGCGAAGGCCCGTCGTCAGCACGACCGGAAGCTCCGGATCGGTGACGTGCATGCGCCGCGTGAGCTCGAGGCCGTCGAAGCCCGGCATCTGCAGGTCGCTCAGCACGACGTCCGGGCGCCGCCGCGCGGCCACCGCCAACGCCTCGGGCCCGTTGTGCGCCACGTCGATCGAGTAGCCCGCCTCGTGTAACACCGTTTCCAGCAGCTCACACGACTCGATGTCGTCCTCGACGACGAGGACCTGATCTCTCCGTTTCAATACAGGGTGTGTGATCATCATGGCCCTGGAGAGAGCAAGCGCAGGGCCAACGGGTGCCCACGAATGGGGTCCGTCGGTATCGCTTCCTTTGATCGACTCTTGCTGGCGTTCCCATGGGTTCTCTTCGACTGACCACCCTTCTCCTAACGGCGCTCTTTGCGCTCTCGTGCTCGGGGCGCGCTGTGACGGGCGGCGGCGCCGCGCCTCACGTCGAGCCCGACGCGGCCGTTCGAGGCGACGCAGACGAGCGAGCCGACATGGCGACCGAGGCGGCGCCAGACGCACCATCGGAAGAATCGGAAGAAGAGGTTGGCCCCGCGCTGGACGCGAGCGACACTCCCAAGGACGCGGTCGCCGTGAACGTCTCATGTGCGACGCCGACTTTGCTGACGGCGTCGGCGCCACGAGCCCACGCGCGCCTCGATCTCGCGGGCACGGCGTTCGCAGGCTGCAACGGCGGTACGGGCGGAGCGCTCTTCTACGCGACCGACGTTCCGCCGGGGCAGGAGCTCACGGCGCGTGCGCTCCCGACGGGGGGCGCGCCTCCCTGGCAGCCGATCCTCGTTGCGTTCGAGGCGTGCGCCGACACCGTGTGCCTCGCGCGCGGTCGAACCGTGAGCGCCGCGGGCCAGCTTCAGTGGATCAACAACGGCGCCACCACGCGGCGCCTCATCCTCGCCGTCTCGGCCGACGGCCCCGTCGCGGGCGCCGAGCTCGATCTCTCCGTCGGCGTCACCGACCTCCTTTCCAGCTGCGAGCGTCCGAGGCTCGTCGGCGACGGCGACACGCTCGTGAATCAGGTGATCAGCAACGCGTCCCTCGCGGCCGCGGCGACCTGCTTCCAGGATCGCGAGCCCGCGCTCTATTACCAGCTCAGCCTCCGTCCGCAGCAAGACCTACAGCTGAAGGCGACGCGTAACGGCGAGATCGCCGCCGACGTCCACATCGGCCTCCGAACGAAGTGCAGCGATGCCTGCACGCCGATCAGCGGCGAGGTTCTGGACGTGAACGCGTCGACGAACACGCGGACGGTGTTGATAGAGGTGACGAAGGCAACGGCGCCGTTCGATCTGCAGGTGACATCGCCACCGCCGCGCGCCGAGATCGAGGTGATCCCGACGAGCCCCCTCACGACGACCGAGGCGGGCGGCCAGGCGACGTTCGACATCGTCCTTTCTTCGCAGCCCACGGCGCGCGTCAACGTCTCGCTGGCGAGCAGCCGGCCCAGCGAAGGCATCGTCTCGCCGTCGCTCGTCTCTTTCGATCCTGCGAGCTGGAACCAAAGACAGATCGTGACGATGACGGGCGTCGACGACCACGTGAGCGACGGCTCGCAGACGTACGAGCTCGTGACGGCGCCCGCGACGAGCGAGGACCCGATTTATGCGGAGCTCGACGCCGAGGACATCCCCGTCGTCAACCTCGACGACGAGCCCGGCCTCGTCGTCGAGGGCGCGGAGGACGTCGTGACGTCGGAGGACGGCGCGGTCGCCTCGTTCACGGTTCGCCTCGAGGCGCCACCCTCGGCCGACGTAACCGTACCGCTCGCGACCTCGAACGCGCGCGAGGGCGCGGTCGGCGCGTCGGCGCTCGTGTTCACGCCGGCCAACTGGAACGTCCCCCAGACCGTCACGGCGGCAGGCGTCGACGACGACCTCATCGACGGGGTGCAGCCCTTCGAGATCGTGCTCGGCCCCCTCAGAAGCGCCGACGCGCGCTACGACGGCCTGAAGCCCGACGCGATCCCGGCACACAACCGGGACGACGACTTCCCGGCGCTCGAGGACACGGTCCTGAGCGGCGCGCGGTCTTGCGGCGTCACGGGCACGGTGAACGCCTTCCCCGTGGCGATCGATTCGTGGGGGCGCCTGTCGATCGTCGCGCTCTGCGACGGCCAGCTGTGGCTCTTCTCGAGTGCCGACGGCGGTCAGACGTTCGCTTCGCCCGTCGCGATCCCGAACACGACGGCGCTCACGGGCGACTTCGTCGTGGCCGCGGGCCGAGGCGGCACGCTCGACGTCGCGTTCCAGCACGGCGCCAACCTCCTCGTGCTCGCGCGAACGCCCGACGCCGGCGTCACCTGGTACGAGCGCACGATCTGGACGGCGCAGCTCGATCTCGTGCACGTGAGCGCGGTGCGAAACACCGTTGCCATCGCCGCGGACGATCCTTTGGGCTCGGGTGGGCGCTCGACGTTCCTGTACAGCAGCGACGGCGGCCGCAGCTTCGGTGCGGCGCAGACGGCCGACGGCGTCGTCGCGGGGATGGGCCTCGAGCCCGACGGCCACGCGGCGTGGCTCATCGACTACCGCCGAAACATCTGGAGGAGCCGCGACGGAGGCCCGTTCGATCTCATCGAGCCGATCTACGACGGCCAGGACGGATGCTGCTACGTGTTCGGGCACGAGCGCGCCTACGCCCTCCACACGGGGACGGTCATCTCCTTCGGCTACGCCGACCCGACCCATGGTCTCGACATCGCCGGTCCTCAGCTGGTGCCGATCGCCGCCGCGATCGACGACGCCGACGTCGTCACGATCTACGGTCTGACCAGCGTCGGCCGCGTCACACCCGACGGATCCGTGACGACGCCTTCGCAGGGCGGGCTGCGCCCCATGACGGCGGGCGCGGTCGCGCTGTCGCGCCAGGCGACGGCCCTCGCCACGATCTCGAGGAACGCCGTCACTGTCTCGATCTCGAAGTGGCCCTGAAGACTCACCGGCGCAGGCGCTTCACGAGCGTCTGCGCTTCTTCGAGGCCCAGCGCGCGCGCCGAGAAGAAGTAGACGACGGCGCCGACGGTGACGGGAACGAGGGCCTTGGCGAAGCGAAGGAGGAGGCTCGTGCCGGCGACGAGCTCGAGGCGGCTCGAGAGGAACCACACGGCGGCGCCCATGAGCGCGCTCGCGGCCACGATGCGCGCGAGGCCGAGGAACAGCTCGCGCGTGAGCAGGTTCTTGAGCTGCGCTTGAAACGCGAGCACGAGGACGGCGAGGTTCACGGTCGCGGCGATCGACGTGCCGAGCGCGAGGCCGAAGGCGCCGAGCGCGCGGAAGGTCAGGAGGTTCCAAACGAGGTTCGCGGCGACGGCGAGCACGCTGCCCGCGAGCGGCACGCGCGTGCGGCCGAGCGCGTAGAACGCGGGCGCGACGACCTTCACGGCCGAGTACGCCGCGAGGCCGAGCGCGTAGCCCGACAGCGCGCGCGCCGTCTCCTGCGTCGCGTGGGGGCTGAAGCGGCCGTGCTCGTAGATGAGCCGGATGATGGGCACGCCCAGCAGGTAGAGGCCCACCATCGACGGGACCGTGAGGAAGAGGACCATGCGCAGCCCGCGCCGCAGCGTGCCCGCGAGCGCCGACCAGTCGCCGCTCGCGGCGTCGCGCGACAGGTGCGTGAGCGCGGTCGTGCCGACGGCGACGCCGAACACGCCGATGGGCAGCTGCATGAGGCGGAACGCATAGCTGAGCCACGAGATCGCGCCGTCGGACACGAGGCTCGCGAACGACGAGTTGATGACGACGTTGATCTGCACGGCGGCCACGCCGAGCGTCGCGGGCGCCATGAGCGTCGCGATGCGCCGCGTGCCGGGATCGCGCAGGCGCACGTCGGGCAGCAAGCGCGGGCGGAAACCGAGCTTGCGCAGCGGCGGCGCCTGGATCGCCAGCTGCGCGACGCCGCCGCCCACGGTGAGCGCCGCCCACGTCATCACGGCGGCGCGCGGCGACGGCCCGATGATCCACACGGCGACGCCGCCCGCGATGGCGACGACGTTGAACATCGACGACGCGAGCGCCGGCGCCGTGTAGCGCTCTTCGGCGTTGAGCGCGCCCATGGCGACGACGGCGAGCGAGATCGTCGGCAAGAACGGCAGCATGATGCGCACGAGCGTCGCGCACAGCGCGGCCTTCTCGGGCGCGAAGCCGCTCGCGACGAGGCGCACGACGGGCTCGGGGAAGATCATCGCGAGCAGCGCCGCGGCGCCGAGGTAGATCGTGAGCGTCGACATGACGCGGCTCGCGAGCGTGTAGGCGGCCTCGCGCGACTGGTTGCGCAGCGTCGCGACGTACGTCGGCACGAACGCCGTAGACAGCGCGCCCTCGGCGAAGAGGTCGCGCAGCAGGTTGGGGATGCGGAACGCCGCGAGGAAGGCGTCGCTCATCGCGCCCGCGCCCAGCGTGAGCGCGAAGATCTGCTCGCGCACGAGGCCCAGCAGGCGCGAGAGCATCGTCAGCATGCTCACGCGGCGCGCGCCGCGGCCCATGCTCGCGCGCGCGTCGGCCTTGTCGGTCGCCTCCGCCGTGCTCATTCGTGGGCGCCGGTGGCGAGGAGCGCCGTCGCCCGCGCGCGCACGCCGGGCGCGCCGCCGGCGCGCAGCTTCTCGAGCAACGCGCGATCGGCGGGCAAGCGCGTCACCGCGAGGCAGACGGCGAGCTCGGCCACGTCCTCGGCGCGCGTCGCGGGCGCGGCGACGAGCGTGCGCGCCGACGCCGTCGCCGCGTCGAGCGTC
>DASZRT010000064.1:0-118328 GCA_035549075.1 Polyangia bacterium | reverse complement strand
CGCCGCCGCCGCGTCGGCCGTCGACTGCGCCGCGAGGACGAGCGGCTGCTTGGCGAGCCCGGTCCGCACGGCGTCGTCGAGCGAGAGCACGCGCGGCCCCTCGGCGCGCGCGCGCCCGCCTGCGCAGGCCAGGCCCGCCGCCAGCAGCGTCAGCGCCGTCCGCGGCCTCATTCGAACCTCAGCGCTTCGATGGGATCGAGCCGCGACGCCTTGCTCGCCGGGTAGAGGCCGAAGACGACGCCCACGAGCGCGCTGAAGCCCATCGCGACGAGGACGATCTCGGGGCGAAAGATCGTCGGCCAGTGGAAGCGCGCCGCGAGCTGCCGCGCCGCCGTGTAGCCGAGCGCGACGCCGCAAAGACCGCCGACCACCGAGAGCGTCAGCGCCTCGACGAGGAACTGGCTCAGGATGTCCGCCGGTTGCGCGCCCACGGCCATGCGCACGCCGATCTCGCGCGTCCGCTCGGTGACGCTCACGAGCATGATGTTCATGATGCCGATGCCGCCCACGACGAGCGACACGGCGGCGATCGCGGCCAGCAGCGTCGTGAGCACGCGCGTGCCCTCTTGCTGGGCGCTGGCGATCTCGGCGAGGTTGCGCACCGAGAAGTCGTCGTCGGCGCCGGGCGCGAGGTGGTGCCGGTCGCGCAGCAACGTCGTGATCTCGGACAGGGCGCGCGCCGTCTGATCGGCGGCCGTCGCGCTCACGAAGATGACGCCGCCGATGAACTTCGACAGGCCGCCCTGGATCTTCGCCTGGAACGTCGTCAGCGGCACGATCGCCGTGTCGTCGTAGTCCTGGCCCATCGGCGACTGCCCCTTGCGCGCCAAGACCCCGATGACCTGGAAGGGCATGTGCTTGATGCGCACGACCTGACCGACGGGATCGGCGTCGCGGCCGAAGAGCTTCTCGACGGCCGTCGCGCCCAGCAGCACGACCTTGGCGCCCGCGTCGACGTCGCCCTGATCGAAGGGGCGTCCGAGCACCGTCGTCCACGCGCGGATCGTGAAGTACGAAGGGCTCGTGCCCACGACGGACGTCGTCCAGTTCTGCTCGTCGCTCTGGACGGTCGCGGCGGCGCGGAGGACGGCCGCGGCCGTGCGCACCGCCGGCAGCTCGTTCTCGATCGCGCCGAGATCGTCCCAGGTGAGGGTCGGCTGCGTCCCCGAGCCGCCCTGGAGCCCGCCCGCGCTGCTCGAGCCGGGCAGGATGATGAGCAGGTTCGTCCCCATCGCCTCGAAGGTCTCGGCGACGCGCGTCTTGGCGCCTTCGCCGATCGCCTCCATCGCGATGACGGCGCCGACGCCGATGACGACGCCGAGGGCCGTCAACAACGACCGCATGCTGTTGCGGACGAGCGCGCTCCCGGCGAGCCGCATGGTCTGGTTGATCCTCATGATGCCGCCTGCTCCCGCGCGGGCGCCGCCGCGGCGGCCGGCGCCGTCGCGTCGGCGGGGGTTTGCCGCACGTCGGACAGCACGCGCCCGTCCCGCATCGTGATGATGCGCGCGGCGTAGAGCGCGATGTCGGGCTCGTGCGTGACCAGGACGACCGTGAGGCCGGCGCGCCAGAGCTCCTGGAAGATCGCCATGACCTCGACGCTGGTCTTCGAGTCGAGGTTGCCGGTCGGCTCGTCGGCGACGATGACGGCGGGCTCGTTGACGAGCGCGCGCGCGATCGCGACGCGCTGCTGCTGGCCGCCCGAAAGCTGGCTCGGCTGGTGCGTGGCGCGCGCCGCGAGCCCGACGCGCGCGAGCGCCGCCAGCGCGCGACGGCGCCGCTCGCCGGCCGACAGCCCCGCGTAGACGAGCGGCAGCTCGACGTTCTCGACGGCGCTCGTGCGCGGCAGCAGGTTGAAGTGCTGGAACACGAACCCGAGGAGCCGGTTTCGCACCTGGGCCAGCTGGCGCCGTCCCATGCTGGACGTGTCGACGCCCGCGAGCCGGTACCGCCCGCTCGTGGGCCGGTCGAGGCAGCCGATGACGTTCATGAGCGTCGATTTTCCCGAGCCCGACGAGCCCATGACGCAAACGAAGTCGCCGCGCGCGATCGAGAGCGTGACGCCCGCGAGCGCGCGCACCTCGACGTCGCCCATCCGGTAGATCTTCGTGACCGCGTCGAGCTCGACGAGCGGCACGCTCGAGGGGCCCGTCGTCACAGGACCCGCCCGAACGTCCCGGGGCCGCTCTTCGCCGCGCCCGTCATCTCGGTCACGAGCGCGTCGCCCACGTGGATCTCGCCCGAGACGACCTCGGTGCTGATGCCGTCGGTGACGCCGACGCGCACCATCCGGCGCTCGGGCTGACCGGCGCGCAGCACCCAGACGGCGCGCGCGTCCATCGGCACGGCGTCGGCCGTCGTGCGCGCCGCCGTCGCCGTCTCGCCCGTGGGCCGGAACCGCATGGCTGCGTTCGGGATGCGCAGGACGTCCTTTCGCGCGGCGTACACGACGGTCACGTTGGCCGTCATGCCGGGCTTGAGCTCGAGCGCGCCGTTGTCGACGTCGAGCACGGCGTCGTAGGTGACGACGTTCTGGATCGTCTGCGGCGCGTTCCGGACCTCGCGGATGACGCCGCGGAAGACCTTGGCCGGGTAGGCGTCGACGGTGAACTGCGCCGCCATGCCCGCGCGCAGCTTGCCGACGTCGGCCTCGGCGACGCTCGTGTCGACCTGCATCTTGCGCAGGTCCTCGGCGATCACGAACAGCGTGGGCGACTGCAGCGCCGCGGCCACCGTCTGTCCGACGTCGACGTTGCGCGAGATGACGACGCCGTCGATGGGCGAGGCGATGCGCGTGTACGCGAGGTTGATCTGGGCCTGGTGCAGCGCCGCGCGCGTCTGCTGCGCGGCCCCGTCGGCGGCGACGACGAGCGCCTTGGCGACGCCCAGGTTGGTCTCGGCGGCGTCGACGTCGGCGCGCGCGACGACCTTGCGATCCCACAGCGCGCGCAGGCGGCCGGCCTGGCGGTCGGCGTCGGCCAGCTGGACGCGCGCCTTGTCGACGTTGGCGGTGGCCGCGACGTGGTTCGCCTTCGCTTGCTCGGCGGCCGCCGCGAACAGCTTAGGATCGATGACGGCGACGAGCTGGCCCTTTCGCACGGGCGAGTTGTAGTCGACGAGCAGCTGCTGCACGCGGCCCGAGACCTGGCTGCCGACCTGCACGGTCACGAGCGCCGACAGGTTGCCGCTCGCCGTGACGCGCGCCTCGAGCGGCCCGCGCGTCACGGGCGTCGTCTCGTAACGGGCGGTCGGCGCCGGCGCGCGCCGCACGGCTCGGACGACGAACGCGGCGCCGACGGCGAGGCCGAGCGTGAGCGCGAGCGCGAAGACACGCCGCCGCGTCCAGCGCCCGCGCGACGTCACGAGCGGCGCCGGCAGCGCCGGGTTCGGTTGCGCGAGGGACGACATCGACATGGTCGACGCGCATTGCAAGGCAGAGGCCCGCGTCTTCGGCGCAACGGCGAGGCCCGCGCGCGCCAAGTCTGCGCGTCCGTGCGCCGAGCGCGCAGAACGTGCGCGAATGCGGCGTCTCATCTGCGTCGCTCACCGATCGAGCGCGCCTGGCACCTCGCGTGCAGTGAGGGCCGCGCAACTCATTCCAAGGAGACAGCCATGGACAACCACCACGCGAGCGTGACCCTCGGTGACTTCGTCACCGCCTCCTTCGACCTCGGCGCCGCCGTCGCCGGCGACACGACGAACGCCGCCGAGCTGGCCGCTCGTCACCTCGAACGCGTGCTCGTCCGCGGCTCGAACCTGCGGCTGACGGCGGCGCTCGCGAAGCTGGCCCGCGAGGTCGGTCCGGTCACGTCTGCGCCCGGCGAGGCGCGCTCGCTCGTCCACGCCGTCGCGCGATGACGCTCTAGCTGCGGCGCGCCTGCTGCTTCGAGCCCACGACGTGGGTCAGCTGCCGGTCGTCGATGGCTCGGGCGTCGTCGTGGGGCTCGTCCGCGACGCCCCCGAAAGCGGCGAGGTGCCGGTGTCGGCGCTCATGATGAAGGACCCTCCTGTGCTCCAGGCCCTCGAGCTTCTCACTTCGCCGTCGCGAGCCGGCGGACGACGTCGGGGAGCGCATCGGCGGTCACCGAGATGCTGTCGAGGCCCACGTCGGCGAGGAACGTCGCGAACTCCGGGTGATCGCTCGGCGCCTGTCCGCAGAGGCCGACCTTGCGGCCCGCGGCGTGCGCGACCGTGGTCACCATCTCGATGAGCTTCTCGACGCCCGGGTCCCGCTCGTCGAAGAGGTGGGCGAGCAGCTCGGAGTCTCGGTCGACGCCCAGCGTGAGCTGCGTGAGGTCGTTCGATCCGATCGAGAACCCGTCGAAGAGCGCGGCGAACTCCTTGGCGAGGATGACGTTGTTGGGGATCTCGCACATGACGTAGACCTCGAGGCCGTCTTCGCCGCGCACGAGGCCGTTCTTCGCGAGCTCGGCGAGCACGCGCTCGCCCTCGCCGAGCGTCCGGCAGAACGGGATCATGACCTTGACGTTGGGCAGGCCCATCTCGGTGCGCACGCGGCGGATCGCCGCGCACTCGAGCGCGAACGCCTCGCGGTAGCGCTCGTCGTAGTAACGGGACGCGCCGCGGAAGCCGATCATGGGGTTGTCCTCGATGGGCTCGAACGGCTGGCCGCCCAGGAGGTTCGCGTACTCGTTCGTCTTGAAGTCGGAGAAGCGCACGATGACGGGCCGCGGGTGGAAGGCCGCCGCGATCTGCGCGACGCCGTTCGCCAGCTCCGAGACGAAGAACTCGGCCGGGGTCGGCGCGGCGGCGGCGCGGGCGCGCACGGCCTCGGCGACGGACGCCTCGAGCCTCTCGGGGTGCAGCAGCGCCATGGGGTGGACGCCGATGGCGCTCGACACGATGAACTCGATGCGCGCGAGGCCGACGCCGGCGCTCGGCAGCGCGGCGGCGCCGAAGGCGGCGCGCGGATCGCCGACGTTCAACATGACGGGCACGCGCGGCGTGCCGAGCGCCGTGGCGTCGAGCTCCTCGCGGCGGAAAGGGACGCTTCCGTCGTAGACGCGCCCCTCGTCGCCTTCGGCGCACGACACCGTGACCACGCGCCCCGTCTCGATGCGGGTCGTGGCGTCGCCCGTGCCGACGACGCAGGGCAGGCCCAGCTCGCGCGAGACGATCGCGGCGTGGCACGTTCGTCCTCCTTGTTCGGTGACGACGGCGGCCGCGCGCTCGAGCGCCGGCTCCCAATCCGGATCGGTGCTGGGAGCGACGAGGATCTCTCCGTCTTGGAACGTCGCGAGCTCTTGGGCCGAGCGGATGACGCGCGCGCGTCCCGCGGCGACCCGCGCGCCGACGCTCTTCCCGCGGGCGAGCACCGTGGCGCCGCCCTGGACGTGGAAGACCTCTTGGACGAGCGAGCCGCGCTGCGAGTGCACGGTCTCGGGGCGCGCCTGGACGATGAACAACTGTCCCGAGCGGCCGTCCTTGGCCCACTCGATGTCCATCGGCGTGGGGCGCCCGGCGCGCGCCGAGTAGTGCTCCTCGATGGCGACCGCCCAGCGCGCGAGCGTCACGGCCTCGCCGTCGTCGAGGACGAGCCGGCGGCGATCGGCGTCGGCGACGGGCGTCTCGATCAGATCGGCGTCCTTCGGGCCGTAGATCAGCTTGTGCGCCTTGTCGCCGCACTGCCGTCGGATGATGGGGCGCGCGCGACCCTCGGCGAGCGCCTTCTTGAACACCCACGTCTCGTCGGGGTTGACGCGGCCCTTGACCACGGACTCGCCCAGGCCCCACGAGCCGGTGATCGTGACGACCCCGCGGTGGCCGCTCTCGGTGTCGAGCGTGAAGATGACGCCCGCGCTCGCGAGATCGCTGCGCACCATCTTCTGCACGCCGACCGAGAGCGCGACGTCACGGTGCGCGAAGCCGCGCTCGGCGCGGTAGGCGATCGCGCGGTCGTTGAACAGCGACGCCATGCACTCGCGGACGGCGGCCAGCAGCGCCGCTCGCCCGCGCACGTTGAGGTAGGACTCGTGCTGGCCGGCGAACGAGGCCGACGGGAGATCCTCGGCCGTCGCGCTCGAGCGCACGGCGACGTCCGTCGCCGTGTCGTGGAACGCGTGCGAGAGCTGATCGTAGGCGGCCGAGATCTCGATCTCGAGCGCGCGGGGCAGGGGGAGCTCACGCACGCGGGCGCGCGCGAAGGCCCCGGCGCGCGCCAGCGCGTCGACGTCGTGCGTGTCCAGACGGTCGAGCTCGGCGTAGATCGCGCGGTCGACGCCGCCCTGGGCGAGGTGATCTCGAAACGCCGAGGCCGTGATGGCGAAGCCGTCGGGGACGCGCACGCCCATGGAGGTCAACGCGCGCGTCAGCTCGCCGATCGACGCGTTCTTGCCGCCGACCTCGGGCAGGCTCGTGAGATCGACGTCGCGGAAGGGAATGATGAGGCGCTTGCTGCTCATGACGGCGAACCTGTGCAGCAACGAAGCCAACCCGCGCGTCCGCGTCTTCCGCGCCCGCGCGGCGAGGGTTCGCGCAGGCCTTGCGCGGTCGGCTCGGCGGCGCGCGCGACTTGCGTCCGCGGCCGCTCGACGCGCGAAAGGGACCGTCGCGCGCCTTCGGTCTCGTTCTTGCGTTGGCCGGGCTCGATCCCTCAACGCTCGGCACTCCGGAGGAGCTCGCATGAAATTCGTCGTGGAATCGGCCGGCGCGGTCGCGAGCCGCGTTCGCCTCGGCTCGCACGTGATCCTGTTCGACCAGCCTCCCGTGTACGGCGGCGCGGACGCCGGCCCGTCGCCGCTCGACGTGCTCGTCGCCTCGGTCGCCGCGTGTGCGCACTACTACGTCTCGGCGTTCTTGCGCGCGCGGGGCCTGCCGAACGAGGACGTCACGGTCGAGGTCGACGCCGAAAAGGTCACGCGGCCCGCGCCGCGCATCGCGCGCCTCGGTCTGCAGGTCCACGTGCCGGAGAGCTTCACGGAGACGGAGCTCGTCGGGATGGTCCGCGCCATCAAGCGCTGCCCCGCCTACAACACCCTCGTGAGCGCGCCGGCCGTCGAGATGTCGGTCGACATCAAACGCCGACCGCGAGGAGCGACGCCGGATCGGCGCGACGAGCATGCGTCGGCCTAAGCCTGCGTCCTCGGCTCGAACGGCGTTCCCGGGCGCGGAGCCGTCGCCCGTGGGCTGGGTGCTGGGCGGCGGCGGCGCGCGCGGCGCCTACGAGGTGGGCGTCTGCGACTACATCTTCTCGCACGTCGCGCGCGAGCTCGGCGGGCGCGTCCCCGTCGACGTGATCTCCGGGACCTCGGTGGGCTCGCTCCTCGGCTGCGCGCTCGCGGCGGGCGTCGACGATCCGCGCGCGGTGATGCGCGCGCTCGTGTCGCGATGGTCGGGGCTGCGCCTCGGCGACGTCCTCCACGTCGATCGCCGGCGCGCCATGCGCATGATCCGCGCGCTGCTCGGCCGCTCTCTTCCGAGCGGCGACCCCGATCTCGATCGCGGCGGCGTCCTCGACGCGCGCCCGATCGAGGCGCTGCTTTCACAGGCCATCGACTTTCGACGCATCGCCGAGCACATCCGCGCGCGTCGGCTGCGCGCCGTCTCGGTGACCGCGACGCACGTCGCGAGCGGCCGCACGACGGTCTTCTTCCAGGGGGCGCCCGACGTCTCACCGTGGACGCGCGGCCGCACGTGGGCCTTTCCGACGAGCCTCGCGCCCGTGCACGCCATGGCGTCGGCGGCGATTCCGTTCCTGTTCCCCGCCGTGCGCGTGCGCGGGGCGCTCTATTGCGACGGCTCGCTCCGCCAGCACGTCCCGCTGTCGCCGGCGCGGCGCATGGGCGCCCGCGCGCTGGTCGTCGTCAACCCGCGAACCCCGCGCGTGACGACCGAGATCGACGAGCCCGAACGCGAGCGGGCCTACCCAGGACCGCTGTTCTTGCTCGGAAAGGTGCTGAACGCGCTGAGCCTCGACCGCATCGACGGCGACGTCGAGCGGCTCGAGCGGATCAACCGCGTGCTCGCCGCCGGGACGCGGCAGTTCGGGCCTCGGTTCGTCGAGGTGCTCAACGCCGACCTCACCGACGTCGGCGATGGGCCCCTCGTGCCGCTGCCGCTGTTGCACCTTCAATCGTCCGAGGATCTCGGCAAGCTCGGCGCCGCCTACGTCCGGTCGCGCGCGTTCCGCGAGCGCAAGCTCGGCCTCGTCGAGCGGGCGTTCGGGCGCCTCGCCGAGCGCGAGTCGGAGAAGGAGGCCGACCTGGTCTCGTACCTCCTGTTCGACGGCGGGTTCGCGCGCGCTCTCATCGACTTGGGCCGGCGCGACGCCGAGGCCCAGCACGATCGCATCGTCGCGTTCCTGGCCGCGGCGCGCGAGGCGAGCGCGCCCGATGCGGCGGCATGACGCCGCGATCGCCGCGCTCGCCCTCGCGGCCTCGATCCCGTGGGGGCCCGCGCGCGCGGCGGTCGCGTCGGCGCCGTGCACGGCCGTCCCGCTCTACGAAGCGGGGCGTGTCGTCGGAAACGTCTGCGCCGAGGCGCCGGGCGACGACCACGTCGTGCTCGATCTCTCCGACGATTGGACGCCGCTCGTCTTCTCGGAGACCGCCGATCTCGCGCAGCCGTACCGAGCGACCTTCCTGACGCTCGCCAACGAGCGCGTCGGCCCCGAGGCGCGATGGCGCACGGCCCGCCGCGATCGGTACTTCGAGCTCTTCGGCATCTTCCCGAGCCTCGGCGTCGTCCGTCGCCGCTTGCTCGACGTCCCTCGGCACGCCTGCCACGCCGCCGTCGACGACGGCGCGCTCGCGCGGATCGGACGAACGATCGCGCCGTGGGACGAGAACTCGAACGCCGATCCCGGCCGGGCCGACGCCCTCGGCGTCGTCCAAGCTCACCTCGCCTGCGAGGGCTTTCTCCCGCGCGCGGCGCGGCCCGGGGTCTTCGACGGCGCGACGCAAGACGCGCTCGCGCTCTACCAGCGCCGCCACATGATCCCTTCGGCGGCCGTCGTCGATCGAGAGACGAGAGAGGCGCTGCTCACGTCGAGCGCCGAGCTCGACTTTCGGACGTTGCTGCGGGTCTTGCGCGAGCGGGTCGTCGATGCGAGCGCGCTCCTCGAGGACGGATCGGCGGGCGCCGCGTGGGAGCCGATCCTCGGGCGCTTCGTCGACTCGCCGGAGTACCGGCCGCGGCTTCGGCCGCAACCGCTGCCGGGCGCCGCGCCCGATCTCGTCGATCGCGCCACCGAGGCCGCGGCGGTCGCGCTCGGTTGGACGTCACCCGACGCCGCGGCCGCGGCCATGAGCGCCGGCGTCGCGGCGCGCGTCGCCGTGCACGCCCCGCCGCCGCCGCCGTACGCCGGGAGGATCGTCGACGTGCGCGTCGAGATCGATCGGGGCGACGTCTGGACGTCGTACCCGCTCGACGCCGAAGGCGAGCGGCTCCCGTCGCCCGTCAAGAATCGCCCGACGTTGACGATCTTCGCGATCACGGACGGCGGCGAGGTCCCGCTCGTGCGGTGGCCCACGACGATCGGCGCGTGGAAGGACGAGAAGCTGCCGGACGAGTCCGTCGATTTGCGCTACAAGCCGTCGCCGGTCGGACGAGCCTACTGGCGTGACCTGGTGGCGGCGCCCGCCTGGTTCCCTCCGCCGACGACGCCCGATCGCGAGCTCGTGCAGCCGCGCGGCGGCGGCGCCTGGCGGGCGGACGACGACGCCGTCGGCCCGGGATACCGCTCGGCGTACGGGCTCCTCGCGCTCATTCACGTCCGCGCGTCCGCCGCCGCCACCGGCGAGAACGCCTTCTCCGACTTGGCGATCCGAACGCACGGGTCCGGCAACTACCGATCGATCCTGCGTGGCTCGAGCCACGGCTGCCATCGTCTGTTCAACCACTTGGCGCTGCGGCTGGGCTCGTACCTCTTGGCGCACCACGGATTCGAGCGTCGCGGTGTCATCCGCGAGGCGTACGCGCGCACGATTCACTGGAAGGGGCGGACGCTGAAGCTTCGCGTCGACGACCGCGGCTATCGGTACGTGCTCGAGCCGCCGGTCACGGTGGACGTGTTGCCTGGACGGATCGTGCGGTCACGCGCGCCCGCGGCGCGCCGGCCGATGGATCTCATCGTGACGCCACCGGGATGAGGTCGCCTCGCGGCCGCTCGAACCCATGGCAGTTTCTGCGGCGCACGCGCGGCTCGCCGCGAATCTTGCGCCGGTCGGCGCCGGGCCGCCGCCTCGCGCGCGCTCTGCGCCTGGCACTCCGGCTGCAAGGGTCGGGCGCATGCGAATTCAAGACATCATGTCCAAGAACGTTCTGTCCGTCGGTCCCGAGACGTTGCTCTTCGAGGCGCGCACGCGAATGAAGGTGGGCGGCGTGCACCACCTGCTCGTGAAGAAGGACTTCAAGATCGTCGGCATTCTCTCGGAGCGCGACACGCGCCGAGCGAGCGCGAGCGACATCGTGTCCGACGTCATGACCGAGCACGTCGTCACCGTGTCGCCCGAGACGACGATCCGACAAGCGGCCAACCTGTTGCGCGGACGCAGCATCGGCTGCCTGCCCGTCCTCGACGGCCAGGATGCCGTCGGCATCGTCACGACGACGGACCTGCTCGAGCTGCTCGGGCGCGGCGTCGAGAAGCCCATCGAGCGCGCGACGAGATGGACGCTGCGCGACCGCGGCGCCCGCCGCGCCAGCCCCGCGGCACGTCACGCGCGCCGCGGCTAGCGGTCGCGTGGAACGTCCGCGGCCGCGAGGCTGGCGTCTTCGTCGACGGCTGCCCACGGACGCTTGAGTGCGCCGCGCACGGCGACTACGATTTCTCGAATGGGTTCATCGTCGTCGATCCTCACGCCCGCGCCGTGATGGACTTCGATGCCCTCTATCGGTTACACGCGCCCGCGCTGACGGCGTCGCTCGCGAAGTCGTTTGGAGCGCGTCGCTTGGACTTGATCGAAGCCGCGGTCCAGGAGGCCTTCGTGTCGGCGATCGAGGGGTGGGGGGCGGCCGCTCCGGAGCGTCCTGGTGCTTGGCTCCTCGTGGCGGCGCGTCGCCGGTTGATCGATGCCATTCGGCACGCGGCGTGGATCGCGCCGGATGAGCGCCTCGACGAGCTGGAGGCGCCGGCCGCCGAGACCGATCACGACGAAGATCTCTTGAGGATGATGTTCGTCTGCTGCCACCCGGCCATTCCCATCGAGAGCGCGCTCGCGCTCGCGCTGCGCACCCTCTGTGGCTTTCCGGTGTCGGCATTGACGCGCGCCTTGCGGCTCGACGAGGCCGCCGTCGAGAAGCGCTTGACGCGCGCTCGTCAGGTGCTGCGGGAAGAGCACGTCGAGCTCGAGCCGCGAGGCGATCTCGAGGCGCGGCTCGACGGCGTTCTGCGCACGCTCTACGTGTTGTTCTTCGAGGGCTACAGCGTCCACGCCGGCGACACCCAGATCGATGAAGACCTGTGTCACACGGCGATTCGTCTGAACCGGATGCTGCTCTCGAGCACGTTCGCCACGCCGCGCGGCCACGCCCTGCAGGCGTTGTTCCTGCTGCAGGCCGCTCGGCTGAAGGCGCGCGTCGACGCGGGAGGTGACTTGATCCCGCTCGATCGCCAGGATCGGGCACGCTGGGACCGCGCGATGATCGACGACGGGCTCGAGCATCTCGGGCGCGCGGCGACGGGCGAGGCCATTTCGCCGTTTCATCTCGAGGCCGGGATCGCGGCGTGCCACGCGCTCGCGGAGACCTACGCCGCGACCGATTGGCGGCAGATCGTCGCGCTCTACGAGCAGCTGCTCGCGCTCACGCCGTCGCCGATCATCGCGCTGCAACGTGCGATCGCCGTGGGGCGGGCCGACGGAGCGCGGGCTGGTCTCCGCGCCCTCGAAGCCCTCGTCGGAGACGATCGTCTTCGAGGCGATCCGGTCCTCGCCGCCGCGGTCGGCGAGCTCCAAGCTCAGCGCGGCGACGTGCGCGCCGCCCGCGCGTCGTATCGCCGAGCCCTCGAGCTCGCCGCCACGTTGCCGGAACGTCGCTTCATCGAGGAGCGCCTCTCGGCGCTCTGAGCGGCGCCGCCCTCGGCTACGGCTTGGGAAAGGTCCCGAGCATCCGCACCTCGGTCGTGCCGCCGATCTCGGCGTGCGGCGACTCCTTGGCGATGGCGCAGGCTTCGTCGATGTCGTCGACGCGCACCAGGAAGAAGCCGAGCACGGCCTCGCGTCCCTCGGCGAAGGGACCGTCGACGACGAGTCCCGCGCCTTTGCGCCGCACGGTCTTGCCGCCGGTCCCGAGCGCTTCGACCCCGGCGTAGAGCCCGCGGCGTTTGAGGTCCGCGGCCCAGTCGACGAGCTTTTGGAACAAGGCCTTCGAGCGACCGTCGGCCGTGACCTGCGCCCAATCGACCCCTTCGTCGCGAAAGATCAGCATCGCTGTGCTTTTTTCGGTCGTCATCGTGGGCTCCTCAGGCGGCCTTCGGGTAAGGCTCGCCGGTTCCGGTCGTGGCGTAGCTCGCGAGGCTGCGCAGGAAGTAGGGCCAGGCCTCGCTGCATCGTTCGTAGACCTCGTTCTTGGCGGGGTAGCCCGAGTGGACCAAGTGGACGCGCGTGCCGGTCGAGGTTTCGCCGAGATCGATCGCGAGCGTCGTCCCGAGCCAGTCGGGGTTTTTTTCCTGTGCGATGCACGTCATCACGACGCCGCGCTCGTGGCAACGGTCGACGCGGAAGGTGACCGAGCGCGTCTCCTCGGGCCGCGAGAAGCGAAACGTACCGCGCTCGCCGTCGAAGTCGGCGTCCTGCGCCCACCAAGCGCGGTAGCCGGCCTCCGTGGTGATGGCGGTGCGAACGCTGGAGAGAGGGGCGGCGATCTCGATCGTGTTGTCGATGGTGAACATGGTGTCTCCTTTCGAGGGGTCGTCGAACGAGCCGCGGACCTCAGGACAACGATCTGTAAGCCCCCGAAATTACGAGCTCACTCCGCGCGCGTGGCGACCCGGAGGCTGGCCGACGTGCCGGCTGAACGCGGTCGCGAACCCTTTGCGCGGGCATCGGCTCTCACCGGCGAGAGGGTCGACATGAAGGTCGTCATCGAACCATTCGGGAAGATCGGAAGCCGCGCGCGGGTCGGCTCGCACGAGCTCACCTTCGATCAACCATCGAGCGCACCGGGAGGCGAGGATCGGGGGCCGTCGCCGCTGGACGTCATGTCGGTGTCAGTCGCCGCGTGCGTCCACTACTTTGCCTCCGCTTACCTCTTTGGTCGCGGGCTCTCGACCGAAGGCCTCACCGTCGACGTCACTGCGGAGAAAGAGCGTGTGCCGACGCCAAGAATCGGTCGACTGCTCCTCAGCGTCCACGTGCCGGTTGGTCTGGCGAAACGCCACGTCGAAGGGATCGAGCGCGCGATCAAGAGCTGTCCGGCCTACGGCACGCTCGTCCACCCGCCTGCCGTCGAGTTGTCGATCGAGAGCGATGGTGCGGAGTCGACCGATGGCGCCCGATCGTCGATCTCGGTCGGCTGAGCCCGACGCGTCTCACGCGGTCGAATCGTCGTCCTGCGCGTCGGAAGGCTCTCCCCGTTTGTCGCTGAGCCATTTGGCGAGCGTCTTGCCATCGACGCCGAGGTGATGGGCGGTGCGGCCGCGATGTCCGCCGAATTGAGCGAGCGCCCACGCGGCGTACTGGCGCTGAACGTCGCGTATGGGGATGACGTTGCCTCGGAACGCGACATCGGCGCGGCCCGCGCCCTTGCCGATCGCGTCGGGCAGATCGCTTCGGTGGACTTCAGGCCCCGAGGCAAGGAGGACGACGCGCTCGACGGTATGAGCGAGCTCTCTCACGTTCCCCGGCCATGCGTAGGTCGCGAGCGCATCCAGGGCGTCCGAATCGAACGTTCGAACCGGAGACTGCGGGTGACGTTCTCGCGCGACGCCGAGAAAGTGACCGAGGAGCGAGGGGATGTCCTCCCGCCGGTGCTGGAGCGCCGGCACGGAGATCGACACGACGTCGAGGCGATAGAGCAAGTCCTCTCGGAACGAGCCGGCGGCGACGGCTTCTCGAAGGTCACGGTTCGTGGCGGCCACGATCCTGACGTCGATGCTCTTCTCTCGATTGGACCCGACGGGACGCACGGCGCTCGTCTCGAGCGCGCGGAGGAGCTTGGCCTGAAGCCCGAGCGGCATCTCGCCGATCTCGTCCAGGAACAACGTCCCGCCGTCGGCCTCGACGAAGAGGCCGGCGCGATCCGAGGTCGCGCCCGAGAATGCGCCTCGGACGTGCCCGAAGAGCTCCGTTTCGAGGAGCGACTCCGGCAGCGCCGCGCAGTTGAGCGGGACGAACGTTCCAGCCCGCCGAACGCTCTCGGCGTGGAGAGCGCGCGCGACGACGCCCTTGCCGGAGCCCGTGTCCCCGCTGATGAGGACGGGGACGTTGGCGTCCGCGACGCGCTCGATGACGGCGATGACCGCACGCATCGCCGCGCTCCCGCCGATGATGTTCGCGGCGGAGAAGCGCTGCTTGAGCGTCGTGCGGAGCGAGGTCGCCTCGCGGCGCAAGCGGTTCTCGTCGAGCGCGCGCTTGAGGAAGATCCCGAGCTCCTCCGTCTTGAAGGGCTTCGTCAGGTAGTGATAGGCGCCCTGCCGGATCGATTCGATCGCGGTGTCTATGGCGCTGAACGCCGTCATGACGATGACCGGGCGATCAGGATCGAGTCGACGGGACGCGCCCAGCACCGCGAGGCCGTCGATGCTCGGCATCCGGAGGTCGGTGACGACGGCGTCGAACGGCTCGCCTTCGAGCCGCGCGATGGCGTCGCGGCCGCCGACCGCGGCGACGGCGTCGTACCCGCGGTCGACGAGCGAGTCGGCGATGGTCGTCGCCATCTCGCGGTTGTCGTCGACGACCAGCACGCGGGCGCTCGCCGAGCTCATGCCGCGGAGTCCTTGGCATCGGCGAGCGGGATCTCGATCTCCGCTCTCGTCCCTTTCGGAAACACGGGCTGGAGCGTGAGGGTCCCGAGGTGACTCTTGACGATCTCGTTCGCGATGGCGAGACCTAGACCCGTTCCGGAGCCGCTGGCCTTGGTCGTGAAAAGCGGCTCGAGAACCTTGGCGACGTCGTTCGCCGAGATGCCGCTGCCGTCGTCGACGATGCGAAAGCGAACGACAGACGAGGTGGCCATGACCTCGAGTCGGACGTGGCCGCCCTTGGGACACGCGTCGCAGGCGTTGAGGAGGAGATTGACGAGGGCGTTCTCGAGCAGACGAGGATCTCCGTGAATCGAGGGCAAGTCGGGGTTCACGTCGGACGCGAGCTCGACGGCTGCCTTTGCGAAGCGGTGCTGGACGAGGGCCGCCGCCGTGCGCGCGACCTCCGCGGGCGAGACTCGCTCGGGCGAGCGCCAGTCGCCGCGGGCGAGCCCGAGGAGGCCGCGGATGACCTCGTTGATCCTCTGCGTTTGGTCGAGGATGGCCCGCGCTGCCATGCCGCTGCGTTCGTCGGCATCGAGCCGGGGCAACAGCTGCTCGGCGCGCGCCGCGATCACCGCGAGCGGCGTCGAGATCTCGTGCGCGACGCCCATCGCGAGCGTCCCGAGCGCGGCGAGGCGATTGGCGCGTTCCAGGCGCTCGTCTTGTTCTTGCCGACTCTCGGAGAGCACCAGCTCTCGTTCGAGAATGAGCTCTTTCCGTTGGGTGCGAAGGGCGAGCCCCCCGAACAGCAGAACCAGCCCCCCGGCGGTGAGGACACTGAGGATGAGCCGCCAGTATCCCCAGCGCTCTCGATCCCGCTCGCGCCAAGCCGAGCCTGCCGCGACGACCTTCCAGCCGCCGAGCGTCCCCGCGGGCACGTCGGCAAGACCGACGAGCGCCGTCCGGCGCGGCAACCCGAGCCTGAGGGCGTCGTCTCGGCTCACCCGAGCCGAATCCGCGCCGGACGAGATCGCTGCGAGCACGGAGTCGATGCTGACCGAATGATCGGAGGTTCCGACCAACGCTTCGGCGCCTGGGCGCGCGAGGAATAGCCTCAAAGCTCCGTCCCGTTCGACGCCCCGGAAATTTTCCAGGACGGCGCGCTCGTCGATCGAGCGCCAGGTCGTGGCGAGCGCCGCCGCGACGCTCGTTGCCACGCTCACCTGCTCCCTCGCGATGTCTTCGAGAGCGGCCTTCGAATCACGCACCTCGTCCCAGTACGCGAGTCCTGCGACGGCGGTGACGGCGGCGATCACGGCGATCGAGAGAACGTGGTGGCGAAGGCTCGCGCGTCGATTCGGCGAGCGGGTGCCAGGCATCACCTGTCGCAGCCGATCTTGCAGCGCGGCTTCCATGGGTTGGCCTGTTCAGCAAAGAGCGGACCATTGAGGCTTCCTCATCGAGGCCGGAAAACCCGGGGCCGTGGCCTCGCACCTTCGATCGCGATCCGGAGATTTTCCCGAGCCCCTGGGAAAATCTCCGGATCGCGGGGACCGCGATCGTTCCGTTGGGGCTTGTTTTGGGCTGTCGGCGCACTGGCACGGCGGTTGCCTCGCTGCCACGCGTGATTTCGCGTTCGACTCATGGGTCGTGGATTCTCGCGGCGGTCTTCGGCACGTCATTGCTTTCTCTCGTGGCGAGGGCGACGCCCACTCCGTCTTCCGACGACGTGGCGCCGCCCAACGTGAGCTCGAACGCGAAGCGCCTCACGTTGTCCGAGGCTCTCGCCTACGCGCGCGTTCATCAGCCGGCTGTTCGCGCGGCCATCGCTCGGATCGAGGAGCGGCGAGCCGCCGCCGAGGTCCCCCGTTCGCAGTGGTATCCCCAAGCCGGCGTGACGGCTCAGTTGCTCGAGGGAACGGCCAACAACACGACGACGTCGTACCTCGGGACGTCCGCCCTCGACATCCCGCGCATCGGAGGCACGGCGTCGCGGGATTCGAAGACCGCGGGTTGGAAGCCCTTCGCGTCGACGCTCGTCGGTGCCGGCGTCAACCAGGAGGTCTTCGACTTCGGCCGCATCGCCGCCGAGTCCGCCGCCGCCGACGCGCAGGTCGTCGTCGCGCAAAGAAGCTCCGACGCGACGTTGCTCGACATCGAGCTCGGGGTCGAGGAAGCGTTCTTCGCCGTCAACGCGGCGAAGGCGGTGTTACAGGCTTCGGAGGAGGCTTATCAACGCGCGATCGTTCATCGGGACTTCGCCTCCGCGGGTGTCCGATCGGGCTTGCGGTCCCCGATCGATCTCACGCGCGCCGAAGCGGACTTGACCCGCTTCGACACGGGCCGAATTCGCGCCGTCGGTGGGTTGGTTTCGGCGCAGGCGGTGTTGGCGGCCGCCGTCGGAAGCCCCGACCTCATTCTCGACACCGCGGACGCGCCCGTGACGGCGGCTGAGCTTCCGGCTCTCCCCGAGGCGCTGAGCCGCGCAGAGAAGCGGGATCCGGCGTTGGCGGCGGCCATCGCGGCGCTCAGGGGGCAGGAAGAGCAAACGCGGGCGTTGGGAGCGCTGTCTCGCCCCGACTTGCAGCTCTCGGCGACGCTCACGGGCCGGGCCGGTGGTGCGACGCCGTCGAGCGGCGGCCCGATCCCCGAGGGAGACGGATACTTGCCGACGGTCCCCAACTGGGACGCCGGCCTCGTTCTTTCTTGGCCGCTCTACGACCCGACCGTCGTCGCCCGTCAGAAGGTCTCCGCGACCGCCGAGCGGGTCCTCCGGTCGGAAGCCGACTTGACGAAGCAACGGCTGCGCGAGGCTGTGCAACAGACATACGATCGGGTCGTGGTCGCGCGGCAAAGCGTGCCCGCCCTCCAGCACGCGCTCGACGCTGCCCGCGCGAACTACGGACAGGCGGACGCGAGGTTCAAGGCCGGCCTCGGCACGAGCGTCGAGTTGGCTGACGCGGAGGCGCTGCGGACGGACGCCGAGATCCAACTCGCGCTGGGCGTGTTCGACCTCGCGCGAGCCCGCGCATCGTTCGGTCGCGCGATCGCCGAGAGTCCTTGAAGACAATCCCATACCCACGCACTCGGAGCAGATATGACCCACGAAGACATGCAGGGCTCGACCAACGGTTCTCCTCGTTCGAGGTTGCCCTACGCGATCGGCGGTGGCGTCATGGCGATCTTGGTCCTGGGTGGGTTCATGGTGTGGCGCGCCGATGAGCGCACGAACAAGATCTCTTTGGCCTCGCGGCCCAAACCGGTCACCGTCATACACGCCAAAAGAGCGATGTACCGGCCGTCGCGCGTTTATGTCGGATCGCTTCAACCTTGGGTGCAAGCGAACGTGGGCCCTCAGTTGGTCTCGGCCTACGTCGACACGGTCCTCGTGCGGCCGGGCGCGGTGGTGAAGCGAGGCGAGGTGCTGGCGACGCTCGACTGCCGCGACGCGAGCGCTTCGGTGAAGGCGATCTCGGCGCGCGCGCGCGCGATCGACACGCACCAGCAAGCCGTCGCGCACGAGGCGTCTCGCACGAAAGGGTTGCTCGACGGCGGCTTCGTGTCACCCAACGAGGCGGAGCAAAAGGAGTCGCAGAGCGCTTCGGAAGAGGCTCAGCTCGAGGCCGAGCGCGCGAACCTCACCCGCAGCGCGCTGCAAGTGAGCGACTGCATCCTGCGCGCGCCTTTCAACGGCGAAGTTGCGACGCGCGTGATCGATCCAGGCGGGTTCGCGCGTCCGGGCTCGGCGATCGTCACCGTCGTGGACCGCGCCACCGTTCGCATGACGGCCGACGCACCGGAGATCGACTTCGACCTCATTCCTCCGGGAACGGCCGTGAAGGTGCACATCTACGCGACGAATCGAGACGTCACCGCGAGCATCACACGTCGTGCGCCCTCCGCCGATCCGGCGACGCGCACCGTGCACTTCGAGATCGACATTCCCGATCCGACGCGATCGATCCCGGTCGGCACGACGGGCGAGGTCCACATCGAAGTCGGGACGCCGCAGCCAGCGACGGAGGTCCCGCTGTACGCGGCGTCGGTCCGCGGCACGAGAGCCAACGTGTTCGTCGTCGACGGCGGCGTCGCTCATGCCCGCACGGTCTCCGTCCTTGGCGAAGCGGGCGGCTCACTCTTCGTCGACCCGACGCTTCCCGCCGAGACCGGCGTCGTCACCGAAGGACGAGCGCTGCTCGAGGACGGAGATCGCGTCGAGGCCAAGACCGTCGCCGACGCCGACGGACGAGATACCCCTGCTGCGACGTCGGGCGGTGGCGGTGGAGCGAGAGGCTCCGCGCGGATCGCCCGAGAGGCGCGATGACTTCATTGTCGCTGAGGAACCCGATCGCGGTCCTCATGCTGTGCATCGGCGTCGTCGTGTTCGCGGCCGTCGTGACGCCTCGAATGAGCGTCGACACCTTCCCCGAATTGACGCCGCCGGTCCTGGTCATCGGGACGCTCGCGCCCGGGCTCGGCCCGAAGGACGTCGAGAAGACCATCACTTGGCGTCTCGAAAAGTACGTCAGCGCCACGCCGGGGGTCGACCACGTCGAGAGCGTCTCCCGCAACAGCCTCAGCATCATTTACGTCTGGCTGAAGTGGGGCACCGATCTGAACGGCGCGCAGACGCTCGTTCAGCAGCAAGCGGCGTTCGCGATGGCGGCGGTCCCGAAGTCGTTGGGTGTCCTGCCACCCTTCGTCCTCCAGTACGACCCGTCGAACGCCCCCGTGATCCAGGTGGTGGTCTCCGGCGTCGGGTACACGGGCCCGCAGCTTTACGACTACGCCTTCAACAACATCGAGCCGCTGCTCGAGGGCATCCCGGGCGTCGCGAGCGCCGCTCCCGACGGCGGCCGCATGCGCCAAATCAACGTCGTCGTCGATCCGGCGCGCGCGCAGGCCCGCGGCGTAACGGCGGCGGACGTCGCCGATGCCGTCGCCAAGTCGAATGCGCTCTTGCCGTCAGGCGAGTTCATCGCGCCCAAGTTCGACGCGAACGTCTACACCAACGCGATTCCCACCGACGTCGAGACGCTGGGCGAGGCCCCGGTCAAGGGATCGCCCGGCCGAATGGGGTATCGCACCGGGATCCATCGCGGCGCTCTGGCGGCGGTGCGCGTGAAGGCCAGCGCGCCCGGGCCCGCCGTCTTCATCCGTGACGTCGCGACCGTCGTCGACGGCGGCACGCCGCCGACGCAGTCCGTGGCCGTGAATGGGCACGACGCCGTGTATCTTAACGTCCTCCGCATACCGGGAGGCAACACGATCCAGATCGTCGATGCGGTCAAGAAGGTCGTGGGCGCGCTCCATGACCTTCCGCCCGGGATGGAGGTGAAGGCGTACTTCGATCAGTCGACCTTCGTCCGGACGACGTACCACGGACTCAAGAAGGAGATCGTGCAGGCGCTCGTCCTCATCGGCGTCGTCATTCTGATCTTTCTACAAAGCGTGCGCGGGACGCTCATCGTGTCGATCGCGATCCCGCTGTCGTTCGCGATCACGCTGCTCGTGCTCTACGCGGCCGGGCAAACGCTGAACGCCTTCACGCTCGGCGGGCTGACGCTCGCCATGGGTCGACTCGTCGACGATGCGGTCGTCGTGCTGGAGTCGATCCACCGGCACCAGCGCATGGGTCTCGCGACACGTGAGGCCGCGCTTCGCGGTACGACGGCGGTCGCGCTGCCCGTGTTGGCGTCGACGCTGACGACGATGGCCGTCCTGCTGCCCGTGCTCTTGCTCGCGGGGCTCGCCAAGAAGCTCTTCGCGCCGCTCGCTCTGACGGTCGCCGTCGCCATGATCGCGTCGTACTTCGTCAGCATGGCCGTGACGCCCGTGGCTTGCCGGTACTTCCTGGGCCACGTCGAACATCGCGGGCTCGGCAAGCGGGTGGAGGCGATCATCGATCGTGTCGCCGACGCGTACGCGAGGACTCTGAGGCGAGTCCTGCCGTTCCGATGGCTGGTGGTGACCGCGTCGATCGTGCTCGTCGTCGCGAGCGGCTGGTCGGCGGGTCACTTGCCGAGCACGTTCTTCCCGGAGATCGACGAAGGGATGGACATGATCTACGTGCGCTTCGCCCCCGGCATCGCGCTCGATCAAGCCGCCGTCCAACTCGACGCCATGGGACGAACCCTCTCGCGCGAGCTCCCTTCGAAAAGCGTCGAGATGGTGATCGCGAACCTCGGCACGCCCCAGAACGCCCGCAGCGCGATCGTGAGCCCCAACGTCGGACCGCACACCGGATTCCTGCGCCTCGCCTTTTCCGACCCGGAAGAGCGCTCGCTGTCGCAAGCGGAGATGGCGGCTCGGGCGCGGCAGATCCTCACCCGCGAGTTCCCCGGCGTCGAAACCCTGCAGTACCCGGGAGGTCTCGTCGCGAGCGTCTTCGCAAACGGCTACACCGCGCCCATCGTCATCGAGGTCCGAGGCGAGAAGCTCGAGGAGCTCGACGCCTACGCCAAGGCCGTCGCGGAGGTCGCACGCACCGTTCCAGGGGTTCGTGACGTCCGGTCGTCGCTTCAGATCGACTACCCCGAGATCCGCGTCGAGACCGACCGGCAAAAGGCGGGGCTCGTCGGCGTGTCGCTACGGAGCGCGGCCCAGACGACGCTCGAGGCGACGCTCGGGAACATCAACACGCCGAGTGTCTGGATCGATTCGAAGAACGGCCAGTCGTACTACGTCGTGACTTCGTACGACGGTCGGCGCGTGGGGGACACGCAGGCGCTGTCGCAGCTTCCCGTGAGGGTCAGCCCGACCGGCCAGTCTGTCCCGCTCGGCGCTTATGGACAGATCCGCAGGTCGCTCGGCCCCATCGCCGTCGAGCGCAACCAACTGCAACGCGCGGCGCACGTGCTCATGCAGACCGAGGGACGCGACATAGGCAGCGTGGCCTCCGATCTCGAAAGGGCGCTCCGTGCCGATCCGAGCACGCGCCACATCGCGTTCGACTTCGTCGGCCAGGTGCAGCTCATGCGCACGACCTTCTCGGGCCTCGGCCTCGCGCTCGGTCTCGCCGTGATGGTCGTGTTCATGATCATGGCGTCGCAGTTCAAGTCGTTGCGTCTACCGTTCGTGATGCTCTTCACGATCCCCGTCTCACTCGTGGGAATCGTTCTGGCGCTCATGGCGGCCGGTCAGGGGTTCTCGATCACGGCGCTCATGGGCATCTTGATGGTCATCGGCATCGCCGTGTCGAACGGCATCCTGTTGGTCGACGACGCCAACCGACGCCTCAACGAGGGCGCCGAGGTGAAGGATGCGATCATCGCCGCCGCGCGCTCGCGCTTCGTCCCCATCGCGATGACGAGCCTGGCGACGGTGATCGGCCTGATCCCGACGGCCCTCGGGCTCGAGCGCGGCTCGGAGGCCAACCAGCCGCTCGCGCTCGCCGTCGTCGGGGGGCTCTCCTCGTCGACGATCCTGTCGCTCTTCCTCGTCCCCGTGATGTTCCTCTTCTTCGCGCGCCGCGCGGCGCCCGAGGGTGACGAGCCCGAGGGCGCCGTGCTCGTGGAGGCTCATTCATGACCGCCCTGTCGCTCCGGAACCCGATCGCCGTCTTGATGGCCGCGATCGCCCTCGTGGTCTTCGCCGTCGTCGTCACGCCACGCATGAGCGTCGACACCTTTCCCGAGTTGACGCCTCCGGTGCTGGTCGTCGGGACGATGGCTCCCGGTCTCGGCCCCAAGGACGTCGAGAAGACGCTGACCTGGCGCATCGAGAAGTACGTGAGCGCGACCCCCGGCGTCGAGCACGTGGAGAGCGTCTCGCGCAACAACCTCTCGATCGTCTACGTGTGGCTCAAGTGGGGAACGAACCTCAACGCCGCGCAGACGCTCGTCCAGCAGCAGGTCGCCTTCGCGATGTCGGCCGTCCCCAAGTCCCTCGGCGTGCTGCCGCCGTTCGTGCTCCAGTACGACCCGTCGAACGCTCCCGTCGTCCAGGTCGCCGTCACGGGCGGCAATCTTTCGGGCCCGCAGCTCTAC
Source organism: Polyangia bacterium (assembly GCA_035549075.1). GTDB lineage: Bacteria > Myxococcota_A > Polyangia > Fen-1088 > Fen-1088 > DASZFV01. Next base: position 95,477 of record DASZRT010000064.1, on the reverse strand, counting down.
GACTACGCCCTCAACAGCATCGAACCCGTCCTCGAGGGCATTCCGGGCGTCGCGAGCGCCTCCATCAACGGAGGTCGCCAGCGGCAGATCAACATCGTGATCGATCCCGTCAAGGCGCAGGCGCGCGGCATCACGTCGACCGACGTGGCCGAGGCCGTGCACGACTCGAACGCGCTGCTGCCGTCGGGCGAGTTCATCTCGCCCAAGTTCGACGCCAACGTCTATACGAACGCCGTTCCGGGGCAGGTCCGCGCGATCGGCGACGCCGTCATCAAGGACCACGACGGCGCGTCGGTCATGATTCGCGACGTCGCGCGCGTCGAGGATGGTGGTGCGCCCGAGACGCAGGCGGTCGCCGTCGGAGACCAAAACGCCGTCTACCTGAACGTCCTGCGCGTGCCCGGCGGCAACACGCTCGAGATCGTCGACGCCGTCAAGCAGCGAGTCCGCAACCTGACCGATCTGCCGCTCGGGCTGCGAGTCGTCCCCGTGTTCGACCAGTCGACCTTCGTGCGCACGACCTACGACGGCCTCAAGAAAGAGGTCATCCAGGCCCTCGTCCTCATCGCGATCGTCATCCTGATCTTCTTGCAGAGCGTCCGCGGGACGATGATCGTCTCGGTGGCGATCCCGCTGTCGTTCGCCATCACGCTCATCGTCCTCTACGCCACGGGACAGACGCTGAACGCCTTCACGCTCGGCGGCCTCACCCTCGCGATGGGCCGCCTCGTCGACGATGCGGTCGTCGTGCTCGAGTCGATCCACCGACATCAGCGGATGGGCCTCTCGACCTACCAGGCGGCGCTGCGCGGAACCAACGCCGTCGCGCTCCCCGTCTTGGCCTCGACCCTCACCACGATGGCCGTGCTCTTGCCCGTCCTGCTCCTCGCCGGGCTCGCGCAAAAGCTCTTCGCGCCGCTCGCGCTGACGGTCGCCGTCGCGATGATCGCTTCGTACTTCGTGAGCATCTGCGTGACACCGGTCGCGTGCCGGTACTTCCTCGGACATGCGAAGCACGGACGCTTTGGCGCCGCCGTCGAGGCCTCCATCGACCGGGTCGCCGACGGTTATGCGGGCGTCTTGCGCCGCGTTCTTCCCTACCGCAACACGATCGTGATCGCCTCCGCCGCGCTCGTCGTCGCGAGCGCGTGGGCCGCGACCAAGCTCCCGAGCACGTTCTTCCCCGAGATCGACGAATCGATGGAGCGGGTCTATGTCCGGCTGGCGCCGGGCATGTCGCTGCGGGAGTCATCGGCCCTCATCAACAAGATGGGGGCCGATCTCCAGGAGAAGCTCGGCAAGGATCTGGTGGAGCTCGTCCTCACGAACGTCGGCTCCCCCAACAACGCGCGCAGCGCCATGACGAGCCCCAACGCCGGTCCTCACATGGGGTTCATCCGCCTCGCGCTCGTCGGTCCCGAGCGCCGAAAAGCGAGCCAGCGCGAAATCGCCGATCGGATCCGCGAGATCCTCGTCGACGACTATCCGGGCTGCGAGTTCTTGCAGTGGCCGGGAGGGCTCGTCGCGAGCGTCTTCGCCAACGGCTACATCGCCCCGGTCGTCGTCGAGGTGCGCGGTGACAACCTCGCCGAGCTCGACGCGCAGGCCAAGGCCGTCGCGCAGGTCGTGGCGACGGTCCCCGGTGTGCGCGACATCTACCCGTCTCTTCAGATGGACTACCCGGAGATCCGCGTCGAGACGGACCGGATGAAGGGCGGCCTCGTCGGTGTCACGGCGCGCGACGCCGCGCAGACGACGCTCGAGGCGACGCTCGGGAACATCAACACGCCGAGCGTTTGGATCGATCCGAACAACGGTCAGTCGTACTACGTCGTCTCGTACTACGACGGCGCCGCCGTCCCGGACATCAACGCCTTGGCCCAGCTGCCGGTCCTCATCGGCGAGGGCGGGAGCCCCGTGCGCCTCGGCGCGTATGGCTCGGTGCGCCGCTCCGTCGGACCCATCGCCGTCGAACGCAACCAACTCCAGCGCGCGGCCCACGTGTTCATGCAGACGGAGGGCCGCGACATCGGCAGCGTCGCCCGCGACATCGAGGAGGTGCTCCGCGCGGACCCGCGCACGCGCGACATCAAGTTCGGCTTCGTCGGTCAGGTGCAGCTCATGCGGACGACGTTCTCGGGCCTCGGCTTGGCGCTCGGGCTCGCGGTCATGGTGGTCTTCATGATCATGGCGTCGCAGTTCAAGTCCGTGCGTCTGCCGTTCGTCATGCTCTTCACGATCCCAGTGTCGCTCGTCGGCATCGTGTTGGCGCTGATGTCGGCGGGGCAGGGCTTCTCCATCACGGCGCTCATGGGCATCCTCATGGTCATCGGCATCGCCGTGTCGAACGGCATTCTGCTCGTCGACGACGCCAACCGACGTTTTGGCGAGGGCGCCGAAAAGGTCGCCGCCATCGTCGGCGCCGCCCGCTCGCGCTTCGTACCGATCGCGATGACGAGCCTCGCGACGGTGATCGGGCTCATCCCGACCGCCGCGGGCCTCGAGCGAGGATCGGAGGCCAACCAGCCCCTCGCGCTCGCCGTCGTCGGCGGACTGACGTCGTCGACGATCCTCTCGCTCTTTCTCGTGCCGGTCATGTTTCTGCTCATTGCGAAGCGCGTCGACCAAGAAGGCGACGCGCCGCACGCCCCCACCCTCGAGGGGGCTCACGCATGATCGGTCTGATGATGCCCAGCTACGAGTCGTAGCTGGAGGGCACAAAAGCGACCGGCGGGAGCACCAAGGCTCTGCCCGAGTCGTCGATCGAATGCCCGAACGAGAGCCGCATCGTTTGGTCACACTTGGCGTTGCCGGGGCGATAGAAATGGACCTGCACGTTCCCGCTGCCGGTCGGCGGAATTTGAATCGATGCGCTTTCCCACCTCGGGGCCGACGAGCGCGGCGTCGGCGCGTTCCCCTTCGCGAGCAAGCGCATCTCGGCGGGGATCACCTCGATCGGGGCCATCGTCCCGTTCGTCACCTTGAGAGCGACTTCGAGGTCGAGGACGTCGTAGGCTTCGTTTCGCGCCTCGCGACCGCACTTCTGGCCGACGAGCTCGACGGTCACGCCTCCACTGGTGACGGGCGGATCGACACGGACGAAAGGCTTCTCCGCGCATCCGCAGACGGCCCACAGAACCGCGGTCGTCGCAAAGACGAGATGTGATTTCATCGCGACCTCCTTCAACATGGTTGTGGAGCCTCGAGCGGTGTCGCGCAATCCGTTGCGAACGAAATCGTCGCGAGGTTGCGTGCCTCCGTCGTAAGTCGCCTCGTCGATCCGGAGAACTTCCGGACGATCGGGAAGTTTTCCGGGCGTCGGCCTTCCTGGTTGCGGTTCGGTGTCACTGCGGCGCGGGTTGGTTGAGGACCAGCCAGTAAAGACCCAGCTGAGCCGCCGCCGTGAGGAACTGCGCGAAGTCGACGGGTTTGCGTATGAAGCTGTTCGCGCCGAGGTCGTAGCTTCGAATGAGGTCTTTGTCCTCCGTGCTCGTCGTCAGGATCACGACGGGCAGGCGTCGCGTTCGCTGATCCTCGCGGACGCGCCGAAGCACGTCGAGGCCATTGATCTTCGGAATGTTGAGGTCGAGCAGCATGACCTGGGGGAACGCATCGGGGGCGCGATCGGCGTGAGCCCCCGTGCGGAAGAGGTAATCGAGGGCCTCGGGGCCGTCTCGCGCGACGACGATCTCGTTCCCCACGTTGCTGCGTTCGAAAGCGCGCAACGTGAGCTCGACGTCGTCTGGATTGTCTTCCACCAACAAGATGATGTGCCCGCGCGTCATGGCGATCCTTTGTTTGGCTTCGGGGGAGGCAGATGGAAGAAGAACGTAGCGCCGGCGCCGACGGCGCTCTCGGCCCAGACACGGCCACCCGACCGATCGATCACCTTGTGCACCGTCGCGAGGCCGATCCCCGTTCCGGGGAAGTCCGACGTCGAGTGCAGGCGCTGGAATGGCTGGAACAACTTCTCTGCGTACGCCATGTCGAAGCCGGCGCCGTTGTCGCGCACGAAGAACGTTCGTACGCCTTGTCGGTCGACGGCGCCGATCTCGATCTTCGCATGAGCGACCTTGCTCGCGAACTTCCACGCGTTGCCGACGAGGTTGTCCAGAACGATGCGGATCAGGTTGGCATCGCCCGTCGCGATCAGATCGTCCTGGATTCGAACCTCGACCTGCCGTGCGGGGTCTTGCCGCTCGAGCTCGCCGACGACGGTTCTGGCCAGCTGCGCGAGATCGACCCGTTGGGAGCGCATCTCGGTTCGGCTGACGCGAAAGAGCTGGAGCATGTCGTCGATGAGCGCTCCCATTCGTTGCGCCCCCGCCCGCACCCGCCTGAGGTAGTCGCGTCCCTTGTCGTCGAGCGCGGAGGCGTGGTCCTCGAGCAGCGCCTGCGAGAACCCGTCGATGCCCCGCAGGGGCGCCCGCAGATCGTGCGAGACGGAGTAGCTGAACGCCTCGAGCTCCTTGTTCTTACGCTCGAGCTCCTCGAGCAGCAGGGCGCGGGCGTCGGCGAGCTCGCGCGCGGCGCGCGCTTCGTTGGCCTCGAGCTCCTTGCTCAGCAGCTCCTCTCGGATGCGACGGGTCTCGTCCTCGAACTGCTTGCGGCGGAGCTGGGCCCGGACGCGCGCCTTGAGGACCTCGAAGTCGCTCGACTTGGGGATGAAGTCGTCGGCTCCGGCGCCGAGACCGTCGACCATCGCTTGCCGGTCTTCCATGGCGGTCAGCATGACGAGCGGGATGTCGCGCAAGATCGGCGCCGCTTTGATCCGCCGACAGGTCTCCTGTCCGCCGAGGCCGGGCATGACGAGATCGAGCAAGATGCAGTCGACGCCCTGAACGCCCAGCAGCTCGAGCGCCTCTTCCCCCGACCGCCCGAGGACGACGTCGAACCCCTCGCCGCGCAGCGCGCCGGCGAGCTCTTGTAGATAGGTCGCGCTGTCGTCGACGGCGAGGACCCTCTTGGGACCGAGCAAGCTCGTCGTCTGTCCGGCCCGCGAGTCCGCCGTGGTCCGACGCAGGACCGCCGCCAGCTTGGCGAGAATGACGGACCGGTCGGCGTCCTTCCGCAGGAAAGCGTCCGCGCCCGCGTCGAGCGCACGCAGCTCCGCCCCCTTGTCCTCGGAGCCCGTGAGAAGCAGACACGGAATTCCCCTGAGGGCGGCGTCCAGGCGAAGGCGTCGGATCACGGTGGCGCCGTCGATCCCGGGGAGTACGCCATCGACGACGATCGCGTCGGGCCGCTGTCCCGCGGCCTCGCGGAGCCCTTCCTCGCCGGTCGTCGCGGTGATGACGAAGTACCCGGCTTGTTCGAGGACGCTCCGCAGCTCGGTGCGCAAGGTGACGCTGTCGTCGATGAGGAGGATCTTGGTCGTCGGAGTGTCCGAAGGCGCACGCGCGCGCAGGAGATCCCGCACCCGGGCGAGGAGGTACTCGGTGTCGTAAGGTTTGCCGACGTACTCGTCGGCGCCCGTCTTCAGGCCCCGCAGTCGGTCTTTGACCTCGATCTCGGTGGACAGCATGAGGACCGCCACGTCCGAAGACGCCTTCGAAGCGCGGATCTCTTCCAGGAGCTCGACGCCGTCGCCGTCGGGCAGGATGACGTCGAGGATGGCGACGGCCACGGTCTCGTCGGCGAGCGCTCGCCTCGCCTCGGCGATGGTCGCGCACGGACGCGTGTGAAACCCGCTCGCCGCAAACGCCTCGGAGAGATCCATCCGCACGGTGAGGCTGTCGTCGACGATGAGGACCGTCTCGTTCACGTGGACCTCGACCCGTTCGTCCGCGGCGCCAGCGCCGCGAGGGCCGCGCCGATCTCTCCGAGCGGCAGCACATGGGTGGCCGCGCCGAGCAGCGCCGCTTCGCGCGGCATCCCGAAGACGACGGAGGTCGCCTCGTCCTGCGCGATCGTGAGCCCGCCCGCGAGCCGGATGCGCAGCAGGCCGGCGGCGCCGTCGCGGCCCATGCCCGTGAGCAGGCACGCCCCCGCGGCATCGCCGAACTCGTGGGCGATCGACTCGAAGAGGACGTCGACGGAGGGCCGGCACGAATGGCGCTCCGGATCGCGCGTCAAGCCAACGCGGCCGGCGTTCACCGTGAGGTGGCGGTCGGGCGGCGCCATGAGCACGCGGCCCCCGGCGCTCGCGACGTGCTCGCCGTCCTCGGCGTAGGAGACGGGGCGGCCGATCTGCCCCGCGAGCCACTCGGCGAACGAGCGGCCGAAGGGCTCGCCGATGTGAAGGACGAGGAGGATCGGGAGCGGGAAGCCGCGCGGGAAGACGCGGAGCACCTCGACGAGGGCGCCGGGCCCGCCCGTCGAAGCGCCGATCCCGATGACCGCGCGGGGACGCTCCGATGCGGAGCGGGCGACCGGCGCGAGCGCGCTGTCGCGCACCCGTTGAGCCGTTCGGGCGCGCAGATGCGTGATGACGCGAATTCGGGCGACCAGTTTCAAGGTCGACAGGAAGCGCTTCTCCCATTCTCCCTCGGGCTCGTCGAGCCCGGGCTTCTCGAGGACGTCGACGGCGCCCGCCGCGAGCGCTTCGTACGTCCGGAACAGCTCGCCCCGATTGGTCGATGACGACACGATGAGAATCGGCGTCGGGAAGTGCGCCATGATGTACTCGGTGGCGCCGAGGCCGGTCATGACGGGCAACATCATGTCCATCGTGATGACGTCGGGCCGGAGCGCCTGGCACCGCTCGATCGCTCGGCGGCCGTCGTCGGCCTCTCCGACGACCTCGATCTCCGGGTCGGCGGCGAGCACGTCGACCAGGCGACGCCGGACCGTGGGGGAGTCCTCGACCACCAACACCCGGATCACGCGCCCACCAGCCTTCGGATCGTCGCCAGCAGCTGCTTCTGATCGAAGTCGCCCTTGACGATGTAGTCGCTCGCGCCCGCCTCGACGCCGCGACGCCGATCCTCGGGCGCGTTCCGCGACGTGACGAGGATGGCGGGGACGCCGCGCAAATCCGGGTCGGCGCGCGTCCGCTGCACGAACGAGAACCCGTCCATGCCGGGCATCTCGACGTCGACGAGGAACAGTTGGTAGCGCCGCTGGCGCGCCTTCTCGAGGCCCTCTTCGGCGGACGTCGCGAGGTCGACCTCGTAGCCCGCCGACTCGAGGATGCTCTGTTCCATCATGCGCGTCGTGAGGGAGTCGTCGATGACCAGGACCGCGGCGGCCGTCGGCGGAGCTTGGGGGGCGAGGCTCACCCCGCCGCGTCGGGCCTCGGCGATCATCCCCGCGGGGTCGAGCACGAGCTGGGGCGTGCCATCGGCGTCGAGGGCGGCGCCCGCGACGAGAGGCGCCGCGGGCGCCAGCGAAGGCAGGGGCCGCACGACGACGTTCGCGACGCCGCGCAAGCGGCTGACGCCCACCGCGGCCAGGTCCGCCGCCCCGCCGATCACGACGGCGGTCATGGGGCCGGCCAGCCGAGGGGGCGAGGCGCGGAGCGACAACGCGCGCGCGAGAGGTGCGAACGGAATCAGCTTCCCTTCGTAGACGATCGAATCGCCCTCTGAGCTTCGTGTGACGTCGCCTTCGTCGAGCCGCAACGTCCTGCGGACGGCGTCCAACGGGATGACGGCGGAGACCTCTCCGGCTTCGACGAGCAGCGCGTCCAGCGCCGAGAGGGAGAGGGGAACGACGAGCGTCAACGTCGTTCCGCGTCCCGGGACGGTCTCCACGGTCACGTCTCCGCCGAGGCGCGCGGCCGCTTCGCGCACGACGTCGAGGCCGATGCCTCGTCCCGAGACGTGGGTGACGGCGCCGGCGGTCGTCAGTCCGCCCTTCAACAGCAAGCGGAGAAGCTCGTCGGCGGTCCTCGGTCCGGAGCCGGGGGCGAGCAGGCCGCGGGCCTCGGCGACGCGTCGGACGGCGTCGAAGTCGATGCCCCGCCCGTCGTCGCGGCAAGAGAACGTCACGCGGCTCCCTCGGCGCGCGACCTCGAGCTCGACTCGCCCCGTCGGTGGCTTGCCGACTCGCGCCCGTTCGGTCGGGCTCTCGATGCCGTGCGCGACGGCGTTGCGAACGAGCTGGATCACCGCGCCCTGGACGATGCCGAGGACATGGCCCTCGAGCTTGACGTCGCCGCCGCTCGCGGTGAAGGACGCGTCCTTGCCGATCGCTTGAGCCGAGTCGCGCGTCACGCGTTCGAGGGCGGTGAAGAGCGCGTCGACGGGCACGAGGCGCAGCCGCTCCGCGGCGTCTCGCACTTCGGAGAGCTCTCGATCGGCTTGCTCGACGGCGACCGTGAGGGATCTTTCGAGCCCCGAGACGGTTCGGCGAAGCTCGTCGAGGAGCGACCGCGCCTTCGTCTGCGGCGCCGCCGCCGCGGCGTGGCCCTCGCCGCCGCGCGCGGGTCCGACGTGCTCCGCGAGCAGATCGGCCAGCCGGCGCGCCTGCTCCGCGGCGCTGGCCGTTCGCCGCAGGGAACGGAGGTGCACGCTCGCCTCTCCGACGCCGTCGAGGAGGGCGTCCAGCTCCGCGACGGCAGCGCGGATCGTGCGGAGGCCGTCATCGGCGGCGCGTGGCTGCGGCTCGGGCGCGGTGACGGCGTCCTTGGAGGCGCCGAGCCCGCTCACCTCGGCCGAGATCGCGTCGACGAGCGCGAGGACCTGATCGATCCGCGGGCGCGCCACGACGGCGCCGGGCTCGCGAAGCGGGGCGAGCGCCTCCTCGATCGCGTGAGCCTGCTCGGCGATGGCCTTGTGCCGCACGACGCGCGCGGCGCCCTTGAGCGTGTGAGCGAGGCGGAGCAAGGCCGCGGCGACCTGGGGCGTCGCGCCCTTCTCGATCTGCAGGACGCCGCGACCGAGCTCGTCGAGGATCTCGCGGGCTTCGACCCGGAAGTATTCGTACGGATCCTTGGCCAAGGGCCTGCCTTCTTACGCGGTCGCTTGGGGTTGAATGAGCCGAGCGAGATCGCGCGAGAGCGTCGTGAGCTGGGACGAGGTCTGCAGCGTCTGCGACGAGCTCGCCTCGGTCTCCTTCGCGGCCTGCGAGACGTTCGCGACGGCGAGGTTGACTTGCTCGACGGCCGAGGCCTGCTGCTTGGTCGAAAGCTCGATCTCGCGGGCTGCCTCGCTCGTCGTCGTCACGAGGCCGGCGATGTTCTTGAACGAGGTCGCCACCTCGCCGAACTGCCGCGTGCCCGCGTCGACGGCCTTCGAGCCGCCCTCCGTCGCCATCACCGTGGTGTTGACCGCCGCCCGGATGTCGTCGACGAGCTCGCGGATTTCCTTCGTGGAGCCGCCGACGCGATCGGCGAGCTTGCGGATCTCGTCGGCGACGACGGCGAACCGCCTGCCCATCTCGCCGGCGCCGGCCGCCTCGATCGTCGCGTTGATGGCGAGGATGTTCGTCTGCTCGGCGAGCTCGTTGATGATCTCGAGGATGCCGCCGATCTGCTGCGACTTCTTCCCGAGCTCCACCATGTGGCCGACGATGAGATCGACCTGGCGTTTGATCGACAGCACCGACTCTTGGGTTCGCTGGACCGTGTCGTCCCCGTTTCGAGCGGCCGACGCCGTTTCCGTCGAGACGCGCGCGACCCGCTGGGCGCTCTCCGCGATCTGGCGCGACGTCGCGAGGAGCTCGCTGATCGTCGTGGTGATTTCGGTCATCGCCGTCGCCTGCTCCTTGGCCCCGCTGACCTGTTGGTTGGCGGCGGCCTGCAGCTCGGACGAGGAGCTCTGCACGTGCCGCACCGCCGACCCGATCTGACCGGTGAGGGTTCGCGTCAGCACGAAGCCGACCGCCCCCGTCAGCAGGAGGCAGAAGATCGTCCCCAACAGGATCGTCGACTTCGCGGCCGTGGATGCGCTCTCGACCTCCTCAGCGCGTTGTTTGAGCAGATCTCGCTCCGCTCGTTCCATCTGCCCGAGGACGCGGCGGATGTCGTCCATGAGCCGCTTGCCCTCACCGCTCGCGACGACCTTCTCGGTCGGCTCGAAGCCAGCTGCCCGGCGCAGGTCGACCGTTCGCTTGAGCTCGGCCATCTTTGCCGCGACGAGGGGCTCGAGATCATCGAGGCGCTTCTGCTGATCGGCGTTGTCGGCGGTGAGCTCGCGGATGTCCTTGAGCACCTTGCCGATGTCGTTCGTCGCGGCGTTGTAGGGCTCGAGAAAGGCTTCGTCTCCCGTGATGACGTAGCCCCGCTGGCCCGTCTCCGCGTCCTTCAGCGTGCTGTGGACCCGGGTGACGTGCTCGATGACGGCGTGCGTGTGCGTGACCCAGTAGCTCGTCTTCGTGAGCACGTCGAGGGCGCGGTACGCCACGGTGCCGATCCCGACGAGCAAGATGAGCGACACGGAGAACCCGATTGCCAGCTTCCTACCGAACGTCCACATCTCGTCCCCCCTTATCTGTCTTTCGTTTCGTGGCGGTTGTCGTGGCCGAGCTTCCTTCGGATGGCCTCGACGATCGAAGAGAGGTCGAGGACGGCGCGCTGGGCGTCGCCGACCCGAACGGATTGGCGAACGTGCGATCGGGCGGGGCCGTCGGGCGACGCCGCGACGCCGTCCGACAGGGCCGCGCGCGGCACGTTGAGGTGACCCTCGAAGTGCTCGAACGCGAGCGCGAGCGCTTGTCGGGCCGCGCCGTCCCCGAACGAGATCAACCAGCGGGGCGTCTCGCGCGACGCCCCGTACCCGAGCAGCGCGGTGAGGCTCCACACGGGAACGGTGCTGCCGCGGAGGCCCGCGATGCCGAGGAACTCGGCCGCCGTCGAGGGCACCGCCACGATTCGGCGGTCGGCGAGCAGCCCGGTGATGTCGCCCAGCTTGACGGCGTAGGCCTGGCCGCCGACGCGCAAGGCGAGCAAGGGGATCGTCTCATCCCCCTCGACGACGGGTGGCGCGGCGAAGGCGCCGTCGAAGGCTCGTCGGAGCGCCGCCGCGCGCGTGGTCCCCGGCGCTTCGTCGAAGCTCACGGGGTTCCTCCGCACGATCTCAGCTCTGCCTGGCAGAGGGCGATGAGGCCCTGGCGCCCGAAGCCACCGCCGAAGAGGAGAAGACGTGCGTCGTCCTCGCGCGCGAGGAGCGCCAGCGCCTCGACGAGCTCTCTCCGAGCGGCGTCGTAGTCGCCCGCGCGTCGAGCGAGCAGGCCGAGGTGAAGACGAGGCATGGCAAAGGTGGGATCGACGTGGGCCGCGACACGATCGTGGTCCGCGGCGCCCAGCCGATCGCGCGCGTCTTCGCGGCAGAGCGCCGTGAGGTAGTGCGCGCCCGCGCTCATCTGGTCGAGCGCGAGGATCTGTTCGCACAAGGTCTCGGTGGCCGCGAGGTCACCTCCGTGGGTCAGCAGCACCGCGCGGAGAAGAAGGACGTCCGTGTCCTGCGCCGACTCCGGCGGCAGCCGCTCCAACGTCGCCGCGGCCTCGCCGAACCGCTCCTGTCGCATGAGATCGACGGTGAACGTCAAGTCGAACGACGGCCGCCGGCGCGGCGCCTGCTTGGCGTCCAGCTCATCGCCGCGTGTGCGTCCGGGCGTCGCCTGGGACGTGATGGACGCGATCCGCTCGGACGAGTGTCGAATGATCTCCATCCAGGACGGATCCGGGGCGGCGGAGGGGATGTCCTCGCGGGACCTCGGCGCCGGGGGGCCTGAGACGAAGCTCGTCCAGCGGGGCGCATCGGCGAGCACCTCATCGACCTCTCCGAAGGCGCCGCCGGTGGCGTCGCGTCGCTGGTAGTAGAAGGTTCCGTGCGTGTGCCGGAGGTGGAAATCCTGCGACAGCCCGCGCATGGTCTCGGCATAGCCGAGGAACACGAAGCCGCCGGGCACGAGGCTGCGGGTGAGCCGGGCGACGACCGCTTGCGCCGTCTCCGGCGCGAAGTACATGAGGACGTTCCGGCAGAAGATCACGTCGAAGGCGCTCGGCCGCCAAAATGTCGGATCGTCGACGACGAGGTTGCGCTCCTCGAACGTCACCCGCCTGCGGACGTCTTCATCGAGAACGAGCTCGCGCCCGTCGGCGCGAAAGTAACGACCTTGGATGTCGGACGGCGTCTCGCGCAGCGCCCACGACGTGTACCGGGCGCGCGCGGCGCGCTCGAGCATGGCGGGGTTGACGTCGACGCCGCATATCGACAGGGGACAGCCCACGAGCTCGGGCGAACGGGCCAGGATCGCGAGCGTGTAGGCCTCCTCTCCCGAGGCACACCCGGCGGACAGGATGCGGAGCGGCCGGCGTCCCGGATCGGCGCGCATGCGATCCGGCAACGCGGCTTCGGTGAGGGCGCGGAACTGCTCCGCGTTGCGGAAGAAGTACGTCTCGGTGACCGTCAGCTCTCGAGCCAGCGCTCGGAGCTCGGGCTCCGGCGCTCCGGGCCCTTCCAGCTCGCCGACGTAGCTCGTCGGAGGTTGTCCGGTGGCCTCCAGCCGGCGGACGAGCACCTCGGCCAAGAAATCGAGCTTGCCGTCGTCGAAGCGGAGTCCGAGGCGCCCGTGGATCGCGGTCCGAAAGCGCTCGATCTCCATGGTCGCGACTTGCGATCGGGGGCTCACCGACGCTCCCGGGCGGCGTTGAGAGCGCTCCAGGTCGAGTCCGCGAGGATGCGCGTCGTGCGCAGGACGACCAGGAACGCGGCGTCGAGGACGCCGACGGCGGCGATGGTCTCGGCGCCGACGTCTCCGAGCAAGGGCGGCAGCGCCTCGAGCTCGGCGGTCGCGAGGTCCCGCACGCCGACGACGCCTTCGACGGCCAAGGCGACGCGGCGGCCTTCGACACCGAGGGTGACGAACCTGCCGAACGCAGGCGCCTCTTCGGTCCCGAGGAGCGCGCCCAGGTCGACGACGGGCACCGGCGCGCCGCGCACGACGGACATCCCCGTCACGAAGGGGAGCGGCGTCGTGAGCGCCTCGACGGGAAGCGGTCGCATCGTCTCGACCACGTGAGCGAGGGGAAGCGCGCAAAAGCGACGGCGCACCCGACAAATCAGCGCGGAGTCGAGCTTCGATGGGGAGGAGGAAGCCATGGCGAGGCCTCCGTCTCCCCCCAAAGACGGCAGCCGCGCGTATCTTCTCGCGGCGCGCGTCTCTTGGCAAATGCTCAAACGAGCCGGGCACGGGTGCGTTACGGATTGGTGTCTCCGACGGCGCGGACGTTCCCCATGACGGACACGGAAACCCACGCGAGGAGGCGGGCCGCCGCGGGTTTGGTCCCCGGCTTCTCTGGCATGCCTCTCGCAGCGCGGGGGCGAAACGTGCCCATCGAATTTGCTCTCTTCGCCCCGTACAACGAGACCGTCGAGCTCGTCGGAGACTTCTCGAGCTGGAAACCCTTGCCGATGACCAAGGGCGCGGACGGCTGGTGGCGCACCGAGCTGCCGCTGCCCGACGGCGACCATCAGTACAAGTTCCGGGTCAAGTCGCTCAGCTACTTCGCGATGGGCGAGACGCTCGAGCTGTTCGATCCCTACTCCCTGCACGTGAGCAACGACGACCACGAGAACTCGATCGTGCGCGTCGTCGGCGGCGAGCGCGTCTGGACGACGTATGAGTGGAGGCACGACGACGTGCCGCTGCCCCCGAATGACGAGCTGGTGATCTACGAGCTCTTCGTGGGCGACTTCGCCGGGACCTCGGATCGGCGGGGAACCTTCGCTGATGTGGTCGCGAAGCTGGACGATCTCAAGGCTCTGGGCGTGAACGCCCTCGAGCTGATGCCCGTGAAGTTCTTCCCGAAGGGGCAGGGCTGGGGCTACAACCTGCGGAGCCTGTTCGGCGTCGCCAGCAACTACGGGACGCCCGACGATCTCTGCCGCCTCGTCGACGAGTGCCACGCGCGGGGGATGCGCGTCGTAATGGACGGCGTCTACAACCACGCCGACGCCGACTCACCCCTCGCGAAGATTGCGTACGGCTACTGGTACTACGAGAAGAATCCGGATCCGCCCGAGATGCAGTGGGGGCCCAAGTTCAACTACGGGCACTACGACTCGAACCTGGACATCTTCCCGGCGCGAAAGTACGTGATCGACTCGATCCGGTTCTGGGTCGAGAAGTTTCATGTCGACGGCATTCGCTTCGACGCCACGAGGGCCATCGCGAACTTCGACGCGATGAAAGAGCTCACCAAGGCCGGCTTCGCCGCGGTCGATGGACGCAAGCCGTTCTTCACGGTCGCCGAGCACGTGCCCGAGGACCCGGCGATCACGGCTTATCCCGATGGACCGATGGTCGCCGCGTGGCGGTTCTCGCTCGGGGCGCGCTTTCGCGCCGTCCTCACCGAGCACGACAACGACGGGCAGTCGCCGGCGGACTTCGAGGGTTTCATCGACGCCCTCGATCCGAGGAAGGACGGATACCGCAGCGGCGTCAACGGCGTGAACTACATCGTCAGCCACGATCACGATCGCCTCATGCATCAGCTCGGCGACACGGGCCACATGTTCGGAGACGTCGCCTTCGCTCGAGTCAAGCTCGGCCTGGGAATCCTCGCCACGATTCCCGGCGTGCCGATGATCTGGATGGGGCAGGAGTTCGGCGCGGCTTCGGAGAAGAGCCTCGAGCCCCGACCGCTCGACTGGTCGCTTCTCGGCAACCAGCGCAATTCGCAGCTGCGCGATCACGTTCGCGGGCTGTTCCAGCTTCGTCATCGGATGCCGGCTCTGCGGTCCGACGAGATCGAGGTGTGCTTCAGAGATCCGGCTCGGCGCGTGTTCGCGTACAAGCGATGGAACGGCGACGGGAACGTCATCGTCGTCGCCGTGAACCTCAAGCACGAGCCGTCAGGCGAGATCGTGGTCGGCGAATGCGGCCTCGAGGACGGCCAGTGGCACGAGCACACCTCGAACTACGATCGCGCCGTCGACAATGGTGTGCTTCGAGACGAGCTCGGGCCCAGCGAAGTGAAAATCTTCTTCAAGACCGATCCAACACAGAAGCAGCGCTCGTAGAAGAACCCGCGGGAGTCACGCCATGGGCCTCAGCTTGGGACGAAAATGCGAAGTCTTCTTCGATGAGAGGGGGAGGGTCGTGATCTCTCAACACGGTAGGAGCGGGGGAGACGGCGCAGATTCGTCGATCGCCGTGGAGCTCGAGGACCTGTCTGACTTGATCGAGAGCCTCGAGGAGGCGGGACAAAAGGCGCGGGCCTCCGCCGAGGATGGTCCGCCGACCGCCAAGCGGCTGAAGCCCATCCGGGAGTGATGACGGCTCGATGGATGACGGCTCGATGATCGGTGCGAGGGCCGTCGTCGCTCGGATGCCCGAAGAAAAACGCGCCCGCGCGTAACCTGCGCAGCGCCATCGTCGTAAGGCGGTCGGGAGGCTAGACCATGTCGTTTCGTCGAGGCGCTATCGCTCTCGTGATCATTGGTGTGCTCTTGGCGGGCCAGGCTTTTGCGGCCGAGCGCGTCGCGCCGACCGTGACGCCGCACGCGACCGAAACGGCGACTCTGGCCGCTGGCTGTTTCTGGGGCACCGAGGAGTTCTTTCGCAAGGTCCCCGGCGTCCTCGAGACCCGCGTGGGGTACACCGGCGGACATCTCAAGAGCCCGTCCTACGAGGACACGAGCACAGGAACGACCGGGCACGCCGAAAGCGTCGAAATCACGTTCGATCCGACGAAGGTCGAATACGCTCATCTATTGACGCTCTTCTTCAAGATGCACGACCCGACGACGCTGAACCGGCAGGGAAACGACGTCGGCACACAGTACCGCTCGGCGATCTTCTTCCACGGCGACAAGCAGCGCGAAATCGCGCAAGGCCTCATGGCCAAGATCGACAAATCGGGAGCCTGGGGCGCGAAGCTCACCACCGAGCTCGCGCCGGCCGGTGTCTTCTATCCCGCCGAGACGTACCACCAACACTACCTGGTCAAGCATCCTGGTGGTTACGACAACCACTACTTGCGTAACATCTCGTTCGGCCCCTGATGGCGAAGACGCGCCACCACATCGTGGTTCGTGTCACCCACTGGGTGAACGCGCTCGCGCTCACCATCATGGTTGGCAGCGGACTGCGGATCTTCAACGCGTATCCAGCCTTCGCGCGAAAGGGTGAGACGTTCTGCTGCTACCCCTTCGAGGGGCACACGATCCCAACCTGGTTGACCTTCGGTGGGTGGCTGGCCGGCGCTCGCCACTGGCATTTCGCCGCCATGTGGGTCCTCTTCGCGAACGCTCTCGTGTACCTCGCCTTCATCTACCTGCACGGCGAGTGGCGCGATCTGATTCCACGCAGCGGCGTCGTCCGCGACGTCTGGGAGATGATGAAGTTCTACCTCACGCTGAGGAAGGACCATCCCCGCCAGGGCAAGCACAACGCGCTCCAGCGGCTCGCCTACTTCTCGATGCCCATCTTCGGGGCGCTCGCGGTCCTGTCCGGCCTCGCGATCTGGAAGCCGGTTCAGCTCGCGCCGCTGACGATGCTGCTCGGCGGCTACGTGTGGGCGCGCTACTGGCACTTCTTGGCCATGCTGAGCCTGGTGGTGCTGAGCCTGGGTCACGTCTTCATGGTGTTCACCGTCGATCCCTACGCGCTGCGCGCGATCATCACCGGCGGCTACGACGAATCGAAGTCGCCCGAGGAGCGGAACGCGCGTCCGTTCGTGAACCTCCGCGCGAAGAAGGGAACACCGTCATGAGCGAGCTCTGGCGTCCGGCCGGGCACATGGCGGAGCGGCTGGGGATGGATCGCCGCGCATTCTTGGCTGCCGGCGCGACCGCCGGGGTCGCGCTCGCGCTCGGCGGCTGCGATTCGCGCGGGCCGAAGAGCGCGGAGACGCTGCTCGCCGCGTCCCAGCGGTGGAATCAGCGCCTCGAGCGTTCGCTGTTCCGGCACACCGCGATGAACACGCCGCCCGCGCGCGCCCACGCCGCGGGCAAGGCGTTCCCTTCGTACTTCGTCGCGGACGAAGTGCCGGTGTGGGACGAAGCCGAGAACGGCGTCTGGCGTCTCGAGATCGGCGGTCTCGTTCGGCGACCGGTCAAGCTCACGCTCGACGAGCTCAAGGCGCTGCCGCGCACCGACCTGCGTCTCGAGCACTTCTGCGTCGAAGGGTGGTCCGCGGTCTCGATCAGGACCGGCGTCCTCTTGAGCGAGCTGGCCCGGCGCGCGGACGTCACGGCCGACGCGCGGTTCGTAGACTTCCAATCCTTCGACGACGACTATCACGAGAGCTGGGATCTCGAGAGCGCGCTCCACCCGCAGACCTTGATCGTGTACGGCCAGGATGGCCGGCTCCTCGATCCCGCGTTCGGAGCTCCCGCGCGCGTCTACTCGCCGGTGAAGCTGGGCTACAAGAACACGAAGTACCTCACCCGGATCACGTTTCTCCCGGCGGCGAACGGCGGGTACTGGAGCGATCAGGGCTATGAATGGTACGGCGGCGTCTGAAGGGCGCCGCGCGGGGTGCTCATCAGATCGCCATCAGGATGGATGGCTCTTCCCCGTCGCGTCGACGAGGCGCAGGTTTCGACGGCGCAGCTCGGCGATGCATTGAAGGCAGTGGTCGGGCTGCACTTCGACGACCCGAACATCGTCCGCATCTCGTCGTCGCCACGTGAAGGTGCAGTGTTCGCGCACGCGCATCAACCCTACGAGCATGGCGGGCGGCCGATCATGCTCGGACATCGAGCGCTCTCTGCTGGCTATGGGCTGTCGTCATTCGTATCAATGGGACGAGAGACAAAGCAACCCGTAGACCAGTGACGCGCATCAAGGTTCCGACGGTCTGTGAAGGGCGGATGTTAATGAAACGAACGACGGGAGGCGCCGCGGAAGATTTCTTCACATCGCGCGCAGCCGTAGCGGACCGCAGCACGCGGGAGCACGACGGAACGGGGCTTGCTCCTCGACCAGCCGGAGTGACGGGCGATATGACGTTTTCAATCGCGCCAGGCAGCAACGGAGCCGTCGTCCTCAGGCTCGTCGGCGAGCTCGACGTCGTGACGTACGATTCTCTCCGCGTGCCCCTCGACGAGCTCGTGGAGGCGAGAACACCCGTCGTCGAAATCGATCTCAGCCAGCTGCGCATGATCGACAGCGTCGGGATCGGCCTCTTGGTCGTCTTCTACAAGCGCGTGCGCGAGGGTGGCGGCGAGGTCGTCCTCCGGGACGCGAGCGGTCAGCCCTTGGCACTCCTTCGGCTCGTCCAGCTCGAACGGTTCATGGCCGTCGCTGTATCCTGATCGTCCAGATACAGCCGCGCCACCTCGCGCTCGTCGAGGAACCCGATCACGGTCCCGCGCGCATCGACGACCGGCAGCTCGCGTAGCCCGTTCGCCACCAAGAGCTCGGTCGCCCGTCGCAGATCGTCTTCCGGCCGCACCGAGAGGGGCGCGAGCATGATGTCCGAGGCGAGCAACGCAGGTGCGTCTCGCCGTTCGGTAGAAAGGATGCGCGTGGCTTCGGCGCTGACGACTCCGAGCATGAGGCCGCGGCCGTCGAGGACCGGGAAGACGTCTTGCCAGGTCGACTCGCTCACGTGGCGCAACATCTCGGTGGTCGAGGTCCCGGGAGAGAACGTCACGAAGGGCCGACCTTCGCTCATGATATCCCGCACGTAGATCCCGTTGAGGACGTCGAGGAAGAGCGCGTCGCGATGAACGGGCGAATCGCGCTGCGTGGCCACCTGCGCCCCGTAGAGCGCGCGGTTCCGGAGCGCCACGAACGCGATGCCCTGCGCGAGCATGAGCGGCACCAACAGGTCGTAGTTGCCGGCGAGCTCGCACACGAGGACGAGCGCGGCGAGGGGCACGTGCGCGATGCCGCCGTAAAACACGCCCATGCCCACGAGCGCGAAGGCGCCCGGGTCGATGCTGGGATCGGCCAGCAGGATCTGGACGGCGCGGCCGAATGCGCCGCCGAGGAGCCCACCGATCGCGAGCGACGGCGCGAAGTCCCCGGCGCTTCCTTCTGAGCCGATCGTGATCGACGCGGCGAAGAGCTTCACGATGGAGAGCAGCACGAGGAGCTCGACGGCCGCCCAGCCGCTGGGGAGCCACGCCGCGCCGCTGATCGCCGTTTGTACGGCGCCGTAGCCGCCGCCGAGGAGGCCGAGGCCTTGTCCCGCGGTCCCGACCTTCGAGCCGACGAGCGTGATGATCGGCAGGCAAAGCGCTCCGAGCAGCAACCCGCCGATCGCGGGGCGCGCCCACGCCGGCACGGGGAGGGCTGAGAACGCCTTCTTCGAGCGCCGGAGACCCGCGACGAACGCGACCGCGAGCGCGGCGGCCAGAATCGCGAGCACGCCATACAGCGGTAGGTGCCGCGGCGTGAACGGGAAGCGGGCCGCGTGCGAGAAGAGGGTGGTCTCTCCGTAGATCGAGATGACGACGGAGTAAGAGACGACGCTCGCGAGGACGGAGGGGATGAGGGCGTCAGACTCGTAGCCATCTCGGTACAGCACCTCGACGGCGAGCAGCGCGGCGCCGAGTGGCGTGCGGAAAACCGCCGAGATCCCTGCCGCGACGCCCGCGATGAGGAGGATGCGGCGCTCTCGCGCGCTCACCCCGAGCACGCGGGCCACCACCGAGCCGAGCGCGCCGCCAATTTGCATCGTAGGGCCTTCGCGCCCTCCCGCGCCCCCGGTGCCGAGCGTGAAGAGCGAAGCCAGCGCTTTGACCCAGATCACCCGGCGGCGAATCAACCCGTCCTGATGATGAAAGGCCTCGATCATCGCGTCGCCGCCGCCTCCTCGGGCCTCGGGCGCGAGCCGCGTGAGGAGGCCACAAGCCAACCCGCCGATCGCCGGCAGAACGACGAGCAGCCACGGCCGAAAGGCGTGCTCGCGGCCGCTGACGGCGAGGTGCTCACCGTGTGCGCGCAGCACCTTGTATCCGACCAGGTTCTCGAGCAGGACGCGTTGGACCAGCTCGAGCCCGCCAAAGAACAAGACGCCCGCGACGCCGGCGGCCAAGCCCACGAGCGCCGAGTGGAAGAGCATCCTCCCGACGATGCGCAGGTCGAGTGGCGCGGTCTCCGCGAAGATGATCGGGAGAAGGGCTCGGTTGCGGGCGGACCACCACACCCGAATCCGAGTCAGGACGTTCGTCGTTCTAGAGCGCATGCGGAGAGCAGCCACGCGCCTTCAAGCACGTGTTACGCCAGCGCGTTGAGACTGATCTCCGTTAACAAACGTAACGACCGCTGACTCGCTGTTCGCTTTCTTAACGTCGCGCGGAGTGCGATCTCTCACAAGGGACCGCATCCGTCGATCCGTCTCGCGGAATGTCTGTTGCAAAGGGTCAACGCCCGAGGGCGCAGCGGAATGACGACGGCGGATGAAAAGAGGGTGATCGAAGGCGCGGTGCTCGATCCCCGTTGGGTCGATTGCTACGCGAGGGCGTCGGAACGTCGAAGGGCGAGAGGGTGGCGGCGGCGGCGCCATGATTCGCAGGCTCGCAGCCGTTGGAGCCAGCGGACGCTCGTGTTGATCTTCTCGACCGTGGGCGTCGTCGCGGCCGTCGTGGTGGCGCTTGTATCGTGAGGTCGATGTGGTTTCCGAGGCGGACGCGTCAGGCGTCCAACGAATTCCGTCCGAGCTCGCGGCCCGCTTGCGGCGGTTGAGCCGGACCTTGGCGGCACTGGGCGTCTCTCGTTCCGCGACGGAGCTCGATGAGGTCGCCGCGGTGCTCGAACGTCTGGCGGGCTCCCCGAAGGTTTCGTTGAACGAGTAGCTTCGCTCGCGGCACGCTGCTTGCCTCTGAAGGGCTCGCATGCGCGTTCTCCAAGCGCGGTTCTACCCGCACCAGACCACCGTGGACGACTTCTTCGTGGTCGGCCATGTCGTCTGGGAGAAAGACGGCGTGACCGGCGTCCCCGTCGTTCAGCCGTCGGCTTCACTTCTCGGGAACGGCGCCTTGGCCACGATGCTGTCCAAGCTCCAGTACCTCGTCGAGGTGAACAGTCCGGAGTCTTTCGAGCGGCTGCAGACTCTGAGGAGCCGGTTTTGGTCCTTCGTCGAGGTCGCTGCCTGAACATCCTGACGCCCAAAAGAAAGGAAGAAGCCATGTCACGTCCGTCTCTCGACCTTGCGGGGGCTGTCCTCATCGCGGCGTGCGTGGGTCCGTTCGCCGGCGGGTGCTCGCACCAACAGAAGGTCGCGCAGAGCGCTGCGCTCGCGACACCTCAGCCAGCCGTCGCGCCCGCGCCGCGAACCGCCACGCCGGTCCCGCCCGCGCCCGTCGTCGCGACGACGACGAAGGCGGGCGACGCGATCTTCTTCGACTTCGACTCGGCCCTGTTGCGCGACGACGCGCGTGCGGTGCTGCAAAAAGTCGCATCGGAGGCCCGGACGAAGAGCAGGGAAGACCTCGAGGTCGATGGCAACTGCGATGAGCTCGGCACGATCGAGTACAACATGGCCCTCGGCGATCATCGCGCGCGCGCCGCCAAGGAGTACCTCGTCCACCTCGGCGTTCCCTCGGGGCGCATCACGACCCTCAGCTACGGCTCTCAGCGGCCGAAGTTCCCAGGGCACGACGACGACTCTCGCGCGAAGAACCGACGTGATGACCTCGTCATGCGTTGAAGCGGCGAGGTGGCGAGCGCCGGCGCTCGCCACGGTCGTGCTGATGGCGGCCGCGTGCGGAAGCTCGCGCATGTTGCCGGCCAGCGGCACGCGCGTCGTTCCCGACGCGCCGGGCTTCGCGGTCGCCGAGAAGGACGGCGTTCGACTCGCCGCGAGCGGCGACGACTGGAGGGAGAGGCGCCCCGAGCTGCCGGCTCGCCTCACGGCGGTTCGCGTTCGCATCGTCAACCACAGCGGACACGACCTCCAGATCCTCTACGACCGATTCACGATCGCCGGCGCCCGCGGCCGCGTCTACTACCCACTGCCGCCTTTGCCTCTCGCAGACGTCCGTCGGATGGAGGCGATCGGCGTCGTGCGGCCCTACTTCGCGTCGTCGAGCTTCTTCGTGCGGCCGGCCCTGAAGGACGTCTATCCATCGCTGCCGCCGTGGTCCCTTCGGTTGCCTTCGGACGACGATGTCGAGCAACGTCAATACGCGTTTTGGGGCGATGGTTTGCCGATGGGAGAGGTACGACGTCTGAGCCTGCCCGAAGGAATTCTGGCTGACGGTGGACAGCTGTCGGGCTTCCTCTTCTTCGAGAACACCACGCGGCGCGAGAGCGAGGTCTCGTTCGACGCAGACCTCAAGGACGGACAGGGAGACCGCACGATCGCGTCGCTCTCGATCCCGTTCCGCATCGAGTGATCGAGGACGCGGCTCGGTTGTCGACCTCGACGGTGGTCGTTCCGTGGCTGGAGGACGCGCGCCGGGCTCATAATGTCCCGATGCGGTCCTCTCGCTCGGCGGCGCTGTCGCTGCGCCTCGCGCTCGCCTCCGCGGGCACGGCGGTCGCCGT
This sequence comes from Polyangia bacterium, assembly GCA_035549075.1. Taxonomy (GTDB): domain Bacteria; phylum Myxococcota_A; class Polyangia; order Fen-1088; family Fen-1088; genus DASZFV01. The sequence continues at coordinate 73,145 of DASZRT010000064.1, read as the reverse complement.
CGGCGTGGTTTGCGCGGTCGGGCTCTATTCGCTCGACCACGCGGCGGCCGACGGGAGCGCCGCCGTGGCGCGACAGCTGGCGCTCATCGACGACACGGCCGCGATGAGCGCCTTCCAGTACCAAAAGGGGTTCGTCGCCGAGTACTTGCTCACGGGGAACCGGGCCTGGTTGGCGGAGCTCGAGACGAGCCGTCCGGCGTTCGAGCAGTGGTTGGCGCAGGCCCACAGGGCCGTCAGCGCCGGGCCGTCGGCCGAGGTCCTCGACGACATCCAAGACGAGTACGCCGCCTACGATAGGGCGCGTCGCCAAGCGGTCTCGCTCTACGACGCCGGAAAAAAAGACGACGCCGTCGCCGCGCTCGAGAGCAACCACGTGCGCACGCAACATCTGTGGGCGCTCTTTCGACAGTTCGGCAGCCTCGCCAAGAGCGACGCCGAGCGCAAACTGGCGGACGGACGGCGGAAGGTGCGCCGCCTCGGGCGCGTGCTCGTCACGACGAGCATCGGCGGCGCGCTCGCGAGCCTGCTCGTCGGCTTCTGGTGGTCGCGTCGAATCACCAAGCCGATTTACGAGCTGGCCGTGCAGGTGGAGTCGGCGGCCGAACGAACGCGCATCAAGGTGTCGCCGTCGCGCGGTGGGCTCGAGGCGCTGGGAGGCCATGTCCGCGCGCTCGTCGACAAGCTCGAGGAGACGGACGCGGAGCTCGTCGAGCATCGCCGTCGACTGGTTCAGACCGAGAAGCTCTCGGCGATCGGCGAGCTCTCGGCGAAGCTGGCCCACGAGATCTTGAACCCACTCGCGGGAATGAAGGCGGCCATCCAGCTCATGACGATCGAAGGAGAAACCGCCGGCGTGAACCGCGGCGTCCTCGAGGTCGCCTCGGCGCTGGAGCGCGAGATCAGGCGGGTCGACGGCCTCGTGCGGCGCCTCATCAATTACTCTCGACCGCTGACCCCGCAGATCGAGGTGGTGACGATCTCCTCCCTCATCGAGTCGGCGGTCGAGGCTTCGCGTCGCACGCTGGAGGCGCTCGACGTCACGGTGACGACAAACGAAGAACCTGGGCTGCCTCCGGTAGAGGTCGATCCGCTCCTCATCGCTCAGGTGCTGGTGAACCTGCTCACCAACGCCGCCCAATCTCTGATGCCGAGGGGAGGCCGGGTCGAGGTCACCGCTCGCAGCGTCGTCGTGCTCGGTCGTCGAGAGGTCTCGATCGAAGTCGTCGACCGAGGTCCGGGCATCCCGGAGGGCGTGATGCCGGACTTGTTCAAGCCGTTCTTCACGACGAAGCCGGAGGGGCACGGGTTGGGGCTCGCCGTGAGCCAAAACATCGTGCTCGAGCATGGCGGTAGAATCGCCGCTCACAACTTGCCCAGCGAGGCGGGAGGAGGGGCCGTGTTCCAGGTGCAGCTGCCGATCGTTCGATGACGGCGCACGTGCTGGTCGTCGACGACGAGCCGTTGATTCGGAAGTCGATCCGAGGCGTCCTCGTTCGTGAGGGCTACGACGTCGTCGAGGCCGCCTCGGGCACGGAGGCGTGGGCGCGCTTCCAGGAGGATCGTCCGGACATCATCATCCTCGATCTCGTCTTGGGGGACGCCGACGGGGTCGAGCTGCTCGGACGGTTTCGCGCCGAGGCGCCCGACACGAAGGTCGTCCTCATGTCGGCGCACGGCTCGTTCGAGAACGCCGTCGCGGCCATGAAGCTCGGCGCGCACGACTTCATCAAGAAGCCGTTCGAGCTCGCCGAGATCGTCAAAGCCGCTCGTCACGCCGAGCGAACCAACACCCTCGAGACCCGCATCGCGTATCTGGCGGCGCAGGATCGAAAGCGCGCGAACACCGTTTCTCTGCTGCACCAGGCGCCGGTGATGGTGCGCCTGCTCAAGCAGGTCGATCTGGCGGCCGTGAGCCCCGTGCCCACGATCCTCGTGACCGGTGAGAGCGGCACGGGCAAGCAGCTCGTCTCGCGGCTGCTGCACGATCACTCGGCGGTCATGGCTGGCCCCTTCGTCGAGCTCAACTGCTCGGCCATCCCCGAGAACCTCGTCGAGAGCGAGCTCTTCGGCCATGAGCGCGGCGCCTTCTCGGACGCGCGCGAGAAGAAGCTCGGCCTCGTCGAGGTCGCCGACGGCGGGACGATCTTCCTCGACGAGATCGGCGACCTCGGCGCGGCCGCGCAGGCCAAGCTGCTGACCTTCCTCGAGAGCAGGACCTTCCGGCGCATCGGCGCGACGTCGGTCCGTCGCGTGAACGTCCGCGTCGTCGCCGCCACGAACCGCGACCTCGCGCAGATGGTGGCCGCCAAGACGTTTCGCGAGGACCTCTACTACCGGCTCAACACGATCACGCTTCACATCCCGCCGTTGCGCGAGCGACGCGAGGACGTCAGGCCGCTCGCTTTGCACTTCATGACCCAATCGTCACGAGAGATCGGTCGCAGGTTTCGCGAGATCGCTCCCGACGCGACCGGAATTCTCGAGCGCTACAGGTGGCCGGGGAACGTCCGTGAGCTCCGGTCCGTCATCACGCGCGCCGTGCTCTTGAACGACGACGACATGCTGTCGGCGATCCACCTGCCGCCGGAGGTCGTCACGGCGGCGCTCACGGCCGCCGAGTCGTCGTCGTCGTCGATCCCGCGCCGAAGCGGCTCGCCCATCCCCAGCCTCGAAGAGATCGAGCTGCTCCACATCCGTCGCGTCCTCGAGATCTGCGGCGGCAACCAGACACAAGCCGCGCAGCACCTCGGCATCACGAGGCAGACGCTCGCGAAGAAGATCGGCGCCTCGGACGAGTCGGCCTGAGCCTCCATGCGCGCCGTTTTCATATCGATCTTGTGGACGCTTCTCTCGGGAGCGAGCTCGGCAGCTGAACCTGCGACCGTTCCCCCGCCTGCGCCGGAGGTCGACGCCGCGAGCGTCACGCTGTTCCCCGATCAAGGTCGGCTCGAGCTCAAGGGAGCCCACCTCAAAGGCCTTCGGGTCGCCTGGAAGCAGGACGCCCGCGCCGGCGACGACGTCTGTGTCGATCCGAAGCCGATCGCGGGAGCCAAGGACGAACAGTGTGCCTTCGCGTTGCCGCGCGATCTGCCGGCGGATGTCTCGCTGAGCTGGTCGGCTTCCGGCGCCGTCGTGGCGAAAGGCGCCTCGCCAACGCCCGCGCAGGTCCTGCGACCGGCGCGCGTCGTCATCGATCGCTTGCTGCCGGCGGCGATGGCCGTCGACCTGACGAGCGGGGCCGGGCGCATTCCCCTGTTGCACGCCGAAGCGGTCAGCGCCGTCGACTGCGCGCCCGCCCGGTGCGAGCTCTCGGACGCGTCCGTTCTCGTTCGTTCGGTGTCGGGCGCCGCGACGGGCGTGAATGTGCGCGTGCGGTTGGCGCCCCACGTGTTCTCGCCACGCGGTGACGTGCTCGAGGCCGTCGTCACGCGCGTCGTTCCCGTGCTGCACTGTCAGGCGGCCGTCGTGTCCGGCGCTCCGCTGCGCCACGCCGAGGGAACGCGCGTCGTGGTTCGGCTGGACGATCGTTGCGGGCGCGAGGCGAGAGACCTTCGTTGGACGACCAACGGCGACGTGGCCCGCGTCGAACGCGTCGAGCGAACGTCGGACGCCACTTACGTGCAGCTCGCCGCGGCCGAGATCGACGACTCTCAGTTGACGATCACGGCGAGCCGCGCAGAGCCCGACGCCTCGGTGCTCGCGGTCGCGAGCGTGGCCACGCGGGCGGCGCCCCAGCCGAGGGCGACGCTGGAGCTGCCCGGCTTCGGTCGGGTCGCGTTCATCCCCACGAACCGCGACGCCGTGCTGCACATGGCCTCCGTCGGAGAATCGGCCCACCTCGTGCCCCTTTCGGTCGAGGGCGCCTACCGCGTGTCGACGGCCGATCACACGGTTCGCGTGCGCGCCGAAGAGAGCGCGGGCGGGTTCGTCGCCCTTCGCTTCGGGTACCGCGCGACGGCGTTGCCCCCCGCGTTCGACGGGACCGATCTCGCGATCCTCACGGAGTCCGTGCAGCGTCCCATCCGCGAGGCCAGCGTGCCGGCGCCGCTCGGCGAGTCGGTCTCGGGGCCCGCGCCGCTGATCGAGATGATGTGCTCCGACGCGAACGGTGGCGCGCGGCGCATCGCACCCGGACCTGAGGCGTCGATCCCGTTCTCGCAGCGCGAGAGCTGCCGTCTGATCATCCACCGGGAACGCCTGAAGGTGGAAGAGGGCACGCAGGACATCACGGTCGACGTCAGCGTCGCCAAGGTCGACGACTCGCCGCGCGCCGACGCGCACGTGAGCGAGCGCATGGTGCTGCGCCCGGGCGCGGCGCCGCGCACGTTCTGGATCCATGGCGTGCAAGCCCGGTTCGATCGCATCACGGTTCGCGTCTCGCACGTCGTCGACGAGGCCCACGACATCGGGGGCTCCGAGGTCAACGTCAACCTGCCGTCGGCTCAGTGGCTCATCGTCGTCGGCGAAGGGCACCTGCGCTTCTACGCCACGGCGGCGATTCCGACGGGGCTCTTTCGGATCACGGCGCCCAGCGACGTCCTCACGCTGAACTTCGGCGCGCTGTCACGCCTGACGTGGCTCGACCACGAGGGGCACGAAGGTCTGCTCGGGCTGGAATTTGGCGCCATGGGCATCGGCCTCGCGGCGACGCCCGGGTTCCCGCGCACGCTGGCGGTGCTGGGCGGGGTCGGCGTCAGCGTCCCGATCGGCAACCGGGGCGAGACGTCGCAGGCGTCGGTGAACCTGCACGCGTGGATCGCGTACGAGCTGCGCGACGACGTTCACGAGGTGCCCACCGATCTGACGAGCCCGCTCGCGAGCCACTGGTCGTTCCTGTTCGGGCCGAGCATCACGATCGGAAACGTGGGCACGAATCTCTGAGAACCCTTCGGTCCGCGCGCCGAGCAGAATGCTATTGGTGCTACTGTCGGACCGGAGGGGGCCGATCGGATGCCTGGGCGCGAAGATCCCGAGCTGGGCTCACGCGATCTCGAGATCGCGCGCCGGATCGTGGCTGGCGACGAGGACGCCTTCGTCGAGCTCGTGTCGCAGCATCGAGCGCCCTTTCTCCGGCTGGCGCTGTCGTGGGCGCGCGACCCCGCTTTGGCCGAAGAGGTCGTGCAGGAGACCTGGGTCGTGGCGCTGGAGAAGCTCGCGGAGTTCCAGGGCCGATCTTCCTTGAAGACCTGGCTCTGCGGCATCCTCATCAACACGGCGCGCTCGCGGCGGCGCATCGAGCTGCGCTCGATCCCGGCGTCGGCCCTCGCCGAGCTGACGGACGAGCCGGCGGTTCCTCCCGAACGCTTCAGCCCGCCTGGCCATCGTTGGGACGGCCATTGGCAGGCGCCCCCGAGCGCCTGGCCCGAGACGCCCGAGGGCGCCGTCTTGAGCGCCGAACTGCGCGCGGCCCTTGAGGAATCAATCGCCGCGCTCCCCGAGGTCCAACGCAGCGTCCTCCTGTTTCGCGAGGTCGAAGGACTTTCTGGCGAGGAAGTTTGTAACGCCTTGGGGCTCTCGAGCACTCACCAGCGAGTGCTTCTTCATCGCGCCCGCTCACGTCTGCGGGCCCAGCTCGAGAGCCACTACGATGGACGGATCAGAGTCGAGGAGTCAGGGTCGTGAGTCGCTGGAGGCAAACGGAGTTCGTGTGCCGCGACGTCGTCGAGGTCGTCAACGATTACCTCGAGGACGTCATGTCGACCGAGGATCGCGCCTCGTTCGAACAGCACCTCCATGCGTGTCCGTGGTGCGCGACGTACCTCGCGCAGCTGCACCAGAGCTCGAGCCTCGTGAGGCGCGTGACCGAGGCGGCGCTGCCCGCGGACGTCGAGGCCGGGATCCGCGCGCTCTTTCGCTCGCGCCGCGCGCCGTGATCGAGGCGGTCGCCTCGTGACGACCTTCGCTTACAAGTTCCTCGCGCGCGGTGGGATCGGCCCGATCTCTCGCGTCGTTTGGCCTCGTCCGGGCGCTTGGCTCGAAGCGGAGGGGCCCGTGGCGATGTGTCGGCGCGGCGTGCATGCCTGCCGCGCGGACCAACTCTCGTTCTGGCTGCACGAGGAGCTGTGGAAGGTCGAGCTCGACGGCGACCTGTCGAGTGGGCTCGACTGCGTGCTCGCGCCGCGCGGGCGCCTCGTCGCCCGCGTCGACGAGTGGTCGGAGCGGGGCGGGGCGCAGCGGTTCTCAATCGCGGTTCGCGATCACGCCGCAGCGCTCGTCGCTGCGGCCTCCGCCGAGGAACGAGGCGCCTTGCAAGGTTACGTCGACGACTCCAGTTGGCACGTGCGGCACGCCCAGCTCGAATCGCCGGCGCTGTCGGCGCTGTGCGCGTCGATGGCGGTGGCGCAGCTCTCGGCGTGGACGACGCGCCGGCAAGGCACGGCCGAGCCCGCTGCGCTGGAAGACGCCTACCGCTTCGAGCGCGCGTGGCAGTCGGCCTGGATCGTTCGCGAGATGGGGCTCGCGTGACGGTCGCGGCCTCCATCCTCGAAGACGATCGCGTGCTCCGCGACGAGCTCGGCGCGCGGCGCCGGGCCGAGCACCCCTCGTCGCGCGAGCGCGCCATCCTGGACGTCAACAACGCCATCATCTCGAACCTCACGCGTGACACTTTGCTGGCCGCGATCTCGCGCGCCATCGCGCGGGTCGTGCCGTTCGATCGGGCCGCCCTCACGCTCCATGATCCAGCGACGGACAAGCTGCGGATTCTCGCGCTCGAGGGCCCTTTGCCGCCGCTGCGCTTCCCCGTGGGCGTCTGCCTCGATCGGAAGGACAGCCACGTCGGCTGGGTGTTCGATCATCAGCGGACGTTGTTGCGCCGCGACCTCGCGCGCGAGGCCGAGTTCGCGCCCGAGCGCCGCCTCCGCGACGAGGGCATCCGCGCGCTGCTCACGGCGCCCCTCATCGTCGGCCGCCAGAGCATCGGGACCATCACGCTCGGCGGCACGAAGCCGAACCAATTCGACACCGACGACGAGGCGTTCCTGGCCGACGTCGCGAACCAAGTCGCGCTCGCGGTCTCGAACATGCGGGCGTTCGAAGAGATCGCCGAGCTCAAGGGGCGCCTCCAGGCGGAGAACCAGTACCTGCGCGAGGAGCTTCGGCGCGAGCAGGACGGCGCGGCCATCGTCGGGGAGAGCCCGGCGCTCGCCGCGCTCGTCGCGCAGATCGAACAGGTCGCCCCGACGACGTCGACCGTTCTGATCACGGGCGAGACCGGCACAGGCAAGGAGCTCGTCGCGCGGGCCATTCACGAGCGCAGCCCGCGCCGCGATCGGCCGCTCGTCAAGGTCAACTGCGGCGCCATCAGCGCGGGCCTCGTCGAGAGCGAGCTGTTCGGCCACGTCAAAGGCGCCTTCACGGGCGCGCTCGCCAACCGCGAAGGCCGCTTCAAGCTCGCCGAGGGCGGCACGATCTTCCTCGACGAGATCGGCGAGATGCCGCTCGACGCGCAGGTGAAGCTGCTGCGCGTGCTGCAGGAGGGCGAGCTCGAGCCCGTGGGGTGCAGCAAGACGGTCAGGGTCGACGTCCGCATCATCGCGGCGACGAACCGCGATCTGACGACGGCGGTTCGCGAGGGGCGCTTCCGCAGCGATCTCTACTACCGCCTCGCGATCATACCGCTGGCCGTGCCGCCGCTGCGCGATCGCCGCGGCGACGTCGAGCGGCTCGTGCGCCACTTCGTGCCGAGGCTGGCGCGCCGGCACGGCAAGGCCGTCGTCGACGTGCCGCCCGAGGTGATGCAGGGCCTCGTCGCCCACACGTGGCCCGGCAACGTACGCGAGCTGCAGAACACCCTCGAGCGCGCGGTCGTGCTCAGCCCCGACGGCGCGCTCGCGCTTCCCGACGACTTCGCGGGCGACGGCTCGCCGTGCATGGGGCCACGCTCGGTCGCGGCATCGCCAACCGATGCCGTGACGCTCGACGAAGCCGAGCGTCGTCACATCGTGGCGGCGCTCGAAGCGAAGAACTGGCTCATCGAAGGTGCGCGGGGCGCGGCCAAGGCCCTCGACGTCCACCCGAACACGCTGCGCGGGAAGATGCGGCGCCTCGGCATCTGCCGGCCCACGCCGTGATCAGCGATCGTTTCGCTTGCCGCCGAGGCGCACGAGCAGCGGCAACCACAACGCGCCGATGGTCGCTCCAATGACGACGCCGCCGCCGTGCGCGAGACCGACGTGCCACGCGCCGCCCACCGGGCAGAGCGCGTGGAGCGCGAGCCCGGCGAACGCACCGCCGGCGGCACCCACGGCCGCGCCCAGCGACGGCAGCCGCGTCACGGCGACCTTGCGCAAGACGGCTGCCGCGACGAGCACGGCGGGGATCGAGATCTTGAGGCCGAACGAGACGCACCCCCACCAGTAGCGCCGGAACATCTCCCATACCGACGTCGGCACGATCGTGACGCCGGGGGCGTCGATGGTGAACAGGAGCCCGAGCAGCACCGCCGTCAGGCACGCGAGCCCCGCGACGCGGCCCGCGCGCGCGCCGTCGGGCAACACGTGGCCGGCGCGCGGCATGATCGCGAGGGTCAGCGGCACGATGAAGCCTGCGAGCCAGACGAGCGCGACCGACACGAGCCACCACGTGGGCAGCGCGGCGAGATCGGGCCGCAGCGGGTAGATCGCGAGCCCGACGACCGGGTACACGGCCGCGGCGACGGCGACGATGCAGAGCGCGAGGAGCGGCACGCGCGTGCGCACGGGCCGCATCGATCCGACGTCGGCGAGGAGGTCGCTCGACGGCGGCGGCGGGAGGGAAGACGCCAGCGCGCCGAGCGAGCCGAGATCTTCGAGGCTCTCTTTCATTGCAGCTCCACGCGATCGAGCGCGACGGCGCCGAGCGCCGCGGCCGGGCCTTCGTCTTCCGTCGCGCCGAGCAGCTTGTTGCGAAGCGCGACGTAGCCCCGGTGCGCGCGCACTTTGATCGCGCCCGCGGTCGTCCCGGCGATGAGCGCGGCCTCGGCGCTCGATCGCCCTTGGATCTTCGTGAGCAGCACGGCCTCGCGCAGCAGCGCCGGCAACGTCGCGAGCGCCGCCAGCCCACGCTCGACGTCGGCCTCGTTCGACGTCGCGCCCGCCGCCTCGGCGGCGCCGCCCAGATCGGCGGCCGGCTCGCGCGGCAGCGTGCCGTCCGTGCTGAGACGGACCTTCGACCGCTTCTTGCGACGGATCTCGTCGATGCACGCGCGGTGGGCGATCGTGTAGAGCCACGGCGCGGGGTTCGCGCCGCGAACGTAGCTCGCACGTCCTTGGTGGAGCTTCATGAAGGTTTGCTGGAGGAGATCCTCCGCCGTGGCGCGATCGCCGATGAGCCCGGTGAGGTAGCCGAGGATCTTCGGTGCGAGCGCCGCGTAGAGCGCGTGGAAGGCGCGCGCGTCCCCGTCGCAGTAACGAGCCATGAGCGCGGCCAACTCGGCCGCGTCCTCGGCATCTCGTTCGGGTGTCGCTCGCTGAGCCATGACGCAACGAGAGCTTCAGCAAGGACCGGGCCGAGGCTCTCGGTGCTTCGTGGTCCGCGCGGGACGCGGCCTTTTCTTTCGTGTCGTCTTGCGGCCTCGCGGCGCGCCCACCGCGCGTGTTGGGATCCCACCGAGTATGGTGGGCACCCACGGCGGTGGGCGCGGCGCGGGTCAGACACGACGGTCCCTCGCCGTTTCGCCGCGCGACACGCCGAGGCGGTCCAGCAGGTGATCTCCGACGCGCAGGGCGTTGGCCATGATCGTGAGCGCCGGGTTCACGGCCGCGCTCGACGGGAAGAAGCTGCCGTCGACGACGTAGAGGTTGTCGACCTCGTGCGCGCGGCAAAACGGATCGAGCGCCGATGTCTTCGGATCGCGCCCGAACCGGATTGTGCCATTCTGATGCGCGACGCCCGCCAGCGGGATCCGCTCGCCGAGGAACAGGCTGCGCGAGAACAGGCCCTGATGGCAGGACTTGCCGTGGATGGGGCACGAGCGCTGCGCGAGGAGTTGCTTGAGCACGGCGTGAAGGCGCTCGTGCCCTTCGAGGTTGTTGGGCGTGTACGACAACACGATGCGCCCGTCGCGATCGAGCGTCACGCGGTTGTCGGGATCGGGGAGATCCTCGGACGTGAGCCAGAAGTCGAGCGAGTGCTTCGCCATGAGGTCCAGCGTCCAGCCGGGCGCGATGGGCGGCGCGCCCGCCTTGAGCGCGTGGAGATCGAGCTTGCCCACGAACGAGATGTGACCCATCGGGAAGGGCCAGTCCTCGGTGCCGAAGTAGAAGTCGTTGAGCGCGAGCGTCTTCTGAAACACCGTCGGGTTCGGGCAGCGCGACAGCGCCATCATCACGGAGTTGGTGTGCCCCATGTAGTGGCGCCCGACGACGTCCGAGCGGTTGGCGAGCCCGTTCGGGTGCTTCTCGCTCGCCGAGCGCAGCAGCAGCGCCGCCGAGTTGATCGCGCCCGCCGACACGACGACCAGCTGGCCGGTGTAGCGCTCGGTCTGGCCGGCGCGCTCGACGACGACGCCCGTGACCTCGCGCCCCGACGCGCTCGTCTCGAGGCGCGCTACGTAGGCGCCGGTCACGAGCTCGACGTTGGGGTGCGCCAGCGCCGGGTCGACCGCGCACGTCTCGGCGTCGGACTTCGCGTGCACGAGGCAGGCGAACCCGTCGCAGGTGTCGCAGCGGATGCAGGCGCTCTTTTCGGGGCGCCCCTCGTCGAGCTTGATGCCGAGCGGGACGTGGAACGGCTTGTAGCCCAGGCCCGCGAGATCGTCGTGTAGCTGCTGCAGGCGCGGCTCGTGGCTCACGGCGGGGAACGGGTAGGGCGCGTTCGCGGGCGGCTCGGTCGGATCGACGCCGCGCTCGCCGTGCACGGCGTAGAGACGCTCGGCGCGCGTGTAGTACGGCTCGAGCTCGTCGTACGTGATGGGCCACGCCGGTGAAATGCCCCCCGCGTGCTTGAGCTCGCCGAAGTCTTCCTTGCGCAACCGGAACAGCGCCGCGCCGTAGAACTTCGTGTTTCCACCCACGTAGTAATTCGTGTGCGGGTGCAGAGGCTTGCCCGCCTTGTCCTTCCAGATGTCGCGCGTGTGGTAGCGGGCCTGGAGGTTCACGGCCTCGGAGCTCCAGTTCTCCTTCTCGCGCGGCACGCGTTCCCCGCGCTCCAGCAAGAGGATGCGCTTGCCCGAGGCGGCGAGCGCGTAGGCGAGCGTCCCGCCGCCCGCGCCGCTGCCGATGATGATCACGTCGTAGGTCGTTTGTGCGGACATGTCTTGTCTCCCGTGTCGCTGCTACGTCGAGGTCGAGGGCGGGTTACAGCTCAGCGCGCGACGACGAGGCCGTGGCCGTCGGGATCGCGCACGAGGCGGCCGCGGTGGAACGCGAAGGCCGGGTCGTCGAGCTCGACGACGTCCGGCGACACGGCAGCGCCGCCTGCGCCGAGAGCGCGCGCCGAGGCCGCGGCGACGTCGTCGGCCGACAGCACGGTCTGCCAGTGCTGCAGATCGTTCGCGTGGAGGTCGGGCGGTGCCGGACGACCGTCGCGCGGGCTCAGGTACTCGAGCAGCTCGACGCCCGGGCCCGAGGCCGCGCGCAGGCCCGTGATGCGCAGCCGCGCGCCGAAGACGGCGTTGAGGTGCTCCTGCTCGGGGCCGTAGTTCTCGCTCGTGCCCGCGACGCGCAGGCCGAGGGCGTCGCGGTAGAACCGCAGGCTGCGGTCGGTGTCGCCGACGCCGAGCGCGGTGTGGTCGATGCCGAGGAAGAGCGCCGAGGTCTTGCGCTGCCAGCGGGGATCGCCCTTGCCCGCCGGGAACCAGATGATCTCCAGCGTGTGGCCGTCCGGATCGGAGAAGTAGAACGCCTTGATGCCGCCCGCGTTGGGGTTCCACGCCGGCAGCGTCTGCGGCTCCGACGACACGTAGGCGACGCCGTGCGCGTGGAGCCGCGCGTAGGCGCGCTCCATGTCGGAGACGACGATCGCGACGTGCTGGAAGGCGCGGTCGTTGCTGCGCGTGTCGGTGGGGATCGGCCGGCCGCGCGGCGCAACGTACTGCGACAGCACGAGCGCCTCGCCGCCGAGCTCGAGGCGCGCGCTGCGCACGCGCGCGCCGAAGACGCCCTCGAGCCGTTCGACGGCCGGGCCCGCGAGCTCCTCGCGCGAGGCGACGCGGAACCCGAGCACGTCGCGGTAAAAGGCGATCGAACGTTCGAGATCACCGACGGTGACGCCGACGGCGCCCACGGCCGAGACCGACGGAGACGGAGGCGCAGCGCCCGCCGTCGCCGCGGCCAGCGCCACGGCGAACGCGATGAGCAGCACGAGCGCGCCCAATCCGGGGCGCCTCATGGCGCGGCCCTCAGGCGGCGGGCCGTGACGAGCTCGAAGCTCGCGCGCAGGCCGGGCACGTTGGCGGCCAGCAGCCCGAACTCGCGCTTGGGGATGCTCAGCACGGTCATCGCCTCGAGGCAGCGCACGGTCGCGTTTCGCGGCGCGCTGTCGAGCAGCGCCATCTCACCGAAGAACTCGCCCGGCCCGAGCGTCGCCAGCAGCTGCTCGACGCCGTTCGCGGGCCGGCGCACGACCTCGGCGCGCCCCGACAGCAGGATGTAGACACGATCGCCGAGCTCGCCCTCGCTGAAGACGAGCTGCCCGGGCTCGAAGTGCTCGTGCATCGCGCCTTGCGCGCCGCCGAGGCGAAGCTCGACCAGCTCGGGTTGCAGGAAGAGATCGAGCGTCCACGACGTCGCGACCTTGAGGCGCCGGCCCCAGCCCGGCATCTTCGCGAGGTAGATCGTCCGCCATAGGAACCAGGCGACGAAGCCCGAGATGCTGAGGCCGAAGATCTCGGCGACGGCGTTGCGCCGGCCGAGCGAGCCCATCTTGCCGAGGCCTTTGAAGTCGAGGGTCGCCAGCGGTCGGCCGCCGAGCGCGGCCGCGACGTTCTTCGCGAGCAGCGCCGCTTGCCTCGTCGCGTGCTGGGCCGTGGGCGGGCAGGGCGGCGCGTCCGGCGCGCGCCCGGAGGGCACGCTCGCGCAGTCGCCGAGGGCCCACACGTCGTCGCGTCCCTTGACGCGCAGGGTCCCGTCGACGTCGAGCCGGCCGTTCTTCGTCTTCGGCAGCGCGAGCGCGTCGACGAGCGGGTGCGGGGACGCCGGGATCGTCGACACGAGCGTCTTCGTCGGGATCGTGACCGCCGCGCCGTCGGGGCCGAGCAACACGGCTGATTCGCCCGTCGCCGCCTTGAGGCGGTGGCTGAGCAGCAGCTCGACGCCGCGCCGCCGCAGGATCTTCTGCGCGAAGAGGCCCAGCTTCGGCTTCATCTCCGGCAGGATGCGGTCCTGCGCGTGGACGAGCACGACGCGGATCTCGCGCGGGTCCACGCGCCGGTAGAGCTTCGCGACGTGCCTCACGAAGTCGTTCAGCTCGGCGACGACCTCGACGCCCGAGAACCCGCCGCCCGCGACGACGAAGGTCAGCAGCTGCCGCCGCAGCTCGGAGTCGTCGCCCTCGACGTCGGCCTCCTCGAGGGCGCGGATGACGCGGCTGCGGAGCGTGAGCGCGTCGGCGAGGTTCTTGAAGGGCAGCGCGTGCTCGGGCATCCCCGGCAAGCCGCGGAAGTCGGTCACCGTGCCGGGCGCGAGCACCAGGTGGTCGTAGGGCTCGACGTGGGCGTGCGGCTTGAAGCCGGCCGAGAGGCTCACCGTCTTGTTCACGAGATCGATCGACTCGACCTCGCGCACGTGGACGTGGGTGCGGAGGAGCAGCCGTCGCAGCGGGCTCACGACGTCGGTGAGCCCGATGGTCCCCGAGATCACCTCGGGCAGCATCGGCTGGAAGACGGTGTAGTTCTCGCGGCAGAAGAGCAGGATCTCGACGTCGTCGCGCCCGCGCAGCTGGCGCTCGAGCGCGCGCGCCGCGTAGGCCCCCGCGAAGCCGCCGCCGACGATGACGACGCGCTTCTTGCCGCGCGTCGCCAATGAAGCCGCCGCGCTCATGGCCGCACCCCCGCGCCCGCGACCGAGAGGCGCACGCGGTAGAGGCCGGTCCGCGCCGTCACGTAGAGCGTGCGGCGATCGGCGTCGCCCCACGCGAAGTTCGCCGGCTGCTCGGAGAGGCGGATCGTGCCGAGGTGCTCGCCGCGCGGCGAGAACACGAGCAAGCCGCCGGGCCCCGCCGCGTAGACGTCGCCGCGCTCGTCGACCTTGAGGCCGTCGAAGGCTTGTTCGCCGCGGACGGCCGTGAGGTCGGCGAAGACGAACGGGTCGTGGAGCGAGCCGTCGGGCGAGACCTCGTAGCGAAGGATGACCTTGCGCGCGAGGTCCCAGTTGTCGACGTAGAGGTAGCGCTCGTCGGGCGAGAAGGCGAGGCCGTTGGGGCCCGACAGCTCCTTGGCGACCAGCTTCACCTGTCCGTTCGTGACGCAGTAGACGCCGCTGTACGGCAGCTCTTTTCGAGGATCGTCGAAGAACTGAGGCAGCCCGAACGGCGGGTCGGTGAAGTAAAGCGCGCCGTCGGAGCGGTAGACGAGATCGTTCGGGCTGTTGAGGCGGCGCTCGTCGTAGCGATCGGCCAGGACCGTGAGGACGCCGTTCTTCTCGACGCGCGTCACGCGCCGGTTCCCGTGCTCGTCGATCGTGAGGCGGCCCTGCGGATCGAGCGCGAGCCCGTTCGACCCTGGCTGTCCGTAGGCGCCGACGTCGAGCGCGCGGTAGCCGCTCTTCGTGCGGAAGACCGAGAGCGAGCCGTCGGGCGTCCAGCGGTAGATCACGTTGGCGTTGGGATCCGAGAACAGCAGGTAGCCGTCGGGGTGCCACACGGGACCTTCGGTGAAGAGGAACCCGTCGGCGAGCTTCTCGACGCGCGCGCCGCGCGGCACGAGCGCGTCGAGCGCGGGCGAGCGGCGCTCGATAGACGCGCCCTCGTCGGGCACGCCCACGGCGGGGCGGCGGTAGACGTCGAGCGTCGCCGACTTCACCCAGATGAAGTTCTTCGGGCTCGCCGAGACAGGCCCGTTCATCGCGAAGATCGCGACCTCGAACGTCTGGCCGGGGCGCGCGTCGCGCGTGAGGATCACGCGGTTGGGCGCGCCGAAGCCGGCGACGACGTTGCCGCCCGGCTGACCGAGCGCGATCGGCAGCTGGCCGTCGACCCAAACCTCGGCGTAGTCGTCGAGGACCGTCTCGAGCGCGATCGTCGCGCCCGTCGCGTCGAGCTCGGCGAAGCGCGGCGGCACCGTCACCTTCACGCGGTACCAGGCGAAGGACACGCGGCCGGTCCCGCGCCGGCCTTCGAGCGGCGGCAACGCGCCGGGCGAGGCCGCGAGGTCGATCGCGGGCCAGCGCGCGTCGTCGAAGCCGGCGACCTCGGCGTGCGGAGCGACGTCGCGCGTGCGCAACCGCGCGCCGCTCGGCTTGAGATCGGGGCCGGGCGCGCGGCCGTCGATCGTGACGAGCTCGGCGTCGTGATAGCGCCAGGTCGCGCCCACGAGCGCGGCGCCCGCGGGCGTCGCGAGGTCGACGATCGCGTCGGGACGCCCGAGCGGCGGCGTCGCGGGCGCCCGCACGGGCGCCCCGGCGTGGGCGAGGAGGGTGGTCGCGAGGACGACGATCGACGGCGACATGGGAGCTCCTAGTGGACCTTGACGGCGTAGTAGTCGATGGGGCCCGGCACCTTCTCGAACCAGTGCGGCGTGCCCTTGGGGACGATGACGACGTCGCCAGCCGCGAGCTGGCGGCGATCGCCGCCGCGAATGCCGGCGCCGCGGATCTCGCCCGCTTCGACGGTGACGGGATCGATCATCTGCCCGCCCGTGACGAGCGTGGCCGAGCCCGAGAGGACATAGAGGATGTCGGTGTCCTCGGTGTGGACCTCCGACTTGCCCGAACCGTCGCGGTGGCTCGCGTGGACCTTGTAGTCGCCCGTCTCGACGAGGGGCTCGCCCTTCTTGAAGGCGGCGGCGACGCGGCCTCGATCGATGAGGCGCACCTCGGCGGTCGGTGACGCGGTCGGCAACGCGGCCGCGGCGATCGCGGCGAGCTCTTCGTCTTCCTTCGCGGTCGCGGCGCCGCTGACGCCGACGGCGCCCACGACCTGACCGTCGACGACCAGCGGGAGGCCGCCGCCGAGCGGCGTGAAGTCGGGCAGCGCCGTCATCGCGGTGCGGCCCTTGGCGATGACGTCTTCGAAGAAGCGCGTCGGCTTCTTGAACATGGCCGCCGTTCGCGCCTTGCCGGTGGCGATCGCGGCCGCGGCGGCGAACGTGCCGTCGAGGCGATCGAGCGCGACGAGGTTGCCGCCCTCGTCGACGACGGCGACGGCGCCCGTCGTGTGGCGCGCGCGCGCGATCTTCTCGGCGGCCGCGACGAGATCGCGCGCGCCGTCGAGGGTGAGCGCCTTGTGCGTCGTGACGGCGGGCTCTCCATGCACGACGCGTGACCAGGCGAGGCCCGCGCCGATCGACGCGACCCACAGCTTCCTTCGGTTGAGCTTCATGACGACTCCTCTCTTTGAACGTTGTTCGCTCGACGAGCGACTCCGACGTCCTTACGCGGCGGGGAGGTCGCAGTTACAAAGCGCGCTTCGATCGAATCGCTTGTAACTGCCGCGAACACCCTTCGTAGGAGGCGTGACAAACGACGGGCCGCTCGGTCGCGGCTCGCGAGAAACGAAACGACAAGGAGAAATGAAATGAGCATCAAGGGAGCCATGATCGTCGCCGGCGTCGCCGGCCTGTTCGCGATGGGCGCTTCGACGGTCGCGTCGGCGAAGGCGGGTGAGGAGGTCGTCTGCGACGGCATCAACTCGTGCAAGGGCCAGGGCTCGTGCCACGGCGTCGGCCACGCGTGCGCCGGTCAGAACGGCTGCAAAGGCCAGGGCCACACCAAGACGTCGAAGGAGAACTGCCTCGCGAAGGGCGGGAAGATCGTTCCGCCGGCCAAGTGATTCGATCGACGGCGGCGCCGACGGGTCGGGGGACAAATGACCCGTCGGCGCCGTTCGTCATTCGATACCACCTCTTTGCTAGCGAGGGACCGATGCCAAAGACGATCGCGCCGCTGTTTCCATACCTCGGCCGCGGCCTCGGGCTGCGCCGCGAGCACTACCGCCACGTCCTCGATTCGAAGCCGGCGGTCGATTGGTTCGAGGTGATCTCGGAGAACTTCATGGTCGCGGGCGGCAACCCGCGCCGCGTCCTCGAGGCGGTGCGCCGCGATTACCCCGTCGTGCTGCACGGCGTGTCGCTGTCGATCGGCTCGATGGATCCGGTCGACGAGCGCTACCTCGACGAGCTCGCGGCGCTCGCGCGCGCCGTCGAGCCCGCGTGGGTGTCCGACCACCTCTGCTGGGGGACGGCCCACGGCCTCAATGCGCACGATCTCTTGCCGCTCCCCTATCGTGAAGACGCGCTCGAGCACGTCGTTCAGCGCGTCGAGCGCGTGCAAGAAAGGCTCGGGCGCCGCATCCTGCTCGAGAACCCGTCGAGCTACATGCGCCTCGCGGGCGCGGACATGGAGGAGCACGAGTTCCTGGCCGAGGTCGCGCGTCGCGCCGACTGCGGCATCCTGCTCGACGTCAACAACGTTTACGTCAGCGCGCACAACCACGGCTTCGATCCCAGCGCCTACCTCGCGGCCATGCCGCCCGAGCGCGTGGGCCAGATTCATCTCGCGGGCCACGTCGCCGAAGGCCCGCTGCTCATCGACACGCACGACGAGCCCGTGTGCGACGACGTCTGGCGCCTCTACGCCGAGGCGATCGCCCGCTTGGGGCCGCGCTCGACGATGATCGAGTGGGACGCGCATGTGCCCGCGTTCGAGGTCCTCGAGCGCGAGCTCGACTTCGCGGCGCGATGGGCGTCGGGGGGCGCCGACGCGGAGGTGCGCCGTGCGGCGTGAGCGCCATGTGCGCGCGCCGCTGGTCTCGACCCAAACGTCCGTTCTGAAGCTCATCACGGCGAGACGTCTCGACGCGCGCGATCCGAGCGCCGCCGATCTCATCGTCGGCGACGCGCGCGCGAGCGCCGCCGCGCGCCTCGACGTGTACCGCCACATGTACGTGGCTCGCCTCGCGGAGGCGCTCGAAGCCCAGTTTCCGCGCCTCGCGCGCCTGGTCGGCGACGACTTCCACGAGCTCGCGGCCGCGTTCGTCGACGACGAGCCTTCGATCCGACCGTCGCTGCGCGAGCTCGGTCGGCCGCTGGCGGCTTGGCTCGCCGAGCACCGTCGCGACGAGCCCGAGCTCGCCGCGCTCGCGCGGCTCGAGTGGGCGCGCGCCGACGTCTTCGACCTCGAAGACGACCCCCAGCTCACCCTCGACGACCTCCGCGCGTGGCCGGCCGAGACGTTCGGCGAGCTGCCCCTCGCGCTCGTGACGGCACACCGGCTCGTCGTCGTCTCGTCTGGCGCGGCCGCCTTGTGGGACGCCATCGGAGCGGGCGGAGCCGACGTGCTCGCGATCGTCTCCGACGTGCCGGAGCGTCTCGTCGTTTGGCGAGAGGACGTCGCCGTCTACCACCGGGTGATCGACGCCGACGAGCACGGGGCCCTCGCGCTCGTGGAAGCCGGCGCGTCGTTCGGAGCGATCTGCGAGCGCCTGTCGGTCGGCCTCGCGCCCGACGACGCCGTCGCGCGCGCGTTCGCCTGGCTGTCGACGTGGGTCTCGGACGGCTTGATCGCCGCGCCGCGCGTTCGAGCGCGGCGCGGCGGCTGAGCCCTACACCTGCGGCCGCAGCAGCGGCTTCGGCAGCGCGACCGGCTCGGCGCGGCGCCCGCGCCACCGGCCCAAGAGCCGATCGAGCGACAGCGGTCCGGCCCCGGCGACGGCCAGCCACAGAAAGAAGACGATGTAGCTCCACTCCTCGAGGCCGACGAGCGACGTGAGGCCGTCGACGTCGCCACGCTTCGCCGAGAGGATCGCGACGACCATCGTGAACGCCATCGGGAGCGTCACGAGGCGCGTGCCGAGGCCGAGGAGCACGAGCACGCCGCCGAAGAACTCCGTGCCAGCCGCGAGGCGCGCGTTGAGGCCCGGCGCCGGGATGTGCAGGCTCGCGAAGTAGTCGGTGACGTCGGGCAGCGAGTGCAGCTTGCCCCAGCCGGTTCCGATGAAGACGAGGCCCACGGTGAGGCGGGCGAGCGTCGGGCCGAGGAAGGCCGCCTTCTCCGAGAGCGCGCGAAGGCGAGCGAGCGTGGTGTCGAGAGCGTCGAACATGATCAGACTCCTTTTGTTGTTGGTGGTCCCGAGGCCCTACGCCCGCAGGCGGCGCCAGTTACAAAAGCGACGAGCGAACGGCGCCGCTGTAACTGCCGCGTCGTTTCTTCGTAGGGACCGGCATGACCAACACGCCGAAGTCGCCCACGCTCGCCGACGCGTCCGCCGAAGCGCGCCGCCTCGAAGAAGATCACGCGCGCGTCCGTAACTGGAAGCGCTTCGGGCCGTATTTGGCCGAGCGCCAGTGGGGCACCGTTCGCGAGGACTACTCGGCGGGCGGCGAGTGCTGGGATTACTTCCCGCACGATCACGCGCGCAGCCGCGCCTACCGCTGGGGCGAGGACGGCTTGCTGGGCCTCACCGATCGCCAAGGTCGGCTGTGCTTCGGGCTCGCTCTTTGGAACGGGGCCGATCCGATCTTGAAGGAGCGCCTCTTCGGTCTGACCGGTCCCGAGGGCAACCACGGCGAAGACGTCAAAGAGCACTACTTCTATCTCGACTCGACGCCGACGCATTCCTACATGCGCGCGCTCTACAAGTACCCGCAGGGCGCGTTCCCGTACGCCGAGCTCGTCGACGAGAACCGCCGCCGCGGCAAGGACCAGCCCGAGTACGAGCTCGCCGACACGGGCGCGTTCGACGAGGGCCGCTACTTCGACGTCTTCGCCGAGTACGCCAAGGCGTCGCCGGACGACCTGGCCATCCGGATCACGATCGCCAACCGCGGCCCCGAGGCGGCGCCGATCACCGTGTTGCCGACGCTGTGGTTCCGCAACACGTGGTCGTGGGGCCGCGCCGGCGAGGGCTATCCCGAGGAGCGCCCGATGATGTCGGCGACGGGCCGCGACGCGATCGTCGTGCGGCACCCGACGCTCGGTCGCTACCGCTTCACCGTCGACGCGCTCGACGGCGCCGAGCCGCCCGAGCTCGTGTTCACCGAGAACGAGACCAACGCCGAACGGCTGTTCGGCTCGGCGAACGCGACGGCGTACGTCAAGGACGCCTTCCACGAGTACGTCGTCGCGGGCCGCGCCGATCGCGTGAACCCCGCGCGCATGGGCACCAAGGCCGCCGCCGTGTACCGCCTCGTGATTCCCGCGGGCGCCGAGGTGTCGCTGCGCATGAGGCTCGTCGTCGCCGACGAGGTCGTGCCGATGACGTCGCCGTTCGGAACGTTCGACGACGTGCTCGCCAAGCGACGCGCCGAGGCCGACGCGTTCTTCGCCGCGCGCACGGGCCCGCTTTCGAACGACGAGCGGCTCGCCGTGCGGCAGGCCTACGCCGGCCTGCTCTGGTCGAAGCAGTTCTATCACTACGACGTCCGCGCCTGGCTCGAGGGCGATCCCGCGCAGCCCCCTCCGCCGCCGGGCCGGAGCGCCGGCCGGAACGGCGAATGGGGCCACCTCTACAACCGCGACGTGCTCTCGATGCCGGACAAGTGGGAGTACCCATGGTTCGCCGCGTGGGATCTCGCGTTCCACATGATCCCGTTCGCGCGCATCGATCCGCACTTCGCGAAGGAGCAGCTCCTGCTCATGACGCGCGAGTGGTACATGCACCCGAACGGGCAGCTCCCCGCCTACGAGTTCGCCTTCGGCGACGTCAACCCGCCCGTGCACGCGTGGGCCGCATGGCGCGTCTACAAGATCGCCGTCGACGCCGAGGGGCGCCGCGATCGCGTTTTCCTCGCGCGCATCTTCAAGAAGCTGCTCCTCAACTTCACGTGGTGGGTCAACCGCAAGGACGCCGAGGGGCGCAACCTCTTCTCGGGCGGCTTCCTCGGCCTCGACAACATCGGCGTCTTCGATCGCTCACGCCCGTTGCCGACGGGCGGCCACCTCGAGCAGGCCGACGGCACGGCGTGGATGGCGTTCTTCTGCGCGACGATGCTCTCGATGGCGCTCGAGCTCGCGAAGACCGAGCCGTCGTACGAGGACATGGCCTCGAAGTTCTTCGAGCACTTCGTCCACATCACCGACGCCATGAACGCCCTCGGCGGCTCGGGCCTGTGGGACGACCGCGACGGCTTCTACTACGACAAGCTGCACGCCGGCGCCGCCGAGGTGCCGTTGCGCGTGAGGTCGCTCGTGGGCCTGCTGCCGCTCATCGCCGTCGAGGTGCTCGAAGACGAGGCGATCGATCGCTTGCCCGCCTTCAAGCGGCGCATGCGCTGGTTCCTCGAGAACCGGCGGGATCTCGCGGGCCGCGTGAGCCTCGCCGCGGGCGCGGGGGCGCACGGCCACGCGCTGCTCGCGATCCCCTCGAAGGACCGCCTCGTGCGCGTGCTGCGCAAGATGCTCGACGAGTCGGAGTTCCTGTCGCCCCACGGCATCCGCTCGGTCTCGAAGGTCCACGAGGGCGCGCCGTATCGGTTCTTCCACGGCGGTGAGGAGTTCCGCGTCGACTACGTCCCGGGCGAATCGAACACCGGCCTCTTCGGCGGCAACTCGAACTGGCGCGGGCCGATCTGGATGCCGGTCAACTACCTGCTCGTCGAGGCGCTCGAGCGCTACCACCACTTCTACGGCGACGAGCTGCGCGTCGAGTGCCCGACGGGCTCGGGTCGCTTCTTGAACCTGGCCGAGGTCGCGCGGGAGATCTCCGGGCGGCTCGGCCGCATCTTCCTCGCCGACGAGCGCGGTCGCCGGCCGTGCCACGCCGGCGATCGGCGCTTCGCCGAGGATCCGCACTGGCGCGAGCTCGTGCTGTTCCACGAGTACTTCCATGGCGACACGGGCCGCGGCGTCGGCGCGAGCCACCAGACGGGATGGACCGCGCTCGCGATCCGCGTCATCGAGGATCTGGCCCGCGCACGCGCCGAAGAGCGGCCCGCGGCGCGTGCCACCCAAGCCGCGCAGATCGTGGCCCCGGCGGAGCTCGCGTCGTGAACCGCCGCGCGGAGGAGTGGCTCGAGGCGGACGGGCTCGGTGGCTTCGCGTCGGGGACGGTCTCAGGCGCGCGCACGCGGCGCTACCACGCGCTGCTCGTGACGGCGACGACGCCGCCCACCGGGCGCATGGCGCTGGTGAGCGGCGCCGACGTCGCCGTCGAGACGCCGGGCGGGCGCTGGTCGCTCTCGACCCAGCGCTACGCGCCCGACGTCACGGCGGGTGACGGCGAGCGCCACATCGAGGGCTTCTCGCTCGAGCCGTGGCCGACGTGGATCTTCCGCCTGCCCGACGGCACGCGCGTCGCGCAAGAGATCCTGATGCGGAAAGGCGCGCCGCAGGTGTTCTTGCGCTGGCGCCTGCTTTCGGGCTCGCGCGCGCCGAGCCCTGCGCCCGACCTCGCGTGGGCGCGCCTCGTGGTTCGGCCGCTGCTCGCGGGGCGCGACTTCCACGCGCTCATGCGCGAGAACCCGTCGTTCTCCTTCGACCCCGAGCTCGACGGCGGCCTGCTCCGCTATCGACCGTACCCAGGCGGTCCTCGCGTCGTCGTCTCGTCGAGCGGCGCCTACCGCCACCAACCGTTTTGGTACCGCGGGTTCCTCTATGACGAGGAACGTCGCCGAGGGCTCGATCATTTGGAGGATCTGGCCTCGCCGGGCGAGTGGACGTTCGAGCTCGGCGACGGCGACGCGGCCATGGTCTTCCACGCCGAGCGCACGGTGCGCGATCCGGCGACGGTGCCGGCGCGTGAGGCCGTCGACGAGGCCCGCGCCGTCGAGCGCGAGCGGCGCGCGCGTTTGGGCGGAACGCTCGAGCGCGCCGCCGACCAGTACCTCGTCGCGCGCCGGGGCGGACGGACGATCGTCGCCGGCTATCCCTGGTTCGGCGACTGGGGGCGCGACACGTTCATCGCGCTGCGCGGGCTCCTGCTGGCGACGGGCCGCGCCGCCGAGGCCATCGAGGTGCTGTCGGCGTGGTCGGGCGTCGTCTCGCGCGGCATGCTGCCGAACTTCTTCCCGGACGGCCAGGCCGAGCCCGAGTACAACTCGGTCGACGCCTCGTTGTGGTACGTCGTCGCCGTCGGCGAAGCGCTCGAGGCGGCGGGGGCGTCCGCGGCGCCCGACGATCGACGCCGCCTCGTCGACGCCGTCGAGGCCATTCTTTCGGGCTACGCGGCGGGCACGCGCTACGGCATTGGCGCGACGGCCGACGGCCTGCTCGCGGCGGGCGAGCCCGGGCAGCAGCTCACCTGGATGGACGCGCGCGTCGACGGCCGCGAGGTCACGCCGCGCATCGGCAAGCCCGTCGAGGTGCAGGCGCTCTGGTTGAACGCGCTCGCGACCGCCGTCGTCCTCGGCGCGCCGTCGGCGAGCCGCTGGGCCGAGCTGCTCGCACGTGGCCGCGCCAGCTTCGAGGCACGCTTCTGGGACGAGGCGCGCGGACACCTCGTCGACGTCGTCGACGCCGATCACGTCGCGGGCAAGGTGGACGCGACGCTGCGGCCCAACCAAGTCCTCGCGCTCGGTGGGCTGCGCTTGCCGCTCGTCACGGGCGAGCGCGCGCGTCGCGCGCTCCAGGTCGTCGAAGCGGCGCTCGTGACGCCGCTCGGTCTCCGCTCACTCGCGCCCGACCAGCCCGGCTACCAGCCTCGCTATGAGGGCGGACCGAGCCAGCGCGACGGGGCCTACCACCAGGGCACCGTGTGGCCGTGGCTGCTCGGGCCGTTCGTCGAGGCCTGGATCAACGTCCACGGTGACGCGCCCGCCGTGAAGCGCGCCGCGCGCGAACGCTTCGTCGCGCCGCTGCTCGCGCACCTCGCCGAGGCCGGCCTCGGCCACGTCTCGGAGGTCGCCGACGCCGAAGCGCCCCACGCGCCGGGCGGCTGCCCGTTCCAGGCCTGGTCGCTCGGCGAGCTGCTGCGCCTCGAGCGCGTCGTGCTCGCCGGCGCGACGGCGGCGCCGCGGACGCCCGAGCCGCTTCGGTCGAGCGCCGCCGTTGGCCACGACTCTTCGATGACCGCGACGATTTCCAACACCTGACCAGGAGACGAATCCATGACACCGCCGAACGCAGCGCCGCTCACGACCAGCACCACGAAGACCGAACGCGACTACTTCGCCGAACAGGGTTTGCCCGAGGCCGTCGTCCCCGCTTGCCCGATCGTCAAACGCCTCGCCGGCCAGAAGGCGATCGTGACGGGCGCGAATTCGGGCATCGGGAAGGCCATCGCCATCGCGCTCGGCCACGCTGGCGCCGACGTCGTCGTGAACTACGTCTCGCGTGAAGAAGAGGCGATCAAAGTCGCCGAGGAGATCGGCCGCTGCGGCGCGCGTGCGCTGCCCGTGCGGGCCGACGTCAGCAAGGAGGCCGAGGTCCAGGCGATGTTCGCGCGCGCGATCGACGCGTTCGGCACGATCGACGTCGTCGTCAACAACGCCGGCCTCCAGAAGGACGCGCCCCTCACCGAGATGTCGGTCGAGGCGTGGGACCTCGTCATGAACGTGAACCTCAAGGGCCAGTTCCTGTGCGCGCGGGAGGCTGTGCGCACGTTCAAGCGCCAGGGCGTCCGCCGAGAGATCTCCAGCGCCGCCGGCAAGATCATCTGCGTGAGCTCCGTACACGACGTCATCCCCTGGGCCGGCCACGTCAACTACGCGGCGTCCAAAGGCGGCGTCGCCATGATGATGAAGTCGATCGCGCAAGAAGTGGCGCCCTGGCGCGTTCGCATCAACAGCATCGCGCCGGGCGCCGTGCGCACGCCCATCAATATGGAGGCGTGGCAGACGCGCGAGGCCTACAACTCGCTCATGACGCTCGTTCCGTACAAACGCATCGGCGAGCCCGAGGACATCGGCCGCGCCGCGGTCTGGCTCGCCTCGGACGACTCTGACTACGTCACGGGCGCCACGTTGTACGTCGACGGCGGCATGACGCTGTACCCCGGCTTCGAGACCGGCGGCTGAGCGGCGTCAGCTCTTCTGCGGCGGCTGACCGCCGCAGAAGATGCAGGGCAGGGCGTGGACGACCTTCGCGCAGCCACGCGTCTTCGAGCGCGCGAGGCAAAGGTGAGCCTCCGCCGCGAGCAGCATCCCGGCGACCGGCGCCACGAAGTAGATCCACAGGCTGCGCGCCGACGCCGCGACGATAGCCGAGCCGACCGTGCGCGCCGGGTTCATGCTCATGCCCGAGTACGGCGCCTCGAACGTGATGTAGAGGCACACGAGCGCGCCCACGAAGAGGCCCGTCCGCTCGGCCCAACGCTTCGACGCGCCGAGCGTCAACACCATGAGCACGAGCGCGAACGAGATCGCGGCCTCGCAGGCGAAGGCGACCGCGACGCCGAACGGACCGGGCGTCGTCGCAACCGCCGCGACGGGCGGCTCCAGGAACGCTCGGCCCCAGAGCGCGCCGGCGATGAGCGTGCCCGCGACCGCTCCCAGGAACTGCATCGCCACGTAGGCGAGCGCGTCGCTGGTCCGCACGCGCCCGAGGCGCCACTGCGTGAGCGTGAACGCCGGGTTGATGTGCGCGCCCGATCGCTTCCCCCACGGCGAGTACACGAGCCCGATCGCCGTCGCCCCCATCGCGATCCCCATGAGCGCGCGTCGCGCGAACGGATCGGGGATCGCCGCGTGGATCGACGAGCCGGGGTATTCGAGGAGCGTCCCGAAGGATCCCGCCGAGATCATGAACAGCCCGAGGCCGAGCGCCTCCATGAGCGCCTCCGGCCAGTGAATGCGCGGCCGCGCGACCTCGAAGGTCCGTGTGCTCATGCAACGCCTACGCAGGCGCTGGCGCCGAGTTACAGTTGGTGGCGCGCAGGCGTTTCGTGACTCGTTGGTCTTCCTCGCGCCCTTCGTGGGAATCGCTCCCCACGTCCTCGTGCCTGCATGAGGGAATGAAAAAACGGGGGGTTCCTTTCGGAACCCCCCGTGATTTTGTAGCGGGGGCGTGATTTGAACACGCGACCTTCGGGTTATGAGAGGGACTCGTGGCGCATATATCACGTATATTCAGCAGATAGAGGCGTACCGACCGGACAGGAGCGGCCTCCCAAGGCCACGATGGGACAGCACGCGTCCCTCGTTTTTCCCTCGTGCAGGCATGAGGGAATCGGCACCGTTGCACCTTCGGTCGTGACTCTCACGCTGCTCGGTCGTGTCAGGGATGGTCGGATCGTCGTGGATAAGCCGGTCGATCTGCCCGATGGCACCGAGGTCCGCCTGTCTGTGGTCGATGACCTCGATAATATGGAACGATGAAGAGAGCGCCCGCCTCCATGCGGCTCTCGACGAGGCCCAAGCGCAAATCGCGCGGGGCGAAGGAATTCCCGGGGGGAGAGGTTCTCAACTCGCTCCCCGCCAACCGGGCGTCGATGAGTCGCTTCGCGCTGTCTTTCGCCGCTGCTGCACGTCCTGAAGGTGGGGCCATGGCGTCGCGACGGGTCGATAACCACCTGCGCCCCCCAGGAACCCCGTTCCCCGGCGAGGCGACCTTCAGCGAGCTCTTCGCACAGGCCGCCGACCTCTTCCCGACTAGGCGCAGCTCAAGCCAATCTTGCAAACGATCGAGCGACCTGACTCCCTCCCTGATCTTCGACACGATCCTCGGCCTCGCCGCCGACGACGAGATCTCCGAAAAGGAGGACGCTCGTTGCTTGGCTCGAGGAGATGTGGCCGTCTAGGATCCAGGGTCGCGCGACCAACGCCCGCGTTCAAGGAATCGAGGATCTTCATCGGTTCGCCGGCGACGCTGGGATTCGAACCAAGGTCGCGGGACGAAATCCGCGGTCGGTCCCCTTGCGAATTCCGGCCTCTGCCTTGAGCACATAGCCCATCCCCTTCGTCGCATCGATAGGTCACCCCGTTTTCGACTACGGGCCTCCCTGAGCCGCTCCACCGCGCCCACCTTCTTTCCTCGTGAATCGAAGACGCTGACGTTCTCGATCTCATCGCCGGGGTTGAGGAAGATGTGGATCCCGCAGTTGGGGCACTTGAGCCACCACAGCGGATCGTAGATTGGGTAGCAAAGCTCGGGGCTGAGGCGACAGATGTTGCAGTAGATGGAGCTCTTCTGGCACAGGGTGTTCTCCACCTCGAAGAAGAAAGGATCGATCGAGGTCGCGACCGTCGTCGCGTGGGTCGCATCGGTGAACAGTTTGTGCGTACTCCAGTCGACCTCGCGCTGGAAGCTCACGCCGTCCATGAAGCGCGACGTGTCCGGAAAGTTGCTCGCCGAGAACATCCCGAAGAAGCTGTCTCCCCGCGAGATCAGCGACGCGTAGTCGCCGATATATGGGGAGAAGGTGCGAACGGGAGACGTGGCATCTTGGTCGGCAAGTAGTAGGCCGGTGTCAAAGGTGGACGCGTCGGGATCGTTCGAGCGAACGAGCAAGGTCTGCCAACGTCCGCTCGCAACGCCTTGATAGAGGAGGCCGACCACGCCGGTGCGGTCGATGGCGACCTCGGGATTCATGGCGCTCGTCATGGTCAGCAGGTCCTGCCAGTCCACCCCCCGGTTGACCGATCGGCTCAGGTGAATGCTCTCGCTGTTCGCGCCGTTCGAGTCGCCCCAGGCGACATAAACGCGATCGCTGTTGGTCGGATCGACGGCGATCGAGACATTGCTCGCGCCGAGACGGTTCTGGCCCATGAACCCGGAGGCAAGGGTGAGATTCCCCGTCACGAATCGGCCTGCAGCGGAGTCGCTGGGGTCGGTGAGGGCCGAGTTCCTCGAGATGGTCCTGCCCGTCGTCGGCCAGGATCTCTTCCTCGATCTTCGTCGTGATTCTTCGGATCAGCCGCTGCGTCATGTGTTTCTCCTCCTGGGTTAGCGAGGGGAGTCGGTCCTTGGGATCACTTGTAGCGAGCGCGAAAGACTCCCCCTGATCGCCCATATGGGGGTATCCGCGCACCAATCACAAGATTATGGGACGGCGCGGCAATTCGCGCCGTCGGCGCGCGCGGCGAGCAAGGCCAGCAAGACTCGAAGGCCCTACGACGAGCCTCTGTCCAGAACACCACGTGCCGGACGGAGGCGGCCGTCGTGGCGGTCGGCGCAAGCGCGAGGAAGAGGATCAACCATTATCGGTCAACAGGGCAGGGGAGGTTCGACTCGGCCACCGGCGCCACCTTCGGCGTGCGGAACTGCAGTGAAGGAGCCGGCGAGTGGGTGACGGAATAAAGGGGGAGGTTCAAGTACGAGGACCGAAGCTGCAATGCTCCCCGCCTCTGCCGGCGCCCGCCAGCTAGCACCCGCCACGAGTAAGATGCGACCGGATGCGTGTCGTCCTCTTCGGCGCCGGCGCGTCGAGCGCCGCGGGATACCCGACAACCGCGCGGCTCATGCAGGAAGTCGAGACTTACGCGCTCTCGCAGCCCTGGGACATTCCTGGTCCTCGCTCCGCTTGGGAGTACTGGCGAGAGCTCCGTGACGGTCAGCTCAAGGCGATGGAGTTCCTCCTCGCGAGCCCGAACCCGGAGGTGATCCTCTCGACGCTCGACCTCTACTCCGCTGGCCACGCCGCCGTCCGCGAGGCTGAAGAGAGACACGTTCGCGGTTACGGGCAGAGGCCTTTCACGCCCGAGCAGGAGGAGGCCGCGAAGCGAGCGGCGCCCAAGATCCTCGCGGCCCGCGCGCAGGCCCAGATCCCGGCTCGAGCGCGCGCTTGCCTCGTGCAGTGTCTGCACGACTACTTCCAGCACAAGCATCAGCTCGACTCTGAGCCGGAAAGCGCTGAGCGCTTCCGGTATCTCAGGGATCTGATGTCGACGCTCGAGCCCGGCGACATCGTCATCACGTTCAACTGGGACGCGCTCGTCGAGCGTGTCCTCGCGCGTCTCGGCCGCTGGACGCCGATCGATGGATACGGTCTCAACTTCAGCCGACTCCGATATCGAGGTGCACCGATCCCAGGCCCCGAGCGCTCGGCGATCAAGGTTCTCAAGCTCCACGGCTCGCTCGGCTGGTATCAGGCGTCTCACAGCTGGGAGGGCACCGGCATCCGGCTCGACGGTCACAGCTTCTTGAAGCAGCTCGGGATCGATTGCGACAACGAGCCCTTCACGCACGGGAACCCGACGCCGGACACCGACTACTCGATCTACCTGCGGCCGTACCGGGATCGGCCACTCATCGTGTACCCGACCTTCCTCAAGGCGATCGGCGGCCGCCAGTTCGCAGCGCTCTGGCAACAGGCTGCGGCTGCGCTCGGTCGCGCCGATCAAATCGACATCTACGGGTACAGTCTGCCGTCCAGCGACGGAGCGGGCAGAGTCCTGCTTAACGCGATCCGCCCTCGCCTCTCAGCACGTGGGCCGAAGGTCCGGGTTCACGATCCGAGCAGCGAAGCGCGCCTCAAGTGGAAATACTTCCTCGGGAAGCGAGCTCACTATTCCGCGGAGCCGCTGAAATAGCTGGTCCGACGATGTCACTCGCGACCTTTGAAAGGATCTGAGTGCGCTCCTGGAGGTCGACGCCGAGGCCGATCAGAATTCGTTCGAGCTTCGCGCCGTAGTCGCCGCCGAAGATCGACAGCAGAAGCTCCGTCATGAGCGTCGTCGACCAGTGAGCGACTGACTCGAGGTCTGACTGCTTCGTCCCCCACCATCCGACGGTACCGTCGGGTCCCAGCGTGTGACGCAGAGTGATCGTCTCGTCCATGACGACTTCTCCGTCCCGGATGCGAACCGCCGACACCGGGATCTCCGCGGCAGGTTCGCGAATCTCGTGGAGGACGCTCGGACGATAGATCGAATCGGCGAAGCCCGCAGGGTAGTTCGCCGGATCGACGATCTGTTCAGCTTCGAGCTGGTACTTACCGCGGATGCGTGGCGCCGCGCGACCGAACCAGGCGCGGAGCTCCTCTTCCTTGACAAAGACGATTAAGTAGCGCCGAAGAGCGAGCCACGCCGGGCTGTACTTTCGATAGACCGCCATCAGTCGAGGCTCGAGTCCGTCCTTGATGAGGCGGGTCACCCGAATGCCGAGCTGCTCGAGATCGGCTGGCGAGATCTTGACCAGGGATTCGTACCTCTTATCGCCCGCCCCGATCATCGCATCCTCGTGTCCCCAGGCGAGGTGAATGTCCAACTCCCCACTCGTCGTGCCCCACGCGATCGTCAGATGGGCGAGGTCCTTCCGCCCCGCCCGATAGGTCTCGATCTTCCCGGTCCGCGGGTTGTAGACGAAGCCGAAGCTACCGAGCCGCGCGCGCAGAACAGGGCGCGAATCGGCGGAAACCGCAGGCAAGAAGGTATCGACGACGGACATGGGCTCCAAGGCTACCAGGCGCCGCGACTGATGCGCTTTCGACGAGGGCCGCCCACGCAGCATCAGCCAACGCCGAGGATCCACCCCTCGACGTCGGCGGCTGCGCGCTCGTGTGGGGAGAGGGCCGGATCGAAAAGTGCAGCGACCTCGCCGCTCAGGTCTGCCCGACGCAACCATTCGGCGATCGAATACGCATCATGCTGATCCGGTGTCCGATCCTTTGACGCGAAGCCGCGGCTCCACAGGCTCGGATACACCTCCGCCACGACCGACCGGCCCGAAAGCTTCCATCCATCAAAGGGCCAGAAGTCGACTTTCCCCGCCAACTTCTGCCGCATGAAGCGCAGCCAGGGGATCCCCGCGTGCGTCGACTTCGCGACCTGCCCTGGCACGTCGAAGTGGAACACCGACTTCGCCGAGGCTCTCTCCTCAGTGATGCGCCGCCAGCGGGCATTTCCACCGCGCTCGGCGCCATTGCCCACATGGCCGTCCCGCACGAAGTCCACGTACACGTGCGCGCCATCGGTCGGCCAGTGGCGCTGAAAGTCATCGAGGAACGTCGGCCAGTCCGGCTCGAGGCGGTGCGCCTCGAAGTACCTCAGCGGGAACGAGAACCCGTGGTCGATGCCGACGAGAGTACGTGGGCCGTCGGTCAACTGGTCGACCAACCACTCCGCCACCCCTCTTCGAGTCCAGTACCGCCGCGGGCTCGGGGGAGGCGCGATCTCGACGGGAACCGCGAGGTTATCCGACGCGAACACGCGCAGCGGCTCGAGGCTCTCCGTGGGCGTCTTCGCGCCGGAGTAGTCGATGCCGATGATGCGATCGAAGACTGGCATCGCCGCCGCTTCTACAGCCGAACGACCGCAGCCGCGATCTCGGAGAGCACCTTCCTTCGCGACACTTCCTTCGGCGAGCCCTTCACTGGGGCACCTTCGGTCTATGCCGCTCGAGCGCTTTCAGGAATTGGTGCGCCTGCGCTTCGAGGTTCGCCTCGAAGAGGTCCAGAAGGCATTCAACGGGATCAGCCCACCGCAGACCCTCATCGCGCTTGATGAAGAAGGACTTGGCGTGGCCCACCTGGTGAACGACAACGGTTGCTGGTTCGAGAGGATCGTCGACGCGCTTCAACGCCGGATCGAGCTTCTCGATGAACCTGAGATCAGGGTGCCGTCCGCCTCCGTGTTGCGACAGGTCGAGCGTGGGCGTCCCCACGAGATCGAGCTCCGGGAAGTAGTGCCTCGCTCCGAGTACGCCACCCACGGCAAGATTTTGGTGCACGCGAAGGGTCTCGAGACGATGAAGATGTTCCTCGGGCGTACGAGGCTGATTAGAACGCTCTGCAAAGCGAACGCTTCCTCGAGCCGTGTCGGACAAAGCGACCATGCGTGCGAGCTGTGCGCGAGGCAGCCAGCGAAGGAAGATCCGACGGTCCGATTGACGCTGGATGAGGCTGCCCAGGCCCGCGACCGCGTTCGCGACGGTCGGGTACGAGTAACCCGCGGTGTCGCCGAGCCATTGCGTCGTGACAGCTCCGCCCTCCGTCAGCCAGTGGTGAAACAGGACCTTGAGAACGACGAACGAGGCATCCCTCCTCGCCGAGCGAGCCTCCGGTCCGCGTGACGGGAGGTACTTCGCTAAGAGCTTCTGCGTATTTTCATGCAGCTCGTCCGGGATCCCCACAAACCGATCGTCCCGACCCGCACAGAGGTTCATCCTGTTGAGGAGGTTGCCGTGGATGACCGGGATGCAGCGCATCCACTCGTCGCGCAGGCGGTCGATCGTGATCGAGGTGTCCGGGAGGACGAGAAACCCGCGGATCCTCACCGGCTTCTCTGAAAGATCGTAGGCCAGTTGCATCAGGGCGGCCCTGACGTTTCGGACTCCCGCGACGCCTCTCTTCACCTCGATGAGCGCATCTCCGTCCATGGCATCCGCGCCCTTTTCTGAACGAGCTGTCGAATGCCGCGAAACCACTGACTTATGTTGCCACTTTAATATTGAGCCGGCAACTTGATATCTAATTGCCACTTTAAATCGGCGCGAGCGCCGCAGTCCAGAGGGCTTCCGAGGTCCCGACCCGCAGCACTCGAACTCCTTCGAACCGACCTCCGGATGTTTTGATGTATGCTTAGCAAGATGACGGGGAGGCAAGCGGCCGGCAGATCTGGCGGGCTCGCGAGGGCGAAGGCCCTCTCGCGCCGCAGGCGCTCCGAGATCGCGCGGAGGGCCGCCCTTCGTCGCTGGCGGAAGCCTGACCCAGGGTTCGAGCAGACCCCCAGGAACCGGCAGGAAGTCACGGCGCTCGTCACGCTCGGGAGGCCGTCGACCGTCGCCCCCGACGTCGATGTGGATCGGGTCTGCCTGGATGCACTCAAGCTCTGTCGCAAGGACGCGTGCCTCATGCGCATGATGCCGGTCTTCCTATGGAGGTTCCGCGAGCGCCTACGGGCCTTCGTCCCGGAGGACGACGCTCGGAGGCGACTCCTCGGCTACCTGCTCGCCGTGACCGCGAGGATTTCCGGCGACGCCCTCTTGGCGGAGTCCGCGGAGCGCCTCCGCCCGAAATCCACCAGCCGTCCGGAGGCTCTGCTTGAGAGCCAGGGTGGCAGCTCCTTCGCCATGAGGCGAATGCTGGAGGCTCCCGATGTCGAGGCGTCCTCGTGGGGATTCCTCCTTGGGACCACGAACGGCTACTTCGAGTCGTACTTCGAGAAGGTAAAGGACCTCTGAAAACGTTCGGGCGTCGCGAGATCTTGGCCTTCGTGAGGTCAATGGACGAGAGCCTGAAGAAGAATGCGACGCTGTGGATCGTCGGAGGCGCAGCGGCCGCGATCCAGTACGGGGCTCAGAAGAAGACAGGCGACATCGACTTCATCTACGCCGAGGGGGATGCATCCGACATCGGCAAGGCCTCGGAGGCGGCGGCCGCCAAGACGGGCTTTCCGATCGCCGTGTCGGGGGCTGCGGCCGGTGTCACTATCATGCCCGACGGGTTCGAGGGACGCCTCGTTGATGCGCGGGGGCTCAAGCTCTCGAAACTCACCCTCAAGATCCCCGACAAGTACGACCTCGTGCTCTCCAAGATCGCTGCCGACAGGCCCCACGATATGGAGGTCGTCATGGAGATCCACGACGGCCACAAGCTCGCCCTGGCGACGCTCGTCGAGAGGTTCGAAGGCGAAGTGCTGAACGTGAGCGCCTCCGGCCCGAGGAAGCTCGCGTCTGCCTTCGTGTCCGCCGTCAGCCAGCTCTTCGGCGACGCCGCCGCGAGCAAGCTTGAGAGCAGGTACGCCGCCATGAACCTCAGGTGAGACGAAGAAACAGGAGGCGCTAGGCGGCGTGTTTGATGCTGACCTCGTAGCCGAGCTGACGGATGCGGCGCGCTAAGCGCGCGCCGATGCGGGTGCAGTCACCCACGAGCGAGACATTCTCTCCGCGATATGCCGTCGAATTCTGACTTCAAGGACGATGCGCCCTCGGCAGTGCTCGTGACCTGCCTGGCGTTTCTCGGACCAGCTGAAACCTGAGAGCATGCCCTCCGGGAGCCCGGAGGAGCGATGAAGAAGAGTCGGTTCAGCGAGGAGCAGATGGTCAAGATCCTGCGCGAGGCGGACAAGACGCCGGTCGCGGAGGTGGCCAAGAAGCACGGCGTGAGCGAGCAGACGATCTACGTGTGGCGGCGACGGTTCGGGAAGATGGACGTGGCGGACACGAAGAAGCTGAAGGCGCTGGAGGCCGAGAATACGCGCCTCAAGAAGATGGTCGCCGACCGAGACCTCGCGCTCGAGGTGATGAAGGAGATCAACGCAAAGAAATGGTGAGCGCGCCCGGCCGACGGCAGCAGGTCGAGTACGCGCGACGGCGCGGACTGTCTTGCCGCTGGTCGTGCGCGCTGATGAAGGTGGCGAGGTCGGCGTTGAAGTACCAGTCGAAGCTGGCCATCAAGGACGCACCGGCGCTGAGCCGCATGTCCGAGCTGGCGGCGCAGTACCCGCGATACGGCTACCGCCAGGTTCGGATCTTCCTCGCGCGCGACGGGCACCGCATGGGTACCGACCGCGCGCACAGGCTCTGGAAGCGTGCGGGGCTGCAAGTTCCTCGACGGAGACCACGACGACGAGTCGCTGCGAGCAGGCCTCGTCCCGTGCCGCCGACCGGCCCCAACCACGTCTGGGCGTACGACTTCGTCTTCGACACGTGCGCGACTGGCCAGCAGATCAAGTGCCTGACCGTCGTGGACGAGTGGACGCGCGAGGCGCTGGCGATCGACGTCGCGGGCAGCATCAGGTCCGGGCGCGTGATCGAGGTGCTCGCCAAGCTCGTGAGCACACGAGGAGCTCCGCGCTACCTGCGCTCCGATAACGGCCCCGAGTTCATATCGACGGCGGTCCTGCGCTGGGTCACCGAGGAAGGCATCGAGACCGCGCACATCGCACCGGGGAAGCCATGGCAGAACGGAACCAACGAGAGCTTCAACGGCAAGTTCCGCGACGAGTGCTTGAGCATGGAGTGGTTTCGAACGCGGCGAGAGGCAGCGGCAACGATCGAGACTTGGCGCCAGCACTACAACGCCGTCCGTCCCCATTCGAGTCTCGGCTATTTGACGCCGAACGAGTTCAGAGCGAAACAGGTGACGACAACGACCCAACGAGGAGGGGCTGCCCTCTAGGATCTACTGGTCCGAAGAACCCAGGCAGGTCACCGGACCTTCACGCCGCGCGCCTGGAACACCGTCGTCCGCCGGGTGTTAGCCGGCGATTGGAAGGCGGTCAGCAATCCTCCAGCTTGGACCTCACAAGCCCAACGCTGATCAGGGCGATGACGATCCGGCAGACGCTGAGCTCACAATCCCGACGCCAGCGTCGGGTGCCGTCAGTTCGAAACGCGGCGTATTCGAAGCTCGGCGGTTTGGTCGGGAAGCACGTTCGTCCACCGATGCGTAACCACGTAGCGAGTCACGCCTTCGCTTGTGCTGACGTTGTACGCCGGCAAGAAGGGCGTCGTGCCTTCGGCCTTGCCATCCTTCAGGAGGGCGTCGCCCTTCTGCGGGCCAACCAGCTGTATATCGGACTCGATCATAATCCGCAGGTCGCCGATAAACGTCCTTGCCATTTGGATAACAACACGCGTCTTCGTCGGGCGGTAGAACGACATCGTGGACGGCACGCGTCGGGGGAAAGTCAGACGGATACACGTACTTTGCGCCTATCACAAGAATGCGGCGGGGATCGACGATCTCGATCGACGGGCGCGAACGCGAACCGGGACGGTCCCCCTCGGCCGTGGTGGTGAGCGCGTCGAATCCTCCGGCGGGCCTCTGGGCTTCGCACGGCGCGCTACGGAGGACGGCTCGGCCGAGGCCGGTGTCGCGGATCGCTGGCGCCACCGCTCGACCCCAGCGGGAACGGTCCCCCCCGGGGTGCACTCGGAGATCTCTTGCGGTTCTCACCGCTTCCGCCGGCCGCCTTGCGCACTGACGTAGCCCCCTGAAGAATCGGACCACCTAGCCAAGACCCGATAGGAGCTAGGATGGAACTAGGAACAGGTCCGGAGGTAGAGGTGATTTCGCCCATCTAGTCGCCGACGCCACCGTCGGGCGCGGCGTCATCCAACGGCGCGTCGTCCGCGCCGCCGTCGCCCGCGCGCACAGAGACCCGTACGTAGTCGACGGTGATCGACGTACTCGTACTGGGCGGGCCAGGAAAGAGGCCGCCGACAATCCGGATCGTGCACCATCCGTCCCTCGTTCGTCCCTCATTCCGCACGAGGGACGAAAAAAACGCCGGGTCCCTGTCGGAACCCGGCGTTTTTTTTGTAGCGGGGGCGTGATTTGAACACGCGACCTTCGGGTTATGAGCCCGACGAGCTACCAGGCTGCTCCACCCCGCATCAATTTCGGAGTCGGGAGAAGGTGCCCGAATGTGTCAGGGGCGTCAAGGGCGATCGACGTGATCGTGCCACGGGCGGTTTGGGAACCCCAGCGTCACGGGTTCGTAGCGGGGTGCATGGACAGTAACGACTTGGGGGTCGCAAAGCGCTCGAAGTCGCGCGGATCCGCGTGGCATGTGGCTTGAAACGTGGGGCGGCATGACCTCATCCACCATCGCATCGAGCAAGAGCAGGTCGTGGCTGCGCCGCCTCCTTCCGGTGTCGTTCGCCTTGGCCCTGACGTTGACGTTCGGGACGGCGGACGCGTGGGCGAAAGCGAACGCGGCGCCCGCGCGCGAGGCGACACCGCCCGCCGAATCGGTCCAGGCGACGCGCGCGCGCCTCGCGGCCGAGTTTCCCGGGATTCCGCTGGCAGCCATCGACGACGATCTCGTCGAATACGCCCAGCGCGAGGCCCAGGCCGAGGCGCTCGAGAACTTCCACGGCGGTGACGTGGTCATCATCGGGAGCTCGGGCCTCATCATCCTGCTGCTCATCATCCTGATCATCGTCATCGTTTGATGCGCGCGCTCCCTCGCGTCGCGCTCGTGCTCGCGCTGGCGGCCGTCGGGCTCGGCGGCTGCTACCGGGGGACGGCGCGCTCGGTGTCACTCGACGACATCGACCACGAGGAAGGCTGGGTGCTCGTGCGCGGCGTGCCGGTGATCCGGCAAGAGTCCGCGCACGACTGCGGGGCGGCGGCGCTCGCGATGGTGCTGGAGCGCTGGGGCGTCCCGAACGCCGCTCCCGCGATCCGCCGCGAGGTCGTCGCCTCCGACGATCGCGGCGCGTCGGCGTCCGGGCTGCGGCGCTACGCGCGCGAGCGCGGATTTCGCGCGTACCTCATCAGCGGCGCCGAAGCGGATCTCGAGCACGAGATCGGCGCGCAGCGGCCGGTGCTCGTGGGGCTCGTGCAGCGCTACACGGGGAACAAGGCGCTCTCGCACTACGAGGTCGTCGTGGGCCTCAACCCTTCCACCCACCGCGTGCTGCTGCTCGACCCCGGGCACGGGCCGCGCGAAGACGAGCTGGCGTCGTTCGAGCGCGAGTGGCAGGACGCGGGCCGCCTCACGCTCGTCGTCGCGCCGTCGTGACGCGCGCGGCTGGCGCGTTCGCGCTCGCGGCGCTCTCGGCGTGCGCGACGGTGCATCGCCCCGAGCCGAGCCCGCGCATCTCCGTCGTCGTGCGCGGCGGGCTCTCGTACTTCAAAGACGGGCACGAGACGCCCGTGGGACCGCTGGGCGGCGACCTCGAACCGCTCGTCGCCGATGACGCCGAGGCCGTCCGCTATGCGCGACGCGCGCGCCACGAGCTGGCGTTCGGCGTCCCCGCCTACCTGTGCGGGATCGCCGGCGTCGTCGTGGGGCTGGCCACGTCGAAGCCCGCCGGCTGGTACGTCGCCGGCGCGGGCGCCGCCGTGGGCGTCACGGGAATCGGATTCATGGGCGCGGGCGCCGTCAACTTGGTCGACGCCGTGAACGTCTACAACGACGACGTCACGGCGCCGGCTCATTGACCGCTAAGGCGACGCCGCGCTCTCCGTGCACTTCAGATCGTTGCCCGCGACGTGGCAGACGAAGATCTTCCGGTTCGCGCCCAGCAGTGAATTGCGGGCGAGGACGACGGTGCCGTCGGGGGTCGACGTGATTCCGCTGTACGCGCAGCCACCCAGGGCAGCGGCGACGAAGACGACGGCGGCCTTCAAGATGGACGTGCTGGTCTGGCGCGTGGATCGAAGGTCATGCATCGGTAGGTCCTCCCATGACGGGAATCCTAAGTACGACACGCGCCTTTCAAAGGGGGGACCGCGCGATCGCGGCCAAACAATCCGCCAGCACGGCGGCGGCTTCGCCCAGGCGCGGTCCCGGGCGCACGACCAGGTCATAGCGCGCCGTCGGCAGGGCGCAGGTCTTCCCGGCGGCGAACGCGCGCAGCGACCCCCACCCGGGGCGCTTCGGCATGTCGGCGACGGCGGCGGCGATGCCGATGACGACGTCGGGCTGCGCGCGGACGACGAACTCGGGGTTGAGCTTCGGGAACGGGCCCAGCGACGCGGGCAAGATGTTGTCCATGCCGAGCCGCGCGAACGTCTGGCCGATGAACGACGTGGGGCCCGCGCCGTACGGGGTCGCGTCGACCTCGAAGTAGACGCGCTGCCCGCGCAGCGACGCGGGCACGCGCGCCGCGGCCGCCGCGACGTCGCGCTCGATCGTCGCCCGCAGGCGCGCGGCCTCCTGCTCGGCGCCGAGCATCGTCGCGAGCAGCGTCAGCGTGCGCTCGACGTCGGCGCGGTCGCGCGCGTGCAGCGCGATCACGCGGACGCCCAGGCCCTCTAGCCGGGCCGCCGCGCGCACCGACGACTCGACGAGGACGACGTCGGGCGCGAGCGCGACGATGCGTTCGATCTGCGCGTCCTCCATGCCGCCCAGCTTGGGCAGGGCGGCGATGCGCGCGGGCCAGCTCGAGAACCGGTCGACGCCGACGAGCCGATCGCACGCGTCGAGCGCGCACACGGTCTCGGTGAGCGAGGGCAGGAGGCTGATGATCCGCCGGGGCGGCCGCGCGAACGTCACGGTGACGCCGCGATCGTCTTTGACGGCGATCTCGGCGTGCGCGGCGCGCGCGAGCAGGAGCATCACCGCGGCGCATGCGGCGCGCTTCACCGACGAAACCGGGTTCATGGGTCGGCAGAGTGTACGTTGCGCGCCGCCGCTTCGTCCCTACGTTCATGGAATGGCCGCTCGCGCAGATGCCGACGCGCTCGTCCGGCGCGCCGTCGCCTCGCGGCGCGTGATCAACCTGGGCGGCGGCCTGCCCGCCGACGCGCAGTTCCCGCGGCGCGAGCTCGCCCGCTCGTTTCGCCGCGTGCTGAGCCAGCGCGGTTCGCGCGCGCTGCAGTACGGTTGGCCCGAGGGCCTGGCGTCGTTGCGCGCCCGCCTGGCGCACCGTCTTTCGGCGCGCATGGGACGCGCGCTCGCCGCCGACGAGGTCATCGTCACGAGCGGCGCGCAGCAGGCGATCGCGCTCGCCGTGCAGCTGGTCTCGAAACCGGGCGACACGATCGGCGTCCAATCCGAGACGTACCCGGCGGCGCTCGAGCTGTTCCGTTCGCGCGGGCTTCGCCTCGGACGGCTCGGCGAAGGGCGCGTCTCCTACGTGCTGCCGGCGCTCGGCAATCCGACGGGGCAGGCGCTCTCGCCCATCGATCGCGAGCTCGTCCTCGGGCGCGAGGGCTGGATCATCGAAGACGACGCCTACGCCGACCTCGGCTTCGCGGGCCCGCCGCCCGCGCCGTGGCTCGCGGGCCATCGCAGCCGCGTGCTCCACGTCGGCACGTTGTCGAAGACGCTCTGCCCCGGCCTGCGCGTCGGGTGGCTCGTCGTGCCGTCGCGCCTACGGCGGCGCGCGATCCTGCTCAAGCAGGACGACGATCTGCAATCGAACGGCCTCGGTCAGGCCGTCGTCGACGACTACCTCGGCCACACCGACTTCGAGGCGCGCCTCGCGCGGCTCGCGATCTATTACCGGCGGCGCGCCGCGCGGCTGTTCGCGGCCGTGCGTCGGAGCTTGCCGAGCTGGTCGGTCGCCTTTCCGCGAGGCGGCTTTTCACTTTGGCTCGAGGCTGACGCGCGCGTCGACGAGGGCGCGCTCCTCGCCGCCGCCGTGGCCGAGGGCGTCTGCTTCGATCTCGGCGGGCCGTTTCAAGCCTTCGCGGGGCGCGCCGCGCCGACGCGACTGCGCGTCTGCTATTCGGCGGCGCCCCCCACGGCCTTCGAAGAAGGCGTGCGCCGGCTCGCGCGCGCGTGGTCGCGCGTGAGCCGCAAGTCCCGCTGACTCGTCACGTGTGCAGCACGATCTTCTCGCACCCTTCGCGC
Organism: Polyangia bacterium; assembly: GCA_035549075.1. Classification (GTDB taxonomy): domain Bacteria; phylum Myxococcota_A; class Polyangia; order Fen-1088; family Fen-1088; genus DASZFV01. The sequence continues at coordinate 33,007 of DASZRT010000064.1, read as the reverse complement.
TTCTCGAGGAACGTCTCGTAGGCCTGGGGCGCGTCTTCGAGCGACATGCGGTGCGTGACGATGAAGCTCGGGTCGATCTCGCCGCGCTCGATGTGCGCGAGCAACGGCGCCAGGTAGCGGTGCACGTGGCACTGCCCCGAGCGGATCGTGAGCGAGCGGTTCACGACGGCGCCCATGGGGAACTTGTCGATGGTGCCGCCATAGACGCCCACGACGGACACGATGCCGCCGTTGCGGCACGAGCGGATCGCCTGCCGCAGCGCGATCGGGCGATCGCTCTCGAGCATGAGCGCCTGCTTGATCCGATCGTAGGCGTACACCACGGGCGGGCCGTGCGACTCCATGCCCACGGCGTCGATGCAGGCGTCGGGACCGCGGCCGCCCGTCATCTCCTCGAGCGCCTCGGGGACGTCCTCGTCCTCATAGTTGAGGATCTCGGTCGCGCCCGCCTTTTGCTGCGCGAGCGTCAGCCGCTCGCCGAAGCGATCGATCGCGATGACGCGCTCGGCGCCCAGCAGGCGCGCGCTCGCGATGGCGAGCTGACCCACGGGGCCCGCGCCCCACACGGCGACGACGTCGCCGCGCTGGATGTTGCACATCTCGGCGCCCATGTAGCCGGTGGGGAAAATGTCGGAGAGGAACAGCACCTGCTCGTCGGAGAGGCCCTCGGGAACTTTGATGGGACCGATGTCGGCGAATGGCACGCGCACGTATTCGGCCTGGCCACCGCTGTAGCCGCCCAGCAGGTGCGAGTACCCGAACAGGCCCGCGGGCGAGTGCCCCCAGAGCTTCTTCGCCATCCACGCGTTGGGGTTCGTGTTCTCGCACAGCGAGTAGAGGCCGCCGGCGCACGAGGCGCAGCGCCCGCACGCGATGGGGAACGGCACGACGACGCGATCGCCGGCCGCGAGGTTCTTCACGCCCTTGCCGACCTCGACGACCTCGCCCATGAACTCGTGGCCGAGGACGTCGCCTTTCTCCATCGAGGGGATGAGGCCGTTGTAGAGGTGCAGGTCGGAGCCACAGATCGCCGTCGAGGTCACGCGCACGATGGCATCGCCGTCGTCGATGAGGCGCGGATCGGGCACGGTCTCGACGCGAATGTCGCGCTTGCCGTTCCAGCAGACGGCCTTCACGTCGCGCTCCCGTTGCTGGCCGCCGGCAGCGACGAGGGACGCGCCGGGTGGGGGCCCTCGTGCAGGCTCGCATCGGAATGAACGACGTGGCCCGTCTCCATCAGCTGCTTGAGGCGCTGCAGGTCGCGCTCGAGCATGGGTCCGGCCAGAGGGCGCCACAGGAACTTGCCGACGCCGTCGGGGGCGCCGTCGGCGGGGCCGAAGTGGAGCTCGAGGTGCACCTCCGTGCCGCGATCGCCGGGCGCGCGCTCGAAGCGCACGGCGCCGCTCATCTCGATCTCCGACGGCTCCGTCGACTTCCAGGCGAGGCGCTCGTTGGGCGCGTCGTCGACGACGACGGCCTGCCAGGTCACGGCCGGGCCCACCGGGCCGTGCGCGCGCCAACGCGAGCGCTCGCCGTCGAAGACCTCGACGGAATCGATGTTCGTCATGAAGGCGGGCACGTTGGTGAGGTCGCGCCAGAATCCGTAGACCTCGGCCGGCGCGCGCGCGATCGTCACGGAACGGCGCACCGGCCCGCGGTTGCGCCGCGAGGCCGCGATGGCCCAGGCCACGCCGGCGCCCAACCCGCCGAGCCCGAGCGTCGCGGCGACACGCACCCAGAGTCGCTTCGTCGTCTTGTGCATCTTGGTCTCCGTCGCTAGTGCTTCGCCGCGGTCCCAGGCGCCGCCATCTTTCGGTGTTGCTCGGCGAGGGTCGTCGACGGCACGACGTGCGAGATCGCGGCGCGCAGCTTGTTGCTCCACCCCGTGACGACCTCGGCGTCGCCGTGCAACATCGCCGCGAAGCCGGCCTTCGCGACCTGATCCGCCGGCTGCTTCTTCTCGGTGCCGACCTTCGTGTCGAGCATGTCGGCGCGCTCGAAGAACTCGGTCTCGGTCGCGCCCGGCATGAGGCACGTCACCGTGACGCCCGTGTCCTTGAGCTCGGCGCGCAGCGCGTACGAGAAGGAATCCAGGAACGCCTTCGTGCCGTTGTAGACGGCCTGATACGTCCCCGGCATGAGGCCCGCAATCGAGCCCGTGATGAGGATGCGACCCTGGCCCCGCGCGACCATCTCGCGCCCCACGCGGTAGACGAGCTCGATCGTGCCGTTGATGTTGGTCGCGACGACGCGCTCGATGGCCTCGAAGTCTTGATCGAGGAAGGCGCCGCCCAGGCCGCGTCCGGCGTTGGCGAGCAGCACGTCGACGTCGCGGCCGCGCGTCGCCGCGACGAGCTTCTCGACGCCCTCTCGCGTCGCGAGGTCGGCCTGGAGAGATTGGACGTTCGCACCTTCGGCTCGAAGCTCGGCGGACGCGCCCTCGATGGCGCTCTCGTCCGCCGCGATCAGCAAATCGTAGCCGGCGCCGGCCGCGCAGCGCGCGAGCTCGATGCCGATGCCTGAAGAAGCTCCTGTGACGATGGCGAAGGGTCGGTCGGCTCGGCTCATGGTGGTGACTCCTCTCTTTGCCAAGATGCGGCGGCGATGCGGCGAGACAAGCCGCGGCGGCGAAGAGATCGTCGCGATCGCGCAAAACACCGACATTGCAGGATCGTCCTGACCCAATTGCACTGGCGAGCGAGCGCGCGCGTGCCTAATCGAAGCGCATGGAAGACGAAGCACGAAAGGGTGGGTTGACGAGGCGTCGGGTGCTCGGCGGAGGCGCGCTCGCGGGGGCGGTGCTCGCGTCGGCGACGTCGGCGACGCCTGGACGGTCAGCCGTGCCGGGAACCGAAACGCCGCGCGGCGACGGCGCGCTCGCGGGGCGGGTGGCGGTCGTCACGGGCGCGGCGCGCGGCATCGGGCGCGCCATCGCCGTCGACCTCGCGCAGGCGGGCGCCGACGTCGTCGGCATCGATCTGTGCGCGAAGATCCTGCCGGTTCAGGAGTACGCCGTCACGACGCGGGCGGATCTCGACGAGACCGCGCGCCTCGTGGCCATGCGCGGTCGCAAGTTCCTGACCGTCGTCGGCGACGTGCGCGACATCGCGTTCCTGCGCGCGACATCGGCCTCGGTCCTCAAACAGTGGGGGCGCCTCGACATCGTCGTCGCGAACGCGGCGACCCAGCTCTACAAGCCGCTGCTCGAGATGGACGACTGGGAGTGGAATGACGTCGTCGCCAACAACCTCAACGGCACGGCCAACACCGTGCGCGCCTTCGCGCCGGCGCTCGTCAAGGCCGGCCGCGGTCGCGTCATCGTCGTCGCGTCGATGCAGGGCAAGCACGGCTCGAAGAACATGTCGTCCTACTGCGCTTCGAAGTGGGGAATCATCGGCCTCATGAAGTCGGCCGCGCTCGAGCTCGGCAAGAGCAAGGTCACGGTGAACGCGCTCGTGCCGGGGCTCGTCGACACGCCGCTCACGCACAACGAGGCGCGCTGGCGCACGCTCATCGGCGAGGTCGAGGCGACCGAGCACCCGCCGCAACACCCGACCCAGAAGCAGGCCGCCGACGCGCGCGCCCCGCACATCCCGCTCAAGGTCCCGTGGCTAAAGCCGGAGGACGTCGCGCCGGCGGCCGTCTTCCTCGCGTCGGACGCCGCGGCGATGGTGACGGGCGCCTGCTACGACGTCACGGCCGGCGACGACGCCAACAACATGGGTTGACCAGGGGGCGGACTGAGGTATCCTGATATCCAAATCAGCGGATATCTGGATCGATGAACCTGGGCCAATACACCGACGCGCTCGCGTTGCTCGCGGATGAGAACCGCATGCGGCTGTGCGCGCTCCTGCGCGACAAGGAGCTGTGCGTGACAGACCTCGTGAAGGTCACGGGCATCGCGCAGTCGCGCGTGTCGACGCACCTGGGAAAGCTTCGCGAGGCCGGGTTCGTGAGCGATCGGCGCCAAGGGCCGCAGTCGTTCTACGCGCTGGAGAGACAGTCGCTGCCCGCGGCCGTGCGGGCCTGCCTCGACGAGGCGGCGGGCGCGGGCGATCCGACGCTCGAGGGCGACCAGAAGCGGCTGCGCCAGCTGCAGGCCGAGCGGCGGGGGCAGGGCGGCGAGGCCGCGGTCGACGATCTCGAGCAGGACTACTCGCCGGGCCGCACGTGGCAGTCGCTCGTCGCGGGCACGGCGGCGCTGCTGAAGCTCGGCGACGTGCTCGACGTGGGCTCGGGCGACGGCGCCGCGGCCGCGGCGATCGCGCCGTACTGCCGCTCGCTGACCTGCATCGACGTCGATCCGAGGCGCATCGAGACGGCGCGCGCGCGGCTGCGCCGGCACGAGCACGTGCGCACGCAGGTCGCCGACGCGCACGAGCTTCCGTTCGCCGACGCCTCGTTCGACGCCGTGCTCGTCTTCCACACGCTGACCTACGCCGAGCGGCCGGCGCGCGTGCTCGCCGAGTGCGCGCGCGTGCTGCGCCCGGGTGGCCGCCTCGTCGTGCTGTGCCTCGACGAGCACCAGCAGTCCGACGTGACGGCGCGCTTCGGCGAGCGCCACGCGGGCTTCTCGCCGCGCGCCGTCCGAGGGATGCTGTCGCGCGCGGGCCTCGTCGACGCCACGGCGCGCGTCGCCTCGCGTGAGCTCAAGCGACCGCACCTCCAAGTCGTCCTCGCCCTCGCCGACAAACCCGCCGCCTCCTGATAGACCCGAGACTCACCTCATGAAGCACGAGCATCAGAATCACCCGCTGGCCCAGCTCCTTCGCCGACGCATCGCCATCATCGACGGCGCGATGGGCACGACCATCCGCACCTACAACATGAAGGAAGCGGACATCCGCGGCGAGCGCTTCAAGGACGCCAAGAAGGATCTGCTCAACAACGGCGATCTCTTCTCGCTGACGCAGCCGAAGATGATCGGCGACATCCACCGCCGCTTCCTCGAGGCCGGCGCCGACATCATCGAGACCAACACCTTCGGCGCGACGACGATCGCGCAGAGCGAGTTCTTCGTCGACGACCCGCGCGAGCACGGCGGCCGCAAGGATCCGGCCTTCTATCAAAAGATCATCGAGGACAAGTCGCTCCAGGCGCTGGCCTGGGAGATCAACGAGCAGTCGGCGCGGCAGTGCCGCGAGTGGGCCGACCGCGTCGCCGCCGCCGACGGCAAGCGGCGCTACGTCGCGGGCGCGATCGGCCCGCTCACGGTGTCGCTGTCGAACTCGCCCGACGCCGACGATCCCGGCTTCCGCGTCGTGACGTTCGATCAGGTCAAGGCGGCCTACGTCGAGCAGGTGCGCGCGCTCATCGCGGGCGGCGTCGACACGTTGCTCGTCGAGACGATCTTCGACTCACTCAACGCCAAGGCGGCGCTGGTCGCCATCCAAGAGGTGTTCGAGGCCGACGACAAATCGCTGCCCATCATGATCTCGGCGGCCGTGGGCCGCGGCGGCGAGACGATGATCTCGGCGCAGACGGTCGAGGCGCTGTGGAACGCCGTCGAGCACGTGCACCCGCTCAGCGTCGGGCTCAACTGCTCGCTGGGCCCCGACCTCATGTACCCGTTCTTGTCGGAGCTCGCGCAGAAGTCTTCGGCGGCGATCTCGTGCTACCCGAACGCCGGCCTGCCGAACCCGCTGTCGCCGACGGGCTTCGATCTCGAGCCGGCCGACATGGGCCGCTACCTGCGCCAGTTCGCCGACGCCGGCCTCGTCAACATCGCGGGCGGCTGCTGCGGCAACACGCCCGAGCACATCGCCGCGATCGCCAAGGCGCTCGACGGCCACGAGCCGCGCCACGCGGTGTCGGTCGCCGTGCCGCCACCGGCCGAGCCGCCTCGCCCGTTGCGCCTCTCGGGCTCGCAGCCGTTCACGCAACAGATCGGCTCGTACTTGATGATCGGCGAGCGCACGAACGTCGCCGGCTCGCCGAAGTTCGCCAAGCTCATCAAGGAAGGAAAGTACGAGGAGGCCGTCTCCGTCGCGCGTCAGCAGGTCGAGAACGGCGCCAACGTCATCGACATCTGCATGGACGAGGGGATGATCGACGGCGTCGCGGCGATGACGCGCTTCCTGTCGCTGCTCGCGAGCGAGCCCGAGGTCGCGAAGGTCCCGTTCATGGTCGACTCCTCGAAGTGGGAGGTCATCGAGGCGGGCCTGCGCGAGCTGCAGGGCAAGGGCATCGTCAACTCGATCTCGCTCAAGGAAGGCGAGGAGGTCTTCCGGCAACGCGCGCGCACGGTGCTGACCTACGGCGCCGCCGTCGTCGTCATGGCCTTCGACGAGCAGGGGCAGGCGGCGTCGTACGCCGACAAGATCCGCATCTGCAAGCGCGCCTACGACATCTTGCTCGACGAGGGCTTCCCGCCCGAGGACATCATCTTCGACCCCAACATCCTCACCGTCGCGACGGGCATCGAGGAGCACAACAACTACGCCGTCGACTTCATCGAGGCGACGCGCTGGATCAAGGCCAACCTGCCGCACGCGAAGGTCTCGGGCGGCGTGTCGAACATCTCGTTCAGCTTCCGCGGCAACAACCGCGTGCGCGAGGCGATGCACGCGGCCTTCTTGTACCACGCGATCCGCGCCGGCATGGACATGGGCATCGTCAACGCCGGCATGCTCGAGGTCTACGAGGAGATCGAGCCCGAGCTGCGCGACCTCATCGAGGACGTGCTGCTCAACCGCCGCCCCGACGCGACCGAGCGCCTCGTCGAGCTCGGCGAGAAATTGAAGGCCGAAGCGGCCGGTCCCGCCGCCGCCGACAAGAAGGAAGACGAGTGGCGTAAGGGCACCGTGGAAGAGCGGCTGTCGCACGCGCTCGTCAAAGGCATCGACACGTACATCGACGCCGACACCGAAGAGGCGCGCGCCAAGCTGAAACGGCCGCTGTCCGTCATCGAGGGGCCGCTCATGGACGGCATGAGCGTCGTCGGCGATCTGTTCGGCGCGGGCAAGATGTTCCTGCCGCAGGTCGTGAAGTCGGCGCGCGTGATGAAGAAGGCCGTGGCCTACCTCATGCCGTTCATGGAGGCCGAGAAGGCCGAGCGCGCCGCCGCGGGCGAGGAGGTGCGCACGCAGGGCAAGGTCGTGCTCGCGACCGTCAAAGGCGACGTGCACGACATCGGCAAGAACATCGTGGGCGTCGTGCTCGCCTGCAACAACTACGAGGTCATCGACATGGGCGTCATGGTCCCGTGCGAGAAGATCCTCGAGAAGGCGAAGACCGAGAAGGCCGACCTCATCGGCCTGTCGGGCCTCATCACGCCGTCGCTCGACGAGATGAGCCACGTCGCGCGCGAGATGGAACGGCAGGGCTTCAAGCTGCCGCTGCTCATCGGCGGCGCGACGACGAGCCGCGCCCACACGGCCGTGAAGATCGCGCCTCACTACAGCGAGCCGGTCGTGCACGTGCTCGACGCGAGCCGCGCCGTGCCCGTGACGACGAGCCTGCTCAGCCCCGAGAACAAGGCCGCCTTCGTCGCGCAGCACCGCGCCGACTACGAGGACCTGCGCCGCATCCACGGCGGCTCGCGCGTCAGGCTCGCCTCGCTCGAGGCGGCGCGCGCCAACCGCACGCCCATCGAGTGGCGCCAGGAAGACCTGGCGCGGCCCGAGCGCCTCGGGGCGCGCGTCATCGAAGACGTGCCGCTCGCCGAGCTGCGGCCCTTCATCGACTGGACGCCGTTCTTCCACACCTGGGAGCTCAAGGGCGTGTACCCGCGCATCCTCGAGCACGACAAGTACGGGGAGCAGGCGCGCCAGATCTTCGCCGAGGGGAACGCGCTGCTCGATCGCCTGATCGCCGAGAAGCTCGTGCGCGCGCGCGCCGTCTACGGCTTGTTCCGCGCCAACGCCGTCGGTGACGACGTCGAGCTCTACGGCGCGGACGGTCACGCGCCGCTCACGACGTTTCACTTTTTGCGCCAGCAGGCGATCAAGGAAGGCAACGAGCCGTCTCGTTGCCTCGCCGACTTCGTCGCGCCGCGCGAGACGGGCCTCGTCGATCACCTGGGCGGCTTCGCCGTCACGGCGGGGCTGGGCCTCAAGGAGGTGTGCGACCGCTTCAAGGCGGCGCACGACGACTACAACGCCATCATGGCGGAGGCGCTGGCCGATCGTCTGGCCGAGGCGTGCGCCGAGTGGTTGCACAAGCGCGTGCGCGCCGAGTGGGGCTACGGCCGCACCGAAGACCTCACGAACGAGCAGCTCATCCGCGAGGAGTACCGCGGCATCCGTCCGGCCGCCGGCTACCCGGCGTGCCCCGACCACACCGAGAAGGGCACGCTGTGGAAGCTGCTCGACGTCGAGCGCGCGACGGGCATGAAGCTCACCGAGTCGTACGCGATGTGGCCGGGCGCGAGCGTGAGCGGCCTGTACTTCGCGCACCCGGCGGCGCGCTACTTCAGCCTGGGCAAGATCGGCCGCGACCAGGTCGTCGACTACCACGCGCGCAAGGGCATGACCGTCGACGAGGTCGAGCGCTGGCTGGGCCCGAACCTCGGCTACGACCCAGCTCAGGCCGGCGAACGCGCCGCCTGAGCGTCAGAAATGCGTCGCGGTCGGTGACCGTGATGCCTGCCTCTCCGTCGAGAAACCCGTTACAATGCGCGCGGCGCCGTGTGCTCGCCGTGAGCGTGACGCCTCTAACGAGGAGACGATCTGAATGAGACCAGTCCTGGCCGTGACCTTGGGTGCGTTGCTGATTTCGTGCGGTGGCGGTGGTGGTGGATCGAACGATGGGGGCGCGGGCAGCGGAGGCGGTGGTGGCTCGGGCGGGTCGGGCGGCACGACGGAGACGGGCGGCTCGGGCGGGACGGCGAACACCGGCGGCACCGGCGGCATGAAGATGCCGTGCGATCTGCAGATCACCGACGCGACGGGCTCGAACGTCGGGTTCGACGAGTTCACCAACACGGGCGCCCAAGGCTCGACGAAGCCCGCGAAGGACGCCGCGCCCCAGAACCAAGGCTTTCACGCTCAAATGAGGATGGGCACGCTCACTCACGCGCTCGACCTCACCGTCGCGGGGCCGACGCCCACCGTGGGCGCCTCGTACACGATGGGCTCGATCGACGCGACGCTGGCCGCGGGACAAGGCGCGCTCTATTTCTCCACGATCGACGGCGTCGACAACTACACGTGGGAGCCGGGCGCGGGCGCCACGCTCACGGTGGCCGCGATCTCGCCGGGCCTCCTCACGAGCTACTACAACGTGACCTTCAAGTTCGACGGGTTCCCGCTCATGCCGCGCGGCGCGGCGACGGCGAATAAGGCCACCGGCACGTTCAAGATGTCGGGCCTCTGCCAGGGCGCCATCACGAAGTAGCTGCGCCGCGCCCGCGCCGTGATGCTAGGGTCGCGGCGTGGGACGCGAACGTTCACTGCCGGGCGGCAAGCTCGAGTACGCGGTCCTCGTCGCGCTCTGGGAGGGCGGCGCCGTCACCGTGCGCGAGCTGCACGAACGCGTGGGCGAGCCGCTCGGCCTCGTCTACACGACGACGGCGCGCGTGGTCGATCGCCTCTACGCCAAGCGCCTCGTCGAGCGCGTGAAGAAGGAGGGCAAGGCCTTCTTCTACAGGGCGTCGGCGGCGCGGCAAGAGGTCGAGCGCGCGCGGCTCGCGCGCACGCTCACGAGCGTGCTGGCCGAGGGCCCGCGCCCGGCGCTCGCGACGCTCGTCGAGGTGATCGACGAGATCGATCCGGGCTTGCTCGACGAGCTCACGACGACGATCGACGCCCTGCGGAGGTCGCGCCGTGAGCCGTGAGCTCGTGCTGACGACGATGGTGCTCGTGCTGTGCGGCGCCGCCGCGTGGATCGCGAGCTGGGCGCCGCTCGCCGCGCGCGTCGACGAATCGTCGAGCGGCCGCGCGCTCGAGGCGCGCGCGTGGCGCGACATTTGGCTCACGATGCTGCCGGCGGCGATCGCGCTCGCGACGATGCTCGGCTGGGCGATTCAAGAGCCGGGCGTCACCGACGAGCCGGTCTCGCCGATCGCGGCGCTCGTCGCCGCGCCGATCGCGCTGCTGTGGCTTCGCTGCGCCGTGCGCGCCGTCCTCGCGCTGCGCCGCCCGCGCGCGTGGCCGCCGCTCGCGACGGTGGGGTTGCTGCGCCCGCGCGTCGTCGTCGCGGGCGAAGTGCCGGCCGTGCTCGACGGCGACGCGCTCGCGGCGGCGATGGCGCACGAGCGCGCCCACGTGCGGCACCGCGATCCGCTGCGCATCTGGCTCGCGCAGGTCGTGACCGATCTGCAGTGGCCCAGCCCCGCGGCGCGCGCGCGGCTCAATCGCTGGCTCGCGGCGCTCGAGATCGCGCGCGACGAAGAGGCGCGCGAGGGCGGGGCGCGCGGCGAAGATCTCGCGGCCGCTGTCGTCGCCGTCGCGCGGCTCTCGAGGTCCACGGGCGCGCTCGCGATCGCTGGGCTCACCGGCTCGGAGATCTCGCTCGCGTCGCGCGTGCATCGGTTGCTCGCGCCCGTGCCTCACACCGTCGCGCGCCGCGCGCCCGTGCTCGCGTTCGTCGTCGTGAGCGTGCTGCTCACGGCGCTCGCCGTCGGCGCGAGCTACGGCGACTACGTCGTGCGCGCGATGCCGTTCGTGGCCTCGTGACGCCTTCGTTACGACGATCGTCGTAGGCCAAGCGCGGTGCGGATTCAGGGTGAATCTCGGGCGATCAGCGCGTGCGCGCCAACTACGACGCTCGTCGTAAACCGACGCGCGTCGTACACGATTTTCGTCGTTGAAGGTTGACGCCCTCGCGTCGCCACGGTCTTGTGGCGCCGTGCTGAAGACGACCTTCGCTTTGCTCTCGCTGCTCGCGGCGGCTCCCGCGCTCGCGCAAGATCCGCCGTCGCCCGCGACGGCGGCGCCCGCGCCCGTCGAGCCGAAGGACACCGAGTACCCGTACGAAACGGTCGTCACCGCGACGACGCCCGTCCACGGCTCGGGCCTGCCGAAGGATCACATCGCGGCCAACGTGCGGTCGATCTCGGCCGCCGATCTCGCCGACCACAAGAGCGCCGACCTCTCGGGCTTCATGGGCGAGTCGACGGGCAGCGTCCACATCAACGACGTCCAGGGCAACCCGCTGCAGCCCGATCTCCAGTACCGCGGCTTCCTCGCGTCGCCGCTGCTGGGCGCGCCGCAGGGACTCTCCATGTACGTCGACGGCGTGCGCCTCAACGAGCCGTTCGGCGACACGATCAATTGGGACCTCATCCCCACGAACGCGATCTCGTCGGTGAACGTCATCCCCGGTTCGAACCCGATCTTCGGCCTCAACACGCTGGGCGGCGCGCTGTCGCTCGAGACGAAGACCGGCTTCTCCGATCCCGACGCCAACGGCACCGTGCTCTACGGCTCGTGGAACCGGAAGCTCGTGCGCGCCGACGCGGGGGCGCACGGCGAGACATTCGGCATCTTCGCGGCGGCGCAGGTCTTCGACGAGGACGGCTGGCGCGCCGCTTCGCCCACGCGCGCGGCGCAGGCGTTCCTCTCCGGTTCGTACCGCCATCAGGGGTCGTCGCTCGATCTGTCGCTCATGGGCGCGAGCACGAGCCTCACGGGCAACGGCGCCGCGCCCGAGCAGCTGCTGACGCAGGATCGCCGCGCGGTCTTCACGACGCCCGACCGCACCGAGAACCAGATGTTCATGGCGACGCTGCGTGGGGATCGTCCGCTGGCCGAGCACGTGCGCCTGTCGGGCACGGCCTTCGTGCGCACGAACCGGACGCGCTCGGTGAACGGCGATCAGCACGATTGGTCGCAGTGCACGGCCATGCCGGGCGTGCTGTGCTCGGTCGACGACGCCGGCAACGAGACGCCAGTGCTCGACAAGGCGGGCGCGCCCGTGCCGTTCGACGACGCCTACGACGCCGCCGAGAACCGCACCAACACGCGCCAGACCAGCTACGGCGTCGGCCTGCAGCTGGCCGTCGACGCGCCCCTCGCCGCGCGCGAGAACCACCTGTTCGTCGGCGCCGAGGCCGACCAGGGCCGCATTACGTTTCGCTCCTCGTCGACCGTCGGCTCGCTCGACAGCCGGCGCGACACGGTCGACACCGGCTTCCTCGATCCCGCTTCGCCCATCGCCGTCGACAGCACGGTGAACGACCTCGGCGCCTACGCGACCGACACGTTCTCGATCCGGCGCGATCTCTTCGTGACGGCGTCGGCGCGCTTCAACCTCACGAAGCTCTCGCTTGAAGATCGAATCGGCGACGATCTCACGGGCGATCACACGTTCAACCGCGTGAACCCGGCGCTCGGGCTCAGCTACCAGCCGCGCCGCTGGCTCGGCGTCTACGCCAGCTACAGCGAGTCGAACCGCGCGCCCACCGCCGTCGAGCTCACGTGCGCGAGCCCGATGGATCCGTGCCGCCTGCCGAACGCGTTCGCGGCCGATCCGCCGCTCGCGCAGGTCGTCGCGCGCACGTTCGAGGCGGGGGTGCGCGGCTCCGTGCGCCCGGGCATCGCGAGCTACACCTACGACCTCACGGCCTTCCGCACCGTGAGCTCCGACGACATCCTCTTCATCACGTCGGGCACCGTCGCCAACCAGGGGTACTTCGCCAACGTCGGCCAGACGCGGCGCCAAGGCCTCGAGGCCGACCTGTCGGGCCGCATTCGCCTCGGCGGCTCGCGCATCGACTGGAACGTCGACTACACGTACCTCGACGCCACCTTCGAGACGCCGTTCACGGCGCTGAGCGCGACTCATCCCGACGCCGACGCCAACGGTCAGGTCCAGGTCCCGGCGGGCGCGCACCTGCCGTCGGTGCCGAAGCACATCGTCAAGGTGGGCCTCGGCTACCTCGCGCCGTTCGGGCTCTCGGCGGGCGTCAACGTCGTCGGCAACAGCAGCCAGTACTTCCGCGGCGACGAAGCGAACCTGCTGGACCCGATCCCCGGCTACGTCGTCGTCAACGCGCGCGCGGCGTACCGGTTCTGGTCGCACGGCTCGGTGTTCGTGCTCGCCGATAACCTCGGGAACGCGAAGTACTCGACGTTCGGCGTCCTCGGCGACGCGACCGACGTCTTGGGGCCGACGTACAACAGCCCCAAGTTCCTCGGGCCGGGCGCCCCACGCGCCGGCTGGGCCGGCCTGGACTTCAACTACTGAGGGGGGACCGCCCGGCGCCTTCAGCGGAAGGTTGCTCGGCAGGTCGGGTGCGGCGCCTCTGCGTCCCCCCTCGCCCCCGCTGGTCGCCGCGGCAGAGCCGCGTCGGCCAGCCGATCCCGTACGCGATCCCCTTGGCAAACTTCGGTTAGGCTTGCGCGATGCGCACGCTCACCGTCGCGGCGGTCTTGCTTGGGTTCTTGTCGCTTGCGCGCGCGGCCTCGCCGGGGGACGAGCTCGTCGGAAAGCCGGCGCTTGGTTGGGACGCGAGCGATTGGATGAACTCGGCGCCGCTCACGGTCGAGGGCCTGCGCGGCAAGGTCGTGCTCGTCCGGTGGTTCACGTCGAAGGAGTGCCCGTACTGCAGCGTGACGGCGCCCGCGCTCAACCAGCTCGACGCCGACTTTCGCGCGCGCGGCCTCGTCGTCGTCGGGATGTACCACCACAAGGACGACGAGCACCCGCTGGACGTCAAGAAGGTCCAGGGCTGGGTGGGCGACTACGGGTTCAAGTTTCCGGTCGCCGTCGATCGCGATTGGCGCACGCTGCGTCGCTGGTGGTTGAGCGGCCCGAAGCGTGACTTCACGAGCGTGAGCTTCCTGATCGACAAGAAGGGCGTCGTGCGCCGCGTGCACCCCGGCGGCTCGATGGCCCTCGGCACGCGCGACTACACCGACATGCGCGCGACGATCGAGAAGCTGCTCGCCGAATGATTAATAGCCCGGGGTGTACTTTTCGCCGGCTTCGATGCGCACCTTCAACCGGTTCTGTGAGGGCGCGAGCGGGCAGGCCGCGTAGGGCGTGAACGCGCACGGCGGGGAGAACGCCAGGTTGAAGTCGAGCAGCACCCGATCGCCGTCGGGCATGGGCGCGTACAAAAAGCGCCCGGCGCCGTAGGTGCTGTCGCGGCCCGTCGGATCCCAGAAGACCAGATACAACCGCCCGCGATCGCCGTCGATCACGGGCTCGACCCGGCATTGAACGCCGTCGATCTCGAAGACGGCGGCGCCGGGCGAGAGGTAGGTCTCGGTGCTGCCGGCCTCGTAGCCGAGGTCGACGGCCTTGGGCGGCTCGTAGCGCTCGAGCTTGGCGACGACGCGAAACTTCGGATCGATCGGGAAGTGCTCGATGCCCGTGAACGTGCGCCGCGTGTCGCTCTCGGGATCGCGCACGCGCACGAAGAAGCCGTCGGGGTGCTCGGCGATCTCCATCGTCAGGTCACCCACGACGACCTTGTCGGGCGCGCCGTCGTGATCCGTGCGCAGCGGCGTCGCGACGCCGGCTTCGAGCGCGCGCGTGCCGCCGCGCCCGCGGACCGACAGCGCGAGCCCTGCCGCGGGCGTGAAGCTGACGCTCTTGCCCACGCGCTGGAAGACGCCGACGTCGGCGGGCGCGCGCCCTCGGGGCAGCGCGATCGCGAGATCTTCGGCGCTGCCCACGCGGTTGTCGCCGTCTTCGAGCGGCACGCGCGCGACCAGCGACAGCCAGCCGTCGGGCGCCGTGAGGCGCGCGAGCCGGCCGCTGCGCCACAGCTCGACGCTGCGCTCGTGCGCGCCGCGCTCGTAGGCGAACGGCTCGACGCTCACGACCGGCCGAACCAGCGCGCGCGGCGCGTGGCCCCGAAGCTGTGCTTGTCGGCGCGCAGCGCCTCGCTGGGCTCGTGGTAGACGCCCGTCGCCTTCGGCCCCGAGAAGAAGTCGACGTCGACGCGCGCGATGCGGTTGTCGCCGAACTCGATGTAGCAGGAGCCGGCGCCCGGGTTCTTCGCCGTCGGCGTCTCGTCGCGCAGGATCGCGCTCAGGTTCTTGGCGACCGTCTTGGCCGCGCCCTCGGCGAACACGCCGGCCTTGGGCGCGCCCGTGTTGGCGAGATCGCCCAGCGCGTAGACGCCGGGGAAGGACGTCTCGAGCGTGAATTTATCGACGGTGACCCAGCCGTCGGTCGTGAGCCCCGCGGCGACGACGACGTCGGGCGCGCGGTTCTTCGGCACGCCGAGGAACAGATCGCACGGCAGCTCTTGCCCGTCGTCGAGCGCGACGATCTTGCGCGCGCGATCGACGGAGACGACGCGGCGGCTCGGGACGTACGCGATGCCGCGCTGGGCGAACTCGGCGATGAGCGCCTTCGAGGTCTCGGGTGAGGGCGGCACGGGCGTCGGCAGCGGGTTCACCATCGTGATCGTGCAGTCGCCGAGAACGCCGCGCTGTTTGAGATGGTCGTGCAGCATGAGCGCGCACTCGCTGGGCGCGGGCGGGCACTTGTAGGGCGCGCCGCACACGCCGATGACGGCGTGGCCACGCGTGAACGTCGGCAGCACGTCCGCGAGGTGGATCGCGCCCGGCACCGAGTAGAACTCGTTGTCGCCGAGCACGACGCCGGGCGTGGTCGAGACGTCATAGTCGGCGCCGAGCGCGATCACGAGGATGTCGGCCTCGTGGCGGCCGGCGTCGGTGACGACGGCGCGCGCCGCGGGATCGATCGCTTTGATCGTCTCGCGCTTGAAGGTCACCCCCGGCTTCGCGAAGTCGCGGTAGGGCAGGCGCACCGCTTCCGGCGCAGCCTTGCCGAACATGATGTCGAGCTTCGCGAAGCCGAACATGAAGGCGTCCGACTTGTCGATGATGGTGACGTCGACGGCGTCGCCGTGCGATTCGGACAGCGAGGTGGCGAGCTCCAACCCGGCGAACCCGGCCCCCAGGATCAAGACGCGCTTCTTCACGGGTGATCTCCTTGCGACGGGCACGATGATGTCACGTCTCGATCTGCGGGACGACGACGAAGCGCGCGCCCGCGCGCTCGACGCGGATGGCGCCGCCGAACACGTCGGCGAGGGCGGCGTGCAGCGCGGGATCGTCGCTGGCGCCCGAGGCGCGAATGCGGCCGCCCGCGAGGATGACGACGCGATCGGCGAGCAGCGCGATCGACAGATCATGCAGCACGCTCACGACCGACGTGCCGGCCTGGACCTGGCGGCGCAGCAGGCGCGCCATCGCGCCTTGGTGCGGCGGATCGAGGTGCGTCGTCGGCTCGTCGAGCAGCAGCACGGGCGCGCCCACGGCGAGGGCGCGCGCGAACAGCACGCGCTGCCGCTCGCCGCCCGAGAGCTCCTGCAGGCGGCGGTCGCGCCAGGCCGCGCACTCGGCGTCGGCCATGGCGCGCTCGACGCGCGCCTCGTCGTCGGCCGTCGGGGCCGCGAACAGCCCGAGCTTCGGCAGGCGCCCGAGGCGCACGACGTCGAGCGCCGTCAGCTCGCCCTGGACGTCGGCGGGCTGGCCGAGCCACGCGATCGCCGAGCCGCGCGCGCGCGGCGGCCACGACGCGAGCGGCTTGCCGTCGAGCCTCACGTCGCCCGCGTCGGGCGCGAGCAGCCCCGCGAGCACGCGCAGCAGCGTCGACTTGCCCGCGCCGTTGGGGCCGACGATCGACGTCCAACCGGGCTCGACGGCGAACGTCACGCCGTCGAGCGCGCGCGTCGTGCCGAGCGACACGTGGACGTTCTCGACCGACAGCGCCGTCACGACGCGCGCCTCCGCCGCAGCAGCAAGATGAGGTAGCCGCCTCCGATGAGCGCCGTCAGCACGCCCACGGGGATCTCCTGCGGCGCGATCAGGCTGCGCGCGAGCACGTCGGCCGCGAGCAGCAGCGCGCCGCCCATCGCCGCGCTCGCGACGACGGTGAAGCCGTGGGTCGCGGGCGCGAAGCGGCGCACGAGGTGCGGCGCGACGAGGCCGACGAAAGCGACGAGCCCCGCCTGCGAGACGGCGAGACCGGTCGCGAGCGCGAGCGCCGCGATGAGCGCGAGCCGCACGCGCGCGAGCGCGACGCCGAGGCTGAGCGCGGCGTCGACGCCGAGCGCGAGCGCGTCGAGGGCGCGCGCGAGCCGCCAGCCGAGCGGGATCGTGAGCACGGCGCCCACGGCCAGCACGGCGCAGCTGGTCCAGCCGAGGAAGCCCGTGCTGCCGAGCAAGAACGTCTGCTTGCCGCGGAGGGCGTCGGGCGCGGCGCTGGTCACGAGGTCGCCGACGGCCGACAACATGACGCCCACGATGACGCCCGAGAGCACGAGCCGCGTCGTGCCTTGCACGCCGCGCGCGAGGGACAGCGTGAGCGACACGCCGACGAGCGCGCCCACGAAGGCCGCGCCGACGACGCCGAGCTCCATGAGGCGGTTCGCCGTCGCGAGGTCGAACGTCCCGCCCGCCAGCGTGCCGGCGGCGAGCACGAGCACGACGCCGAGCGCGGCGCCGCTGGCCGAGCCGAGCAAATAAGGATCGGCGAGCGGGTTGCGGAAGAGGCCCTGCGCCGTCGCGCCCGAAAAGCCGAGCAGCGCGCCCACGAGCCAGGCGCCCAGCGTGCGCGGCGCGCGGATGTCGCCGATGATGAGGCCGCCGTCGGCGCCCCGCCACGTGCGCCACGCCTCGCCCAGCGACCACCCGTCGCCGCCCGCGGCCAGGCCCGCGACGAGCAGCACGCCGGTCACCAGCGCGAGGCCCACGGCCAGGCGCCACCGGCGCCGCTCGTCGGCCGCTGACATCACGCACTCCTACGAAGCGCGCGCGATCGTGTCAAGAGCGCCACGGGCCGCAGGCTGCGTAAGCAGTTGTTCACCGCCGGCCTCCCGCCCCGTCGGTATTCTGCCTCCGTCGCGCATGACCGCTTCGCTCGCCACGCTTCGCCGAACCTCGTTCGTCCTCTGGGCGCCGGCGCCGTTCGCGCCGGGCGCGGCCGCGCAGAGCGGGCCGTCGCTCGTCATCGGCAAGTACACGGCCGCGGGGGACTTCGACGTCACGGGCTGCAGCGTGCTCGCGATGAAGGTCGTCGAACCTGGGCTGTGGTCGATCGCTGTCGTCGAGGCCGCGCCCGACGACGGCGTCTACGGCTACTGGTTTCAAGTCGACGATCTCTCGACGTCGAACCCGGGCGTCGTCTTGATGACCGACCCGCTCGCCTTCGCGGTCGATCGCGCGAACCCGGCGCCGCCGCCACGCACGAACAACGGCTGGACGATCGGCGCGCCCGCGTCGGTCATCCGCGTGCGTGAAGGTCAGCTCGAACCGAGCGATCCGATCGCGGCGGATCTTCCCGCCGACGCCGACGGCTACCGCGCCAAGCTCCCGACGAACACGCAGATGGTGATCTACGAGCTGCCGACGCGCTGGATCCTCGCGACGGCGGGCCCGAACCCCGGCGAGGCCGACGTGGGCGTCGGGACGTTCCGCGACGTGCTCGCGATGGTGTCGCCCGCCGCGACGTCGCCGCACTTCTCGGCGTTGAAGGCGCTCGACGCGGGCGAGCACATCCTCGAGCTGGGCGTGAACGCGCTCGAGCTCTTGCCGCCCGCCGACAGCCCGCAGGTGCTCGAGTGGGGCTACGGCACGGCCAACTACTTCTCCGCCGACTTCGACCTCGGGCACCAAGAGGGGACGACGCGCTCGACGGCGACCAGCGATCTGCGCGCGCTCATCACGACGTGCCACGCCCACGGCATCCGCTTCATTCAAGACGTCGTCATGGCCTTCGAGCGCGAGAGCCCGTACGGCCGCATCGCGCCCGACCCGCTGCTCGATCCCGTGCGCAACGTGTTCGGCGGCCCCTGCTGGGCCTACCACCGCGGAACGGCCGATCCGCCGACCGGCTACGACCCCGTGCTCGGCGGCTCGATCGCCGCGTGGCCGGCGCGCCGCTACATGCTCGCCTGCGTCGAGCATTGGCTGACGTTCTTCCACGTCGACGGCGTGCGCATCGACGACGTCGCCGACATCGACGACTGGAGCTTCATCGGCGAGTACAGCGCCCGCGCGCGCGCCGTGTGGAACGCCCTGGGCGGCGCCGACGAGCGGTTCTGGGTCGTGGGCGAGAGCCTCGGCCAGTCGGCGTTGTTCGCGAACAAAGGCGGCGCCGACGGCTCCTGGGACGAGACGTTCAAGGCCATGGTGCGGCAGCTGTGCACGGGCGTCGTGCCCGGCGGCGACCTCAGCGCGGCCGTCAACACGATGATCGACTGCCGCGCGCGCGGCTTCCCCGACGGCCGCATGGTCGTCAACTACATCGGCTCGCACGATCTCACCAACGATCAGTTCAGCAAGCGCTTCTTCGATTGGTTGCAGGACCGCGGCGTCTGGGACAAGGCGCCACGGTTCCGCCTCGCGTTCACGTGCCTGCTCACGGCCGTGGGCGTCCCCATGATCCTCGCGGGCGACGAGTTCGCGGCGGCGCAGACGGGCGCCATCACCGGCAACGCCGACGAGGACAAGCAGATCGATCCCGTCGACTTTCGCTCGAAGTACGATCCCTGGCGCCTCGATCTCTTCAACTACGTGGGCCGCCTCGTGCGCGTGCGCGCCTCGACGCCCGCGCTGGCGCGCAACGAGTGCGCGATCATCCACGTCGACGCGACGCCGGGCCGCCTGGTCGTGGCCTGGACGCGCGGCGTGAGCCCGAACCTCGTGGTCGTCGTCGCGAACTTCTCGGACTTCATGTCGAGCGGCGGCACGAGCGGCGAATACGTCATCCCCACGTGGCCGAACGTTCCGGGCGCGACCTGGACCGAGGTCTCTCAGTCCTCGCCCGGCCGCAAGGTGACCGCCCCGGGGAAAGAGCCGCTCTTCCCCTGGGAGGCGAAGGTCTACGTCAGCTCGACCTGAAGCCGCGCGCCGGAGTAGTCTCGCGGCCCATGTCCGACGCCGCTCGCGCCAACAAGATTGAAGCCGCCCGCCGCGCCCTCGAGCACGTGCGCCCCGGGACCATCATCGGCCTCGGCTCGGGCACGACGGCGGCCGAGATGGTGCGGCTCCTCGGCGAGCGCGTGCGGGCCGGCCTCGACGTGCGTGGCGTCCCGAGCTCGGCGGCGACCGAGGCGCTCGCGCGCGAGGTGGGCGTGCCGCTCGTCGCGCTCGAGGACGTCGACGCGCTCGACGTCGTGCTCGACGGCGCCGACGAGGTCGACCCGCGCGGCGACATGATCAAGGGCCGCGGCGGCGCGCTCCTGCGCGAGAAGGTCCTCGCCGTCGCCTCGAGCCGTCTCGTCATCATGATCGACGCGAGCAAGGACGTCGCGGCGCTCGGCGCGCGCTCGCCCGTGCCCGTCGAGATCACGCCGTTCGCCGCGTCGGTCGTGCGGCGCGCGCTGACGACCCTGGGCGCGTCGCGCGTCGACACGCGCCTGGCCGGCGGCGCCCCGTTCGTCACCGACGGCGGCAACCACATCCTCGACTGCGCCTTCGGCCCGATCCCCGACGCCCGAGCGCTCGCCGCCCGCCTCGACGCAACGGTCGGCGTCGTCGAGCACGGCCTCTTCGTCGGCTTCTCGCCAATCATCGTCCGCGGCTGACGCGCTACGATTCGACGCGACGCCAGAGCGAGCGCAGCGAGCGCCTAGGGGATGATCGTCCCGCAGTTCACGAACACGAAGTTCGTGTCGACGCGGAAGTGCGAGGCGGTCGTGTGCCGCTCGGCGTGGAAGAGCTCGAGGTCGTAGGCCGTGCCCTTCGTGATGCCGAGCGTCCCCGCCATCGCGTCCATGTCGACGGTGCCGCTCACCTGCGGGTGAAGGCCGCCCAGGTCCAGCGCGAGCTTGCCGTTGACGAACACCCAGAGGTCGTCGTCGCCCGTGAACGTGAACTGCTCGCCGCCCTTGTACATGAACTTCGTGTGCAGCTCGGTCGTGAAGCCGAAGTCGTGCTGCTGGTGGTCCTCGCCCGTGCCCGAGAGCCCGAAGCCCGCGCCGTCGAGCGGGAAGAACAGCTTGCTGTCGAAGGTGGTCTTGTCGCCGTTGGGCTCGAAGATGAAGTCGATCTTGTAGGCGAGGTTGACGCCCGCGACGGTGCGGTACCACTCGTCGAAGTCGGCCTTCGTCGTCGTCTGCGGGCCGTAAGGGCAGGCGGTCATGTCGAGCGTCGCCGAGCCCGATTCGCACTTCGACGCGTAGACGGGCTTGCGATCCGAGCCCAGCGCGCTCGCGACGAGGCCCGGCGTTTGCGCCGCGCCCGAGTAGTGCTCGAAGTCAGGGTGACCGCCGGTCTCGTTGAAGCCCTTGAAGTCACGCACGATGCCGACGACCTGGTAACAGCCGGTGTTGGGGCTGTCGATCGACGTCGTGCCGCTCGTCGCCGAGATGGGATCGCCCAGCTTGTAGGCGCCGATGTCGGCGTTGGTGTAGCCCGCCGGGATCGGCACCACCATGCCCGGGCCGCCGCCGCTGAAGGTCGCGCCGCCCGTCTCGCCGTTGCCGACGGGCACGCCGCCCGTGCCGCTGGTCGTCGGATCGCCGCCGGCGCCGTTGGCGCCGCCCGTGCCGGTCGTGAGCCCGCCGCCCGCCGAAGGCGCCGACGGCGACCACGTGCAGGCGAGCGACGACAGCGTCGCCGCGCACGCGAAGATCGAAACGCCCAAAACGCGTCCGCGCATCAACCTCATGGGGGCCTCCTCATCCCTCATTTTGAAGGCCCACGAGCGAAACGGACAACCCAAATGAATGCCGACGAACACAACGTTCAAGGTCGTGGGCGAGTCCGCGGGGTCCGGATCACGCGGCGACGATGAAACCGAAGGGACGGCCGAGCCCGCCGCCGCGGAATCGCCGTCACACGAGCGCACCCCGCCGCCGCCGCGCTCGAACCTTCAGGCGGCGATCGATCGCCTGTTCCTCATCATGAAGAAGCGCGAGCGTTGAAGCTCACTTCGTGAGGGCGCGCAGCTCGGCGCTGCGGAACCCGTCGGGAAAACGCGCGAGGTAGTCGAGCGCCGCCGCGCGCGCTTCGTCGCGGCGCCCGGCGCGCAGGAGGTGGATCACCTGAAGGTAGGCGGCGTCCTGCGCCTCGTCGTGGGTTTCGTCATGGGCTTCGTCGCGCCCGCGCGCGGCGGCGTGATGGCCGGGCGGATGGGCGGCGGGCGGGGGCGACGGCACGGGCGCGGCCGAGGGCGGTGGCGAGGGGGCGCGCTCCCACGTGTCGCCGCGCGCGAGGACGACGCCGTCGGCGCCGCTCAACCAAAGCTGGACGTCGCCCTCGTCGACTCGAACGCGCGTCGTGCGATCGCCCTCGACGTCGACCTCGAAGATCGTGCCGAGATCGTCGATGCGGCCGTCGGGCACGCGCGCGACGACGCGTCGGCCGGCGTCGTGCCCGCGTACCTCGACGCGGAAGCGTCCCTGCCGCAGCTCGATCCATTCGGTGTCCGGCGTGCGCCTCGTGGACCAGAGAATCGGCGCGCCGTCGCGCGAGGTGACGCGCACGTCGGACGCCGTCACGATAGGCGCGGGCACGCCCGGTCGGCGCGCGAAGAGCAGCGCCGCGCCCACGCCGAGCGCGAGCACGCCGAGCGCGATCGCCGCGCCCGTGCGCAGCGAACGCGTGATCGCTGGCGGCGCCGCCGTCACCGCGGCGCTGTCGAGCACGCGCTGGCGCACCCGTCGCACGGTGACGTCGTCGACGCCCGCGTCGGGCAGCTCGGCCAGCAGCCCCGTCACCGGGGCCTCCGTGCGGCCGCGCCGGCTCACGACGCCCCCTCGCAGAAGGCGCGCAGCTCGCGTCGCGCGTGGTAGAGGCGCGTCCACACCGTGCCGACGGGGATGTCGAGCATCCGGGCGATCTCCTCGCACGTGAACCCCTCGAGATCGGCGAGCAGGACGACGACGCGCTTCGCCTCGGTGAGCGTCGCGAGCGCCTTCTCGACGTCGCGCCGCGAGCCGAGGGCCGGCTCGGCCGGCGCGACCTCCGACGAGCGGACGCGCAACAGCGCGCGCAGCCCGCGCGTGAACGAGCGCCGCCGCTCCTGCATCACCTTCGCGGCGATGCCGAACAGCCACGAGCGCGCCGACGTCGCGCGCCCGTCGTAGGTTGCCGCGAGCCGCGCCGCGCGCACGAAGACCGTGTGCACGAGATCCTCGGCGTCGGCGCCGCCGGCGACGCGCGCGACGAACGCCAGCAGCGAGCGCGCGTGGCGATCGTAGACCTCGCCCAGCGCGCCGACCTCACCGCTCGCGACCCGGCGCAGGGCCGTCGTGTCGGCGGCCTCGGTGGCGTCGGGGCGCGCGGCCTTCACGGCGTCCCCCACAGCACGCCCGTCGTCACCCCCACGCTCCACACCGGCAGATCCGGAAAGCCGCCGGGCGCCACCTGGACGTCGCGCCGCAGCCGCGTCGGCGACACCTCGGCGTCGGCCTCGACGAGGAGGCGCACCGGGCCGCCACCGAACCCGACGCGCGCGAAGACGCCCATGCGGACGTCGGTGTCGGTGCCCGTGAGCTCGACGCCGTTCGGCTGCACCGACTGCGTCTGCGCCACGAGGCGCGGCGAGACGCCGACGTCGAGCACGCCGACGCCAAGCTCGAGCCGTCGCGCCGCCGTGAGCGCGACCGCGAGTGTCTCGGCCTCGAAGCCCGCTGGCGAATCGCGGAGGTGCTGCAGCATCTCCCAGCGCATCCCGAGCCCGACGACCCAGCGCGCGCCGTGCAGCTGAACGAAGGCGGCGAGGGCGCCCGTGACGTACGGCCCCGGTCCCGCGACACGCGCGCCGGGGCCGCCGCCGACCTCGACGTCGAAGAGCGACGGCGGCTTGGGCGGCGGCTGTCCCGGCACCACCGGATCGGCGGGGTCGACGGCGCGCGGCGCGGGCGGCGCCGCGGGCACGGCCAACAAGGCTTCGAGCGTCGACGCGAGCGCGCCCGGCGCGTGCACCCGGCGCGTCGCCGCGCGGCCGTCGGCGAGGTGCACGTCGAGCGCGAGCTCGTCGCCGACGACGCGCGCCGAGATGCGCGCCGTCGCGTCTTCATCGGGCAAGTCGGCGAGCGCGCGGCACGCGTCGGCGATCGCCTGCGTCCAGCGCGCGGTCACGCGCCCTTCCACCTCGAAGCGCGCCTTCCCACACGGGACGACGTCGGGCGAGGCGGCGCTCAGCATCGGCGCACGCAACCACGCCGCGACGAGCGCGCACGCAGCGATGAGGAGACGGGGGCCATGGCGCACGATCGAGACAACAGGGTAATTGACCCGAGGGGCGCCGAACCTTCATTCCTCATTTGAGGGCGGCGGCGATCACGGCACCGGGCACGCCGAGATCCTCGGGCGCGCCGCCGCGGCGCGCGAGGGCGGCCTCGGCGTGCTCCACGAAGCGGTCGCGCGCGTGGTACAGGCGCGAATAAACCGTCTTTTCGGGGATGTCGAGCACGCCCGCGATCTCGGTCCCCGTGTAGCCGAGGAAGTCGTGCATGACGAGCACCGCCCGGTGCGAGAGCGGCAGGCCCGCGAGCGCGCGCTCGACGATGCGCCACTTGTCGAACGCGTCGATGGCGACCTGCGGGCTCGTCGACGGCTCGAGCGTGATCAGGTCGGCGTCCAGGGTCTCGCGCTGGTTGCGCACGAGGCGAATGTGGTCAGAGGCGACGCGGTACATGATGCCGAACAGCCAAGGTCGCAGCGGGCGCGCCGAGTCGTAGCGCTCGATGACGCGAAAGAGCGTCAGGAAGACGTCGTGCGTGACGTCGGGCAAGTCACGGGTCGGAATGCCGAGCCGGCGTAACCCGTGCCACACGTAATCGAATTCGCGCTCGTAGATCCCGGACACCACGGAGGCGGCCCACTTCGTCGTGCTCATGAGTCGGCGAGTGGATTTGGCCGCTCGGGCGTGAACCTTCACGCACGCGCGCATCTTTTTTCGCCGTTCACTCGTGATCTCGGCAACCACCAGGAGATCCCCATGACCCGCCGAATCTCGATCGTCCTCGTCTCGCTCACGCTCGGAACCGTCGCGCGCGCGGGCGACGCCAACCCGTCGGCCCGCGACCAAGAGATCGCGCTCGCGCTCGAAGCCGGACCCGCGACGGTCACGGCGAAGGCCGGCGTCTACGTCCACGACAAGGACGGCTACGCGAAGGCGCGCGAGTCGCAGAACGGCTTCGTGTGCATCGTCGACCACCGCATCCCGACGGCGGTCGAGCCGCAGTGCATGGACGCCGAGGGCGTGCGCACGTTCCTGCCGAAGTACGTCCTCGTCGCGTCGATGCGCGCGCACGGAAAGCCCGAAGCGGAGATCCGCCGGGCGGTCAAGGAAGCGTTCGCCGCGGGCAAGCTCGAGGCGCCGAAGCGGCCGGGCATCATCTACATGATGTCGCCGCACAACGTCGTCACGATCGACGAGGTGAAGGGCGTCGCGGCGCCGTTTCCGCCGCACTTGATGTTCTACGCGCCCAACCTCACGTCGGCCGACCTCGGCTCCGACGGGACGCCGGCGTCGCCCCTGTTCGTCGTCGACGAGAAGACGCCGCACGCGCTCATGATCGTCCCCGTGGGCGGCGGCGCGGGCCACGCGCACCACCCTTGAGCCGTTGGGGCGGGTCGTGCACCTATAATGCCGACATGCGCGCCCCCTCGCCCCGAGCTTCGCTTCGCTCGTCTCTCTTTCTGACCGCCTTCCTCGGCGCCTGCGCCGCGAGCTCCGGCACGCCGGGCGGGGGAGGCGGCACGACCGGGGCCACGGGGGGCTCGACCGGCGGCACGACGGGCAGCTCGACCGGCGGCAGCACGGCAGCGGGCGGTGACACCGGCAGCACGGGCGGCAGCTCAGGCGGAACGACGGGGTCGGGCGGCTCGAGCGCGGGCGGCTCGACCGCCGCGGGCGGCAGCGGCGGCTCGGGCGGCGTCACGGCCACGGGCGGCGGTGGAGGCTCGGGCGGCGCCTCGAGCGGCGGCGCCGGGGGCACGATCGTCGGCGGCGTGGGCGGCGTCTTCGGGGGCGCGTCCCCGTGGTCGAGCAAGCCGCTCTCGGTGATCGCGTACTCGCCGTACCGCGACGGTCAGGCGCCCGGCGGCGCGCAGCCTTCGATGGCGCAGGTCAAATCCGATCTGCAAATGCTCGCGCCGCTCGTCGACGGCATCCGCGTCTACGGCACCGACGGCGCCAACGGCTACATCCCCGCGCTGTGTGATCAGCTGGGGATCGATCTCCACCTCGGGGCGTGGATCGACGGCATCGCGACCGACGAGCCCAACGTCCACGCGCTCGCGGCGATCGTCAACGAAGGCCACCCGCGCCTCAAGACGGCGATCATCGGCAACGAGGTCCTCGCGCGCGCCGCGAACGGGACCAACAACGTCACCGAAGAGCGGATGATCCAGCTCATCAACATCGCCAAGGCCGACATCAAGGTGAAGGTGACGATCGCAGAGGCCGACACGTACCCGCAGTGGATGAAGGGCCGGCCCAACCTCGCCGCCGCCGTCGACCTCATCATCTGGCACACGTACGCGTATTGGTCGGGCCAGGACATCTCGGGCGCCTACGCGCTCGTGTCGCAGCGCTGGAACGACATGCTGGGCGCATACCCCGGCAAGCCGATGATCCTCGGCGAGACGGGTTGGCCGACGATGGTCGACCACGCCTCGACCGACATGACGATGACGTCGGTCGCCAACGAGGTGAACCAGGCGCGCTTCTACAAAGAGGCGCTCGCCGGCTTCCGCGCGCGCAACCTGTCGGCGTGGATGTTCTCGGCGATCGACGAGAAGTGGAAGGCGACGAGCGGCGAGGGCCTCGTCGGCGGCTCGTGGGGCATCTTCACCTCGGCGCGGCAGCCCAAGATGGCCGCCACGATGTTGATGACGAAGTAGGCGCCCGCGGCTACGGCACCGTGTAGGCGACGCCGTTGAAGTACAAGATGCCGTTCACGACCACGGGCGTCGCGTGCGAGATCGAGGTGCCCGCCGCGACGCTGAAGCACGTCGACGCGGGGCCGAGGGCGTTGCAGGCCCACAGGCCATTGGCGTTCGAGTAGTAGAGGACGCCGTTGGCGACGAACGTTCCGCCGGCCGCGACGGCGCTCGTCGAGCGGGTCCACGCCGTCGAGACGTAGTCGTGACCGTTGGGCGGAAGCAACAGGCTGAGGGCGTTCAGGCCGACGGGACCGTTGATGAACGCGTAGGTCGTGTCGTTCGCGGGGTTGTACCAAGTCGAGATCGGCGAGGTGATCGCGCAGGGCGGGCCGGATTCCCCGCAGACCGGCGGCGTAGGGAGCGTGGGAAGCTGCTGTGTGCCGAGCGCGGACAGCGTCGCGTTCGTCGTGCCGAGGTGGTTGGGCCCGCCTTGGCCGCTCATGTTCGTGAGATCGATGAGCCGCGTGTAGCCGTCCTTGCCGCTCTGGAGGCCGAGGTGCGTGAAGGGCGAGTAAGACAGGGGGCTCATCGGCAGCACGAGCGTGTTGACGCTGCCGAGGTCGTGGTCGTTGCCGAGCACGGGCGACGGCGTGTAGCTGTCGACGATCGTCGAGCCGTCCGGGCTGAGCGCGAGGACGGTGTAGCCGTAGGAGGTCGGCGGCGTGAAGTCACCGTCGACGGTCGGTACGAACAGGCGCTGCAGCGACTGATCGTAGGTGAGGCCGGCGCGCGCCCACGAGCCCGAGACGGCCGTCGTCGAGTTCTGATGACCGCTGCCGCTGCCGTCGGTGATGTTGATCGTCGTGACCTTGCCGTGGCTGCCCTGGCCATCGCAGTTGGCGACGTAGAGGTACTTGTTCGTGCCGGCGAGGCCGATCGTGATCGAGGTCTTCGCGTACGGCGCGGTCAGCCCGAGATACGACT
This sequence comes from Polyangia bacterium, assembly GCA_035549075.1. GTDB lineage: Bacteria > Myxococcota_A > Polyangia > Fen-1088 > Fen-1088 > DASZFV01. Next base: position 5,309 of record DASZRT010000064.1, on the reverse strand, counting down.
CCGGCCAGCCGTCGGTGCGGCAGGCGGGCGGCGTCGCGCCCACGGCGGCCTTCGTCCCCGCGCCGGCGCCGACGTACTCGGAGGCCGAGTAGACGTCGTACTTGTGGACGCAGCCGTCGGCGCCGATGTTGTAGACGGTCTGAAGGTTGGGATCGATCGCGGGCGAGCTCTCGCCCGCCGTCTTGCCGACCATCGTCGCCGTCGGCCAGATCATGGCCCCCGTCGTCGGCGAGAAGCCTACGAGCGCGCCGCGGTTGTTGAGAAATGCGATGTCCGTCGCGCCTACGCTGGCGGTCGCCGTGTTGGTGAGGATGACGGGCGGCGACTGCGAGACGGGGAACGTCGTCCATCCCGTGAGCGGACGGAGCTGCGTGTAGTTCGAGGTGGAGATCTTCGTCTCGACGGTGTTCGCGCCCGAGTGCGCCGAGTCGCCGCCGAACTGCAGCCAGTTGCGCTTCATGGGCACGCTGAGCGGCAGCACCTCGATGCCCGACACCGTCGCGGCGTCGGTCACCGTCGTGAACTTGATGACGTACGTGCCCGACGACGACGCCGACGAGTTGAACGACTCGACGATCGCGCGGTCCATCGAGCCCGACTTGGCGACGATGTCGTAGCTCGTGAGGACCTGCGTGCCATTGATCGAGACGTTGAACAGGCGCTGGCCGCGCGCGTTCCAGTGCGTGTCGGCGAAGTGGAGCCGCACGAGGTTCACCGAGCCCGCCGTGAAGCCGGCGAAGGTGTATGTGAAGTCTCCGTAACGCTGGCTCTGGTAGACGGCGAGCGGCGCCGGGTTGACGACGTTGCCCATGTCGATCAGATCAGTACGTGACTTCGTGGCGCCGCCCGACGCGTTGGTGTCGGCGACGTAGGCACCGGCGGCGGCGCCGCCACAATCGACGCTGGCGAACCCCGACGTGGCGGCGACGGCCGATGTAGCTCGAAGGGAAGTGGCGAGCGCCGCGACGGCGATCACCGACGACGAACGGGCGAAAAGGTTCATGACGCAGCACTAGCACCGCGCGATCGCAAACTCATACAACTTCTGCGAAGAATCGGTCTTCGAATGCCGCGCGCTCCTCGGTTTGCCCAAATCTCGACCCTCACGTGTTTTGCCGTTTTCGGCTGCGCGGGTGCGCATTGGCCGAACGAGCCCGGCGTCGCGGTCCCCCTGAGCACCGCCGACAACGCCCGCGCGAGCGACGCTTTCATCGAGGCGCTCACGGCGCGGCGCGCCGGTCAGGCGGTCGCGCGGCCCATCGTGATCCCCTCGTTGCAGCGCGCGCTCAGCCCCGTGGGCCAGAAGCTTCAGGCGGGCGTCGCGACCGTCGCCGACGCGCAGCAGGCGAGCGAACGTTGGGGCCGCGCCGCGTTTCGCAGCGAGGTCGAGGTTTGGGTGCTCGACTGCGCCGCGGGCCGCGAGATGGACCTTCCGTCCGCGCTCGTCAATCGACCCACGGCCGTGCTCGCCTACGCCGCCGCGCACTTCCGTCCGCGCTCGCTGTCGAGCGATCAATGCGCGATCGTCGTCGTCGCCGCCAGCTCGTCGTACAACGTGGTGCAGCGCCCGCCCGCGCCGATGTAGCTACCCTAGTTGTCGCTCAATCGCCCGCAGTCGGCGACGACGACGGTGACGTTGTCGGGGCCGCCCGCGCCGAGGGCGGCCTCGATGAGGCGCTGCGTGGCCTCCCTCGGTTCGGGCGTGGCGCTCAAGATCGTCGAGATCGCCGCCTCGTCGACGGGGCCGTGCAGGCCGTCGGAGCAGATGACGATGCGATCGGACTGCTTGAGATCGACGCTCGTCATGACGGGCTTGACGCCGGGCTTCGTGCCGAGCGCCTGGGACAGCACATGGCGGAACGGGAAGCCGTTGACCTGGCTCTGGCGGAGGATGCCGCGGTCGACGAACTGCTCGGCCATCGTCTGGTCGCGCGTGAGCGGGAACAGCTTGCCTTCGCGGAACAAGTACGCGCGCGAATCGCCGACCTGCGCGACCGAGACACCCTCGGGTGAGAACACGGCGGCCGTGCAGGTCGTGCCCATGCCGCGCTCTTCGGGGTGGGCGTCGGCCTCTTGAAGGATGGCGTCGTTGGCGCCGTGGACGGCGCGCTCGAGCGCGACCGTCGGCTCGGCGACGACCTCGTCCTTGGCGGCGGCGAGCTCGTCTTTGATCGTCGTCGCGGCGACGCGCGCGGCGACGTCACCCGCGGGCGGACCGCCCATGCCGTCGCACACGACGAGCAGCAGGCCTGGTTGCTCGACGGAGACCTCGGTGCGCACGCACGAGCGGCTCACGCGGCCCGACGCGAGGTCGACGATGGCGAAGGCGTCTTGGTTCTGCTCGCGGTGGACACCGACGTCGGTGCCGCCGCAAACCGTCAGCTCACGTTTCGACATGACCCCGAAAATGTTGGGGCCGCGCCGGCCAAAGGGAAGGCCCGAGCGGCAAGAGCCGTTGTCAAAATACAGATTCTGAATCTATGTTATGGCTCGTGCAGCTGACGCTCTTCTCCGACTACTCGTTGCGCATCGCGCTCTACCTCGCCGCGCACGCGGATCGGCGCTGCTCCGTCGACGAAATCAGCCGCGCCTACGGCGTGTCGCGGACCCACCTCGTCAAGGTCGTCCAGCGGTTGACGGCGCTCGAGATCGTGAGCACGACGCGCGGCCGAGGGGGCGGCTTGCGCCTCGCGCGCGCGCCCGAGGAAGTCAACGTGGGCGCGCTCGTGCGCGCGACGGAGCCGCACCTCGACCTCGTCGAGTGCTTCGACGCCGCGACGAACACGTGCCCCATCGACGCCGCTTGCGGCCTCAAGGGCACGCTGCTGCGCGCGAAGAGAGCCTTCCTCGGCGTGCTCGACGAGCACACGTTGGCCGACTACCTGCCGCGCGCCGAACGGCTCGTGAAGCTGTGGGCGCCGGCGCTGCGCGCGCGAGGGCACGCGTGAGGGGCGCGGCTGCCTTCGCCGCCGCGCTCGCGCTGGCGGGTTGCGCGGCGGGCGCGCCCGGCATGATGGGTCCGCCCGGTCCGCCGGCGCGGCCCGCGCAGCCCGAGGGTTGGAACGCCGAGGTGTCGCTGGCGCCGGTCACCGGCACGGGCAACGTCGTCGAGTTTTCGCTCGACGCGCGCGTGTCGTCGCTCTCGTTCTTGCCCGGCACGACGACGCCCGCCTGGACCTACAACGGAACCGTCCCCGGGCCGCTCATCCGCGCGCGCGTCGGCGATCGCGTCGTGGCGCACTTCACGAACCACCTGCCCGAAGCGACGACGGTTCACTGGCACGGCATCCGCTTGCCGTCGGCCATGGACGGCGTGCCGGGCCACACGCAGGCGGCCGTCCCGCCCGGCGGTTCGTTCGACTACTCGTTCGTCGTACCCGACGCGGGCCTCTTCTGGTACCACCCGCACGTCGCGTCGGCGCGGCAGGTGGGCGACGGCCTCTATGGCGCGATCCTCGTCGAGGATCCCACGAGCACCGACGCGGACGAAGCGGCGACGCTCGGCGACGATCTCGTGCTCGTGCTGTCGGACATCGATCTCGGGCCCGACGGCGCGCTCGGCGATCCGACGTCGGGCGGCGACTTCGGCACGCTGTTCGGACGGCAGGGCAACACGCTGCTCGTCAACGGCAAGGTCAAGCCGACGATCCTCGCGCGCGCCGGCCTGCGCCAACGCTGGCGCCTCGTCAACGCGTCGAAGAGCCGCTACTACCAGATCGCGCTCGACGGCCACGCCTTCACGCTCGTCGGCGTCGACGGCGGCTTCCTCGAGCAGCCGCTCGCGAACCAGCAGACGCTGGTCGTCGTGCCCGGCGGCCGCGCCGACGTCGTCGTCGAGCCGCAAGACGCGCCCGGCACGATCGCGACGGTGCACTGGGTTCCGTACGATCGCGGGTACGGCTCGACGTTCATGATCCCGCAGCAGGACGTCTTCTACGTCAAGCTCACCGACGACGCGCCGTGGACCGAGGCGCGCGCGCTGCCGGACCGGTTGCGCACGATCGCGCCGCTCGACGTCTCGACGGCGATCTCGCGCTCGATCAAGCTCACGCAGACCACGAACAGCCCGCTCGTGCTGAGCATCAACGGCGTGCCCGCCGACATGGCCGAGGCGATGCCGGCGAAGGTGGGCACGACCGAGGTGTGGACCGTCGAGAACACGATGGCGTTCGATCACCCGTTCCACGTGCACGGCTTCTTCTTCCAGCCGCTCGACGACCAGGGCGCGCCGCTGCCGTCGCCTCGCTGGCTCGACACGGTGAACGTCCCGCAGATGAAGACGACGCTGTTCGCGATCAAGTACGACGATCGCCCGGGCATGTGGATGTTCCACTGCCACATCCTCGATCACGCCGACGCGGGCATGATGGGGATGCTCCTGCTGTCGGAGTGAACGCGCTGGCGGTCGAGGACGCGCGCGGCTAAGGTTCCGCGCCATGCGAACACCCCACCGCGCTCTCGCTTCCGTTCTCCTCACGACGTTCGTCTGTCTTTCGGGCGCCGCGCGCGCCGACCTCGATCTCCCGCGTCCCAGCCCGGGCGCGAAGGTCACGCAGACGATCGGCCTCACCGACGTCACCGTCGACTACAGCTGTCCGGGCGTCAAAAACCGCAAGATCTGGGACGGCCTCGTGCCCTACGGCAAGCTGTGGCGCACGGGCGCCAACGGCACGACGAAGGTGACGTTCAGCAAGGACGTGACCTTCGCCGGCAAGCCGGTCCCGGCCGGCACCTACGCGCTGTTCACGATCCCGGCCAAGGGCGCGTGGACGGTCATCCTCAACAAGAACATCAACCAGGCGGGCACGGGTCAGGAGTACAAGGCCGAGCTCGATGAGGTGCGCGTGCAGGTGACGCCGAAGGCGGCGCCGTTCCGCGAGCGCCTCGCGTTCTCGTTCTCCGACATGACGGACGACAAGGCCACGCTCGATCTCGAGTGGGAGAAGCTGCGCCTGTCGATCCCGATCGGCGTCGCGACGGGCGCGCAGGCGCTCGCCAACATCTCGAGCACGCTCGACAACACGTGGCGCGCCTACGCGAACGCCGCGCGCTACCTGCTCGAGACGAAGAAGGACACGGACGCGGCCCTCAAGGACGTCGACCAGTCGCTCGCGTTGCACGAGGACTGGTTCAACGTGTGGATCAAGGCGCAGGTGCTCGCGGCCAAGGGCGACACCAAGGGCGCGCTCGCGCTGGCAGAGAAGGCCGACGCGATGGGCGACAAGGCGGGCCCGGGCTACTTCTTCGCGGCCGACGTGAAGAAGGCCGTGGCCGACTGGAAGAAGAAGGTCAAGTAGATAACGGTCGCG
>DASZRT010000063.1:0-19214 GCA_035549075.1 Polyangia bacterium | reverse complement strand
GTCGATCTGGTCGTACGCCAGGAACTTCGCGAAGCCCTTCTTCGTGAGCACCTTCGTGATCGCCGCCGTCAGCGTCGTCTTGCCGTGGTCGACGTGACCAATCGTGCCGATGTTGAGGTGCGGCTTGTTGCGGACGAATTTTTCTTTGGCCATTGGGTCAGGCTCCTGGCAGGCGTTTCATCGAGTGCGGGCTACCGCATCCGTTCGACGAGGGACTCACTAACATGGGTTGGCACCGGTGCGTACCTCGAAAACTGCATCGAGTACGTCGCCCGGCCCTGCGTCATCGATCTGACGTCGGTCGAGTAACCAAACATCGTGGCGAGCGGGACCTCGGCGCTGATGGCCTGCGCGCCGCCGCGCGCCTCCATGCCGCCGACGCGCCCGCGGCGCGCCGACAGGTTGCCGATGACCTCGCCCATGAAGTCGTCGGGCGTGAGGACCTCGACGTTCATGACCGGCTCGAGCAGCACGGGCGTCGCCTCGCGCGCCGCCGCCTGGGCGCCCATCGAGCCGGCGATCTGGAACGCCATCTCCGACGAGTCGACCTCGTGGTAGCTGCCGCCCGTGAGCCTCACCTCGACGTCGATCACCGGGTAGCCGGCGACGACGCCGCGCGCGAGCGACTCGCGCACGCCGCGCTCGACGGCGGGGATGAACTCGCGAGGCACCGTGCCGGCGACCGTCGCGTCCTCGAACACGATGCCGCGGCCCTCGGCGGGCGCGACGTGCAGAACGACGTGGCCGTACTGGCCGCGGCCGCCCGTCTGGCGGATGTAGCGGCCTTCGGCCTCGGCCTCGCGCGCGATCGTCTCACGGTACGAGACCTGCGGGCGGCCGACGTAGGCCTCGACCTTGAACTCGCGCACGAGGCGGTCGACGATGATCTCGAGGTGGAGCTCGCCCATCCCCGAGATGAGCGTCTGGCCCGTCTCGCTGTCCGTCTTCACACGGAACGACGGGTCCTCGACGGCGAGCTTCTGCAGCGCGAGCGCGAGCTTGTCCTGGTTCGCCTGCGTCTTCGGCTCGATCGCGATCGAGATGACGGGCTCGGGGAACTCCATGAGCTCGAGCACGACGGGCGCGTTGGCGTCGCAGAGCGTGTCGCCCGTCGCCGTGACGCGCAGGCCGGCCGCGGCGGCGATGTTGCCGCACGTGACCTCCTTGACGTCCTCGCGCTTGTTGGCGTGCATGCGCAGCAGACGGCCGATGCGCTCGCGCTTGCCCTTCGTCGCGTTGTAGACGGTCTCGCCGACGGAGATCGTGCCCGAGTACACGCGGAAGTACGTGAGCGATCCGACGAACGGATCGTTCATGATCTTGAACGCGAGCGCCGAGAACGGCTCGTCGTCGGAGGCCTTGCGCACGACCTCGTGGTCGTCGGCGTCGACGCCCACGACGCTCGGGATATCGAGCGGCGACGGCAGGTAGTCGACCACGGCGTCGAGCAGCGGCTGCACGCCCTTGTTCTTGAAGGCGGCGCCCACGAGCACGGGGACGGCGCGGCCCATGACCGTGGCGCGGCGAAGGGCGGCGCGCAGCTGCGCCTCGGAGATCGCCTTCTCCTCGAGGAACATCGTCCCGACCTCGTCGTCGAGATCGGCGATCGCCTCGATCATCTCGGCGCGCGCGAGCTCGGCGCGCTCACGGAGCTCGGCCGGGATTTCGGCGACTGTGATCGCCGAGCCCATCGTGTCGTCCTCCCATTCGACGAGCTTCATCGCCATGAGGTCGACGATGCCCGTGAACTCGTCCTCGAGCGCGTTGGGGATCTGCACCACGACAGGAGACGCCTTGAGGCGATCGCGCATCTGCGCGACACAGCGCTCGGGGTCCGCGCCGACGCGATCGATCTTGTTGATGAAGGCGATGCGCGGCACGCGGTACTTGTCGGCCTGGCGCCACACCGTCTCCGACTGCGGCTCGACGCCGCCCACGGCGCAGAACACGGCGACGGCCCCGTCGAGGACGCGCAAGCTGCGCTCGACCTCGATCGTGAAGTCGACGTGCCCGGGCGTGTCGATGATGTTGATCCGGTGCTCGCGCCAGAAGCAGGTCGTCGAGGCCGCGGTGATCGTGATGCCGCGCTCCTGCTCTTGCTCCATCCAGTCCATCTGGGCCGTGCCCTCGTGGACCTCGCCCATCTTGTGCGAGACGCCCGTGTAATAGAGCACGCGCTCGGTGGTCGTGGTTTTCCCCGCATCGATGTGCGCCATGATCCCGATGTTTCGGGTCTGGGAAATGGGGAACGAGCGAGCCACGACTGCCGAGTGCCTTTCCGACGCGCAACCGATCCTGTTTCCGGGCGGGCGCCCGAGAACGGAACCGGAAGGTCCGTCGTTGTTGTGTTGCGGGTTGAACGAGCGAGACGTCGGCTGTCCGACTTGGGTCCCGGCGGTCGTTCCAGTTCGAGAAGAAGCACCGAAGACTCGGTTCTCCTTCTCGGGCTGGGAACGGATGCCGTGATCGTCCCGCTCTATGTGCGAACTTCTGTTTTCTAAGCTCTCCTAGTTCCTGCTCTGACGACTACCAGCGATAGTGCGCGAACGCCTTGTTGGCGTCGGCCATCTTGTGCGTGTCTTCGCGCTTCTTGACGGCGTTGCCCTTGTTCGAGGCCGCGTCGAGGAGCTCGCTCGCGAGCTTCTCCTGCATCGTGCGGCCGTCCGAGCGGTCACGCGACGCCGTGATGAGCCAACGCATGCCGAGCGCGAGCGCGCGATCCGGGCGGACGTCGACGGGAACCTGATAGGTCGCGCCACCGACGCGGCGGCTCTTGACCTCGACCTTCGGCTGAACGTTGGCGAGCGCGCGCTCCCAAACCTTCACCGGATCGTCCTTCGCCTTCTCGGCGACGATGTCGAACGCGCGGTAGACGATGCCTTCGGCGATCGACTTCTTGCCCGACTCCATGACGGTGTTGACGAACTTCGTCACGCGGCGGCGCGTGTCGACGGGCTGATCCGTGAACTTGGGATCGGGAAGCGGCTTGCGCTTCGGAACTTCACCTTTACGAGGCATGTCTTCTCTTGATCCTTGAAGTTACTTGGGCCGTTTGGCGCCGTACTTCGAACGGCCCTGACGACGGTTGGTGACGCCCGACGTGTCGAGCGTGCCGCGGATGATGTGGTAGCGAACGCCCGGGAGGTCCTTGACGCGGCCGCCGCGGATGAGGACGACCGAGTGCTCCTGGAGGTTGTGACCCTCGCCAGGAATGTACGTCGTCACCTCCATCCCGTTCGTGAGGCGAACACGGGCGACCTTGCGGAGCGCCGAGTTCGGCTTCTTCGGCGTGGTCGTGTAGACGCGCACGCAAACGCCACGGCGCTGCGGGCACGACTTGAGCGCGGGGGAGTTCGTCTTCCACCGCTGGGCCGTGCGCCCGAATCGAACGAGTTGGTTGATGGTCGGCATATTTCGATCGAAACCTCGGGAAACTCGGAGAAAACGAACACGCCGGGCACAAGCCCCGGCGCGAGGGGACGGATTATAGGGAGCAGCCGCTCCTTGTCAACGACAATGCGGGGGACTCGCGTCCCCCGCCCCCTCGCGCGCTTTGCCTGGCGACGCCACGCTGCGCGCGGGTTGGCTCGGGTTCAACGAGCCACGGCGTCTAGCGCCTGGGCGAGGCCGGCGAAGGGGGCGAGGACGCGGCGCGCCAGGGCGCGGGCGACCTCGCTCTCGCCGACGACGGCCGCGGCGGCCGGTCCGGAGCGGTAATAGAGGTCCGTGGCGGCCGCGAACAGCGGGCTCGCCGGGCGCAGGCGGTCACGGGCGTGGCGCAGGGCCGCGACGTGGGGCTCGAGCGCGGAGCCGTAGGCCGCGGTCGCGACGAAGCAGCCGGACAGCTGGGTGAACTTCATCACCGTCGTGTTGAACGACTTCGTCGCGAGCGCCGAGCGCTGGTCGCAGCCGTCGACGGCGCGCACGCCGACGACGTAGCTCGTCGACGGCTTGAGATCGGGGATCGTGAAGGTCGCCTTCGAGCCGGGCGCGCCGGGATCGACGATCGACGTGTTGATCGCGCCGTCGAACTCGGCGGCCGTCATCGTCTCGCCCTCGCGGTAGCGGATCTCGTAGGAGGTCACCGCTTTGCCGTTCGAGCTCGCGTTGACGAACTCGAACGTCACCGACGTCGCCGTCATGGCCGTCGAGACGAGGCCCGTCACCGACGACGGCGGCGCGGGAAGCGGCTTGCACTCGTCGACGGGTGGCGGCGCCGTTTCGACGCCCGCGTCCAGGTCGACGCCGGCGTCGGGCGGCGCGCCCGCGTCGACGACGTCGACGCCCGCGTCGCACGAGCCACCGTCGCACGTGGGCGGCAGCGGATGATCCGAGAGCGCGCACGGCCCGACCTCGACGTGAACGCGGCCCTTGCCCGTGGGCCCGTCGATCGCGAGAAGCCGCATCTCGCCCGAGCCGGGCACGTCCGTCGAGATCGTGCCGTCTTTGATGAGCAGCGTGCCGTCGAGCGGCGCGCCCGCGCCCCACTTGCTGTAGCCGGCGATCGTCGCGACCGAGGCCTGCGTCGTCGTCGCGCCGCCGAGGTGGATCGGCACGCGGTAGAGCACCGACGGCTGGCCGAAGTTGCCGTCGATGCCGTAGGCGGTGAGACCGCCGTTGACGTCGGCGTAGCCCGGGTACGAGTGCGCGGCGTTGGTGTCGAACTCTTTGTTCACCTCGACGGCGAGCACGTAGTCGCCCGCGGGCAGACCGTCGGGCAGACGCCACGTGCGCGAGTACGGCTGGCCGTAGCCCGGCGTCGCCGACGCGACGGCGTCCAGATCGTTGATGGCGGCGTAGCTCATCGCGCTCATCGCGCACGACGGCAGCGACGCGCCGGGGACGTCGCAGTCCTGGTTGATGAAGCTCGTGAGGTCGTTGCGCGGCGGGTAGTAGACCTTCGTCGTCGACTCGAGCTTGCCCTTGGCGCTGTTGAACATCGCCGACGGGCAGGTGATGGCGTCGACCGAGAGGTTCACCTCGGTCTGCATGACGGGGCGGCAGAAGAACGGCTCCTTCGACGAGTGCGCCTCGTGGAAGCCCATCCAGTCTTCGCGATCGTCTTGCATGAAGACGGCGTTGTAGAGCTTGCCGCGCGCGTAGGCCCACAGCGGCAGCGACATCCACCGCTTGCCGTACGGGAACTTCGGGCCCGAGCGGAAGTTCCAGATGCCGGGGCGGTTGCCGATCCCGCGCGCCGCCGTCAGGTTCGTCACCATGAGCGTGTCGACGAGCGTGTGGTCGGCGGTCTCGAGCCACACGGCGATCTGCGGGCCGAAGTCGAGGTGCGCGAGCGTCTGGCCGCAGGCGGCGCCCCCGTTCGGGTGGTAGCAGTCGGGCTGGAACGTGTAGCTGATCGAGCAGCTCGGCGTCGTCGCGCGCGCGCGCTTCGACGCGAACGCCGCCAGCGCGGCGACGATGAGCGCGAGGGCGGTGATAGAACGAGGTGAGGCGAAGCGCGACAACGTCGGTCTCGGGGGGCGAGCGCCGGGCGAGCCGGCGAAGCGCTATTTTGGCCTCGGCGGCGGCACGCGCGCAAGCGGTCGGGCTACAGTCCTTGGATGCGAATCGGCATCGACGTAGGCGGTACGAAGATCGAGGGCGTCGCGCTCGGCGACGACGGCGGCGAGCGTGCGCGCCATCGCGTCGCGACGCCGCACGAGTACGAGGCGGTGTTGGCCGCGATCACCGCGCTCGTCGCGCGGCTCGAGGATGACGCGGGCGCTCGCGGCACCGTGGGCGTGGGCACGCCGGGCTTCCTGCAGCCGGGCCACGGCCGCATTCGCAACTCGAACCTGCTCGCGCTCAACGACAAGCCGCTCGACGTCGATCTCTCGCGCGCGCTCGGCCGCGAGGTGCGCCTCGACAACGACGCTTCATGCTTCGTCCTGTCGGAGGCCGTCGACGGGGCGGGCGCGCGGCCCGCCGACGCGCCCAGCCGGAAGACCTTCGTCGTGTTCGGCGCGACGCTCGGCACGGGCGTGGGCGGCGGCATCGCCCTCGACGGGCGCGTGCACTCGGGCGCGAACGGCGCCGCCGCCGAGTGGAGCCACACCACCCTGCCCTTCCTGCGCGCCGGCGAAACCTCGCCCTACAAATGCTTCTGCGGCCATGACAACTGCATCGAGTCGTTCACCTCGGGCCGCGGCCTCGCTGGCGCGTACCGCGAGGTCACGGGCGTCGACCTCGCGCCGCCCGAGGTCGCGACGCGCGCCGCGGCCGGCGACGCCGACGCGAGCCGCGCCTTCGACGTCTACGAAGACCGCCTCGCGCGCGCCCTCGCCGGCGTCATCAACCTGCTCGACCCGAACGTGATCGTCCTGGGCGGCGGCCTCTCGAACAACGCGCGCATCTTCGGCGGCGTGCGCGCCCGCTGGGAGCGCTACACCGTCGCCAAGGATCTCCAGACGAAGCTCGTTCGCGCCGCCCATGGAGACGCGAGCGGCGTCCGAGGGGCGGCGTGGCTCTGGGGCGCCTGACGGAGCGAGTCTAAGCAGCGGGAGGCCCGGCTTTGCCGGGCCGGCCTCAACAACACGTCTTGGGGGGCCAGTGGGGGGACGAGTCCCCCCACCCTCATTCGTCCAGACCGGCGGCGACGGCAGCCGCAACCGGCTGCGGGACCGGCGTGACCGCCGATTCGCCGTCGGGGAGATCGTCGACGTGGACCGAGAGGCGCTTGTAGGCGCCGAGGCCCGTGCCGGCCGGGATGAGACGGCCCATGATGACGTTCTCCTTGAGGCCGCGGAGGTAGTCGACCTTGCCCTGGACGGCCGCCTCCGTGAGCACCTTCGTCGTTTCTTGAAACGACGACGCCGAGATGAAGCTCTCGGTCGACAGCGACGCCTTCGTGATGCCGAGGAGCAGCGGCTCGCCCTGCGCGGGCTTGCCGCCCTTGCCGATGACTTCCTCGTTCTCCTCTTCGAACACGTACTTCTCGACGTGCTCGTCGACGAGGAAGCTCGTGTCGCCCACGTCGATGACGCGGATGCGACGGAGCATCTGACGAACGATCGTCTCGATGTGCTTGTCGTTGATCTTGACGCCCTGGAGTCGGTAGACCTCCTGGACCTCGTCGACCAAGTACTTCGCGAGCGCCTTCTCGCCGAGCACCTTGAGGATGTCGTGCGGGTTGGCGGCGCCGTCCATGAGCGGCTCGCCCGCGCGGATCTTGTCGCCTTCGCGGACGGCGAGGTGCTTGCCCTTGGAGATGAGGTACTCCTTGGCGTCGCCGCGCTCGGGCGTCACGAGGACCTTGCGCTTGCCCTTGGTGTCCTTGCCGAACGACACGGTGCCGTCGATCTCGGCGATGACGGCGTGCTCCTTCGGCTTGCGCGACTCGAAGAGCTCGGCCACGCGCGGCAGGCCGCCCGTGATGTCCTTCGTCTTCGTCGTCTCGCGCGGGATACGCGCGATGATGTCGCCGGCGTCGATGCGATCGCCCTCGGCCACCGCGATCGTCGAGCCGACGGGCAGGAAGTACCGCGCGTCGTTCTCGCCGCTCGGGATCTTGAGCGTCTTGCCGTGGTCGTCCTTGAGCGAGATGCGCGGGCGGAGGTCGGCGTCCTTCGACTCCGTGACGCTCTTGCGCGACAGGCCCGTGACCTCGTCGAGCTGCTCGCTCATCGTGACGCCCTCGATGACGTCGCCGAACTTCACGACGCCCGAGACCTCGGTGAGGATCGGGACCGAGAACGGATCCCACTCCGACAGGAGCGCGCCCGACTTCACCTTGTCGCCGTTGCCGAAGTGCAGGCGGGCGCCGTAGGTCAGGCCGTAGCGCTCGCGCTCGCGACCCGTGTCGTCCTGGATGATGATCTCGCCGTGGCGATTCATGACGATCCAGTACTTGTCGCGCTTCACGAGATCCGTGCCCTCGATCTTGACGACGCCGTCGTAGCGCGCCTCGAGCTGTGACTGCTCGGTGCGGACCTGGCCGACGCCGCCGATGTGGAACGTGCGCATCGTGAGCTGCGTGCCCGGCTCGCCGATCGACTGCGCCGCGATGACGCCGACGGCCTCACCGATGTTGACCATGTGACCGCGCGCGAGGTCGCGGCCGTAGCACAGCACGCAGATGCCGCGGCGGGTCTCGCAGGTGAGCACCGAGCGGATCTTGACGTGGTCGATGCCCGCGTCCTCGATGACGCGCACCTTCTCTTCGGTGATCTCGTCACCCGACTGCACGAGCACCTCGCCCGTGTACGGGTCGAAGATGTCTTCGACGGCGACGCGGCCGAGGATGCGGTCACCGAGCTTCTCGATGATCTCACCGCCCTCGACGAGCGCGCCCAGCTCGATGCCGTCGATCGTGCCGCAGTCGTACTCGGCGATGATGCAGTCCTGCGCGACGTCGACGAGACGACGCGTGAGGTAGCCGGAGTTGGCCGTCTTGAGCGCCGTGTCGGCGAGGCCCTTACGGGCGCCGTGCGTCGAGATGAAGTACTGGAGGACCGAGAGACCCTCGCGGAAGTTGGTCGTGATGGGCGTCTCGATGATCTCGCCCGACGGCTTGGCCATGAGGCCACGCATGCCGGCCAGCTGACGAATCTGCTGGGCCGAGCCGCGCGCGCCCGAGTCGGCCATGATGTAGATCGGGTTGAACGACGGCGAGCGGCGCTTCTCGCCGGTCTCGTCGTTCGTGATCTCCTCCGAGCCGATCTCCGCCATCATCTCTTCGGCGATCTGCTCCGAGACCTGCGCCCAGATGTCGACGACCTTGTTGTACCGCTCGCCGTCGGTGATGAGGCCCTCGGTGTACTGCTCCTCGATCTCCGAGACGTCCTTCTTCGCGGTCTCGAGCAGCGGGATCTTCTTCGCCGGGATCAGGAGATCGTCGACGCAGATCGAGATGCCGGCGCGGGTCGCAAACGAGTAGCCGAGCGACCGGAGCTTGTCGGCGAGGAGGACGGTCTCCTTCTGGCCGCAGGCGCGGTAGCAGCTGTCGATCAAGTCACCGAGCTGCTTCTTGCCCATCGTGCGGTTCACGATCTTGAAGGGAAGCTGCTTCGGCACGATCTCGTACATGAGCACGCGGCCGACCGTCGTCGCGACGATCTGGCGCGTCCCGTCCTCGCCCTTCGTGCGGACGCGGATCGCCGCCTGGAGGTCGAGCTCGCCGTGGTCGTACGCCATGCGCACCTCCTCGGGCGAGCCGTACACGCCGTGCATCTTGTTGGCCGGGATCTTCTCGGCCGGCGCGTTGGCATCTTTCTTCGCCGCTTTTGCCTTGGGGTCTTCGTCCCGCCCGTGCGGGTACTCGCCCTTCGCGAAGATGCGCTCACGCGTCATGTAGTAGAGGCCGAGGACGATGTCCTGCGACGGCAGGATGATCGGACGACCATTCGCCGGCGAGAGGATGTTGTTCGTCGACATCATCAGGACGCGCGCTTCCATCTGCGCCTCGAGCGACAGCGGGACGTGCACGGCCATCTGGTCGCCGTCGAAGTCGGCGTTGAACGCCGCGCAGACGAGCGGGTGCAGCTGGATCGCCTTGCCCTCGATGAGCATCGGCTCGAAGGCCTGGATGCCGAGACGGTGCAGCGTCGGCGCGCGGTTCAGGAGGATCGGGTGCTCCTTGATGACCTCTTCGAGGATGTCCCACACCTCGGGACGCTCCTTCTCGACGAGCTTCTTCGCGCTCTTGATCGTCGTGACGAGGCCGCGCTCTTCGAGCTTGTTGTAGATGAACGGCTTGAAGAGCTCGAGCGCCATCTTCTTCGGCAGGCCGCACTGGTGCAGCTTCAGCTCGGGCCCCACCACGATAACTGACCGGCCCGAATAGTCGACGCGCTTGCCGAGCAGGTTCTGACGGAACCGACCCTGCTTTCCCTTGAGCATGTCGGAGAGCGACTTCAGCGGGCGCTTGTTCGGGCCCGTGATCGTCTTGCCGCGACGGCCGTTGTCGAACAGAGCGTCGACGGCCTCTTGAAGCATGCGCTTCTCATTGCGGATGATGATCTCGGGAGCGTTGAGCTCCTGGAGGCGCTTGAGTCGGTTGTTGCGGTTGATGACGCGACGATAGAGATCATTGAGATCCGACGTCGCGAAGCGGCCGCCATCGAGCGGCACGAGCGGACGGAGGTCCGGCGGGATCACGGGGATCACGTCGAGCATCATCCACTCGGGCTTGTTGCCGCTCTCGCGGAACGCGTCGACGACCTTGAGGCGCTTCGAGAGCTTCTTCCGCTTCGCCTCGCTCGTCGCCTCGCGCATCTCGCCGCGCAGCTGCTCGCTGAGCGTGTGCACGTCGATGAACTTCAAGAGGTCGCGGATCGACTCGGCGCCCATGCCGGCGACGAACGCCTCCTCGCCGAACTCCTCGACGGCCTTGACGTAGCGCTCCTCGGTGAGGAGCTCGCCACGCTGCAGGCCCGTCTCCTTCGGGTCGACGACGACGTACGACTCGCAGTAGAGGACCTTCTCGAGATCCTTGAGCGTGATGTCGAGCAGGTTGCCGATGCGCGACGGCAGCGACTTGAGGAACCAGATGTGCGCGACGGGCGTCGCGAGGTTGATGTGGCCGAGGCGCTCACGACGCACCTTCGACTGGATGACCTCGACGCCGCACTTCTCGCAGACGATCCCGCGGTGCTTCATGCGCTTGTACTTGCCGCAGTTGCACTCGTAGTCCTTCACCGGCCCGAAGATCTTCGCGCAGAAGAGGCCGTCACGCTCAGGCTTGAACGTGCGGTAGTTGATCGTCTCGGGCTTCTTCACCTCGCCGTGCGACCACTCGCGGATCTTCTCGGGCGACGCCAGCGAGATGCGGATCGCGGAGAACGACAACGGATCTTTCGGCTTCTCGAAGAAGTTGAAGATGTCTTTCATTAGAATCCCTCCCCCCGCCCGCCCATAAGGGCGGGTGCCGCGCCGGGGACGGCGCGCGCGGGCTCCGCGTGGCGAAGCCACGCTGCGCTCGCGTTAGAAAGTTGAACGAACGGGGTTGTGACCTTCATGGCTCCCTTTCGCATATTCACTCGCCGCCGCCCGCGTCGCTGGCCGCCGGCTCTGACGCCTGCGCGCTGGCGCTCACCTTCTGAGCGACCTCGCGCGCCATGAGCTCGAGGGTCGACTCCTGCTTGCGCGGGGCGTTCGGATCCTCGATGAGCTCGACGTTGAGGCAGAGCGACTGCAGCTCCTTGAGGAGCACGTTGAACGACTCGGGCAGGCCCGACTCGAGGACGTGCTCGCCCTTGACGATCGCCTCGTACATGCGCGTGCGGCCGATGACGTCGTCGGACTTCACGGTGAGGAACTCCTGCAGGCCGTAGGCGGCGCCGTACGCCTCCATGGCCCACACCTCCATCTCGCCGAGCCGCTGACCGCCGAACTGCGCCTTGCCGCCCAGCGGCTGCTGGGTGACGAGCGAGTACGGGCCGATCGAACGCGCGTGGATCTTGTCGTCGACGAGGTGGTGGAGCTTCAGCATGTACATGACGCCGACGGTGACGTCGTGGTCGAAGGCCTCGCCCGTCTTGCCGTCGAAGAGCGTCGCCTGACCCGTGCTCTGCAGGCCGGCCTGCGCGAGCAGCGTCTTGATGTCGACCTCTTTGGCGCCGTCGAAGACCGGCGTCGCGAGGTGCACGCCCTCGCGCACCGTCTGCGCGAAGCGCAGCAGGCCCTTGTCGTCGAGCTCGTCGAGGACCTTCTGGTGGTGCTCCTCTGTGAAGATCTTCTTGAGCTTCGTGCGGAGCGCGTCGCCCGTCCACTCGCGCTGGATCATCTCGTCGATCTGCTTGCCGAGGTAGAGCGCCGCTCCACCCAGGTGCGTCTCGAGGATCTGACCGACGTTCATGCGCGACGGGACGCCGAGCGGGTTGAGGACGATGCCGACGGGCGAGCCGTCGGCGAGGAACGGCATGTCCTCTTCCGGCAGCACGCGCGAGACGACGCCCTTGTTGCCGTGGCGACCGGCCATCTTGTCGCCGACCGACAGCTTGCGCTTGATGGCGACGTAGACCTTCACCATCTTGATGACGCCCGGCGGGAGCTCGTCGCCCTTCGTGAGCTTGGAGATCTTGTCGCGGTAGAGCGCCTCGATCTCGGCGATGTTGGCCGCGAGCTGGGCCGAGAGCTGCTCGAGCTTCTCCTCGGTCTTGCCGCCGCCCTCTTCGACCTGCAGCTCCGACCAGTAGCGCGGCGGGATCTCGTCGAGGCCCGCGTTCTCGAGCTTCTGGCCCTTCGCGCAGAGCACCTTGCCCTTGTCGTCGACGAGGCGCACGGCCGTCGTCTTGCCGAGCAAGAGCTTGCGCATCTTCGCGAAGTACGACTCCGAGACGATCTTCACCTCGTCGCGCTGGTCGGCGAGGAGCTTCTCCTTCTCGGCGTCTTCGATGTCCTTGGCGCGGTCGTCCTTCTCCGTGCCCTTGCGCGAGAACACCTTGGCGCTGATGACGATGCCCTGCACGCCCGGCGGCACGCGGAGCGAGCTGTCACGCACGTCGCCGGCCTTCTCGCCGAAGATCGCGCGCAGCAGCTTCTCTTCGGGCGACAGCTGCGTCTCGCCCTTCGGCGTGATTTTGCCCACGAGGATGTCCTGCGGCTTGACCTCGGCGCCGATGCGCACGATGCCCGACTCGTCGAGGTCCTTGAGGGCCTCCTCGCCGACGTTGGGGATGTCGCAGGTGATCTCTTCCTTGCCGAGCTTCGTGTCGCGCGCGACGCACTCGAACTCCTCGATGTGGATCGAGGTGAAGTGGTCGGTCTTCACGAGGTGCTCGGAGACGAGGATCGAGTCCTCGAAGTTGTAGCCGCCCCACGGCATGAACGCGACGAGCACGTTCTCGCCGAGCGCGAGCTCGCCGCGCTCCGTGGCGGGGCCGTCGGCGATGACGTCGCCCATCTTGACGTGGTCGCCGCGCTCGATGATCGGCTTCTGGTTGATGCAGGTGTTCTGGTTCGAGCGTTGGAACTTCGTCAGGTTGTAGATGTCGGGCTTGGCCGACAGCGGATCGCTCTCGCTCTCCGCCGACGGACGCACGACGATGCGGGTCGCGTCGACCGAGTCGACGACGCCGTCACGGCGCGCCACCATCGTCACGCCCGAGTCGCGCGCGACGATGCCCTCGATGCCCGTGCCCACGAGCGGCGAGCGCGTGCGGATGAGCGGCACGGCCTGGCGCTGCATGTTCGAGCCCATGAGCGCCCGGTTGGCGTCGTCGTTCTCGAGGAACGGGATGAGCGACGCGGCCACCGACACGAGCTGGTTCGGCGAGACGTCCATGAGGGTCGCCTCTTCGGCCTTCGCCATCACCGTGTCGGTGTTGTGGCGCGCGCTGATCAGCTCCTCGGTGAACTTACCTCTTTTGTCTATCGCCGTGTTCGACTGCGCGATGTAGTGACCCTCCTCCTGGAGGGCCGAGTAGAACTCGACCTTGTCGGTCGTCGAGCCGTTCGAGACCGTCCGGTAAGGCGTCTCGATGAAGCCGAACTCGTTGACCCGCGCGTAGGTCGACAATGAGGCAATGAGACCGATGTTCGGACCCTCGGGCGTCTCGATCGGGCAGATGCGGCCGTAGTGCGTGCCGTGGACGTCGCGCACCTCGAAGCCGGCGCGCTCGCGCGTGAGGCCGCCCGGCCCGAGGGCCGAGAGACGACGCTTGTGCGTGACCTCCGAGAGCGGGTTCGTCTGGTCCATGAACTGCGACAGCTGCGACGACCCGAAGTACTCCTTCACGACCGCCGACACCGGCTTGGCGTTGATGAGGTCGTGCGGCATGAGCGTCTCGATCTCCTGAGACATGCTCATGCGCTCTTTGATGGCGCGCTCCATGCGAACCAGACCGATGCGGTACTGATTCTCCATGAGCTCGCCGACGGCGCGCACGCGGCGGTTGCCGAGGTGGTCGATGTCGTCGATCGAGCCTTTCCCGTTCTTGAGATCGATCAAGTAACGGATCGTCTCGAGGATGTCGCGCTTCGTGAGGACGGTGTTGTCGAGCGCCTCGTCGAGCTTGAACTTGTAGTTCAGCTTCAAGCGGCCGACCTTCGAGAGGTCGTAGCGCTCGGCGTTGAAGAACAGGTTGTTGAAGAGGTTCTGCGCCGTCTCGAGCGTGGGCGGATCACCGGGGCGAAGGCGCCGGTAGATCTCCATGATCGCCTCCTCGGGCGACTGGAGCTTGTCGGCGATCAGCGTGTCCCGCAGGTACGACCCGATGTTGAGGTTGTCGATGAAGAGGATCTTGAACGAGCCGATCCCGTGCTCGCGCAGCTCGTCGAGCTTCGACTCGGTGAGCTCCTCGTTGCACTGGAGGATGACCTCGCCCGTCGCCTCGTCGATGACGTCCGTGGCCGCGACCTTGCCGACGAGATCCGAAATCTCGACGCTGAGGCGCTCGACGTTCGAGTCCTTGAGCTTCTTGATGGCGAGCTTGGTGAACTTGCGGTTCTTCTTGACGAGGACCTCGCGCGTGTCCGGGTGCCGGATGTCGCGCGACGCGCGCTGGCCTGGCAGGAGGTCGTACTCGATCGACTTCGAGTACTTCTTGCCTTCCTCGAGGAAGACGGACTCGGTGTCGTAGTAGTAGTTGAGCAGCTCTTCGGTCGAGTAACCGAGGGCTCGCAGGAGGACCGTCGCGTGCAGCTTGCGGCGGCGGTCGATGCGCACGTACAGCAGGTCCTTCGGGTCGAACTCGAAGTCGAGCCACGAGCCGCGGTACGGGATGATGCGGGCGCTGTAGAGCAGCTTGCCCGACGAGTGCGTCTTGCCCTTGTCGTGGTCGTAGAAGACGCCCGGGCTACGGTGGAGCTGCGAGACGACGACGCGCTCCGTGCCGTTGATGATGAACGTGCCCGTGTCCGTCATGAGCGGGATCTCTCCGAAGAAGACCTCCTGCTCCTTGACGTCGCGGATCGACTGAGAGCCCGTCTCCTCGTTCGTGTCCCACACGACGAGGCGGACGATGACCTTGATCGGCGCGGCGAAGGTCATGCCGCGCTGGCGGCACTCGTCGACGTCGTACTTCGGCTTGTCGAGGGTGTACGAAACGAACTCGAGCGAGGACGTCTCCGAGAAGTCCTTGATCGGGAAGACGCTCTTGAAGACGCCCTGAAGACCGACGTCCTCGCGCTTCTCGATCGCGATGTCCTTCTGCAGAAACTTCTCGTAGCTCTGCTTCTGGATGTCGATGAGGTTCGGGATGTCGATGATCTTCGCGATCTTCGCGAAGGTCCTACGAGCCCGGAAGTTGTTCGTAATCACCGGAGACGCCATCTAGACTCCTTCTTCGTTCAACGCTGCCGTCTCCCCGCGGGTGCGCGCCGCCGCGCCGCGAAAAGACACGACCCCAAAGGCCGACGGTCGGAGATCGGCCCTGCGTCCCGAACGGGGCGCGCCGACCTCCGACCTACTCTGTCTGTCGATAGTCAAATACGGTCTGATGCTCGTACGGGTGCGAACGGTTCTTACTTGACGTCCACCTTCGCGCCAGCCTCGACGAGCTTCTTCTTGATCGTCTCGGCGTCGGCCTTCGACACGCCCTCTTTGACCGTCTTCGGCGCGCCGTCGACCATGTCCTTCGCCTCTTTGAGGCCGAGGTTCGTCACCTCGCGGACGGCCTTGATGACGCCGATCTTGTTCGCGCCGGCATCCGCGAGGATGACCGTGAACTCGGTCTGCTCAGCCGCCGGAGCGGCCGCGCCGCCACCAGCCGCCGCGCCCGGGGCCGCCGCCACCGCGACGGGAGCCGCCTTGACGCCCCACTTGTCCTCGAGCTCCTTCGTGAGCCCTGCGAGGTCGAGAACGGACATCTTCGAGAGGAAATCGACAACCTGATCCTTCGTCACATCGGCCATTTCAATACTCCTTGGGGTTTCGTGCTGCGCTCAATGGTTTCTAAAACTGAAAACGACTTCAGGGCACGCGACGATGTCACGCGCCCTCGAGACTGACTTCTTACTCTCCTCCGCCCTTGCCAAGCGCTTCTTCGCGCGCGGCCAGCAGATACGCGAAGTTCTGCTGTGCGGCGGTCGTGAGGCGCAGGAAGTTCTGAGGGACGGCGAGCAAAGTTGCAAGGAAAGTCGCACGGAGCTCGTCCTTGCCCGGCAGCTGCGACAGCGCCTCGACGCCCTTGAGGTCGAGCGCCTTGCCGTCGACGTAGCCGCCCTTGATGACGAACTTCTCCTCGGCCTTGGCGACCTTGGAGGCGATCTTCGCGGGGGCGGCCGGGTCCTCGAACGAGTAGGCGATGGCCGTCGGACCGGCCAGCATCTTCTCGATGCCCTCCATCGGCGTGCCCTTGACGGCGATGCCGAGGAGCGTGTTCTTGACCACCTGGTAGCGGCAGCCGTTGAGGCGGAACTCGCGCCGCAGGCTCGTGTCGCTCTTGACGCTGATGCCGCGGAAGTCCGCGAGCACGAGGCTCTGGGCCTTCGCGAGGTCCAGCTTCAGGGAGCCGATGTTCTCTTCTTTGACAGCTTTTTCCATGACGTTGTCTCCAGCGCCCTTACTTCGTCTCGAACTCGGCGATGAGGGGCAGGTGGTCGACGCGGATGCCCGGGCCCATCGTCGTCGACAGCGTGATCGACTGCATGTAGTTGCCCTTCGCCGAGGCCGGCTTGAGGCGCAGCAGCGTCTCGATCATCACCTTGGCATTGTCGTTGAGCTTCTCGCCGCCGAACGACGCCTTGCCGATGCGGGCCTGCACGATGCCGGCCTTCTCGACGCGGAACTCGACGCGGCCGCCCTTGAGCTCGCGGACGGCCTTGGCGACGTCCGTCGTGACCGTGCCGACCTTCGGGTTCGGCATGAGGCCCTTCGGACCGAGGACACGACCGAGGCGGCCGACGAGACCCATCATGTCGGGCGTCGCGACCATCGAGTCGAAGTCGGTCCAGTTCTCTTTCTGAATCTTGTCGACGAGGTCCTCGGCGCCCACGGCGTCAGCGCCCGCGGCCTTGGCCTCATTGGCCTTGTCGCCCTTGGCGACGACGACGACGCGCGAGCTCTTGCCCGTGCCGTGCGGGAGCACGACGGCGCCGCGGACCATCTGGTCGGCGTGCTTGGGATCGACGCCCAGACGGACGGCGATGTCGACGCTCTCGTCGAACTTCGCGACCTTCGTCTCGGGGAGGAGCTTGCACGCCTCCGCGAGCGCGTACTTCTTGCCGCTCTCCACCTTGGAGGCGGACTTCGTGTACTTCTTTCCGTGCTTCGCCATTTTGGTTCCTTTTCGAACGCCTCTGAGCGCGCCCTTCTACGTGCGCGCCTTCAGCGGTCTCCCACGCGTCTTTCTTGCGGGCACCATCGCCCGGACCTCGGTCCTAGGTCTCGACGTCGATGCCCATCGATCGCGCTGTTCCCGCGATCGTACGCATCGCCGCCTCCAGGTCGGTGGTGTTGAGGTCAGGCAGCTTCGTGGTCGCAATGTCCTTGAGCTGCTTCTTCGAGATCTTGCCCACCTTGGTCTTGTTCGGCTCCTTCGAGCCCGAGCCCGGCTTCTTCGCCGTCGCCAAGCCGGCCGCCTTCTTGATGAGGATCGGCGCGGGCGGGGTCTTCGTGATGAAGGTGAACGAGCGGTCGGAGAAAACGGTGATCTCGACCGGGATCGTCACGTCGTCCTTCGCCTGCGCCTGCGTGCGGGCGTTGAACTGCTTGCAGAACTCCATGATGTTGACGCCGTGCTGACCGAGCGCCGGTCCGATGGGCGGCGACGGGTTGGCCTTGCCGGCGGGAACCTGGAGCTTGATGAACCCTGAAACTTTTTTCATGACGAGTCTCTGTTTTCCCTTACTGCTTTACGATTTCTCGACCTGAGCGAAGTCGAGCTCGACGGGCGTCGCGCGGCCGAAGATCGACACGTTGACGCGCACCTTCTGCTTCTCGGGCTTCACCTCGACGACGACGCCCGTGAAGTTCGCGAACGGACCGTCGGTGACGCGCACCGTCTCGCCGTCCTCGAACGACACGCGCGGCTTCGGCCGCGTCGCGCCCTCGGTCATCTGGTGGTTGATGTTCTGGATGTCCCGCTCTTTGACGGGCAGCGGGTTCGAGTCGCCGAGGAAGCCGGTGATCTTCGGCGTGTTCTTGACCAAGTGGAACGACTCTTGGTCGAGATCCATCTGGACGAACATGTAGCCCGGGTAGAACTTGCGCGTCGTCGAGCGCTTCTGGCCCTTGACGACCTCCACGACGGTGTCCGTCGGGATCAAGATGTCGCCGAACTTCTCCTGCATCGACGCCTTGCGGACACGATCGATCAGCGACAGCTTCGCTTTGTTCTCGTGGCCAGAGTATGTGTGGACCACGTACCACTTCATCGCCATTGGTTTGGGTTCCGTCCAGCGTCGATAGTCAGCGCAAAAACCAGTTGGTGAAGCCTGCCCAGATCGCATCGAAGCCGCTCAGGATGACGGCCGAAATCATGACGGTCACGAGAACGACCACGGTCGCGGCCGACGTCTCTTTGCGCGTCGGCCAAGTCACCTTCTCGAGCTCGCGCGTGACCTCGACGACCGAGGAGTACGCGCGCTCGTTCTTGTAGACGCCGATGGCCGCGCCGGCGGCGATCGCGATCGCGACGAAGTTCACGACGAGATCGTTGGGCTTGGAGAAGTAGCTCCAACCCCAATCGATCGTGCGCGAGACGACGAACGCCGCGAGCAGCGCCCCGATCGCGAAGGTGAGGTGTACGAACTTGTTGGGACCCATCTACTTCACCATGTCCGTGCAGGGCAGGAGGGACTCGAACCCCCAACCCGCGGATTTGGAGTCCGCTGCTCTACCATTAGAGCTCCTGCCCTCCAACGCGTGGGGTGGGCCTTGAGGGGCCCTCCCCACGGGCCCCTCCCGACGATCCTGCATCGCGAGCCGGCGCGGCGAAGCCGCGCCTCTCGTCGACAAATCAACCCCACCGCGGTCGTCATGTCGGTTAGTTACTTCGTTTCCTTGTGGTTCTGGTGCTTGCGGCAGCGGGGGCAGAACTTCGACAGCTCGAGCTTCTCGGCGTTCGCCCGCTTGTTCTTCGTGGTCGTGTAGTTGCGTTCACGGCACGTCGTGCATTCGAGCGTGATGATGACTCTCTGAGCGGCCATGGTTCTGCCCTTTCGTTAACCTTGATGCTTACTTCTTGGCGTCTTTGGGATCGTCGGGGTGAATCTTCGAGACGACGCCGGCGCCGACGGTCTTGCCGCCCTCGCGGATCGCGAAACGAAGCCCCTCTTCACACGCGATCGGCGTGAT
This sequence comes from Polyangia bacterium, assembly GCA_035549075.1. Taxonomy (GTDB): domain Bacteria; phylum Myxococcota_A; class Polyangia; order Fen-1088; family Fen-1088; genus DASZFV01. The sequence continues at coordinate 37 of DASZRT010000063.1, read as the reverse complement.
GAGCTCGACCTTCAGCGACACGTTGTCGCCCGGCATC
>DASZRT010000062.1:0-25923 GCA_035549075.1 Polyangia bacterium | reverse complement strand
CTCGGCGTCGTCCGCAAGCTGGGCCGCCCCGCGCCGCGGAGCGCCTCGTGAGCACGCGCGCCATCATCGTCGCCGCGGGCCGCGGCCGCCGCCTCGGGCCCGAGACCGCCGAGATCCCGAAGTGCATGGTCAAGGTGGGCGTACCCGGCCGTCCGGCCCGTCCGATTTTGCACCGCGCGGCCGACGCGCTCGCCGCCGCGGGCGCGCGCGAGCTCGTCATCGTGCGCGGATATCTCGGCGATCGCATCGCCGCGCCGACGAACGCGCTTTTGACCGTCCGCTTCGTCGAGAACCCCAAGTGGGCCGAGAACAACATCCTCGCGTCGCTCCTCTACGCCGAGCGCGACTTCGCGGGCGGCTTTCTCTTCTCGTACTCGGACATCGTGTTCGCGCGCGCGCACGCGCGTGCCGTCACCGACGCGAAGATCGACGAGGTCGGCGGCGTCGCGCTCTTGATCGATCGCCGTTGGCGCGACGCCTACGTCGGCCGGCAGATGCACCCCGTGAGCGAGGCCGAGCTCGCGCGCGTCGAAGAGACGCCGCGAGGCCCGCGCGTCACGCGCGTCGGCAAGACGCTCGTCGCCGCCGACGACGCCGCGGGCGAGTTCTCGGGGCTCGCGCGCTTCTCGGCGCGCGCCGCCGAGGCGCTCGTCGACGTGTGGCGCGAGGCGCTCGCGCGCGGCCTCGAGACGCCGTTCGGCGCGGCGGCGACGTTGCGCAACGCCTACCTCAGCGACGCGCTCAACGCGCTCGCGGCGCGCGGCGTGCCGCTCGTGCCCGTGTTCGCCGACGGCGGCTGGCGCGAGATCGACACCGAAGAAGATCTGTCGCGCGCGCACGCCGTCGTCGACACCTGGGACTAGCGGCGTGCCCGGCCTCGATCCCGCGCACTGGCTGTTCCGGCTCACGCCCGCCGAGTGGCTCGCCGCCGCCGAGACCGAGCTCGGCCACGCGCGCGAGGCGCTGCAACGTCGCGCGGCGCGCCCCGGCGTCACGCACGCGCGCCGCGCCGCCGGCATGGCGTGGAACGCGCTCATGGCCGACGTCGCCGAGCCCGCGGCGGCCGAGCCCGCGATCGCGCGCTACGGCCGCAGCTACATGGAGCACGTCGTCGCGCTCGCCGGCGACGACGATCCCGCGCTGCGCGAAGCCGCGACGCTCTTGCGCGACACGCCACCCGCGCCGCCGGAGCTCATCACGCTCGGGAAGCCCGACCTGCGCGTCGCCGACGCCGCTCAGACGATCGCCGAAGCGGTTCGTGCTCGCCTCAGGTGAGCGAGAACGGGTACGTCACCACTTGGCTGCCGTTCGAGGGTGGGAAGCGCAGGTCGCCGACGAGGGACTTGATGCATCCGTAGAGCCCGCCCTTCTGCAAGATGGCGGGCGCTTCGACGCGCACGCCGCGCACGGTGCCTTGGCGCTGGATGCGGAACTTCACCGTGACGCGGCCCGGGACCCAGGTCTCCTCGTCGGGCCGCGCGCGCTGGATGCAGCGGAGGATGTCGTCTTGCTTCGCGTTGAAGCGCGCGTCGATGTCGTCTTGCGTGAGCTCGCGCGAGCCGCTGTCGTCGGACATGTCGAGGTGCACGACGTCGGGCCGCGAGAGATCGTCGCCCTGCCCGACCGTCTTCAAATCCGCCGCCGACAGCTTCATGGGCTCCGGCTCGTTGTCCTCGGGGATCGTCGGCAGCGTGCCCGGATCACCCGCAGCGTTGTCGTTGCGCGCGAGCCGCAGGGCCCCGTGGTGCCGCCGCTTCTTCTTGTCTTTCGACTCTTTCGTGGGCGCACCCGCGTCGGCGACGACCGGCGCTCTGGCCAGCAGGGCGTTACGCTGCTTCCAGTACGTGTAACCCCCGAAACCGAGCGCGGCGAGAGTGAGGCCCGTGACGAGGCCAAACAGAAACCCCTTCATCGGCGTGGGCGCAGCCTACCTTGACCTCGTCGACGCACAAGCACTATGGTTGCCGGTACTGGACGAACCGCGTTGACCACCGGAGCTCGCTCCGGGCCGTGCGACGTGGTCGTGGAGACGGTTCGGTGTCGAGGGATGGTGCAGGGCACGGTCGTGGCGAAAACAAGGAGAAAACTGATCCCATGAAGAAGGCTGATCTCGTTGACGTGGTCGCACAGCAAAAGGGACTTCCCCGCCCGCAAGTCGAGGCCACGATCGACGCATTGATCGAAGCGATCGCCGACGGCCTGTCGAAGGGCGATCGCATCGACCTCCGTGGCTTCGGCGCCTTCGCGGTCAGCGAGTCTGCCGCGCGCGCCGGTCGCAACCCTCAGACGGGTGAGACCATCCAGATCCCGGCGCGCAAGGCGCCGAAGTTCAAGGCGGGCAAAGAGCTCCGCGACCGCGTGAACAAGCCCTCCGCGTAAATCAGGTAAAAACGAGCGCGAGGAGCAGGTCTCAGGGACATCGATGGGTACTCGTCTTTTCATCGGCAACCTTTCGTACAACGTCAACGAGCAGGAGCTTCGGGAGGCGTTCACGGGCGAAGGCATCGAGCTGCGCAGCGTCCGCGTCGCGCTCGATCGCGAGACCGGGCGCCCGCGAGGCTTCGCCTTCGTCGAGACCATGACCGACGAAGGCGCGAAGGCGTCGATCGAGAAGCTCGGCGGCCGCATGCTCCAGGGCCGCGCCATCGTCGTCGAAGAAGCGCAGGCGAAGCCGACGGGGCCACGTCCCGCGGGCGGTCCCGGCGGCGGCTTTGGTGGTCCTCGTCCCGGCGGTCCCGGGGGCGGCGGCGGGTACGGCGGTCCCCCGCGCGGCCCCGGCGGCCCGGGTGGTCCACTGGGCGGCGGGGGCGGCTACGGCGGCCCGCCGCGCACGGGTGGCTACGGTGGTGGCGGTGGAGGCTACGGCGGCGGTGGTGGTGGTGGCGGCTTCGGTGGACCTCGGCCCCCGGGCCCCGGCGGTCCTGCTGGCGGCTTCGGCCCCCCCCGCGCGCCCGGCGGGTTCCGTCCGGGTGGCCCCCCTGGCGCCGGTGGTCCTCCTCGCAGCGCCGACGCGCCTCCGCGTCGCGAGCGCCCCGAGAAGAAGAAGTCCACGCGCCCCAAGCCCGAGGAACGCGAGCGGGGCAACTGGCGCTGGAACGGCAACACGGACGACGAGTGAGGGTGGGAGGGGCGGGCCCCTCCCACCGGCCCACCCCGTTTAGGTCGCGAGCCGGCGTGGCGAAGCCACGCCTCCCGGCGGTGAATCGGCGATGAGGATGGACGTGGGGTCGCCTGATGGGGAAGGGGAGGACGATGACGTCATTACGCTTCGGTTTTCGGTGCCGGGGGAGTGTGATGGGTGGCGGCTCGATCATTTTTTGAAGCGGCGGATCGGGCGGCTTTCGCGGACGAAGATCCAGACGATTCTCGCGACGCAGATCTCGTTTGCGGATGGGAGACGGGTTCGGGCGGCATCGGCGGTGCGGGCGGGGGAGATGTTGGTGCTGAGACGTCCGGCGCCGGTGGAGCCGGACGTGCCGCGGGAGTTCGGGATCCTTTGGGAGGACTCCGACGTCTTGGCGATCGACAAGCCGGCTGGGTTGCCGATGCACACGACGGCGAAGTTCTGGCGGAACACGCTCACGGCGATTCTGCGTGAGCGCTACCCGAACGAGAACATGCAGACCGCCCATCGCATCGATCGCGAGACGTCGGGCGTGCTGCTCGTGGCGCGGCACCGAGATGCGGCGAGCGCGCTCACGATCGCCTTCGCGAATCGCCAGGTTCAAAAGACGTACCTCGCGCTCGTCAAGGGCGCGCCGCCCGACGAGGGCGTCATCGATCGTCCGATGCGTTTGCTCGACACGCCGACGCGCGTGCAGATGGGCGTCGTCGAAGACGGGCTGCCGTCGGTGACGCGCTTTCGTGTCGTGCGCCGCTTCGCCGCGCACGCGCTGTGCGAGGCCCACCCCGAGACGGGCCGCCAGCACCAGATCCGCGTGCACTTCACGTCGCTCGGCCACCCGCTCGTCGGCGACAAGCTCTACGGCGCGGGCGAGGCGCTCTTCATCCGCGCTTGTGACGAAGGCGTCACGCCCGAGCTGTTGCAGGCCTTCGATGGACTGCCTCGCCACGCCCTCCACGCCCACCGCATCACCTTCCCCCACCCGCGCACGCGCGAGCCCATCACGATCGAGAGCCCGCTGCCGCCGGATCTCGTCGCCTACATGGCGGCGCTGCCGCCCGCCTGATCGTCAGGCCTTGGGCGCGAGCTCTTCGTCGACGATGCGCTTGACGGCGGCGGGCTCGAACTTGCCCTTGTTCGCCTTCATGATCTCGCCCACGACGCGGCCCGAGGCCTTGGCGTCCGAGACGCCGAGCTTCGCGAGCGTCTCGCGCACGGCCGCGCGCACCTCGTCGTCGCTCGCCGCCTTGGGCAGGAAGCGCGCGCAGAACGCGATCTCGAAGTCGATCTGCGGGAGCGCGTCGGCGCCGCGCTCGCCCACGGCGACGTACTCCTCACGCGATTTGCGGAGCTGCTTCTGATACGCCGTGATCACCTCGAGCCACAGGCTGTCGTCGAGCGGCCCTTTGAAGCCGGCCGCCGTGCGGCGCTCCATGTGCTTCGTCTTGATCATGCGGATGCAATCCGCCGTGCGCGCGTCCTTGTTGCGCATCGCCTCCTTGAGGAGGTCGTTGATTTGAGCTTCGATCGACATGGTGGGGCAGGAAGCTAGGCCGAAAAACGGCCCACCGCAACGGGCCGGCTGTGAAACACGGTCACGCGCCGTGCCTTGCGACCCTAGATAGATGCTGTAATTTTCTGGCCTTGGGCGGTGTGCGGCTGGCGCAGGGATTGCTCACCCACCTCTTGGGAGCCCCCATGCAACATCTCAAGGTTTCCGCCATCGCGGTCGGTCTCGGTCTCGTGGCGCTGTTCGGCGCACGGGCCGCGTACGCGGAGGAGGTGGGTCCGGGGCCGGCCGAGGCCGCGCCGCAAGAGAACCCGATCCCCCCGAACGTCGAGGGTCAGCCCGTCCGCTCGCAGAACGGCGGCTATTGCTTTGGTGGCCCGCACCCGGCGCCCGGCGGCGGCTGGGAGGCGACGACCTCGCCCCACGTTCACGATTACGCGCCGTTCGACACGCGCCTCTTCTCGTTTCACGAGGGCTGCTACTACTTCATCGGCGACCCGCGCGACTTCGGCTACACGGGCGAATCGTTCAGCTACTACGGCGCGCACCCGATCGCCGACGTTTACGGCGGCGGCTGGTGCTTCATGATCGGCGCGCACACGCACTGGTGGCGGCCGTGGTCGCCGTACTTCACGGTCGTGGGCCCTTGGTACTACTGGAACGGGCCGTACGATCCGTTCTTCTGGTCGTACTGGCCGTATTACTCGTTCTACTACCGCAGCTATTACCCGTCGTACTACGCGGGCGGGCGGTACTACCGGACATGGAGGGCGGCGCCGGCGATCTCGCGCGTGCCGCCGACGGCCTGGCGCGGCTCGCCGGCCGGCACGGGCTGGCGCGGCGGCGCGGCGCGCGTGGGCCAACCTTACGGGGCCGCGGGCGGCGCGTGGCACGGCGCGCCCGCGACGGGCGGCAACACGTGGCGCGCGGCGCCTCAATCGTCGGGTGGATGGCGCGGCAGCCCCGTGCCGAACGCGTCGCCCCTGCGTTCAGCGCCCGGAGGCGGCTGGCACCCCGCCCCGTCGAGCGGGAGCGGCTGGCACGGCTCGACCGGCGGCTTCCACGCCGCCCCCAGCGGCGGGTTTCACGGAGGCTTCCACGGCGGCGGACACCGTTAGTTCTGGCCGTGCGGGAAGAACGAATCGTCGTACTGGAACTCGGGGTAGCGATCGAAGGTGATCGCTAGGAACAGGTTGATCCCGAAGGCGACGACGACCAGCGCCTTGAAGAGGCGCGTGAAGCGGCGGTCGCCGACGGCGAGCAGCATGACGAGGAAGACCAGGTAGTCGAGGCTGAAGCGGTAGCCGCACTGGATGTAGCCCGAGTTCTGGTAGAGCAGCGACGGGATCGCGAGCGCGGCGACGGTGAGCCACAGCGGCTTCGTGAGCACGGTGCGCCGCTGCGGCATCACGGTGTAGCCGAGGTTCGGCGAGGTCACGAGCATGCTCATGCCGTGCTGGCTGATCTTCACGAACGGTGCGTGCGGCAGGATGCGCGGCAACAGGACGAGCGCCGCCGCGAGGTTGCGCGACAAGAAGTGGTAGTTGAACAGGCCGAAGCGCGCGATGCGCTCTTGCCACTGCACGTTGAGGAAGCGGTGGCCGAACTCGAACGGGCTCGCGAAGCGCGCCATGTTGTAGGCCGCGAGGGCGACGCCCACGACGGCGACGGGCACGGCGAAGCGAATCAAGCGCGGCGCGAGCGCGCGCCAGCCGGCCGCCGTCCGAAGCGCGGGCCAGCCGCCCGAGACGCGGACAGCCTCGAACGCGAACAACGGCACGGCGAGCCACGGCGGCCGCGTCGCGAAGCCGAGCGCGAGGCACAGCCCCGCGAGCCCGGGCCGCGCGGCGTCGATCGACGCCCAGGCGTAGCCGATCGACACGGTGACGCCGACGACGAGCGCCGTGAACCACACCTGCCCGATGACCGAGCAGTAGTAGTAGACCGATCCGACGCCGAACATGACCGTGAGCCACAGGTCGTCGCCGACGGACCGCTCCGAGAAGCCGCGCCGCTGGAGATCGCGCAGCAGCATGAACAGCAGCGCCGGGTTGAGCGCGGCCCACAGCGCCGTGAACAGCACGTCGTTGAAGCGCAGGCCCCAGATCGCGACGAACGGCGCCATCAGCACGGCCGGGAACGGCGGGAACGAGACGTAGCGGATCGACGAGCGCGCGACGATGTCGGTCTCGGCGACGGTCTCCGACGGGCCGCGCAGCGGGTAGAAGCGGTCGGCGGGGCCGCCCGTCTTGCTGCCGTACATGCCGCGCAGCTCGCGGCCGTCTTTCAGCTTGAAGACGTCGACCTTGGCCCAGTCGTTCTCGTTGGGCGGCTGGCCCTCGAGCGCGAGGCGGCCGTGGAGCCAGCCCTCGGCCAGGTAGACGTAGTGGTTGTACATCGAGTGCTGAATCAGCCGCCCGCCCGAGGCGCCGAGGTACGCACCCGCGAACACGACGTAGAGGATCGCGAAGCCCCGCCACCCGCGCAGCGCGCGCGCGAGGCGCGACGGCGTCTCGCCCGAAGGCCTCTCGCGCGAAGGCGTCTCGATCGCCGCTTCGCTCACCGCGGCGGCCTCTCGTACGCCGTCACGATCGGCACGCCTTCTCGGTCGCGCACGAACACGGGGCGCGTCGTGCCGTAGTCGTCCCAGATCCAGCCTTCGTAGACGGTCCAGTGCTTCTCGTAAAACAGGATGCCCATCTGCGAGCGCTCGATGCCGGGCTGCGCGTAGCCGGTGTCGCCCGCGTCGAGCGCGAGCCGCCCTTCGCGCTTGTACATCGCGAGCGCGTCGCTGATGACGTCGTGCCAGTACATTCCGCCGTGGTTGGGGCTGTCGTTGACCCACGGGAGCATGGGCAGGACGGCGTAGCCCCAGAACTGCCGGTTCATGCCCAGCGACGCGCCGCCCGCGAAGCCGCCTGCCAGCAGGTTGTAGTGCGACAGACCGTCGGGGTGCGAGCGGCGCGTCTCGACGACGGCGGGCACGCACACGAGCGCGGCGAACGCGACGGGCGCCGCGCGCCGCAGACGTTCACGCGTCACCGCCGCCGCGACGGCGCGCGCGAGCGCATCGAGCCCGATGGCGGCCGCGACGGCGATGTACGGCATCGCGGGCAAGAAGTGCTTCACGCCGCCGAAGATCGGCGTCGCCGGCAGCGCGATGACACACAGCGGGCCGAAGATCTGCACGGCGAGGAACGCGCCCGGCGCGCGATCGACGTCGGCCCCCGGCCGCCGCCAGTCGACCTCGGGCGCGAGCGGCGCCTCGGGCTCCGCGTCGGGCCCCATGGGCTCGCCGCGACGGCGGCGCATCAAGACGACGGCGCCCGCGAGCGAAAGCGCGAGCGTCGTGACGGGGACGGTGAACAACGTCTCGACGAACGGCGCCGTCATGCGCAGCGGCTTGAGACTCGCCTCGGTCACGGGCGCGTTCCAGTTCCGCCCCAGGTACTCGAAGTTGTAGTGCTCGTGCTCGAGGTGCCGCTTGACGTACGTGCGCGCGCGCGCGAGCGGCGCCTGCCACAGCCACGGCCAGTGCGCGAAGAAGATCGGCGGCCCCAGGAGGATCATCGCGACGAACGCCAGCGGCACGCGCGGCACGCGGCGCCGCGCAGCCTGGCCGAACCAGCGGCCCAGCAGATCGCCACGCCTCATCCACAGGTAGTGTCCCGTGAGGAAGATCGGCATGAGCCACGCGTTGTGCTTCGTCCCGAGCGCGATGCCGAACACGACGCCCGTGAGCACGCCCCACTTCGGGCTGCGCAGCGCCTTCCAGTAGGCGAAGCCCACGGCGAAGGCCATCGTCGTGATGGGCGCGTCGAAGCAGGCGATCTGCGCGTGGAAGAAGTAGTGCGGCTGCGCGAGCGTCAGCACGGCGCCCGCGGCCGCCGCCGGCCACGAGACGAAGCGCCGCGAGAACCGGTAGACCATGCCGACGAGCAGCGCCGCGAACAGCATCGCGGGGAAGCGGAACGCCGTCGAGTCGCGGCGGAACAGCGGCAGCGTCCGGTGCTTGCCGCGGATCGGGATCGGGTGCAGCCCGCGCGCGGGGCCCGTGCACGTGCAGTGATGGAACGCGCGCCAAGACAGGCCGTAGAGCACCTTGGCCACGACGGGGTGATCGGGCGCGTTGTCGTTCCAGTAGCGGTCGAGGCTCGCGGGCTTGAACGAGAGGCCGGGGTGACCGGCGGCGAGGTTCTCGCCCAGCTCTTCGAACCAGCCCCAGTAGCGCTCGCCGGCGCGGAAGTATTGGCCCTCGTCGCGGCCGAAGCCCTGGCGGCCCTCGACGGCGAGCAGCCACGACACCGTCAGGATCGCGAGCAGCGCCGTGATGAGGCGATCGCGCGCGCGCGCCGAGAGGCGGCTCACCGGCGCGCCTCGGCGGCGAGCGCGAACTGGCGCTGGAACGGCGCGGGCGACGTCACGACGAAGCGCACGGGCACGGTGCGCCCGTCGTACTTCGACGTGTCGACGCGCGTGACCTGCCAGCCCGACTCGTTGCGCGTCGTGATCGCGGCGGCGGGCGTTCCCGCGATCGTCACGCGCGTCTCGACGGCGCCGGTGCCGGCCTTGCGCGCCCACACATCATGGATGCCCGTCGCGATGACGAGCTCGCGGCCGAGCGGCACCTCGGCGTACTCGACGACGACCTCGGCGCCGCCGACGGGCTGCACGAGCAGCGCGCGGTGCAAGGTGAAGTCGACCTCGACGGTCTGCAGGTGCACGAAGTTGAAGCCGATGTCGGGGCACTGGAAGCGGTCGCCCGACCAGGGACACGGCACGTCGGGCCGCCCCTGCGCCGCGCGCACGACGCGCGCGTTCGTCCAGTTCGCCTGGAAGTCATAGGCGATCTTCGCGGCGGGCCGCTCGACGCGGCGGAGCGTGAGCGCGCCGAACCTTTGCTCGAGCGCGACGGTGCCGCGCGCCTCGGGCGCGTGCGCGCCGCGCTGGCCGATCTCCCACACGCGCCCGAAGCGCGCGTCGTCGAAGCGCGCCGCCATCTCGACCGCCACGAGGTCGCCGAGGTGGACGCGCATGATCGGGTCGGCCCACGCCGGCGCGGCGACGATGAGATCGCCCGGCGCGAACCCCGCCCTCACCGCCTGCGCCGCGGCCTCCCAGTCTGCGTCTTTCGGCGCGCGCGACGGCGCGACGAGCGCGACACTGGCCTCGACGACGGCGAGCACGGCGATGGCCGCCGCCGCGACCAGCGCCGCCTTCGACACGCGCGGCCTCGCGGGCGGCACGAGCGCCGGCGCTTCGAGAGGCGTGTCCACGGGCTGGCCAGACTAGCCCAAGTGAAGGGTCATTTCACAAGGAACGTCGCGAGTTTCAGGCGCCCCGCCGGGTCGACGAGGGCCTTCGGCGACGGCGTGAGGTGCTCGTTGCCTCGGAAGGCGCCGATGTAAACCGTGTACGTGCCGCGCGGCGAGCCGGCCGGCATGAAGATGTGCTGCACGTCGTGGATGAGCTGGCCGGGCCGCCACCGCTCGAGCGGCATGAGGCCGTCGACGGGCACGTGGTCGAGGTTGCGGAAGCCGCCCGGCCCCTCGAGGTGGAAGAACAGCTTCCACCCGGCGGCAAGGCGCTGCTTGACGGCGAAGTGGGTCGTGATGACGACGTCGCTGCCCGGCGCCGCCGCCTCGGGCGCGACGTCGTAGCCGCGGACCTCGATGGGGTCGCCGATCTTCGCGTCGACGACGTGCGCGGGTGGCGGGGGCGCGGGCGCGCCCGGAGGTGTCACGCCGCGGGCCATCTTCTCGGCGGCGCCCGGCGGCAGCGCGAGCGCGGCCACCAACCTCTGCAGGTCGCCCTTGAGGTCGAGGCACGCCCCGCCCTTGTCGGCGCCGGCGCGGCCCCACAGGTCGTGCGCCTCGGCCGGGTCGGCGACGCGATCGTAGCACTCGGTCGTGTCGTTGGGCACCCAGTTCCAGATGAGGTGGCGCGTCGTCGTCACGAGCGCCCGCTTCTTCCCGCGCTCGGACGTCACCTCTTGAAACACCCAGCGCGTTTTCTCGTCGGGCGGTGTCGCGCCCGCGAGCTCGGGCACGAGCGAGCGGCCGATGAACGACGGCTCGGCGTGCGCGCGCGCGAGGTTGACCAGCGTCGGCGCGACGTCGATGTGGCCCACAGGCACGGCGCTCTTGTGCGGCGGCAGGCCCGGCACGCGCACGATGAACGGCACGCGCGTCTGCGGCGCGTAGAGATCGAAGCCGTGCTCGGTGATGCCGTGCTCACCGAAGCCCTCGCCGTGATCGCCCGTGAGGACGATCGCCGTCCGATCCCACAGGCCCAGCTGCTCGAGGTGCGCGAGCAAGCGGCCGAGGTGCAGATCGGTGTAGCGGATCTCGCCGTCGTAGAGATCGACGCGCTCCGCACCAAACGACGGCACCTCGGGGTGCGGCTCGTACGACAGGTGCGGGTCGTAGTAGTGCACCCAGAGGAAGAACTTGCGATCCTTGTGAGCGTCGAGGAACGCGATCGCGTCGTCGGTCATCTCGCGCGACGACGAGCCGCGCGACTCCATCGGCCCGTTGACGGCGACGTGGAGCGCGGCGCGGTCGGTGCTGAAGACGTCCATGCCGCGCTCGAAGCCGCGCTTGTCGCTGGCCTGGAAGTAGGTGTAGCTGAACAGGCCGCCCGTGAAGTAGCCGGCGTCGTGCATCGCCTCGCCGAGCGTGCGCGTGCCGAACGAGAGGCGCGGCCACCAGATCGATTCGTCCCATTCGATCGCCGACGGCCACCGCCCCGACGCGAGCGCCGGCATCGAGTAGCGGGTCGACGGCGCGTGGGCCCAGCCGTTCTCGAACAGCGTGCCCCGCGCGGCCAGGCGATCGATCTCGGGCGAGGTCGGGCGCGCGTAGCCGTAACAGCCCAGGTGATCGGCGCGCAGCGTGTCGATCGTGACGAACAAGAGATTCAGATCGCGCGGCACCGACGCGGGCAGGTCGACCATCGTCGCGGGCGGAGGCAGGCCCGCGGCGGCGTCTTGGCCGTCGCAGTCCGAGTCGACGCCGTCGTTGGGGAAGTCGAGCGCCTCGGGGTGGATGCCGGGATCGTGGTCGTCGCAGTCGCCGCCGCCGAGCCAGCCGGCGTAGCCGTCGTGGTCGAAGTCGAGCAGCGCACGCCCGACCTCGAGCACGGGCGCGACGAGCCCGGCCCGCGCGACGCCCGCCTTGCGCGCCGCCTCGGAGGCGCTCACGCCGAGCAGCATGGCGACGAGACCGACGAACGCAAAGAGCGCGGTCAGCGCCGTCGCGCCGCGCCGCTTCGGCAGGCGCCCGCCCCATCGAACGAAGGTCGCGAGCAGCACGAGGGCGACGACGAGGATCGCCGCGCCGACGCCGAGGTCGAGCCAGGGCGCGAAGCGAAGGTCGTCGGTCCAGTTGCGCGACACGAAGCGCGCGGCGACAGCGCCGTAGACGAGCGCGCCCGCGGCGGCCGCTTGCTTCCAGGAGACCTCGAGGCGCGCGCGCACCGCCGTCGCGAGCGTCCACGGCAAGAACGCGCCTACGAGGCCAACGCGGCTGGCCTCGCGCGCGAGATCCTGCCCCGCGAGCGGCGCGCGCGTCTTCGACAACAACAAGAACACGGCGCCGCCGCCCACGGCGGCGATGATGGGCGCGAACAGCAAGATCGCCGACGCCGACACGGCCTCGGGCTCGGCGTCGCCTTGGCGCGGTCGTGAGAGCGCGCGTCCGATCGCGGGCGCGAGCAGCGCGCCCAGCGCGCCCACGCCGACGGCGGCCAGCGCGGCGAGGCCGGCCGCGAGGAAGCGGTTGTTGCGCGTCGCCGTCGCGATGACGACGGCGCTCGTCACCTCGGCCGTCGCGACGGCCGCGAGGAAGAACCCCACGAAGCGCGCCCGCTGCGGCGCGGGCACGGCGCGCCCCCAGCGCGCGACGCGGGCCAGCGCCTCGAGCGCCGCGCCGCCCAGCAGGCCCGCGAGCGCGTCGACGGCGACGGACAGCGCGACGGCGGCGATCGCCGATCGACCTTCGACGCCGAAGGCGAAGGCCGCGCGCGCGCCGTCGCCGATCCCGACGAGCACACCGGCGGCGGCCCCGAGCAGCGCTCCGGTGCCGACGGGCCAGGTCTTCGCCGCGGACATCGCGCCCAACGTACCAGCATCCGCGCCGCCTCGCGACGGGCGGCGCGCCGGAATTGCGGCTGGAAGTGTCTACTTCGCGACGGTCGGCTTCGGCGCGGCGTTGGCCGACGGCTCGGCGACGACCTCGTTGCCGGCGCGCTTGAGCACGACGACGGTCTGCAGCGACTGCACGTCGTTCGACTCGCGCGCGAACACCTGCACGAGGTTGCTCCCCGACGAGAGCGGCACCTCGGCGTCGAAGTCCATCTTCGTCCGATCGCCCACGAGGCGGTTCGGCTGGTAGAAGACCTTCTTCACGGGGATCTTCGCGTTGCGGTTGTAGACGCGGATGTAGACGTCGCGCACGAGGTGGTCGTCGGACGCGTGGCCCTTAACGTGAACCGTGTCGCCCACGGCGATCGTCGGCGCCGTCACCGTCAGCAGCGGCGGCGTCACCTGCCACTCGGGCACGAGCGACGCGGGCGTCGTCGTCGTGCTCACGCCTGTCTTGACGTCGGCCGTCGCGACGAACGCCGAACGGCCCGCGTCGAGGTCGAGGCGCGTGAAGGTGCCCAGCTTGCCGCTGATCTTGAAGGCGGCGCCCTTGGGCGCGCGGCCCACGACGAGCGCGCCGTCGCTGGCCGTCTCGCGCAGCGGCGCGTTCGCGCGCTCGATCGTCGCGATGCCGTTGACGACCTCGGGCGCCGGGCCCGCGGGCGCGACCTTGATCTTGATCTTGTCGGAGACCGACTCGCCGAGCACGACGTCGCCGACCGAGAGCTCCAGCGAGTAGTCATCGCCCTGGAACTCGGGGCGCACCTCGTAGACGAACGAGAACGTCTTCGTGTCGCCCGGGCCGAGGTCCTTCGCCTCGAAGCGGCCCGCGCTGATCATGATGCCCTCTTGGCCCATGCCGTTGCGGAGGATGGCCTCGGTGTGGATGGCCTTGCCCTGGCCGATGTTCTTCACGGTGACGAGCAGGCGCACCTGCTCGCCGCGCTGGACCTGACCGTCGTGGTTGCTGCCCTTCTGGTCGTCGATCGTCTGGTACGTGTACGCGAACATCGGGCGCGCCTTGCCCTCGATCGCCAGCAGCAGATCGGGCCCGCTCGCCTTGACGCTCCCGCGCTGCGTGTTGATCGTCGCCTTGATCTCGTCGGTGCGCGTGTACATCGACGCCGGCACCTTGACGGACAGGTCGTAGCTCTTCGATTCGCCCGGCCCGATCTTGCCGAACACCATCTCGTTCTCGTCGTAGATGGGGTTGTCGCTGTCGAGCACGGCGCGCACGCGGTACGCCGGCACGGCGCCCGTGTTCTTGACCGTGCCGCGGATCTTGATGACCGAGCCAGCCGTCACTTTAGGATCGCCGGCGCCCGCCTGCGCGCCGCCCGTGACCGCGAACGACATCTGCAGCGTCGGCATCGGGCCCGTCATCGAGGCCGCGGGGCCCGCCGTCCAATCGACGCCGAGCTTCTCGAGCGCCTGCGACACCTTCTTGTCCTCGCCCGCGCGCACCTTCTCGAGGAACGGCTTGGCCGAGGCGACGATCTCGCGGCGGCGCGACGTCTTCGCCTGCACGAGCAGGTCGCGCGCGAAGTCCATGAGGAAGTCAGTCTTCTGATCGGCGTCGTCGGCCTCGGGCGTGTCGTCGTCATCGTCCGGGTCGATCGCCGGATCGTCGTCGTCGTCGCCCGGGTGCTTGTGCGCCTTGTCGACCTTCGGCAGCAGCAGGTAGGACACCGTCTCGAGAGGCTTCTCGCCGTGGCGCGCGCTCGCGTGCTCCAGGTGGTACTCGTAGTCGGCCTCGTGCCGCGAGTGCGCCGACGGCTGCAGCCGGATCCACGAGCGCTCCCCGTCTTTCTGCACGAGCAGCGCGTCGGTCTCGATGTCGGGGATGACGCCGACGCCCTGGATCGACACGTCGCCCGGCGTGAGGTACTGCGCCGTCGTCAGCTTGAGGCCGAGCTTGTCGTCCTCGGACTTGTCGCCGAACGCCACGGGCGATTGGATGTCGTAGAGCACCTGCACGGAGCCCTTGCCGAACGTGCCCTCGCCGATGACGACGCCGCGATCGAGGTTCTTCATGGCGCCCGCGACGATCTCCGACGCGCTGGCCGAGTTCTGGTTGACGAGCACGGCGAGCGGCACCGTCGGCTCGTGGCCGCTGTCGCTCGCCGTCGCCGCCTGCGTGCCCGCGCCCGAGACGCCCACCATCGACACGAGCGTTCCCGACTTGATGAACGCGTCGGCGACCTTCTGCGCCTGCTCGTAGAGGCCGCCAGGGTTGCCGCGCAGGTCCATGATGATGCCCTTGACCTTCTCGCGGTCGAACATCGCGAGCGCCTCGGCCAGATCGCCGGCGCTGTTGGCCGAGAAGTGCTGCATGTGGAAGTAGCCGACCTTGGCCGGCGCCTGCCCCGGCGCGGCCGGCGCGGCCAGCACGCGCGCCGGGGGATCGATCGACGGCGGGCGGATCGACGCGCGCGTGATCGCGAACTTCTTGATGGCACCCGGCGCGCCGTCGCGCTCGACGTAGACGTCGACGTTCGTGTCGACGTCGCCGCGAAGCCGCTCGACGGCCTCGTTCAGCGTCATGTTCGTCGTCGACTCGTTGTTGATGCGGACGATGTGGTCCTTGGCCTTGATGCCGGCGCGGATCGCGGGCGTGTCGGGCATCGGGCGCTTCACCGTGATGCGGTTCTTCTTGTCCATCTCGATGACGATGCCCAGGCCGCCGAACTTGCCCTGGGTCTGCGTCCGCATGTCTTTGTAGGTCTCGACGTCGAGCAGCACCGAGTGCGGGTCGAGCGTGTAGAGCATGCCGTTGGTCGCCGCCATCTCGATCTCGACGAGGCGTCGCGCCTCTTCTTTCTCAGGCACGGGCTGCAGGTTCGGCTGCACGAAGCGGAAGATGTCCTGGAGCGTCGTGCGCAGGCTCCAAGGCGCCTCGACCTTGGCGATCGAGAACTGGCGCTGCTGGCCGTTGACCTTGACCGTGACCGTCTTCGGGTCCTTCTCGGGCCAGCGGTCGATGAGGATCTCGGGGACGTCGCGCTGAACGAAGTCGAGCGCGCCCGCGAGCATGCGCTTCGGATCGAGGCGGTTCTTGTCGAAGTAGTTCTCGTTCACGAAGAACAACGTCTTCGAGAAGATCGGCAGCTGCGACAGATCGTACTTGTTCGTCCCGGCGCGCACGGCGGCGCGCAGCTGGCTGTCGGCGCCGACGCGAATGCCGCCGCCGCCGTGACGAATCGTGAGGACGAGCGCCGCGCTGCACGCGACGGTAATGGCGAGGAGCTTACCGAACCGGCGCATGCGGGACTCCGAGGGGGCAGAGCTGCCAGGGTTGGGGCCGGGATCCGGCCCGTCGAGAAGGTCCATGAGAGGTCCGCGGTATGATACCGAGCCATCCCCTTCGGCGCACCCTTTATACTCGCCCGATGAGCGCCGGGATCCTGACGGTCGTCGCGACGCCGCTGGGTAACGCGGAAGACCTGTCGCCGCGGGCGGCGCGGGCGTTGCGCGAGGCGGACGTCGTCGTGGCCGAGGACACGAGGACGGCGCGGCGCCTGCTCGCCAGCATCGGCGCGCGCGACGACGGGCGGCCTGTCCTGTCGTGCTACGACGCCAACGAGGGCGCGCGCGCGGCCGAGGTCGCCGATCGGCTGCGCGCGGGCGCGCACGTCGCGCTCGTGTCCGAGGCGGGCACGCCGCTCGTGTCGGACCCCGGCTACCGCGTCGTCGAGGCGGCCATCGCGGCGGGCGCGCGCGTCGTGCCCGTTCCTGGCCCTTCGGCGCTGCTGGCGGCGCTCGTCGGCAGCGGGCTGCCGCCCGACCGCGTGTACTTCGGCGGCTTCCCGCCGCGCAAGTCGGGCGGCCGGCGGCGGCTCTTCGAGTCGTTGCGCGCGCTGCCGGCCACGCTGGTGTTTTACGAATCGCCCCTGCGCACGGCGGCGACGCTCGCCGATCTCGCGGCGACGCTGGGTGAGGCGCGGCGCGCGTGCGTCGCGCGCGAGCTCACGAAGGAGCACGAGGAGCTCGCGCGCGGCACGCTGGGCGCGCTCGCGGCCCGCTACACCGAGGCGCGGCCGCTCGGCGAGGTCACGCTCGTCGTCGAGGGCGCGACCGCTGAAGCGCTCGCCGAAGAGTGGGACGACGAGGCGGTCACCGAGAAGGCGGGCGAGCTCTTGGTCCGAGGCGCGTCCCCGCGCGACGTCGCGCGCGAGCTCGCCGCGCTCACGGGCCGCGCGCGGCGCGAGGTCTACGCGCTCGTCATGGCCGTCGCGGGCGCCACGCCCGACGACGATCCCGACTCCTAGAACGAAAGCACGACGGCGAGCCCGAGCAGCGCGAGCGTCGTGCCCGCGGCGACCAGGGCGACGAACGCCTTTCGCGCGAACGGCAAGTGCGGGCTCGCGCGCACCTCGTCGACGAAGAAGATGCCCGCGGCGATCTGGACCATGACGAGCGCGGCGGCCAGCGTCGGCTGCGCGCGCCCCACGAAGATCGCCGCGCCCGCGAGCGACGCCAGCACGACGAGCGCGACGAGCGCGCGCAGGTCCTGGGCGCGCCACGTGATCTCGTGCCAGGCCCCGAGCCTCGCGCGCGCGTCGACGTAACCCTCGGCCGTCATCGGCACGTGCGCGACGTCGCCGTCGGCGGCGACCACCTCGAGGCCCCGCGAGGTCTCGACGATCGCGACGACGTCGGCGCGCTGGATCGTGACCCGCCCCATCCCCTTCGCGGCGACGCGCATCGAATCGACGCCGATCGACATCTCGAAGGCGTTCCAGTAGCGGCGCACGCGCCGGCCCGCGCGCCACAAGAAGTACGGCGACGCCAGCAGCGCCGTGATGCCGACGACGAACGCCAGGTCGCCGCGCTCGAAGGACTCGGGCAGCGCCGACGTGAGCGCGATGAGCGCGGCGGCGCCGACGACGACGCCCAGCGCGGCGTCGCGCTGCGCGCGGCCCATCGCGCGCGGGAGCTTCTCGACGCTCTGGCGGTAGACCTCGGTGGGGGGCCGGGCGATCGTCATCGCCGCCCCCTAGAACATGATCGAGCCTTCGAGGAGCAGCGACCAGATCTGCGTGCCCTCGACCTTGAACCTCCGCCCCGGCGAATCGAGCGCGGCTCGATAGTCCACGTTCGCTTCGTTCGGGTCGTCCAGCTTGACCGCGCTGCTGCCGGGCAGCGGGACGCCCGCGTTCGCGTACGTGATGAAGTGAGGCATGTCGACCGTGAGGCCGAACAGGCCGCGGAAGCGGATGTACTTGCCGACCTGGACGTTCAGGCCGGCGTCGCCGCCGAAGCTCGCGTAGGCCTGCGTCTCGGTGACGCCCGGGTGCGCCGAGAACGTGCCCGGCGCGACGCCGTCGTCGATGCCGGGGCGGCAGTCGGCCGTCGACTGCGACGAGTTGCACTTCGACGAGCCGGCCAGCGGCTCCCACATCTCGCTCGCGCTGCGGCCGTAGAAGTGCTGCTCCATGCGCGCGCGGAACTCGACGGTGACGCGCTGGAGCGCGCGCGGGTTCTCCCAGGCGATCTGCTCGAAGCCCGCGATGGCGCCCGCGCGCATCATCGGGTTGGTGGCGCCTTGGTTCGGGCCCGATTGGTAGATGCTGCCGTTCGTGCGCACGGGCAGCATGTACCAGGCGCCGAAGTACGGGTCGAAGTAGCGGAAGCGCTTCGAGACCCACGTCGACCAGATGAACTGGTGGTAGCCCGGGCCGACGGCCGTGTTGCCCGTGGGGTTCGACGGGTCGAAGCGCATGTCGTGGAACACGTCGAGCTTCGCCTCGAAGCCCAGCATCCACGTGGGGCGCGTGTCGTCGCGCATCTGGTTGAAGGCGGCCCAGTTGAGGCCGAGGTCGAGGCTCTCGAAGCCGCTGCGCTTCGGGCCCGTGAACCAGCGCGACGACGGCGCCGTGTAGCCGTTGCCCAGGCCCCAGCGCGCGGGCGTCGACGCCGTGCCGGGCGTCGAGGGCACGATGCCGTCGCGGATGACCGACGAGTTGACGTTGCTCACGCACGTCGGGTTGGGGCTGGGCGGGTACGTGCAGCCCTCGGCCGTCTGATCGAAGTCCAGGCTGCGCTCGTCGGCGAGCACGAGCGGCGCCGCGACGTGGAGCCCGACGTCCCACAGGATGCCGAAGTCCATGCGCAGGTTGAGGACGTCGCGCGTCTGGTTGTAGACCGAGTCCTTCTCGAGGACGTTGACGCCGCCAAGGACGTTCTCGCGCTTGATGAACGCGCTCTTCGACTCGTGCAGCCAGGCGGCCGTGACGTTGAAGTCGAACTGGTTCTCGTCGTCGAGCGCCGAGACGACGCGCGTGACCTCGGCGGCGCGCACCGCAGGCGCGCTAACGAGGACTGCCAGGATGACCGCGGCGGGGGCGGTCAATCTGTTGACGGCCGCTCTCAAGGTCCGGCGCACTGTAACACAAGGCTCAGCCGCCAGCGCGTTCCCGCAGGCCGAACTCCTTCATCTTGGTTTGCAGGCTCTTGCGCGAGATCTTGAGCTTGCGGGCGGCCTGCGTGACGTTGCCGCCCGTCTCGTCGAGGGCGCGCTGGATGAGCTCGCGCTCGACGCGCTCGGTTTGGGCGCGCACGGCCTCTTTGAGCGAGCCGGCGGGCGTCGGCGGGCCCTGCACGGGCGCGCTGCCCTCGACCGCGGGCGCGACGGGCGCCGCCGCCGCCGCGACGAGGTGAGCCCCGATCTCGGGCGGCAGGTCCGACCCGCGGATCTGCGCGTCCTCGCAGAACAGCACCGTGCGCTCCATGAGGTTCTCGAGCTCGCGGATGTTCCCGGGCCAGTGGTGGGCGACGAGCCGCTCGAGCGCGTCGGGCGAGACCGACGTCACCTGCTTGCGCAGGCGCTCGTTGAACTTCGCCAGGAAGTGGTCGACGAGCAGCGGGATGTCCTCGCGGCGATCGCGCAGCGGCGGGATGTGAATCGGCACGACGTTGAGGCGGTAGAACAGGTCCTCGCGGAACGCGCCGGCGGCGATCTCTTGCAGCAGGTCGCGGTTGGTCGCCGTCACGAGGCGCACGTCGACCTTGATCGTCTTGATGCCGCCGACGCGCTCGAACTCGGACTCCTGCAGGACGCGCAGCAGCTTCACCTGCATCTCGATGGGGATCTCGCCGATCTCGTCGAGGAACAGCGTGCCGCCGTGGGCCAGCTCGAAGCGCCCCGGCTTCGCGCCGACGGCGCCCGTGAAGGCGCCCTTCTCGTACCCGAACAGCTCGCTCTCCATGAGCGTCTTCGGGATGGCGGCGCAGTTGATCTTGATGAACGGGCCGGCGTGGCGCGACGAGTTCTCGTGCAGCGCGCGCGCGATGAGCTCCTTGCCCGTGCCCGATTCGCCCGTGATGAGCACCGTCGACGGCGTGTCGGCGACCTTCTCGACGACCGAGAAGATCTGCTTGATGGCGGGCGACTCGCCGATGAGGCGGAAGCGCCCGCGCACGGCCGTGTCCTCGGGCCGCGCCGCGAGGCGCGCGAGGCGAAACGTCGACAGCGCCTTGGCGACGACCTGGCGGATTTGTTCTTGCTCGAAGGGCTTCTCGAGGTAGTCGAACGCGCCCAGCTTCACGGCCTCGACGGCGTTCTCGACCGAGCCGTGCGCCGTGATCATGACGACCGGCACGTCGGGGTATTCCGACGACAGCTTCTTGAGCAGGCCCATGCCGTCGAGCCCCGGCATCTTGAGGTCGGTGATGACGGTGTGGACGTCGCGGTTCATGCCCGCGAGCGCGTCGATCCCGTTGGCCGCCGTGACGACGTCGTAGCCCTCGCGGCGCAGGATCGCCTCGAGCACGCGGCGCATGTTGAGCTCGTCGTCGGCGATGAGGACGCGCTTCTGCTCGGCTTCGGCGGAGGCTTGGGTCACGAGGCGCTCAGTCTATCCCTTCGGCGCCGTCACGGCAGGGCCACGCGCGGCGGGAGGCACGGGCGGCGACGCGGCGGGCGCGGGCGGCGGCACGGGCACGCGGCCCGCCGGAGGCGGGAGTCGCGGCGGCAGCGCGGGCGGGCCCGTCACGCGGCGCGTGGTGTCGCCTCTCGGATCGACGCGCTCGACGTGCGCGGCGTAGGCCGCGTACGCGTCGGCCTCGACGGGCAAGAGCACGGTGAACGTCGCGCCCTCGCCCGCCTGCGAGCGCACCTCGATCGTGCCGCCGTGGTTCTCGAGGATGCGCTGGCTGATGGGCAGGCCCAGGCCGGTGCCCTTCTCCTTCGTCGTGAAGAACGGGATGAACAGGTTCTTGAGGTCGCCGGGCGGGATGCCCACGCCCGTGTCGCGGAAGCGAATCTCGAGGAAGGCCGCCGCGGCCCCGCGGCGCGTGGATCGGCGCAGACCCGTCGAGACGTTGAGGCGCCCGCCGTCGGGCATCGCCTGCAGCGCGTTGAGCGACAGGTTGAGGAACACCTGCAAGAGCTGCTCGGCGTCGGCGCGCACGGGCGGCAGGCGCTCGGCGAAGGTGGTCACGATCTCGCACTTCGCGGCGCGCTCCTGGTCGACGAGCTGCAACGTCTTCTTCAAGACGTCGGCGACGTCGAGCGGCTTCTGCTCGCCGCGGTAGGGGCGCGCGTAGTCGAGGAACTGCGAGACGATCTTGTTCAGGCGGTTGACCTCCTCGACGATGATGTCGAGGAACTCCTTGGTGTCGCCCGCGTGCTGGACGCCGCCACCGCCCGCCGGCTGTAGAAACTGCGCCGCGCCCTTGATCGACCCGAGCGGGTTGCGGATCTCGTGCGCGAGGCCGGCCGCCATCTGGCCGAGCGCCGCGAGGCGGTCGCGCTCCTTCATGCGCTCGTAGACCTGCGAGTTCTGCAGGGTCACGCCGATCGTCGTCGCGACCGAGCGAAAGAGCTCGATCTCGTCGGACGAGTACGCCTCGCGCAGGCGCTCGTCCCGGATGACGAGCACGCCCAGCAGCTGGTCCTCGCCCGAGAAGCCGAGCGCGACCGAGCCGTTCATCTGCTCGAGCGTGCGCAGCAGGAGCTGCAGGCCCTCTTGATCCTCGGTCGTGCCACGGCGGGCGGCGATCTCGCGCTCGACACCTTCGAGCGAGATGACGCCGCCGCGGCGCAGGCGCTCGAAGAACGGGCGCGAGGCGATGGCGTCGAGGCGCGCCTCGGGCCGCGGGCCGACGTGACCCGCGAGCTCGAAGCCGGAGCCGTCGGGATCGGCGAGGTAGATCGACGCGTGCGTGATGCGCCGCGAGTCCTCGAGCGCCGACAGCACGCGCGGCACGAGCACGCGCATGTCGATGACGTTGGCGAGATCCGCCCGCAACGTCTCGATGCGCCGCGACAGCTCGTACTTCTCCTGGAACATCCACCGGTTGATGGCGTCCTCGACGCGCGTGCGCAGCGGCTCGATGAGGATGACGATCGTCGCCGACGCCAGCAGCGAGTTGAAGAAGAACAGCCCCTGCTCGTCGGGCTCGACCCAGCTGACGAGCACGCCGTAGATGAGCGTGAGGATGAAGACGAGCGTGCCGAGGACCACCATGCGGCCCAGCAGCTCGTTGAGGTCGAGCAGCCGGTAGCGCACGAGGTTCTGCGACAGGAAGTACAGGTAGATGATGACGAAGACGCTGCCGAACTTCGGGCCGTGCGGCAGCGCCTCGAGCAGCGCCGAGGTGACCGTCGCGAAGCCGCCGACCAGCAGGTAGAGAAGGCGTGTCTTCTCGATGCGCGACGGCGTCGCGCGGTACCGCTTGTAGAGATAGAAGACCGAGAGGTAGAGGCCCGCGAAGATGTACGCGAGGAAGGAAACGCCGAACCACGTCGAGGTGTGGATGGGCTCGACGAAGCGCGAGAAGAAGAGCAGCGTGTAGAGCACGCCGGCGCCGACGACGGTCGAGCGCGACAGCGGCGGGCGGCCCGCGTCGTCGCCCAGGAAGGACTGGAAGAAGCGCTGCGCCGTCGCCGGCAGCGACACGGCGATCACCATGGCGAGCCAGCCGTAGAACGCGGCGTCGAAGCGCTTCGCGAAGAACGAAACCAGGCACCACGCGGCGACGTTGAAGGCGAACGTCGCGAAGAAGACGTGCGAGCGGCGGCGCGTCTCGCGCAGGAGGACGGAGCCCCCGATCGCGAAGCTGACGATGGCCGCGACGAGGGCGGAGACCGGTTGGATGCTCACGTCGGCGGCGATTTTAGCGTGAAAGTCACGCGATCGACCCGGCCGTGACGCGCGGGTCTTTTGCACGCGGCGAATCGTTTTGCTACATATGAGAGAGCGAACCCCCAATGACGAACAGCGCCGTCCTGGTACTGAACCGTCACTACCAGCCGATTCACGTCACGAACGTGCGGCGGGCGTTCTCACTGGTCTACTCGGGCGTCGCGCGCGTCGTCGACCGCGAGTTCAAGACGTTCGACTTCGCGAGCTGGGCGGAGCTTTCGACCGAGGTGGGCTCCGGTCACGAGCACGACGTCATTCGAACGGTGACGCGCGCGATCCGCGTGCCGCGCGTCATCGTGTTGCAGATGTACGACCGCATCCCGCGCACGAAGGTGCGCTTCTCGCGGCACAACATCTATATGCGCGACGGCAACACCTGCCAGTACTGCGGGCGCGAGCTGCCGCGCATCGACCTCAACCTCGACCACGTCGTGCCGCGCGCCCAGGGCGGCCGCACGACCTGGGAGAACGTCGTGTGCTGCTGCATCGAGTGCAACCTCTCGAAGGGCGCGCGCACACCCGACCAGGCCGGCATGAAGCTGCTCAAGCAGCCCATGCGCCCCCGCTGGACGCCCACGTTCCGCACGAACGGCGGCAAAGTGCGTTACCGCGAGTGGCTGCCGTTCCTCGGCGTGGCCGACGCTTCTTACTGGAACGTCGAGCTCAAAGACTAGTCCCGGCGCCGGGCGCGGCGGTGTAGAACCGTCAGCTCATGGCGACTGAGGACGAGGACGTCGACGTCTCTGACGCGGGCCCGAGCGCGGAGCCCGAGACCGGCGACGTCGAGGTCCCGGAGTCGCTCGAGGCGGCGGCCGAATCGATTGAAGCGCCCGTCGAGGCGGTGGCCGAGCCGAAGGCGCGCGCGCAGATCATTGCGTTCGCGGCGGGGCGCGGGGGGACGGGCAAGACGCTGCTGGCGGCGAACGTCGCCGTGTACCTGGCGCAGACGGGGAAGAAGGTCATCGCGATCGACGCCGACCCGGCGGGCGGGTCGCTGCATTTGCTGCTGGGCACACCGCGGCCGCCGCGCGGGTTCGGCGAGTTCCTGCGCGCGCGCGTCGAGGGCCTGACCGAGCTCATCGTCGACACGCCCGTCGCGGGCGTCGGCATCATCGGGGGCGAGGGCTCGGCCTTCGGCGCCGTGCGGCCCAAGCAGACGGCGAAGAACGTGCTCGCGGCGCTCGCGCAGCTCGACGTCGACGCCATCGTGCTCGACCTCGGCCCGCCCGATTCGACGCTGTCGCTCGACCTGTGGCTCGCGGCGGACGTCCCCGTGCTCGTGACGCTCCCGGATCCCGCGTCGATCGAGGCGACGTACCGCTTCGCGAAGAGCGGCTTCGTGCGCCGGCTGCGCGCGACGCGCGGCCTCGACAAGCTGGTCACGAACCCACAGGGCCCGCCACGCGCGGCGCTGGATCTGTTGCGCGTGGCGCGCGAAGGCGCGGGCCCGGCGGACCGCCTCGAGCAAGAGATGAAGCGCTACCGTCCGCGCTTCATCGTCAACCAGACGCGCACCCTGCCCGACCTCAAGCTCGGCACGTGGATGCAGGCGGCCGCGCGGAGGCGCCTCGGCCACATGTTCGAGTACCTGGGCCACGTCGAATCCGACGAGACGGTGTGGCTCGCGGCGCGGCGCCGCCGCCCGCTCATGGCCGAGTATCCCGACGCCAAGGTCGCGAAGAACATCGAGCGCATCGCGCGCCGCGTGCTCTCGCACAGCCAGGGCGAGGGCCCCACGCACGCGGGCCCGCTGCGCCTCGAAGAAGAGCAGACCTACTACGAGATCCTCGAGACCGAGCCCGGCGTGAGCGACGAGGAGATCCGGCGGGCGTACCGCACGCTCAAGGAGATCTACGCGTCGACGTCGCCCGTGATCGCGGGCCTCTATGATGAGCAGGAGCTCGCCGACCTGCACGCGCGCGCCAACGCCGCGCACGACACGCTGTTCGCGCCCGAGCGCCGGCGGCTCTACGATCTCGCGCTGCCCGAGGCCGATCTCGCGCGCGCCGTGCGCGCCGCCGCCGCCAACGCCACGCGCCGCCCCGGCGTCCCGGGCGCGACCGACGATCGGCACGAATCACCCGAGCCGGTCGTCGATCTCGGCGACGACGTCTCGGGCCAGGCGCTGCGCAAGCTGCGGGAGGCGCGCGGCATCGAGCTCGGCGACATCGCCCACCGCACGAAGATCAGCGAACGCCACCTGCGCGCCATTGAAGACGAGCGCTTCCGCGACATGCCGGCCGCCGTCTACGTGCGCGGCTACGTCATGGAGTATGCGCGCGCGTTGCGCCTCGACGCGCAACGCGCCGCCGAGAGCTACCTGCGGCGGTACCACGCGCGCACGACGGCCGACGCGGCCGAGACGCCCCGCCCCAGCGGTTGAACCTGTCGGCCGGCGCGCACGCGCCGCCGTAGGCCCCAAAAAAGAAAAAGCCCCGAGCAACCAGCGAGTTGCTCGGGGCTTTGGAATAGTTCCCGGCGGCGACCTACTCTCCCACAGGGTCCCCCCTGCAGTACCATCGGCCCTGGAGGTCTTAACTTCCGAGTTCGGGATGGGATCGGGTGTAACCCCTCCGGTAAGACCGCCGGAACTTTTTGTCCTCTCCGACCTCAAATGAGGGCGGTGAGCGCCGCGTCCGCCGGTCAATGACCGGGATTCGCGGCTGACGAATTTTTCAAGGTGTCTTGAGCACTGCAATCAAGCAGTCTCGACCTTATAAACGGAGTATCGATAGAAGAAAGTAATGGTGACCAAGCCGCACGACCTATTAGTACCGGTTAGCTCCGCGCCTTGCAGCGCTTCCACACCCGGCCTATCAACCACGTCGTCTACATGGGGTCTTTAGGAGGCTTACGCCTCGGGATTCCTAATCTGGAGGTCAGCTTCCCGCTTAGATGCTTTCAGCGGTTATCTGTTCCGGACATAGCTACCCGGCGATGCCATTGGCATGACAACCGGAACACCAGCGGTCCGTCCACCCGGGTCCTCTCGTACTAC
>DASZRT010000061.1:0-1967 GCA_035549075.1 Polyangia bacterium | reverse complement strand
GATGTTGCCGATCTCCTGCGAGCTCTCGCCGAGGCGCTTGATGCGCTTCGAGGTCTCCTGGATGGTCTCGCGGATGGTGTTCATGCCGTCGATCGTGCGACGCACGGCGTCGCCGCCCTTGTGGGCGACTTCGACCGAGTGCCGCGCGACATCGGCCGCGCGCTCCGCGTTGCCCGACACCTCTTCGGTCGCAGCGGCCATGCCGCTCGCGGACTCCGTCGCGGAGGCGATCTGCTTCGCCTGCGCGCCGCTCGCCTTGGCGAGGTGCGCGGAGAGCGCCTGCGTCTGCCGGGCCGCGCTGTCGAGATGAATCGCGGACTGATTGATCGTCGTGACGAGGCCGCGCAGCGCGTCGACCGCGTAGTTGATCGAGTCCGCGATCGCGCCCGTGATGTCCTCGGTGACGGTCGCCTGCACCGTCAGGTCGCCGTCGGCGAGCGATGAGAGCTCGTCGAGGAGGCGCAGAATGGCCTGCTGGTTGCGGTCCGTTTCCTTGCGCTGCGTTTCCATCGCGAGCCGGTACCGATCCACGGTTTCGCGCAAGCGCTTCACGCCCAGCCAGATGAGGACGACGCCGACGAGCGCCGCGATGGCGAGCACCCCCGGCAGATACGCGAGCGGATTCTGCCCGACCGGCGCCACATCGAATGCGCCGCGGCCCGCGGCAATGGCGAGCGCGCGCGCATCCTCGCTGACCGACTTCGCGGCGACTTGCGCGGCGGGTAGCTGAGGCGCTGCGTTGACGGCGCGGCGCACGACGTTGTCGAGCTCGTTGTAGAGGGTCTCGACCGCTTTCAGACGCTGCTGCGCGTCCGCGCCGGTGACCTTCGGCAAGCCGAGGCCCGTGTCCGTGCCCTTGAATCCCTTGATGACCTGGCCGAGATAGTCGGAGCTCTCGGCGAGCCGCTGCGCGGCCTGGCTCGGGTTCGCCGTGCCGGTCGCGAGCGCGCTCACATCGAGCTGCAAGCGCTGCGCGCGCACCTCGAAGCGCTCGAGCGGGCGGACGGCAGCTTCGAGCGACGGCCCGTTCAGGTTGCTCGCGAGCGTGCCGATCTCCGCGAGGAGCTTCGCGACCAGCTCGCGCGCTTCGCGCGCGGCGGAGGCGGCATCGCCGAGCTGCTTGCTCGCGCCGAGCACGACGCTGGCATTGTTGATGACGCGAGCGAACTTCGGGTCCTGCGCCCACGTCGCCTCTTCGTGCGCGCGCGACACCTCGCGCAGGCGCTTCAGCTCTTTCTCGAGATTGCCGAGCGCTTCGGCATCGCCGGCCGCGGCGCCCGGAGCGTCCAGCGCGACCGCGTACAGATCCTCGACCGGCGCGGTCGTCGCGGCCGGCTTCACGGATTGGCCCATGAGGAACCACGCCGCCGCGCTGCCGAGCGCCAGCAGGGCCGCGGCGACGATCACGAGATCGAGCGCGCGTCCTTTCTGAGGAGGGGCCGCCGGCGTCGTCATGACCGCGCCACCTCGCGCCTGTTGGGGTTCGAAGCTTTGTTCATCCGTCTCTGCTTCATGCCGCGGCCTCGGAGAACGCGGTGCTCTCCAGTATTTGCCGCAGGCTCAACACCGGCCATTGCTCGGCGCCCCGCCGGAACGCGCCCGCGAGATAGCGCTCGCAACGGGCGACCGTCGGCGGCGCATCGCCCGAGAATTCGCCTTCCGCGAAGCGCCGGAAACCCAGCACCTCGTCCACCACCAACCCCGCGGGGATCTCGCGGTGATTCACGACGATGATGCGCGTGTTGCGCGTCGTCGGCGTCACGCCGCTGCCGAGGAACTGCCGTAAATCGACGATCGGGAGCAACTGGCCGCGCACGTTCGCGAGTCCCTTGATCCACGACTTCGCGCCCGGCACGCGCGTCAGCGCGTTCGGCAGGCTCAGCACCTCGCGCGTCTCTTCGCGCGCCACGAGGTAGAGCTCGCCGGCCATGCGCATCGCGACGCCGACCCACTCGCGGCCGCTCGAG
>DASZRT010000060.1:0-43290 GCA_035549075.1 Polyangia bacterium | reverse complement strand
GCCGGTGCCGCCCGTCGCCGCCGTGCCGCCGGCGCCGCCCGTGTCGGTGCTGCCGCCCGAGCCGCCCGTCGCAGCGATGCCGCCGGTGCCGCCCGTATCGACGCTGCCGCCCGTACCGCCCGTGTCGGGGGTGCCGCCGTTGCCGCCGGTCGCCGGCGTACCGCCGTTTCCGCCCGTGGCCTGAGTGCCGCCCGCGCCGGTATTTCCACCACTGCCCGGCGTCCGCTTGAGGCCCTCAGGCGATCCGCAAGCGACGAAGATCAGACCGGCGAGGAACAGCGAGCGCGGGCGTGAAAACATCTCTGAAGCTCTCCGTGCGAAGAACGAAGCGACGACGCGAATCGGCCGCTCCAAATGTGTAGGAACAGAAATGTACCCTATTTGGCGACCCGGTTGATCGTGCAGTCGCTGGTGGACCAGTAGACGTAAACGCTATCGGCGACGACGCTGCGCGGCCCGTTCTGGCCGCGCGCGAGCGGGCTCGCCACCATGAAAGCGCCGGGCGGCGTGCTCCAGACGGCGCCCTGCCCCGGCTGCGTCGCGTCCGAGGTCGCGAAGAAGACGTGCGTGCCATCCCTGCCAATGGCGCTCACGTTCTGGTCGACGTCGATGCCCTGGTTCCGACTGTCGCTGCCCGGCGCGTCGGCGTTCGCCCTGATCGACGAGCCGTCGGCCCACACGACCCACCCCGGCAACACCACGATCGAGTCCAACAGCAGCGAGCCCTGCCCGCGCGCGAGCCGATCGCAGTTGATGTTGGCGGGCACGCCGTCCGACTGGTCGACGAGGCCGCAGGAACCGGCGACGAACGGCGTGAGCGTGGAGACGCCGTCGACCTCCCCCGAGACGTCGACCGTGAACAAGACCTGGGGCCCGGCGAGGGCGAGCGCGCGCGGCACGCCCTGGTTGTACTCGCGCGCCACGAGGGAGGAGGAGGCACCGTCCGAGATCTTCGCCGTACGGACCATCGTGTCGGCGGAGTAGAACAGCGTCCTTCCGTCGTCTGAGAGAGCGAGGCCGTTGATGCCCCCGGTCAGGTTGGTCTCGGTCGCGAAGGTCTTCGTCGAGGTGCCGTCCCAGCCGTGGATCGCCGCCTCCGTGGACGTGAACGCGTGGCCCGCGCCGTCCGTCCCCGAGGTCGCGTCGAGGACGTCGATCCAATAGCTTGCCCGCGCGTCCGTCGCGACGACCCGTGACGGGCTCATCTCGCCCGTCACGAAGCGCGTCGGCGCGGGCATCGCCGTCGGCGTGCGCCACAGCTCGCCGCGATCGCGAACGGTCCACATGAGAAGGCCGCCCGCGAGCGCGAGGTCGATGGCGCCACACCCGGGTTCGGCAGCGACGAAGGTCTCGACGGCGGGGCCGCACGTCCCAGACCTGCACGTCGCCGTCGCCGCGCACCGCACACCGCACGCGCCGCAGTTGTCGGGATCCGCCGCGAGGTCCACGCACTTCGACGGGCACGCCTTGGGGGTCGACGGCGCGCAGGTGCACACGCCGTCGACCGGATAGGCGTTGTCGAGGCACTGCACGCCACCGTCTTCCCCACCATCTTTCGTGGCGACGCCGCCGCGATCGGGTCCGTCGGCGGCCCCCGCATCGGCGGTGGCGCCGCCGGCCGCCGCGTCGGGGCCGGGCGTTCCGCCGATCGGGCCGGACGTACCGCCCGAGCCCGTGACGCCACCCGATCCAACGACGCCACCCGACGCAACGACGCCTCCCGAACCCGTGGCGCCGCCCGAGCCCGTGGCGCCGCTTCCGCCATCTTGGCCCGGCGCGCGGCTGAGCGGGTGGCGAGAGCAAGCCGCAACGACGGCCAGCGCGGCCACTAGGATTCCTCGCGCGATCCTCACGACCGACGAATGCCACGATTCGGCGGGCGGCGCCACGCGACACTCGTTTATGCTCGGGCCGTTTTGGCTGACGAACATCACAGCCCGCCCGCGCACCGCCGCCGCTGGCCGCGCCGCCTCGCGATCGCCGGGGGCGTCACGATCGCTCTCGTCGCGATCCTCGGGTTCTTCGTCGTGCCGCCGATCGCGCGCAGCCAGGCGGAGAAGCAGCTCTCGCAGCTGCTCGGGCGCAAGGTCAGCGTCGCGCGCGTGCGCGTCAACCCGTTCGCGCTGTCGCTCGCCGTCGAGGGCCTCCAGATCTACGAGCCCGACGGCACGACGCCGTTCGTGGGGTTCTCGCGGCTCTACGTCAACGCGCAGATCTCGTCGGTGTTCCGGCGCGCGCCCGTCGTCAAAGAGATCGCGCTCGAGGCGCTGCGCGTGCACGTCGTGCGCACGAAGGCGACGGCGCAGTCGTGGGGCGACGTCGACGCGGCCTACAACTTCTCCGACATCCTCGCGCGGCTCGCGGCCATGCCCAAAAGCTCAGAGCCCCCTGAGCCGCCGTCACCCGAGCCTCCGCGCTTTTCGCTCAACAACATCCACATCGACGACGCCGCGATCGTGTTCGACGACAAGCCGACTGGCGATCACCACGAGGTCACGGGCCTGTCGGTCGGCGTGCCGTTCGCGTCGACGCTGCCCGTGTACCTCGACTCGTTCGTCGAGCCGGGGCTGCGCGTGAGCATCGACGGCACGCCGTTCGCGATCCAAGGGCGCACGAAGCCGTTCAAGGAGTCGCTCGAGACGGTGCTCGAGCTGCGGCTGCAGGCGCTCGATCTCACGCGCTACGTGCCGTTCGTGCCGCTGCGGCTGCCCTTCGCGGTGAGGTCGGCGAAGCTGTCGCTCGCGCTCGACGTCGCGTTCGTGCGCACGGCCGACGACGCGCCCAAGCTGACGGTCAAGGGCGACGTCGCGCTCGACGCGCTCGACGTCGAGCACAAGCGCGAGCACGGGACGGCGCCGCTGCTCGAGCTCGAGAAGCTGGCGATCACGCTTGGCGAGAGCGACCTCACCGCGCAGAACGTCCACGTCGAGAAGGTCCTCGTGTCGGGCCTCGACGTGCACGTGCACAAGCTCGAGGACGGCTCGCTCGACGTCGAGCACCTCGCGCCGACGGCGCCGCCCGAGTCGGCGGCGCAACGGCGCGAAGAGCGCCAAGAGAAGAAAGCCGAAAAGGAGAAAGAGCGCGAAGAAGAGAAGGTGGCGCGCGCGCACGACAAGAAGAAGACCGACGCCGAGGGGCCGCGCTTCGCCGTCGACTCGTTCGTGCTCGAGAGGACGACGCTGCACTTCCGCGACGAGTCGGTCACGCCCGCGTTCGAGACCGAGGTGCGCGACGTGGCCGTCGACGTGCGCGGCCTGTCGAACGCGCGCGGCGCGACGGCCAAGGTCGAGCTCGGGCTGCGCGCCGTCCCCGGCGGCGTCGTCCGCGATCGCGGCACGCTGCGCCTCACGCCGCTCGCCGCCGAGGGCAAGCTCACGATCGACGACGTCGAGCCCGGCCGCTTCGCGCCCTACACGCACGACCTCGTCGCCTTCGACGTCGGCTCGGGCCGCGCGCGACTCGGCGCCGACTACGTCTTCGAGGCGCCCGAGCGCGGCGCGCCCGAGGTGAAGCTGCGCGACGCGTTCTTCGAGCTGACCGATCTCGCGCTCCACCGGCGCGGCGCCAAGGACGACTTCTTCAAGCTGGCCTCGTTCGCCGTGCACGGCGCGAAGCTCGATCTCGGCGCGCGCAAGGTCGAGGTCGCCGAGATCGCGACGCACGACGCGAAAGTCCGCGCCGCGCGCGACGCGAAGGGCGTCGTCGATCTGACGACGCTCGTGCCGCCCGCGAAGCCCGCGGCGACGACCAAGCCGTTGCCCGCGACGTCCGCCGAGCCGGCGGCCCCCGCGCCGGATTGGACCGTGACCATCGGGCGCTTCGATCTCGATCGCTGGGGCGCGCGCTTCGAGGACCACGCCGTCGCGGCGCCCGCCGTGCTCACCGTCGATCCGATCGCGCTGCACCTCACGAACGTGTCGACGGCGCCGGGCGCGAAGCTGGGCGTCGACCTGCGGCTCGGCATCAACAAGACGGGCAAGCTGCAGGTCACGGGCACCGCGACCCTTCCGCCGGTCGCCGCGAACCTGCGCTTCGATCTGCGCGGCCTCGAGATCCTCCCGTTCCAACCGTACTTCCAAGACCAGGAGAGCCTGCTGGTCACGGGCGGCACGATCGCGCTGCGCGGCCAGGCCAACGTCAAGACGAGCGCGAACGGCGATCCCAAGCTCGACGTCACGACCGACGTCGACGTCGCCGACGTCTCGACCGTCGACCGGGCGCAGAACGAGCCGCTGCTCGCCTGGAAGTCGTTCCACGTCGGCGCGCTGCACGTCGCGAGCCCGCCCATGGCGGTCGCGATCAGCGACGTGTCGCTCACGGATTTCACGGCGCGCCTCGTGATGTTCCCCGACGCGCACTTCAACCTGCAGGAGGCCTTCGCGGCGCCGGGCGCGCCACCGCCGCCGCCCAAGAAGAAGCCCGAAGCGACGAAGACGGCCGCCGCCTCGCCCGAAGAGCCGCCGCCGCCCGTGACGATCGGCCAGGTCACGCTGCAAGGCGGAAAGGTCACGTTCACGGATCGCTCGATCCACCCGTCGTACTCGGCCGACCTCACCGAGCTCGCGGGCCGCGTGTCGGGCCTGTCGTCGACGCCGGGCACGACGGCGAACGTCGACATCCGCGGCTCGGTCAACCGCTCGGGCGTGCTCACGATCGTCGGCAACGCCAACCCGCTCGCCAAGGATCTCGCGCTCGACGTGCAGGTGAACCTGCGCGACTTCGAGCTGCCGCCCGCGAGCCCGTACTCGGGCCACTACGCCGGCTACGTCATCAGCAAGGGCAAGCTCGATCTGTCGCTCGCCTACAAGATCGCCGCCGGCAAGCTCGACGCGCAGAACAAGCTCGTGCTCGACCAGTTCACCTTCGGCGACAAGGTCGACAGCCCCGACGCGACCAAGCTGCCCGTGCGCCTCGCCGTCGCGCTGCTCAAGGATCGCCGCGGCGTCATCGACATCGACCTGCCCATCGCCGGCTCGCTCGCCGACCCCGAGTTCAAGATCTGGCACGCGGTGCTCAAGGTGCTCGGCAACCTCGTCGTCAAGGCGGTCACGGCGCCGTTCTCGCTCATCGCGTCGGCGTTCGGCGGCGGCGAGGAGCTGTCGCACGTCGAGTTCCCCGCGGGCCGCGCCACGCTCGACGCGACGGCGCAGAAGAGGCTGGGCGCCCTCGCGAAGGCGCTGCGCGAGCGCCCCGGCATCTCGTTCGAGATCCAAGGCGGCGCCGATCCCAAGCAGGATCGCGAGGGCCTGCGGCGCTTCCTCTACGAACGGAAGCTCAAGGCCGTGAAGCTGGCGGCGCTCGTGCAGACGGGCGCGGCCGTGCCGTCGCTCGACGAGCTCACGCTCACCGACGCCGAGCGCCCCGCGCTCGTCGCCGCCGCGTACGAGGCCGAGAAGTTCCCCAAGCCGACGAACGCCATCGGTCTCGAGAAGTCGCTTCCGCCCGAGGAGCAGGAGAAGCTCATGCTCGTCAACACCCGCGTCGAGGACGACGAGCTGCGCGCGCTCGCGCTCCGGCGCGCGACGGCCGTGCAGGCGTCGCTCGCGAAGAGCGTGCCGGGCGCGGCGAGCCGCCTCTTCCTCGTGACGCCGCGGCTCACGGCCGGCAACGTCGAGCTCGATCTCAAGAAAGATTGACCGCGCCGAAATGGGGCGCGCCTTCGACGTGTGATAAATCACGGCGAGGGCCATGGACTCGAAGCGCGACAAGCCAGCGGCGGCGCCGACGGCGTTCCTTCCGCTCGCGACGGCGTTCGAGTCGCTCTCGAAGCGGCGGCTCGCGACCGGCGGCATCGACGCCGTCGCCGTGCAGAAGGCCCTCAACCTGCGCAGCCTGTTCCTCGCGCAGCGTTTGCTCGTCGCGCTCGGCGGCAACGGGCGCCGGTTCGAAACGCCCGAGGAGTTCGCGACCGTCGCGCAGAAGCTGATGGCGGGCAGCCCCGGCAGCAAGGTCGAGTTCCTCTTTTACCTGCACGACGTCAAGGGCGACGGCTGGCTCGATCGAGAGGAGCTCGACTGCCTCATGCACATCGCGATCGCCGAGCACGACCTGCGCATCTCGCCGCGCGAGGTCGATCAGCTCGTCGACGCCGTCATGCGCGCGGGCGACTCCGACGGAAACGGAAAGATCACGATCGGCGAGTTCGCGCAGCTCATGAGCTCGCACCCCGAGCTGCAGCGGCGGCTCATGGACTACGGCGTCGCGCTGCTCATGCCCGGCCAACGCGCCCGCGCCCACGCGCGCGCGCCCGGCTCGGCGTGGAGCGGCTGGCTGCGCAACGGCGCGCTGCTCGCGACCTGGCTCGTCGCCTACGTCGGCGTCAACCTCGCGCTGTTCGCGTGGGCCGTGCTGCGCTACCGCGACGCGGGCGCGAACCTCTACATCCAGGTCGCGCGCGGCGCGGGCGCGTGCCTCAACTTCAACGCCGCGCTCATCGTCGTGCCCATGCTGCGCCACACGCTGACGTGGGTGCGTCGCTCCGTGCTCGGGCGCGTCGTCCCCGTCGACGACGCCATCGACGTGCACGGCCTCATCGGCGGCGTCGTGCTTTTGTTTTCGCTGATTCACGGCGTCGCGCACGCGCTCAACGCCCACGCCGTGGGCCACGTCGATCTCGCGACCTTCGTGACGCTGACGCGCACGAACCTCACGGGCGCCGTGCTCTTGTGGATCTTCGTCGCGATGTGGCTGTTCTCGCGGCCGCTCGTGCGGCGCTCGGGCCACTTCGAGCTCTTCCACGTCACGCACCTCGGCTACCTCGTCGCCGTGCCGCTCACGTTCATGCACGGGCCGCACTTCTGGATGTGGGGCACGGTGCCGTGGGCCTGGTGGGGCCTCGAGCGCCTCGCGCGCTCGTCGCAGCGGCGGGCGCGCAGCCGCATCGTCACGGTGACGCCCATGGCGTCCGGTGTGACGAGGCTCGACATCGAGCGCCCGCGCGGCTTCCGCTACGCCGCCGGTGACTACGTTTTCCTGCGCGTGCCCGCCGTCGCGCGCACCGAGTGGCATCCGTTCACGCTCACGAGCGCGCCCGAAGATCCCGAGCGCCTCACCGTCCACGTGCGCGCGCTCGGCAACTGGACCCGCGCGCTCGGCGAGACGCTCGACGACCGCGAGCGCGACGGCCTCGAGACCTACGCGCACATCGACGGCCCCTACGGCAGCGCCACGCGCCACATCTTCGAGACCAAGCACGCCGTCGCGATCGCCGCCGGCATCGGCGTGACGCCCTTCGCGTCGATCCTGCAGAGCCTGCTGCTCGGCCACGGCCCGAGCTCGCCGCTGCGCAAGCTGCGCTTCGTGTGGCTCGCGCGCGACCAGTACTCGTTCGAGTGGTTCCGCGAGCTGCTCGGTGAGCTCGAGAAGCGCGACGTCGACGGCCTGCTCGACATCCACATCTACATGACCTCGGGCCGCGCCGACCTCGGCGGCTCGATCCTCGACGTCGCCCAGGTGCTGCGCCAAGCGCAACGCAAAGGCGACGTGGTCACGGGCCTGCGCACGCACACGTCGATGGGCACGCCCGACTTCGACAAGCTCCTCGAGTCCTTCTACCGAGACCCCGGGCTGCCGCGACCCCAGGTCTTCTTCTGCGGGCCGAAGCCTTTGGAGCGCATCGTCGCGAGAAGCTGCGAACGCCTGCACCTCGCGTTTCGCAGCGAGCGCTTCTGAGCGTTTCTATTGATGGGCGGCGGGCACTCGCGGGAACGGGTCCTGCCGCTGCGGGTTCCTCCCCGCTGAAAATTTTTTCCTCGGGGGCGCAGTGATCCGGGCGGAGCGGTTCGAGCGAACGCGAGCTCCATGGACTCGCCTCGGCAAAAAATTTCTCATCGGGGGCCCCTCCCTCCGCGTCACCCGTTCCCGCTCGTTTCCCGCCGCCGATGTGAGAACCCGATCCGTCAAATCGGATCTGGCTCAGTCGGATTCGGTTTGACGGGATCGGGTTCGTCGTGTCGGCGGCGGACAGCGAGTGGGAACGGGTGACGCGGAGGGGGGGGACCCCGATGAGGCTTTTTCGCCGAAGGCAGTCCATGGGGATCAGCCGCCGGTTGATCGAGGCGGGTCGTCGTAGGCGGGACCCGAGGGAAAAAGACTCAGCGGGGAGGACCCCGCAGCGGCAGGACCCGTTCCCATGAGCGCCCGCCGCCCGTCAATAGAACCGATCCGATCGATCAGTGAACCAACGCCCCGAGATCCGACGCGCCCGCGGGCCGCGTCGCGCCCGTGAAGTCGGTCTTGATTTGGTTCATGGGGTTCATGCCGGCGCCGACGCCCGGCGAGCCCGTGGCGAGCGCGGCCTTGCGCCAGTCATAGACCGCCTTTTGCGCGGCCGTCTGGTTGAACTCGTTGATGTCGGTGAGCATGGCGTCGGCGGCCGAGAGGCTGTGCATGTCCCACGTCGGGTGCGCGGTCTTCCACTCGTCGAACGTCTGGTCGGTGTCGACCGAGTGCCACTTCCCGGGGCCCGCGTACAGGTTGTAGTCGTTCGTGATGCCCGAGGTCGCGGCGTCGACGCCGATCTCCTCGGCGTGGTCGGCGGCGTCGGTCGTCACGATGATGTTGTTCTCGAAGACGCTGTTCATGCTGGCCGTCGCGCCGCCCTCTTTCCAGTTGAGGTGCCGCCAACCGTAGGCCTGCGCGCTCGGCAGCGCGATGTTCGACATGATCCACGTGTTGTTCGAGATGACGCAGTTGCGGAGGCCGTGCACGACCTGCGTCGTGCCGTCGTCGTAGTCGACGAAGCCGAGCTTGCCGCCGCCGAAGATGTTGTTGACGAGCGCGATGCCCGACAGGTGCGCGTGGCCGTCGTAGGCCGAGCCCGGCTCGTCGGCGAGGCTCACGTTGACGGGCGTCATGCGGCGGCCCCAGTCGGTGCGATAGCCCTCGGACATGTCGAACAGCTTGTCGAAGGTCTGCGTGAGATCGAGCGGATGCTGAAAGACGAAGTTCTGCTCGAGCGTGAGGCCCTGCGTGTTGTCGACGTACATGTTGACGGCGAAGTTGTCGAAGATGACGTTGTTGCGTGAGGCGTTGTTGGTGCTCACGTGCGGCATCGTCTTCGCCTCGTTGGCGTTCGTGCCCCAGAAGATTTGGCCCTCGCCGCCGTTGTTGTAGATGACGTTGCCCTGCGAGAGCGAGTCGCTCTGGCTGTACCAGGACAGCGAGCCCGGCCAACCGCCCGAGGCGTTCTGGTTGTTGAAGCGCGGCCAGTTGTTGAGCCCGTTCATCCAGATGCGCGTGAACTTCACCTGGTTGCCGTGGACGGTCGTGTCGACGCCGGCGGTGTCGAAGAAGATGCCGCCGCCGCCGTTGAACTTGACGTCGCAGTGCTCGAACACGTTGCCCGACGTCTCCGAGTAGACGCCGTGCCACGCGCCCGCGCGGATCGTGAGGCCTACGAAGTGGTAGTAGCCCTGCTCGCCGTACAGCACGATGAGCGGGTCGTGCGTCGCGTAGAGGATCGAGATGTCGGCCTTGTTGGGATCGGCCGTGCCCAGCGTGCCGCCGAAGTCGGCGTAGAGCGTCCCCGCGCCGGCGTCGAAGAACCACTTGTTGCTGTTGTCGGTAACGTCCTTCTGTGTCTGGCCCGAAGGCAGCGGATCGCCCGAGTACTTCGCGAGCTGGCCGTGCGCGACCTCGAGCAGCGCCGACTCCTTCGTGCCGTTGTTGACGTAGATGCCGCGCACGGGCGACGACGACGTGATCTTCGAGAGGCCAGCCGTCGACGACTTCCACACCGTGGTCTGGCCCTCGCCCGAGTACTTCGTCCACGGGTTCGCCGTGAGGCCGCCGTCGATGACGGGCGCGCCCGTGCCGCGGCCGTACGAGCCGATCGTGAGGAGCGCCGTCGCCGTGCCGTGCGGGCCGTCGAACTTCGGCACCTCCCTGTAGAGGCCGCCCTTGAGCAGGAGCGTGTCACCGGCCTTCATCGCGGCGTTCTTGAGCGCGCCCGTGAGCGTCTTCTTCGGGCCGACGCCCGCGGCGCCCGCCGTCATCGACGAGCCGTCGTTGGCGTCGTTGCCGTTGACGGGATCGGCGTACCACGTGTGGGCGGGCGCGACGGCCTCGGGCGTGTCGGGCAGCGTGCCGTCGAAGATCGGCCACGGCATGACGACGCCCTGAAACGGCTGCGACGGGCCCGGCGACACGGCGACGCCGAAGCCGCCGTTGCTGCCGTTGTTGTTGCCGCCGCCGGTCTTGCCTCCGCCCCCCCCGCTCGTGCCACCGTTCGAGCCCGCGCCGGGCTCCGAGCTCGCGCACCCGTGCCACGCGGCGAGTCCCGCGAATGTGGCCAGCAGGACCCATGGCTTCGAACCCTGGAACAGCTTCATTTGGCCCCCCTTCGACAGCTTTGCGGCGTCAGCTTTAGGCGGTGACTCGAGGCGAACAGCTTACGGTGTTTTCCGCGACCCGGGTGTGATGTAGGCCGCGAGAGGAAACCGATCCGTCAACGAATCGCCGCGCTTTTCTTCCACGACCTCGCCGCTCCCCGACGGCCCGGCGTTCTGCTTCTTGAGGATCATGTACCGCTCGAGCAACCCGCCCAGCGCCCAGTAGGTCCCCATGACCGAGCCCTGGAGGGTCGGGCTGCCGTAGATCCCGCCGAGCGCCATGTTGAGCGTCGTGACGGTGAACCCGAGCGCGAGCGCCGTGGCCTCGGGATCGTCGGGCGGGCGGTTCTTGCGGATGAAGCGCGCCAGGCCGAAGAGCGAGACGATCAAGTAGATGAGCGTGACCTCGCCGAGGGGGCCGCACTCGCCCAGCGTCAGCACGTAGAAGTTGTGCGCGTCGATGTGCTTGAAGCTCGAGTAGTTGCCGATCTCGTCGGTCCAGCGGTGGAGGCCCACGCCGATGGGATTGGCCGCGAGCATGTGCATGCCGCCCTCCCAGATCTCCCAGCGGCTCGACGTGCTGGCGTCGACTTCCTCGTCGCCGCTCTTGCCTTGTTGCTTCGTCTCTTCGACGCGCTGGAAGACGGAGTCCGGTAAGTAGCCCACGAGCGAGATCGCGACGACGACCATGAAGCCCGCGAGGATGAGGCTGCGGCGCACGAGCAGCACGACGATCGCGAGCAGCACGAGGAAGTACGACTGCCGCGAGTAGGTCGCGAGCGCGCCCACGGCCGTGAGGCTCGCGCCGCCGATCGCGGCGATGCGCCATAGGCGCTTGCCCTTCCCTTTGAGGAAGATCGCGAGCGCGACGAACATCCCCATGAACATCCCGTAGTAGACGCCCGCGCGGTTCGACATGTGCCAGTCGGTGCCGAACGGGCCCGACGCGCGCCGGAAGGCGTTGTACTTGCCGAAGCCGTAGTCGAGGCCCTCGCGCACGGCCTCGAGCGCGGCGACGGCGGCGATGACGAGGATCCAGATGATGAGGCGCCGCGTGTTCTTCTCGTCTTGCCGGCACTTGAGGAAGACGAAGTAGTACAGCGGGTAGAACAGCGCGTTCTTGTAGTAGGTGATGTCGTCGAGGAAGGGCCCGGGCGCGCGGATCTGGGCCCACAAGAAGCCGAAGGTCAGGCCGCCGTAGAAGATGAAGATCGCCTTCTTGAGGTACGGCTCGGTCTTCACGACCTCCTCCTTGCCGCGCATGAAGAGCAGCATGACGAGGAAGATGATGTTCGTCGGCGACAGGCCCGGGATGTGCGTGTCGAGATTGAAGTGAATCTCGTTGACGACGTAGAGCAGGTTCAGGCCGAGGGCGCCGAGCAGGAGGTTCATGGGGCGGGCCTCAACGATTGATCTCGGCGATGCAGAAGTCGAGATCGACGACGTTCCCGCGCGCCGAGTAGACGAGGTGCGCGTCGGCGGGGATGTGCAGCAGGCTGCGGAAGCGCGCGCCCGGCTTGGGGCAGGAGATGTCGGCGAGGTGCGTGACGCCGGCGTCGCGCAGGTACTCGCGCTTGCGTCCAGGCTTCAAGTAATCGTCGAGGTAGGCGCGCTCGTTGACGAGGCCGTCGAGGTTGACGACGGGCACGCGCGCGAAGTAGCCGAGAACGCCCGCGTCGTCGGACGCGACGACGGCGTCGGGCGGCAGGTGCTCGTTGATCCAGCGCGCCGCATCGAGCTTGAGTTGGCACTCGGTGGGCGCGCCAGGGCGCCACGCGAGCAGCGGCACGAGCGCGACCGCGCCGGCGACGAGCGCGCCGCGCCCGAGGCGCCGCCACGACGCCTCGGACAACGCGCCGAACAGCCACCCGCCCAACCAGCCCGCGAGCACGAACAGGCACAGGTATTCGACGAGGTCGTACCAAATGAGGCCGGCGTACATCCACTGATCGGGGAAGAGCGCCGCCAGCATGAAGAGGTGGATCGTCGCGACGAAGGCCAGCAGCGGCAGCAGCGACGGCGCGGGCGGGCGCGGGCCGAGGCTCATGCGTCGCAGCCGCCCGGCGAGCCCGAGCGCGAGCGCGAGCGCGACGGCGCCGAGCACGCCGACGACGAGCGAGAAGCCGAGGCGCATCGCGATGGGCTTGAGCACCTCGTAGTAGCCCATGCCGACGGCGCTCACGGGCAGGCCCGCGACGCTGAGGCCGAACGCCTTGGCGACCTCGACGGCGTAGCGGCCGACGCCGGCGCGCGCGATGAAGTGCGCCGTGTTCCACAGCTTGACCGCGCCGCTCACGGGCGTGGGCGAGCCGAACACGCGGTGGCCCCACAGCAACAGCGGCGCCCACCCGACGAGCGTCGCGGCGCCCCAGATCGCGCCCATGCGGATCGTCGCCGCGCGGCGCTCGCGCAGGCACAGGTAGACGACGGTCGTCGCGAGGATGACGGCGTTGTCGAGGCGCGCGTAGACCAGCAAGATCGAGACGACGAGCAGCGGCCCGAAGCGGCGCGCCGGCATGTCGGCGAGGCTCACGCGGCCTTCGCCGTCGGCGAGCAAGCGGCAGAACGAGAGCAAGAGCGGCCAATTGACGGCGCTCTCCATGCCGCCGAGGAGCGAGGCGGTGAGCCCCGGGATCCACACGAAGAAGAAGCCGGCGACGGCGGCGCCGCGCGTGCCGCGGCCGAGGTGCTGATCGACGAGGCCGAAGGCGATCCACGCCGAGAGCGTGTTGAGCGCCGCGCACAGGATCAGATACACGTGCGCGAGCACGTAGCGGTCGACGACGCCCACGGCGCGCGCGGCGACGGTGACGCCCACGAGCAGGAACTGCCACAGCGGCTGAAAGCCGTTCGTGGGGTGGATCCCGTCGAAGGTGAACCGCCCGTCGAGCGCGACGTGGTTGGCGATGCCGAAGTAGTAGTACGAGTCGTCGATGCGCAGCAGGAACGCGTTGGACGCGACCAGCACGAACAGCACCTGCGCCGCGAAGTAGGCGGCGAGGCCCCAGGCCCGACGCCGCCGCTCGTCGCCTCCCTGCGCCTCCGCC
This sequence comes from Polyangia bacterium, assembly GCA_035549075.1. Classification (GTDB taxonomy): domain Bacteria; phylum Myxococcota_A; class Polyangia; order Fen-1088; family Fen-1088; genus DASZFV01. Next base: position 29,912 of record DASZRT010000060.1, on the reverse strand, counting down.
CGAGTGTCCATCACGAAGGTTCGGCTCAGGGGAACGCGTTCTTGGGGAGGCGAATCTCGTAGGCGTCGACGTCTTGGCCGCCGGGCTTTTTCTGGTCGGTGGTGGCGTCCCAGTTCGAGTCGAACAGGATGCGCGTGAAGTCGTGGTTCACGACCGCCTGCGGCTCGGCCGCGTAGGACTCGCGCCCGTTGCTGCGATGGTTGCCCAGCTGGTAGATGCGCGGGTCGGCCTCGAGCTCCATCGCGAAGATCTTGTCGAAGTACCACTGCTTCGGGCCGCCCGGCTTGTAGGTCGAGATCAGCACCCACCCTGGTTTGTCGAACGCCTTGCCCGAGAAGTGCATCGCCGCCGCCGCGCTGTTGAAGTAGGTACGCAGCAGGTCGGTGCGTGTTCCCGTGTCGATGTCGAAAAAGTAGATCCAGCCCTCGTTGCTGTCGTAGTCGATCGAGGCGTAGCAATCGTGGCCGTTCGCGCACACGGCGATGTCCGAGTGCTCGCCGTGCTTCGCGACCTGCCGCTGCGTCTTGAAGTCGCGCGAGTACGCGATGACCGACGAGCCCGAGGCGACGAGCCAGCGCCCCGACGGCGACATGCTGACGTGATCGGGGCGATCCTTCGTGTCGATCGTGCCCGTGAGCTTGTTCTGCTTCACGTCCCAGATCGCGAAGCCGAGGATCTTGAAGTCGTCGGTCTCGACTTGGAAGCCCCAGTAGCGCGCGTCGCGCGACGGCGAGCCTTCGGACTTGGTCCAGGCGCGCGCGGCGTTCTTCCACGGCAGCTTGCCGTGCAGATCGATCACGACGCGCGTCGCGCCCGACTTGACGTCGACGGCGCTGATGACGAGGCCGCCGTTGCGCTCGCCGTAGTAGAGCGTCGTCGGTGATTTGGGATCCCACTGCGGCTCGGCGTCGCCGTGCAACGTCTTGAGGACGCCGAGGTTCTTGAGCGTCTTGGCGTCGTAGAGGTACCAGGCGCCGTTGTGCGCGTTGGTGAAGAACAGCGAGCCGTCGGCGTTGTAGGGCTCGCGGCGCGAGTAGTCCGAGCGCGAGTAGCCCTCGATGCCCTCGGCGGCGTGATCGGTGACGCGCCGAAGGCACGTGTGGAAGTTCGGCTCGTCGAGCTCGACGCCCTTGGCCGGCTTCGCGAGCGGCGGCGGATCGGGCGTCATCGTCGCACCCGAGATCAGCTTCGCACCGCCGCACGTCGCGGCCTCGGCGTGGCCGTTCGAGCACACGGCGACGAACGCGCCGACGACGATCGCGAACGCGCGCGCACGATCTCGAAAACGCGGAGCGCGGCTCATCGGTGCGCGATGCTAGCATCCCAAACATGATCCCTCTAGTCGCGGCCGTCGCGGCGGCCGCCGTCGCGTGGGTCGTCGACGACGGCGAGAAGGTGCCGCGCGATATCCCGCTGCCCGAGCCGCTCGCCGAGATCGCGAACGGCCACGACAACCCGATTTGGTCGCCGGGCCAGCCGATCCGCTTGTTCGCGCTGCGCGACGAGGTCGTCGCGTTTCAAGTCGTGCTCGAGGGCCCCCTCGACGGCGCGCGCGTCGACGTCGAGGCGCTCGATCCGGCGTTCACCGTCGAGCGCTTCGTCGAGCCGTTCTTCGACGTGCCGCGCTCGAAGACGGAGAACGGGCCCTTCTCGCTGGGCTGGCAGGCGCACGCGGGGCCGAAGGGTGACGCGTGGACCGGCTGGTGGCCCGACGCGCTCGTGCCCGTCGAGCTCGCCAAGGACTGGGCGCCGTTCCCGCTGCGCGTGCCCGCGCGACAGAACGGCGTCGTGTGGATCGATCTCACGGTGCCGCCCGATGCGGCGCCGGGCGTGCGCCGCGCGCAGGTCGTCGTGCGCGTGGGCGAGCAGGTCGCGGCGACGCTGCCGCTCGAGCTCGAGGTGCTTCCCGCGACGATGCCGGCGCGGCCTGTGCGCACGTGGATCTTCTACGAGCGCGGCGAGCTCGAGAAGCGCATCGGCCACCCCGACGTCGCGGCGGCGCAGCTGCTGCAGCTCTTGCACCGCCACCGCCTCACGGGCTTCGACGGCGTGGGCTCGGCCGCCGACGTCGAGGCGCGCGCGTCGGCGCTCGACGGCTCGCTTTACACGCCGGCGCACGGCTACCACGGGCCGGCCGAAGGCGTCGGCGACGATCTCGTCGTGCTCGGCACCTACGGCACGCTGTTCAACCCGCGGCCCGAGTCGATCGCGCGCGTCGAAGGCGTCGCAGACGCGCTCGCGAAGCACAACCTGTTCGAGGGGCGCGAGGTGCTCATCTACGCCGCCGACGAGAACTGCCGCGCGCCCGTCGCCGCCGCCTGGCGCGCGACGATCGCGCAGTCGACGAACGCCAACGTGCGCCGCGTGCGCGTCGGGTGGACGTGCAGCGAGGATCCCTCGACCCAGCCCGTCGACGTCGCCATGGTCCACGCGGGCGAGTACGACCCGCGCCTCGCCGGCAGCAAGCCGACGTGGATCTACAACGGCTACCGCCCGTCGACGGGCGCGCTGCTGACCGACACCGAGGCGACGTCGATGCGCACGTTCGGGTGGATCGCGTCGATGGCGAAGATCCAGCGCTGGTTCGTGTGGGAGTCGACGGCTTGGTACGACTCGAACTGGGGCGGCCACGGCGCCTACGATCCGTTCGTGTCGGCCGCGACCGGCTACAACGACGACGAGCAGAAGATCCTCGCGGGCGACGGCGTGCTGCTGTACCCCGGCAAGCAGATCGACAAGTTCCAGGAGCACTCGCTGGGCCTCGACGGCGTCGTGCCCTCGATCCGCCTCAAGAACCTGCGCCGCGGCGTCGAAGACGCCGGCTACTACGAGCTCGCCGCCGCGTCCGATCCCGCGGCGGCCGCCGCGATCGCGCGCGCGCTGCTGCCGCGCATCCTCGGCGAAGCCAAACCCGAAGAGCGCCCGCCTTGGGGCGAGCGCGGCGCGCCGTTCTTCGAGGCGCGCCGCGCGCTCTCGAAGCTCATCCGCCCCGGCGCGACGATCACCGCCATGGGCGTCGACGCGCTCCCCGCGGCGCTGCCCACGTTCGGCAACGGCCCCCACGCCAAGAAGTTCCACATCCGTTATCGCCAAATGGCGGTGGGCGTGTTCGTCCTCGGCGTGTTGGGCTTCGCCTGGTTCCTGCGGCGCCGCTTCCGAGCGGGGCGCGCGACCTGAACCGACGCTACTTCTTCGCGTCGGCCTTCGGCGCTTTCGCGTCGGCCTTGGCCGCCTTCGCGTCGCCCTTCGCTTCGATCGACGCCGCCGTCATCGAGTACATGATGGTCACCTTCGTGCCGACCTTGAGGTCGCCCGTGACCTTCGTGCTCTTGTCGCGGGCGATGACCCACTTCTCCTTGCCCTTCTGCACCGTGACCGACGCGTCCGTGACCTCGAGGATGGGGCCCGTGACCTGGTAGGTGTGGTCGTCGGCGCGCGCGGGGCCGGCGACGAGGAGCGCGCCGAGGGCGAGCGTCGCCAAGGCGGCGCGAGCGGCGCGGACGAAACCGGTGTGCTTCGTGAGGGCGTTGTTCATCTCGGATCTCCTTGTGGGTGCGTTCGTGCGCGACACGTTCCTGACGCCGCGGCCGCGACAATATGCCACGCGTGGTGCGCGCCCGAGCGGCTTACAATGGCGCCCCCCAAAGGAGGTCCCATGCGCGCGAGCTCCACCCCCGTGTCTCGGTCTCTGCGTCGTTCCTCGATTGGTTTGGCCGGTTTCACGTTGGCGGCCTTCGCGACGGCCGCGCTCCCCGCTTGCGGCGACGAAGCCGCGGCGCCCCTGTCGGCGACGAGCGCCGAGCTCACGGCGAGCCAGACGTACCTCGTCTCGTTCAAGAGCGGCGACATTCCGTCCGACGCCGCGACGGTCGTCGCCGGCGCGGGCGGCACCATCGTCACGAAGTACGCCAACGTCGGGCTCGTGCTGGCGCGCGGCGGCGCCGGCTTCGCGGCCGCGCTGGCCGCCAACGCGCGCGTCGACGGCGTCGGCGCGTCGCGCGCCGTCTCGAGCCTGCTCACGCCGCGCAAGCCGAAGGGCGCGCCGCCGCCCGCGGTCAACCGCGTGAAAGGCGCCGATCCGCTCTCGAACCATCAGTGGGACATGGATCAGATCCACGCGCCGCAAGCGCGCGCGATCTCGGCGGGCAAGAGGTCGGTGCTCGTCGGCGTGCTCGACTCGGGCGTCGATCGCACGCACCCCGATCTCGTCGGGCAGGTCGATTCGTCGGCCAGCGCGTCGTGCGTCGGCGGCGTCGCCAACGCCGATCCCGCGCTCTGGGCCAACGACGTCATCGGCCACGGGACGCACGTGTCCGGCATCATCGCGGGCGCGAAGAACGGCGTCGGCATCGTCGGCGTCGCGCCCGGCGTCAAGGTCGCGGCCGTCAAGCTCGCCGTCGACGACGTCAACGATCCGAGCTTCGGCCTCGTCTTCGCCGACGCCATGGTGTGCGCGCTCGACTGGGCGATCGGCCACGGCTTCGACGTCATGAACGCCAGCCTCTCGATCGATCCGTTCACGGGCCCGATCGACGACATCTTCTGCAGCGACCAGCCCGATCGCGCCGCCGTCGTCGCGATGGTGCGCAAGGCGGTAGGCGCGACCAACGCCAAGAAGATCCCGCTCGTCGCCTCGACGGCGAACTTCTTCACCGACCTCGCGTCGCTCGAAGGCCAGACGCCGGGCGCGACGTGCAAGGTCATCCCCGTGCAGCTCCCGCGCGTCATCGGCGTCTCGGCCGTCGGTTACACGCGCAAGCTGTCGTCGTTCTCGAACTACGGCTTCGGCGCCGTCGACGTCACGGGCCCCGGCGGCGACAACATCGTCCCCGATCCGCTCGTGACCGACACGACGGCCTCCGGCCAGGTGCTCTCGAGCGTGCCGCCCGACAGCCTCTACTACCAGTGGGCCGCGGGCTGGGACGGCCAGGTGCAGGACTGCTCGACGGGCCCGTGCGTGACCTACGCGTACATCCAGGGCACCTCGCAGGCCGCGCCGCACGTCACGGGCGTCTCGGCGCTCGCCATCAGCCGCTTCGGCAGGATGTCGCCCGACGCGCTCCTCGCGCTGCTGAGCCTGACGGCGACGCCGCTGCCCTGCCCCGCCGGCCCCTACGATCCCGGCATGACCGGCACGCCCGCGACGTGCAAGGGCACGACGCTCTACAACAACTTCTACGGCGCCGGCGAGATCGACGCGCTCGCGATCTCTCGCTAGCGCCCCGCGTTCCTTCGCCACACTTCAGCGAGCACGACCGCCGACGCCGCCGCAACGTTCAAGCTCTCGACGGCGTCGGTCCCGGGGATCCGCAGCGTGACGTCGGCGCCGCGTGCGAGCGCGCGAGACAGGCCTTCGTCCTCGGCGCCCATGAGCACGACGACGCGCGAGGCGAGCTTCGCGGCGTAGAGATCGACGCCGCCGTGGCTCGACGTCGCGCAGATCGAGAAGCCCGCGCGCCGCGCCTCGGCGAGCAGCGGCGCGAGATCGGGCGCCGTCACGACGTCGAGCGTGTCGGCGCCGCCTTGGGCGGTGCGGTACACGGCGGGCGGCAGCCGCTTGCCCTCGCCCTCGACGAGCACGGCGCGCGCGCCGAAGTGGGCCGCCGTTCGCACGATCGCGCCCGTGTTGTGCGGGTTCGCGACGCCCGCGAGCGCGACGAGCCACGCCGGTCCCGGCGGCTTCACGATCTCGGCAAGCGCGCGGGGCGGCCGCGCGACGGCGACGACGCAGATGCCTTCGTGATGCCGGCTCTCGGTGATCTTCTCGAGCTCGTCGTCGCCGACGACCTTGTAGGGCCGCCGCAGCTGCGCGCACGCGTGCAGCAGATCACCGAACGGTTTGACGAGCTCCTCCGTGAGGTAGACGCGCAGCACGTCGGCCGGCCGCCGCGCGAAAACGGCGCGCGCCGCGTGGCGCCCGCACACCTTCACCTCGGGCCCGCGCGTGGAGCCACGCGGCGCGCGAGGCGCGAGCGAACGAGGCGGACGCGGTGGTGACGACATGGGCGCGGGAGCGTACCAGAGCGCGCGCCGCCGATCCGCCGTTGACTCACCCTGGACGTTCGGCCACCTTCGGCCTGTGCGAACCCGCGCCGCGACGCTCTGGCTCTTGCTCGCCGCCGTCGGCTTGACCTCCGCTTGTCACCGCGATCGCTGCGTCTCGACGTGCGAGGCCAACGCCAAGGCGCTCGGCTGCGACCAGCCGAAGGGCTGCAAGGCGCAGTGCGAGCAGCTGAACGCCGGGCCGTGCAAGAGCGAGATGAAGGCCTTCGAGGCGTGCTTCCTCGAGGAGCCGTCGTCGCACTGGGGCTGCGAGAGCGGCGTGCCCTTCCTCAAGGATGACTTCTGCGTGAAAGAGCGCGAGCGCGTCGGCGCGTGCCTGTCGCACACGCCGCCGCCCTCAAAATAAAAACGGCGGAGGCCGAAGCCCCCGCCGTCCTTTCGATCAGGTGATGATCAGCTCGTCAGGTCATTCCGGCGGGAGCGACGAGAAGAACTGCCACATGGCGGTGCGGCGGTAGTTTTCGATCAAGGCCGAGTCTCCACCCATCGGGGTTTGGCCGTTGCCGTGGTTGACGTTGAGCGGGCACCACACGACCGGGTACTTCGCGGGGCACCCCGTGTACATGTGGCACTTCGAGTAGGTGTCGTTCCACACCGCGTTGGGCACGTTGCTGTACGTGTCGCCGATCTGGATGCCCGCGGCGCACGTGCCGCCGTTGGCCGAGCAGGTGTCGACGATCTGGAAGTCCTGCGCGACGCAGCCGTTGCGCTTGAGGATCTCGTCGCGCAGGCCGACGGAGCCGAAGCTGTCGTTCTGCGCCGTCTTGAGCGGCCCGATGGGGTTGCCCGTGTCGGCCAGGCCGACGACGAACATCGCCGCGACCGGCTTGTTCATGCAGGGCGGGCGCGTGCGGAGGCCGCCGCCCACCTGGACGCCGAAGGCGCGGACCTGATCGGCGTTCGTGCAGCCCGAGAGCGCCGCCATCCAGGCGCCGCTGCTGTAGCCGTTGACGAAGACCTTGTTCATGTCGACGCAGTAGTTCGCCTCGATCTCGTTGATGATGGCGCGCATGTACGCCGGCTCGGGGCTGTTGCTGTAGCCGTCGGCGAACGTCGCGCAGGTGTTGATCGAGTTCGACGGCAGGTAGCTGAGGCCGATCTGGATCGCCTCCATCTGCGTCGCGCCCGTCGAGGGGAGCGCGAAGTCGCCGCCCTTGCCGACGGTGTCGTTGCCACCGCAGCCCGTGCCCTCGAGATCGAGCGCATAAGGCGAGTTGGGGTTGTAGCTCTTCGGGAGGCGGATGCCGTAGTTGCGCATCGTCCACGTGTAGCTGGTGTTCGAGGGCGGGTGCGCCGAGACGAACGCCGTGTCGACGCCCGTGACCATGATGTTCTTGAGGACGAAGTTCGACTGCGAGTCGCTGCTGCCGGGCGCCATGCCACAGCCCGCGCTCAGCTTCGGACCCGTCGACGTCGTGCCGCCCGTGCCGCCCGCGGCCGTGCCACCCGAGCCGCCGTTGCCGCCCGTCGTGCCGCCGTTGCTGCCCGTCGTGCCGCCGCTGCTACCCGTCGTGCCGCCCGTGCTGCCCGTGGTGCCGCCGGTGCTCCCGGTCGTGCCACCCGTGCTGCCGGTCGTGCCGCCCGTGCTCCCGGTCGTGCCGCCCGTGCTGCCCGTCGTGCCGCCGGTGCTGCCCGTCGTGCCTCCGGTGCTACCCGTCGTGCCGCCGGTGCTGCCCGTCGTGCCTCCGGTGTTGCCGCTGTCTCCGCCGCTGCTGCACGCGCCGAGCAGCAGCGCCGCCGCGACGAATCCCAACGTACCAGTCGATGCCAAGAATTTACGCATGGAGGCCTCCTGCGGACGTTATTGGGGCGGCGACGGACCCCTGCTCACTTCGGAACATGGACGCCAGCCGATTCTTCGCGGGGTTTCCGCACCGAGAACCGGCGTAAACCGTTTCTATTAGTCCAAAGCCCGGACGATGTCCACCGCGTGACCGCCGCCCCAGCCCTTTACCGGGCGGAAACACGCGTCTATCCTACGCGCCAAACGCGGCGGACCCCCGGCCGAATTCGCGTTCGATTTCGACCAGGACGTGAAGTGAACCCCACCGACATCCTCGACCCGAATTACTTTCACAAAGTAGTCGATTGCCAGTGGGCCTGTCCGGCTCACACGAACGTGCCGGAGTACATCCGCCTCATCGCGCAGGGGCGGTACTCCGACGCGTACATGCTCAACCGCGAGTCGAACGTGTTCCCGGGCATCCTCGGGCGCACGTGCGATCGGCCGTGCGAGCCGGCGTGCCGGCGCACGCGCGTCGACGGCAAGGCGGTGGCGATCTGCCGGCTCAAGCGCGTCGCGTCCGATCTGCGCGACGACATCACGGATCGGCTGCCGCGCGCGCCCGAGACGAAGAACGGCAAGCGCGTCGCGTTGATCGGCGCGGGGCCGGCTTCGCTCACGGTCGCCAACGACCTGATGCCGCTCGGCTACGAGGTCACGATCTTCGAGAAGCAGGCCAAGCCCGGCGGCCTCATGCGCACGAACATCCCGTCGTTCCGCCTGCCCGAGCACGTGCTCGACGACGAGTGCCAGCAGATCCTCGGCATGGGCGTCGACATCCGTTACGACTCGCCCGTGAACAGCCTCAAGGGATTGCTGGCCGAGGGCTACGACGCCGTGTTCGTCGGGACGGGCGCGCCGCGCGGCAAGGAGCTCGACCTGCCGGGCCGCAAAGAGGCCGCCGCCGACATCCACATCGGCATCGAGTGGCTCGAGTCGGTCGCCTTCGGCCACGTGACGACCGTCGGCAAGCGCGTCCTCATCATCGGCGTCGGCAACACGGCCATGGACTGCTGCCGGACATCCAAGCGTCTGGGCGCCGACTCGGTGAAGGTCATGGCGCGCCGTCCGCGCAAGTTCTTCAAGGCCTCGCCCTGGGAGCTCGAGGACGCCGAAGAAGAGCAGGTCGAGATCATCATCAACCACGCGCCCAAGCGCTTCGTGCTCGAAAACGGGAAGCTCGTCGGCATGGAGTTCGAGCAGCTCGCGTGGAGCGAGGACGAAAAGACCGGCAAGGCGACGTCGACGGTCACCGGCACGGTGATCATCCCGGCCGACACCGTCATCCTCGCCATCGGTCAAGAGAACGCGTTCCCGTTCATCGAGCGCGACGCGAGCGTCGGCATCCAGTTCGACAAGTGGGACATGCCCGTCGTCGACAAGACGACCTTCCAGTCGACGCGCGCCGGCGTGTTCTTCGGCGGCGACGCCGCGTTCGGCCCGCAGAACATCATCTGGGCCGTGGCGCACGGGCACGAGGCGGCGATCTCGATCCACAACCACTGCCAGGGTCGCCCCGTCACCGAGCGCCCCAAGCAGGGCATGAACCTCGTGTCGCAGAAGATGGGCCTGCACGAGTGGAGCTACAGCAACGACTACAGCTCCGCGAAGCGCACGCAGATGAAGCACGTCGACCTCGTCGAGCGCTTCAAGAGCCTCAGCAAAGAGGTCGAGCTGGGCTTCGATCCCGAGCAGGCGGCGAAGGAAGTGCAGCGCTGCCTCAACTGCGACGTGCAGACGAAGTTCACCGACAAGCAGTGCATCGAGTGCGACGCGTGCATCGACGTGTGCCCGGTGCTGTGCCTCACGATCACGCCGAACGCCGACGAGGCCGACCTGCGCAAGCAGCTCACCGTGCCGGCGCTCAACAAAGACCAGAGCCTGTTCGCGTCGGGCCCGCTGCCGCAGACGCGCCGGATCATGGTCAAGGACGAGGATCTCTGCGTGCACTGCGGCCTGTGCGCCGAGCGCTGCCCGACGGGCGCGTGGGACATGCAGAAGCTCGAGCTGACAATTCCGAAGGCCGGCGCGGGCGCCGCGAAATGAACGTGGACCAGCAAAAAGAACGCATCAACGACTTCGCCTTCAAGATCGCCAACACGAACGGGACGGGCTCGGCGAGCGCCAACGGGCTCATCATGCAGGCGATCTTCCGCATGGGCGTGCCCGTGTCGGGGAAGAACCTGTTCCCGTCGAACATCCAGGGCCTGCCCACCTGGTACGAGATCCGCGTCAACGGCGACGGGCACACGGCGCGCACGCCCGTGTACGACCTCGTCGTCGCCATGAACGCCGAGACCTACGGGCGCGACATCAAGGAGCTGCGCCCCGGCGCCTACCTCTTGCACGACTCGACGTGGCCGCTCGACGAGAAGCTGCGCCGCGACGACGTGAACCTGCTCGGCATCCCGCTCGCGAAGATGTGCCGCGAGAGCTTCGAGAAGCCGCGCGAGCAGGTCCTCATGAAGAACATCATGTACGCGGGCGCGCTCGCCGCGCTGCTCGACATGGACATGAAGGTCATCGACGCGCTCCTCGAGGAGAAGTACGGCGCCAAGAAGGCCATGATGGCGCTCAACCACAAGGCGATCCAGCTCGGCTACCAGTTCGCCAAGCAGAACTTCAAGTGCCCGCTGCCGTTCCGCCTCAAGACGATGGATGCGACGAAAGACTCCATCATGATCGACGGCAACACGGCGCTCGCGCTCGGGTGCGTGTTCGCGGGCGCGACCGTCGCGGCTTGGTACCCCATCACGCCGTCGACGTCGCTCATGGACGCGTTCCGCGGCTTCTGCGCCGCGCACCGCAAGGATCCCGAGACCGGCAAAAACAACTTCTGCATCCTGCAGGCCGAGGACGAGCTGTCGGCCATCGGCATGGTGCTGGGCGCGTCGTGGTCGGGCGCGCGCTCGTTCACGTCGACGTCGGGCCCGGGCATCTCGCTCATGAGCGAGCTCATCGGCCTGGCCTACTACGCCGAGATCCCCGCCGTGATCGTCGACGTGCAACGCACGGGCCCGTCGACGGGCATGCCGACGCGCACGCAGCAGGGCGACATCATGATGTGCGCCTACGCCTCGCACGGCGACACGAAGCACATCCTGCTGTTCCCCGCGAACCCGGAGGAGTGCTTCACTTTCGCACCAACCGCTTTCGATCTCGCCGAGCGGTTCCAGACGCCGGTGTTCGTGCTGACCGACCTCGACATCGGCATGAACGACTGGATGTGCCCCAAGCTCAAGTGGGACGACTCGTACAAGCCGGATCGCGGGCGCGTGCTGGGCGCCGCCGAGCTGCAGGCGCTCGAGAAGTGGGCGCGCTACTCCGACGCCGACGCCGAGGGCGTGACGACGCGGACGCTGCCGGGCGTGCACCCGAAGGGCGCGTACTTCACGCGCGGCTCGGGCCACAACAAGTTCGGCAAGTACACCGAGATCCCCGACGAGTACCAAGAGGTGGTCGACCGCCTCACGCACAAGCACAAGAGCGCGGCCAAGCACGTGCCGGCGCCCGTCATCCGCGCGCAGGCCGGCGCGAAGATCGGCATCGTCACCGTGGGCGGCTGTGACGCGGCCGTGCGCGAGGGCATCGAGCTGCTCGCGCGCGAGGGCGTCAAGGCCAGCTTCATGCGCGTGCGCGGCTTCCCCTTCGGCGGCAACGTCGAGGAGTTCCTGCGCGCGCACGACACGATCTTCGTCGTCGAGCAGAACCGCGACGCGCAGCTGCGCACGCTGCTCGTCAACGAGACGGGCATCGACAAAGAGCGCATGAAGTCCGTGCTCGTCTACGGCGGGTTCCCGCTGTCCGCGCACCACGTCGTCGACGGCGTCACGCGCCAGCTGCGCCAGCACATGGGAGAGGCTCTATGACGTTCATCCCCAAACCGCGCATCGTTCACCCGGGCCTGCCGAAGAACGCGCTCGGCCTCACGATCCGCGACTACGAGGGGACGATGTCCACCTTGTGCGCGGGCTGCGGCCACGACAGCGTCACGGCGGGCATCATCCAGGCCTTCCACGAGCTCGACACCGAGCCGCATCGGGTCGTGAAGCTCAGCGGCATCGGCTGCTCGTCGAAGACGCCGACGTACTTCGTGAACGCCGCGCACGGCTTCAACAGCGCGCACGGCCGCATGCCCGCGATCGCGACGGGCGCGAACGCCGCCAACCGCGGCCTCACGTACATCGGCATCTCTGGCGACGGCGACTCGCTGTCCATTGGCCTCGGCCAGCTGACGCACGCGATCCGCCGCAACCTCAACATGCTGTACGTCATCGAGAACAACGGCGTGTACGGTTTGACGAAGGGTCAGTTCTCGGCGAGCGCCGACGTCGGCACGAAGAGCAAGAAGGGTGAGTCGAACGCCTACGCGCCCATCGATCCGGCGCTGTACGCGATGAGCCTCGGCGCGACGTTCGTCGCGCGCAGCTTCTCGGGCGACAAGAAGCAGCTCGTGCCGCTGCTCAAGGCGGGCCTGCGGCACAAGGGGTTCGCGCTCATCGACGTCATCTCGCCGTGCGTGACCTTCAACGATCACGAGGGCTCGACGAAGAGCTACAAGTACACGAGGGAGCGCGACGTGGAGATTGTCCATTCGGACTTCGTGCCGCACGCGTCGGAGATCCTGGCGCAGATCGGCGGCGGCCCCGAAGGCACGACGGTGACGATGCACGACGGCAGCGTCGTCGTCTTCAAGAGCGTCGCCGAGGGCTACGACCCGCGCCACCGCGAGAAGGCGATGGCGTACCTGATGGAGCACCAGAAGAGCGGCCAGGTCCCGACGGGCCTGCTGTTCGTCGACGAGACCGTGCCCGAGATGCACGAGATCCAGGGCACGATCGAGCAGCCGCTGAACCAAGTGCCGTTCGAGAAGCTGTGCCCCGGCAACAAGGCCCTCGAAGAGCTGCAGGAGGCCTTCCGGTGACCGCCGACGAGCTGCGCGCGCGGCAAGCGCCGCTCAAGGCGAAGTACAAGGACGACCCCGCGTCGGCGCTGTCGGTGCTGCACGCGCGCGGCACCGTGAGCCCGACGGCGATCGCCGTCGACGTCGAGACCGAAGGCGCCGGCGGCAAGACCACCGTCGGTCTTCACCCGGCGACGGGCGGCACGGGTGACGGAGCATGCTCGGGCGACATGCTGTTGCAGGCGCTCGTCGGCTGCGCCGGCGTCACGCTGCGCGCCGTCTCGACGTCGATGGGCCTGCCGCTGCGCGCGGGCGTCGTGCTCGCCGAGGGCGACCTCGACTGGCGCGGCACGCTCGGCGTCTCGAAGGAGGTCCCCGTCGGCTTCACCGCCGTTCGCCTGCGCTTCGAGCTCGACATCGACGCGACAGACGACCAGCTCGCCAAGCTCATCCAGCTGACCGAGCGCTACTGCGTCGTCGCCCAAACCATCCGCGCCGCCGTCCCCGTCACGTCGACCCACGCGCGCCGCTGACCGGCATCGGGTGGCGTCCGCGGCCGCCGCGCACTAGGTTGCGAGGATGGCGGACGAGGTGTTCGACGTGGTCGTGGTTGGCGGAGGTCCCGCCGGGAGCACCTGCGCGCGCTTTCTCACAGGTGGCGGCGCCCGCGTCGCCGTCGTCGATCGCGCGGAGTTCCCGCGCACCAAGCTGTGCGGCGGGTGGATCTCGACGCCGATCTGGGACGCTCTGTCGCTCTCGACGCGCGACTACACCGGCGGGCTGTGGGAGTGGAACACGTGCCATGTCCGCTACGGCGGCGAGGCGCGCGCCGAACGGTGCCGCGGCTGGTTCATCCGCCGCTTCGAGCTCGACGACTTTCTCCTGCGCCGCGGCGGCGCCACGCTGCGCCTCGGCCTCGCCGTGAAGGATCCGGCGCGCGGCGACGACGGCCTCTGGGACGTCGCCGGCCTGCGCGCGCGACACCTCGTCGGCGCGGGCGGCACCCACTGCCCCGTCGCGCGCGTGCTGGCGCCGCCGCGCCCGAGCGGCCCCGTCGGCGCCCAGGAGAACGAGTTCCGCGCCGACCCCGCGGCCATCGCGCGCACGCGCGTCGGCGCCGACGGCGAGCCCGAGCTGCTCTTGCACGACGATCTGCGCGGCTACTCCTGGAACGTGCCCAAGACCGACTGGCTCAACGTCGGCGCGGGCACCGTCGATCCCAACGACGTGCGCGAAGCCTGGCGCCGGGCGCGCGGGCACTTCCTCGACGCCGGCCACCTGCCGGCCGAGAGCGTCGCCGAGCTCGACGCCGTGAAGGGCCACGCGTACTACCTCTACGATCCGGCCCACCTCGCGGGCGCGGCGCGCGTCGACGCCGACGGGCGCGGAGGCGCTTACCTCGTCGGCGACAGCCTCGGGCTCGCGCAGCCGCTCACGGCCGAAGGCATCCTGCCCGCCGTGATCTCCGGCCGCACGCTCGCCGAGGCGATCCTCGCGGGCGATCCCGCGAGCTACCCCGCGCGCCTCGCGGGACACGCCGTCCTGCAGGACTACCGACGTCTCTTCCGCCTGCGCGAAGCGACGGCGAGCCTGCTGAAGCGTCGCGTGGCCACGACGCCGGCTCGTTCGAGCGCGGCGTCGCGCCTCGGGCGGCGCGCCGTCGCGCGCGGCTTCGCCTGGATGTTCTCGGGCGCGCCGCTGCCGGCGCCGCGCCTGCTCGATCTCGGGCTCGCCGTCGTCGACAGGTGGCGCGATCGCCAACGAGCGCCGAGGGCCGCCGCGTGATCGCCGCCGCGCGCAAGCTGCTCTCCTCCTTCGACGGTCGGAGCGCCGCCGCCGTCATGCGCGAGCTGCTCGCCAAGGCCGGCATCACCGTCGGTGGCGACGAGCCCTGGGACATCCAGGTGCACGACGAGCGCGTCTACGCGCGCATCCTCCGCGACAGCACCCTGGGCGTCGGCGAGTCGTACGTCGAGGGCTGGTGGGACTGCCCGGCGCTCGATCAGATGATCGACAAGCTCGTCCGCGCGCGCGTCGGCCTCGTCGTCGAGGAGAACTGGGCGCTGTTGGCTCAGGCCGTCAAGGCACGCGTGCTCAACCTGCAGGCGAGCCACGCCTTCGAGGTGGGCGAGCGCCACTACGACGTCGGCAACGATCTCTACGAGGCGATGCTGGGCAAGCGCATGGCCTACACCTGCGCGTACTGGAAGAACGCCGACACGCTCGACGCCGCGCAGGAGGCGAAGCTGGACCTCGTGGGGCGCAAGATCGGCCTTCGCCCCGGCATGAAGATCCTCGACCTCGGCTGCGGCTGGGGCGGCTTCGCGGCCTTCGCCGCCGAGCGCGGCGCGACCGTCGTCGGCTACACCGTCTCGCGCGAGCAGGCCGCCTGGGTGAAAGAGCGGTACGCGTCGCTCCCCATCGACATCCGCGTCGACGACTACCGAAACGCGACCGGCCGCCATGACGCCGTCGTGTCGATCGGCCTCATGGAGCACGTCGGCCCCAAGAACCACCGCGCGTACATGCAGCAGGCGCGGCGGCTGCTCGAGCCAGGCGGCGTCGTCTTCATCCACACGATCGGCGGCAACGTCCCGCGCAAACGCATCGATCCGTGGTTCGACAAGTACATCTTCCCCAACGCCGCCATCCCCACGCTCGGCCAGCTCGCGACCGCGATGGAGGACGTCCTCGTCGTCGAGGACGTGCAGAACCTCGGCGAGCACTACGACCGCACCCTCATGGCCTGGTGGGCCAACTTCGACGCCGCGTGGCCCTCGCTGCGCGGCCGCTACGGCGAGCCGTTCTACCGGATGTGGAAGTACTACCTGCTCTCGAGCGCGGCCTTCTTCCGCGCGCGCCAGCACAACCTCTTCCAGATCGTCGCCACCCCCGCCGGCGCGCCCCAGCCGCCCACGGCGCGCGCGATCTGACGACGACGAGGCCAACGACGGCGCGCCCGTGTACTCTACGGGCCGCAACATGTCGTCGTCCTCGCCCCCGACCCCGCCTTCGTCTTCGATCGATCCTCTCGTGCCCCTGCGTGACCGCGTCCTCGCGGCGACGCGCGCCGCGCTCGGTGACGAGGCGGCCGGCGCCGACGCCGCGCTTCACCGATCGCAGCACGCCGACTACCAGGCCGACCTCGCGCTCGCGCTGGCGAAGCGCGCGAAGAAGAACCCGCGCGAGGTCGCGGCGGCGATCGCGGCCAAGCTCGCGCCGGACGACGTCATCGAGAAGGTCGAGGTCTCGGGGCCGGGCTTCTTGAACCTCACGCTGCGCGCCTCGCACCTCGCGGGCACGCTGGCGGCGATGCGCGACGACGCGCGCTTGGGCGTCGCGCCCGTCTCAGAGCCGCAGACGATCGTCGTCGACTACTCGGGGCCCAACGTCGCCAAGGAGATGCACGTCGGCCACCTGCGCAGCACGATCATCGGCGACTCGATCGCGCGCCTGTTCGAGTGGCAGGGCCACCGCGTGATTCGTCGCAACCACGTCGGCGACTGGGGCACGCCGTTCGGCATGCTCATCGAGCACCTGCTCGACGAGCGCGCGGCCGGCACCGAGGCGGGCGTGCGTGAGCTGGGCGCCTTCTACCGCGCGGCGCGCGCCAAATTCGACGGCGACGCCGCCTTCGCCGACCGCGCGCGCGCGCGCGTCGTCAAGCTGCAGTCGGGCGACGCCGACACGCTCGCGTTGTGGCGCCGACTCATCGAGGTCTCGGTCGAGCACTTCACGGCGCTCTACACGGCGCTGGGCGTGACGCTCAAAAGTTCGGACGTCGTGGGCGAGAGCGCCTACAACGCCGTGCTCGCCGACGTCGTCGAGGAGCTGCGCAAGAAGGGCCTCGCCGTCGAGAGCGAGGGCGCGATCTGCGTCTTCCCGCCGGGCTTCGCGGGCCGCGAGGGTGAGCCCGTGCCGCTCATCGTCCGCAAGCAAGAAGGCGGCTACGGCTACGCGACGACCGACCTCGCGGCGATCCGCCAGCGCGTGCTCGAGCTCGGCGCGAAGCGTGTCGTCTATGTCGTGGGCTCGCCGCAACAGCAGCACCTCGCCATGGTGTTCGCCGTCGCGCGCCTCGCGGGCTGGGCGGGCGACGACGTTCGCCTCGAGCACGTCGCGTTCGGATCGGTGCTGGGCCCCGACAAGAAGATGCTCAAGACGCGCGCCGGCGACTCGGTGAGCCTCGCGTCGCTCGTCGAAGAGGCGAAGACGCGCGCCGCCGCCGTCGTCGCCGAGAAGACGCCCGACCTGCCCGAGGCCGAGCGCGCGCGCATCGCCGAGGCCGTGGGCGTCGGCGCCGTGAAGTACGCCGACCTCTCGAACGATCGCATCAAGGACTACGTCTTCGACTGGAACCGCATGCTGGCGTTCGACGGCAACACGGCGCCGTACCTCATGTACGCGCACGCGCGCATCCGTTCGATCCTGAGGAAAGCCGCCGAGTCGGACGACGCGGGCGCGGCGCCGGGCGCGATCGCCGTCGAGGCGCCGCAGGAGCGCGCGCTCGCGCTCGCGCTCGTCCAGCTCGAGGGCGCGCTCGATCGCGCGGCCGAGGGCTGCCACCCGCACCGCATCTGCGCGTACCTCTACGATCTCGCGAGCGCCTTCACGGCGTTCTATGAGGCGTGCCCCGTGCTGAAGGCCGAGGGCGCGACGCGCGCCTCACGCCTCGCGCTCTGCGAGATCACGGCGCGCGCGCTCGCGCTGGGCCTCGATCTCCTCGGAATCGCCGCGCCCGCGCAGATGTAAACGATCGGTCGCGCGACGAGCCTGCGGCGCTTTGTCGCAGGCGCGACGGCGCACCGACATCGATGTCAGCGTCGCGCCGACTGCGCGGGCGCAGGCCGACGCGCCGGCGCGCGTTTCGTCGCGTGCGCAATGCGGTACGCCGTTTGCTCGCGACGGGATCGCTCATCCGCGATCGATTCCTGACCTGTTTCCTGACCTGCTTCCGTCATTCGCGGGCGACTCAAACGATCACCAATCCGTCGGCTCACTCCACGAGAGGAGAACCCCAATGAAGCCAATCCCACGGGCATCAACGTTGCGCCGCTTTGTTTACAAACGATCGCACGACATCCTTTGGCTCGCCGTCGCGACCGCGGGCCTCGCCGCCTGTGGCGGCGGCACGGGCGAGAACCGCGCCGATCTCGACGCGATCCTCGCCGACGGCGACCTCACGCAGATTCAGAGCGCCGCGCTCACACGAACGCCCACGCCCGGCGGCGCCGGCGGCTCGACCGGCGTCGCGGGCGCGACCGGCGCGGGCGGCGCGACCTTCACGGGCATGGGCGGCACGCCCGCGACCGGTGGCTTCACCGGCACGGGCGGCGCCGTCGACACCGGCGGCTTCACGGGCGGCGGCGGCTTCACGGGCATGGGCGGGTTCGGCGGGTTCGGCGGCCAGACCGGTCCGTTTCTCCAGGTCGCGCAGGGCTTCTGGAAATTCGACGACTGCAACATGAGCCGCACCGAGCTGCTCGACAGCACGTTCAACGGCCACACGGCGTTCCGCGCCGTGAGCGCCGCTTGCGCGACGGGCATCGACGGTCAGGGCCTCGCGATCGCCCACACCGATGACCTCGTCTACGTCCCCGATCAGCCGACGTTCACGTTCGACAACGGCCTCACCGTCGCGGCCTGGGTCAAACCGACGAAGCTCGGCGGCGTGCGCACGATCTTCCGCAAGCGCGAGGACGGCACGAGCACCTTCGTGCTCGCCGAGAACGGCAAGACCTATCAGCTGGTCATTCGTCTCGCCAACGGCCGCGCGGCCGACGTCAGCGCGCCCGCGACGCTCAACACGTTCACGCACGTCGCCGGCACGTACGACGGCAAGGAGCTGCGCCTCTACCTCAACGGCAAGCTCGCCGCGAAGACGCGCGTCACCGGCAAGCTCAGCGGGGGCCAGGGCCCGCTGCTCATGGGCAACGACGCCTCGGGCCGGCGCCTCGACGGCGTCATCGACAGCGTCTTCTTCGACACGATCCCGGCGACGCCCGACGAGATCGTGCGTCTCACGTGCATCCCGCGCCCGTCGAAGCTGGTCGCCGTCCCGACGACGAGCGGCCTCCTCGCCGCCGGCACCTCGTTTCAATACGACCTGCAGCTCACCAACAACGCCTGCGACGAATCGACGTTCGAAACGTTCGCTTCCTCTTCGAACAACACGGTCACCGCGTCGACGGACAACTTCTTCGCCGTCATCGAGCCGGGCGCGACCCAGCACATCGTGCTCGACGTCTCGTCATCGACCGAGACCGAGCCCGACGACTACCCGATCTCGGTGACGAGCTTCTCGTTCGACAAGGGCGAGCAGCTGTCGACGACCGTGACGTATTCGGTCCAGGGCACGCCGTGCTCGGTGCGCTCGCGCAAGGAGCTGGAGATCCGCGACCTCAGCGTCGTCGAGGACCCGGTACGGACGGCGGCCGGCGGCGCGTGGACCTTCGGCAAGCTCATGGAGGCGATGGCGCCGACGGCGGCGCAGGCGCCCGACATGGTCGAGGGCTTGCTCGACACCTGGCTCACCGATCAGCCGGTGGGCGGGTTCACCGTCGCCGCGCGCCCGTCGATTCAGGACGTCGTCTTGTCGAGCTTCCCGCGCACGGCCGACGGCAAGCTCGACCTGTCGAAGGCGCCCTTCCGCCTGCTCGCGATCGCGAACCGCATCGACTTGAACGACGTCACGAACGGCACGGCGGGCGAAGGCCGCTTCGCCTTCGGCCTGCTCGATCCGTCGGGCAACCCGCTGCAGATGACGATGATCGTCGAGTACCGCATCCCGGCGGCGACGGCCAAGGACGTGACGGATCTCGCCGACGCGTGGCACGGCCTGTCGAACCTGCCGTTCCCGTCGGAGTCGTACAACGTGGCTCTGCAGGCCGTCACCGATCGCTTCACGAAGCGCGGCGCGGCCCCGGGGCGCATCAACGGCAGCGCGCTCGGCCAGATCCGCAGCAACGACTTCTTCACGCTGGGAGAGTGGGAGTTCCGCGAGTTTCACCTCGGCGCCGACGGCATGCTGCACCCGGCGGGGCCGGCGCTCACGCCCGACGCCAGCCTCAACGGCACGCAGGCCCTCGCCGACTTCATCAACCAGAACGAGCCGGCGATCCTCGCGCAGACGCACACCGTCCCCGCGACCTTCGAAGGTCAGCCCTTCCAGGCCGGCTCGATGATCACGGACTTCTTCACGTGGAACGCAGACGGCATCAACAACCCCGAA
This sequence comes from Polyangia bacterium, assembly GCA_035549075.1. GTDB lineage: Bacteria > Myxococcota_A > Polyangia > Fen-1088 > Fen-1088 > DASZFV01. The sequence goes on along the minus strand of DASZRT010000060.1, from coordinate 9,932 downwards.
GCGCGCGAGAAGTTCGCGCTCAACACGTGCAACGGCTGCCACACGTCGGGGCTCGAGACCAACACGTTCGTGTTCCAGCTGTCGCCGCGGTTCCAGGGCCAGGAGACCCAGCTGTCGCCGTTCCTGCAGGGCACGCAGGTGTTCGATCCGTTCTCGAACGTGCTGCGCAACTTCAACGAGCTCGGGCGGCGCGGGCGCGTGCTGCACGACCTCGTGTGCCCGAACGATCCGCTGCCGCCGCCGCCACCGGACACGACGCCCGTCGACAACGGCGACGGCGGCTTCGGCGGCGCGGGCGGGTTCGGTGACTTCGACGGCGGCGGCACCGGCGGCGCGACGGGCAGCAGCGACAGCGGCGTCGTGTTCCCTGTCTCCGACGGCGGCGTCTCGGGCGCGGGAGGCGCGACGGGATTCCCCGGCAAGGTCTGACGAGCCGCTTCTGAACGAGAGGGCGTCGGCGGGTTCGCCGGCGCCCTCTTGGCTTTTGTAGCTAGTTCGTCGTCGCGGCGAGCAGCTTGCACGTGCCGGCTTTGTCGGCGAGCAAGCACTGCTCGCCGCAGGCGCAGACCGACGCGCCTTCGCATGTCGGCGTGAGCGCGCCGCAGTCGGCGTTCGACCAGCACGCGGCGCGCGCCGTCGGCTTCGCCTTGCACACGCCGCGCGTCGCCGTCCCCTTGGTGGGGCAACCGCCGCCGACGCACTCCTCGTCGCCCGAACAATCGGCGTTCGTGAGGCAGCAACCCTTCACGCGCGTGCAACCGGCCGCGCCGCCGCCGCCCGTCGCGCCGCCGCTGCCGCCGCCACCCGTCGCGCCGCCGGAGCCCGTCGTGCCGCCGCTGCCGCCCGTGCTCGTCGCGCCGCCGCTGCCGCCCGTGCTCGTCGCGCCGCCGCCTCCCGTGACACCACCGCTTCCGTTCGCACCGCCCGTGCTCGTCGTGCCGCCCGCGCCCGTCGTACCTCCGGAGCTCGTCGTCCCACCCGCGCCGGTGACCCCGCCACCACCCGTGGATCCGCCCGCGCTCGTCGTCCCGCCCGCACCTGTCGAGCCACCGTCCCCGCCCGTGACGCCAGACTTGCCGGCCCCGCCGTCGTTGGACGCGGGCGTGATGGATCCGCAAGCGAGGAAGGCCGCGCCGAGCGCGAAGACGACCGCGGGCACGAACGTGACGCGTAAGAGACTCATGCTCATGAGTATCAGCGGCCCGCGGCGCGCCCACAACCCGGGCGCGTGACGGTCACGACGCGCGGGGCAAAGCCGCGGCCCACGCGTCCAGCAAGCGCATGTTGCCGAGCGTGTCGTCCCACGTCATCGCGGGCCACGGCGCCTCGACGGCGGGCAGCGCGTCGGCGACCAGCTCGGCCTCGAGCGCGTAGGAGTCGCGCTCGGTGTCGACCGCGACGAGCTCGGGCTCGCGGCCGTCGCGGTGGATCGTGAAGCTCGTCTTCGTGCCGTGACGGTGGCTCTCGGGCGCCCACGGATCGGGCACGACGACGTGGCCGTCCTCGCCGAAGATCATCGCGCTGCGGCCGAGCGCGTGGTGAATCGCCGTCGAGATCGTCGCCGTGACGCCCGACGCGAACGTCAGCAAGGCGGACGCCTGCTCGTCGGCGCCCGTCGGCCCGCGCAGCCCCGTCGCCTGCAGGCGCGTGGGCTCATCGAACCGCTTGCCGATCGCGACGCCCGCGATCAAACGCGCGAACGACGCCGGGTAGCACCCGACGTCGAGGATGGCGCCGCCGCCCAGCGCCAGGTTGTAGAGCCGGCCCTCGGGCTCGCGCGCCTTGCGAAACCCGAAGTCGGCGCGCACGTGCAGCACGCGGCCGATCGCGCCGTCGGCGAGCCGCGCGACGAGCGCGCGCGTCAGCGGGTGGCAGCGGTACATGAACGCCTCCATGACGAACACGCCGCGCGCGCGCGCCGCCGCGAGCACGCGCGCCGCCGACGCCGCGTCCATCGCGAACGGCTTCTCGACGAGCGCCGGCTTGCCCGCGGCGATGCAGGTCATCGCGTGTGCCTCGTGCATCGGGTGCGGCGTCGCGACGTAGACGACGTCGATCTCTGGATCGGCGACGAGCGCATCGACTGACTGTGCCGCGCTCGGCACGTTCCAGCGCGCCGCGAACGCGCGCGACTTCTCGGGCGACGAGCCCGCGACGCTCACGATGCGGCAGCGCGCCGACTTCTGCAGCGACAGCGCGAGGTCGCCCGCGATCGCGCCCGTGCCGATGACGCCCCAGCGCAGCTCGTCGATCATGGTCTTCGTCTCCCTTTTGCTAAGCTCGAGGCGCTCTTGCCGCTGACCCTCGATCAAGGCCGCGCGCTCGTCGACGAAGGGTACCTTCTGATCCCCGGGCTTGTCCCGCGCGCGCGCGTCGACGCCGCTCTCCGCGCCGTCAACCATTCGCTCGGCGAGCAAGGCATCGCCAAGGACGCGCTCTGGACGATGCGCGCGCAGACGTTCTGCCCCGAGCTCGTGAGCGCGCCCGAGATCCTCGACCTCTACCGCGAGACGGGCCTGCGCACGCTCGCCGAGGCCGCGATCGGCGAGGGCCGCGTGCGCGCGCCGACGACGGGGCAGATCGCGCTGCGCTTCCCGGCGCCGAGCGATACGCCGCCGCGCGATCCGCACCCGCACGTCGACGGCATGCCCGGCCCGCTCAACGGCGTCACGGCCGGCACGATCTATCACTTCACGGCGCTCGGCGGCGTGTTCCTCAGCGACGTCGCGCTCCCCTTCCACGGCAACTTCACGGTGTGGCCCGGCACGCACCGCGCGCTCGCGCGTCGCTTCGCCGAGCGCGGCACCGACGAGCTGCTCACGGGCTTCCCGCCCATCGAGCTGCCGCGCCCGCGCCAGGTGATCGCGCACGCCGGCGACGCCATCCTCGCGCACCACCAGCTGGCCCACGGCGTGGCCGCCAACCTGGGGCCGCACGTTCGATACGCCGTGTTCTTCCGTTTGTCACACGAGGCGCACGATCCTACGTCGACGGCGACGATGGTCGACCTCTGGCGCGAATGGGCCGGCGTGCGCGCGCTTGGCAAGGCCGTCCTTTCCGAATAGGTTTTGCGCGTGCCGACCAACGCCGATCCCGCCCAGGGTGCCGCGCCGCAGAGCTTCGGCCGCCGCCACCGCGGCAAGCTGATCCTCTTCGCGTTCGTGGTCGTCGTCGCGGGCGGCGCGACGCTGTGGACGATGGCGACGCTCGCGTTCTCGTACTCGTCGGGCGATCGCGTCGGCTACGTGCAGAAGCTGTCGCGCAAGGGCTGGGTGTGCCGGACATGGGAAGGCGAGCTCGCGATGACGCCCGTGCCGGGCTCCGCGCCCGAGATCTTTTACTTCACGGTGCCGAACCCCGCCGTGGCGCGCAGCATCCAGGAGGCCGAGGGCAAGAAGGTCGCGCTCCACTACGAGGAGAAGCGCGGCGTGCCGAATTCGTGCTTCGGCGACACGCACTACTTCATCACCGAAGTCCGCGCGCTCGGGCAATAACGCGACGCCCGCGATCGGCTGGGCGACGGCGGACGCAGAGGCGCCGAGATGTGCCGTCAAAGCAAGCCACCCCGGAAGGCGACGGGCGGTCCCCCCTCCAGTTGTTGCGTTCGCGCGCGCGGCGCCCTACCGTGAGCGCGATGGCGAGTGCCGACGTGGCTGGGGCGGAGGGCGACGACGCGCGCCTCGGCCAGGTGCTCGGCGATCGCTACCGGCTCACGCGGCGCCTCGAGGCGCGCGAAGGGCTGACGCGTTACCGGGCCGAGCGAACGGCCGCAGGTGACGGCGGTGACGTCGACGTCGAGATCATCGACGTCGACGCGCGGGCCGACGTCGCGCGCGCGCTCGAGGACGCGCGCACCGTCGCGCGCGTGGGCCACGACGGCGTCGCGCAGATCCTGCACGGCGGCCGCGCGCCCGACGGCGCCGTGTTCTTCGCCGTCGAGGCGCTCGAAGGGACGGACCTCGCGCAGCTCCACGCCGCCGAGCCGCCGCTGCCGTGGGATCGCGCGCAGAACATCCTCTTGCAGATCGCGGCGGCGCTCGACGCGCAACGGCGGCACGGCATCGCGCACGGCGCGCTCGGGGCTTCGAGCGTGCGCCTCACCGCACGCGACGGCCGCCGCGACGTCGTCAAGCTGCGCGACTTCGGCGTCGCGCGGCTGCGCGGGGGTGAAGACGACGACGTTCGAGCGCTCGCGACCCTGGCTTACCGCATGGTGACGGGCCGCCGGCCCGAGGGCGCGCCGCCCGCGGCGCCGTCGTCGCTGCGGCCGTCGGGCACGCTGCCCGCCGATCTCGACGCCGTCGTGCTGCGCGGGCTCGACGCCAACCCCGCGCGCGCCTGGCCCGATCTCGCGTCGTTCAGCGACGCGCTCGCGCGCTGTCGACTCACGCGCCGCCAGAGCGTGCGCGTCGAGGCGCTCGCCGCGGCCGAGCGCACGAACCGCGCGGCCTCGGGCGCGTTCGAGGCCGCGACGCGCCGGCGCCACCGCGTGCTCAGCGTCGCGAGCGTCGCCGCCGCCGTCCTGCTCGCGATCGGTGGGCTGCACTTCTTGCTTTCGTCGCCCGGTCACGTGCAAATCACGACCGTGCCCGCCGACGCGACGCTGACCTTCAACGGCCTGCCCGTGCCGGCCCGCTCGCCCGTGACGCTCGACGCGGCGGCGGGGCGCTACGTGCTCGTCGTCGCGCGCGCCGGCTTCCGCGCCGAGACGCGCGCCGTCGACGTCGAGGCCAGCAAGACGACCGAGGTCAGCGTCGAGCTCGTCGCCGATTCGGTCGCGCCGTGAGCGCTCCAGCGATGCGCAAGCGCCTCGGGCGCGCGGCCGCATGGCTGATCACGATCGGCCTTCTCTATTTCGTCTTCCGGAACATCAAAGTCGCCGACGTCGTGGCGTCGATCCGCGGCGCCGCGCCGTGGACCGTGCCCGCGTGCCTCGCGAGCGTCGTCGCGATCTACCTCGCCGACTCGCTGGCGATCTGGAAGACCTTCGGCTGGTTCCTCGCGCCGTTCTCCTACGCCGAGATCCTCGTCGTCCGTGGCGCCACCTACCTGCTCGCCGCCGTGAACTACAACGTCGGTCAGGGCGCGATCGTCTACTTCGTGAACCGCGCGCGGGGCATCGCCGTCGCGCGCGGCGTCTCCGCGGTGTTGCTCATCATGGGCATCAACATCATCGCGCTCCTCGTGCTGACGACGGTCGGCCTCTTCGTCGCGCCGGCCGTGCCGCGCGCGCTCCCGCTCGGCGTCGCCGCCGCCTGGGCCGGCCTCGTCGTCTACGCGCTCGTCGTCGCGTGGAAGCCGCCCTTCCTCGCGCGGCACCCGCTGTTCGAGGTGTTGCTGTCGGCGGGCTTCGCGGGCCACCTGCGCGCGCTCGCCGTGCGCGTGCCGCACATCGCCTCGCTCGTCGTCTTGCAGACGTCGATGCTGCACGCCTTCGGCGTCGCCGTGCCCGTGGGCCAGGCGATCGCGACGCTGCCCATCGTCTTCTTCATCGCCGTGCTGCCGATCTCCGTGCAGGGCCTCGGCGTGACCCAGTGGGCGATGATCTTCTTCTACGCGCGTTACGCGCCCGGCGGCCTCGAAGCGCCCATCGTCACGGCGAGCCTGGTCTCGCAGGCGATCGCGACGACGGCCCAGGTGCTCATCGGCCTCGCGTGCCTGCAAAGCAAAACCGGCCGCGAGCTGCGCGCCGCCGCGAGCGCCGCGAAGGGGTAGTGGGTCGGCCGCGCCTTGACACCGCCGCGGCTCGGCTGGTCGACTCCCCCCATGCGTAAACGCGCGCTCATCGTCCTCGCCCTGCTCGCCACCGTCGGCTGCAAGAACTTCAAGGACGGCTTCGACAAGGAGTTCAAGACGTCGTTCGCGCGCGAGTTCGCGACCTCGTGCACGAAGGCCGCCGTCGACAAAGGCGGCGTCGAGGCGACGTCGAAGCTCGCCTGCGAGTGCCTCGGCAAGACGCTCGTCGAGCGCCACACGACCGGCGAGCTCACGAAGCTCTCGATGAGCCCGACGTCCGACGAGTCGAAGAAGATGTTCGCCGACGCCGCGAGCGCCTGCCGCCCCAAGGCGCCGTAGGTCAGTCCAAGCCGAGGCGCCGGTTCAACGCGGCGAAGTCGGCGCCGAGGGCGAAGTTGATCATCTCGGTGATCTCGGCGTTGGCGGCGGCGGCGCGCTGGAGATCTTCGGGCGACTGCACGGCGGCGGCCGTGAGGCGGCGATCCTGGCGCACGATATGCTCGAATGCGCCGAGCACGTCACCGGCCGCGACGATCGACGCGCGGTGGCCCGTGTGCAGCAAGGCCGCGCGCCACTTGTCGCTGTCGAAGACGCCGCCGTCGCGGAACGAGAGCGCGGCCTGCTCGAAGGCGCGGCGGTGGCGGCGCGGCAGCGCGCGCGCGATCTTTTGCGAGACGTCGTTGAGCTTGTCTTCGGGCAGCGCGCCGCGGCCGTAGTCCGGGAAGACCGTGCGCACGCCGGCGGCGATGATGAGGCCGAGGTCCTTCGGCGGCACGCGCAGCGCGACGTGCGTCGAGGCGCGCAGGCGGCCCAGCTGCCGGCCGAGCTGCAGCGTCGCCTCTTGGCGCGGCAACGCCGATAGGCCGGGTGGCACGAGCAGCGCCGGTGGCTGGCTCGCCTCGATCTCGACCTGCGTCGTGCCCGTGCGCGCGGCGTAGATCTCGAACGTGTCGGCGCCGAGGCCCAGCAGCGTCGCGACGCGCACGATGAGCGGCCGCACGGGATCCTCGGCGCGCGCGCCGATGCGATCGGCCTTCGTGACGCCCCAGTCTTCGAGGGAGAGCTCGTAGAGGCGCGGCAGCGCCTCGACCATCGACGCGAGCAGCGCCGTCGCGGGGTGGCGCTCGTCGGGGTGGCGCACGACGGCCTCGAACTCGGCGCCCGTGAGCGCGCCCGCCGGCTGGTCCGACCAGCGCGCGCGGGCGTCGCGCACGGCCCGAATCTCGCCGGCGTCGAGGGCGCCCAGGGCCGCGAGCGCCGCGACGGCGCGGCCCGCGCGCCGCAGCTGACCCGTGCGCTCGAACAAGCGGCGCAGCGCGCGCAGCGACTCGAGGCGCAGCGGCTCGACGACGAGCAGCGCGAGGTGCTCGGTGATCGCCTCGGGCAAACGATCGGCTCCCTCGAGCACGCGCGCGAGCTCGGCGCGCGGCGCCGCGTCCTTCGGCGATTCGCCGACGACGATCTTCAATTCATCGACGGCGCGCTGGGGCGACGCGAGCGGGCCACTCCACAGCGCCGCGAGCCGCATGCGTCGCGACGACGCGCGCGGGTCCACCTCGAGGAAGCGGCCGAGCGCCGCCGCGAGGCGCGACGGCTCGTCGAGCTCGGTGAGGAGCGCGTCGAGGCGATCGAGCGCGGCGCCGCTGCGCGGGTCGAGCAGCAACGCCTGCTCGTAGGCGTCGGCCGCACCTTCAGGATCCTCGGCCGCGCCTTCGAGCAGCTCGCCGAGCGCGAGCAGGTGACCGACGCGCGCCGCGCGATCGGGATCGGCGGCGGCGAGGCGGCGCAGCGTGAGCGCGGCGTTGACGTAGTCGCGGCGCCGCGTGAGCCCGCGCTCGAGGCCCGCGAGCGCGCGCACGTCGTCGGGCGAAGACAAGAGCGCGTTGCGGTAGGCGTCGACGGCCGCCGTGACGTCGCCGAGATCGCGCTCCGACAGCTCGCCGATGCGCGCCCACGCCGCGCTCACGACGCGCGCGTCGGGCGACGCCTCGATGACGCGGTGGAGAGAGACGACGGCCTCGGCGGGGCGGCCCAGCTCGGCCTGCACCTCGGCGAGGCGCCCGAGCGCCTGCACCGAGGACGGATCGAGCGCGACGGCCTCGGCGAGCGCCGCGGCGGCGTCGCTCGCGTCGCGCTCGCGCAAGAGCGCCGCGAGCGCGAGCAGGCGATCGCGCCGCTGCGCGACCGTGCCCGTCGCCGCGCGCCGCCGCATGACCTGCGCGAGGCGATCGGCGTCGGCGCGCGCGCGCAGGATCGTCTCGAGCGATTGGAACTCGGCCTCGGCCTCGGGCTCGAGCGCGAGCACCTCTTCGAAGCAGCGCGCCGCGAGCTCGACGTCGCCGCTCTCGCCGCCGTAGTTGTAGAGGCGCGCGGCGCGGCGGAAGGCGTCGGCGGCGCGCGTGCCCGCCTTCGTGAGCCGCCCGAGGCGCGCGAACAGCTCGGCGGCGGCGCGCGTCTCGCCCATGGCCTCGCGCAGGCGGCCGAGCGCGCGCACGGCCGGCAGGAACGTCGGGTCGGCGTCGATGGCGCGCTCGAAGTCGGCGTCGGCGCCGCGCAGATCGCCCGACGCGAGGTGCGCGAGCCCCAGCTCCCACGAGAACACGGCGCGCGTCGTGCCGTCGGGCGCCGTCTCGGCCAGCTTGCGGCGCGCGAGGATGACGCGCGCCCAATCGCCGCGGCGCATGGCCTGCCGCTCGAACGTCATGAGCGCGCCCGCCGTCGCGCGCGCGTCGACGATCGCGCCCCACAGCGCCAGCGTCTCGCCGGGGCGCGCGCCCGCGCGATCGCGCGCGGCGACCGCGCCGCGCAACAGCGACGCCGCGACCTCGGGCGCGCGCGCGAGCTCGGCGAGGCGCTCGAGCACGAGGCCCGCCTCGCGGTCACGGCCGAGGCGACGCAAGAAGGCCATCTCGGCTTCGAGCGCGACGATCTCCGTCGGCGCGGCGTCGAGCACGAGGACGGCGACGGCCAACGCCTCGTTGGGATCGGCGAGGCGCCACGCGAGGTCGACGCCGCGGCCAGGCGTCATCTCGGCGCCGAGACCGCGCGCGACGACGGGGCCCGAGCCGGCCGCGCGCGTCGTGAGGCGGCGGTGCTGCGCCGCCGCGACCTCGGCGGCGCGCCCCAGCAGCTGCGAGAGCCGCTCGTGCACGAGCTCGGAGGTCGTGACGCCGCTCGGCCTGTCCGGCCCGGCCGCCGCGAGCGCCTTCTCGATCGCGAGCAGCGCCTCGCGCGGGCGGCGCAGCTGCCACTCGAAGATCTCGCTCTGCCGGCGGTAAGTCGCGGCCTTGGCCGCGCGGTCGGACAGCAGCGGCGCGAGCGCGTCGAGCGCCGCCGCGAGCGTCTCGCCGCGACCGAGGCGCGACAGCACGCGCACGTGCTCGGCGTGCGCCGCGACGTTCGAAGCGTCGAAGGCCAGCGCGCGCGCGACGGCGGCGAGCGCGTCCTCGGCGCGGCCGAGCGCGCCCAGCGCGAGGCGCGCCGCCTCGACCTCGAGCGCGCTCGCGTGCGCGGCGACGGGCTCGCAGGCCGCGGCGCGCGACAGCACGGCGACGAGCGCCTCGACGTTGCGCCGGCGATCGTGGGCGCGCGCGAGGCCCGCGAGCGCGGGCCGAAAATTCGGGGCGAGCGCGAGCACGGCCTCGTAGGCGGCGATCGCCTCGTCGTCGGCGGCGGCGCGCTCTTCGTAGATCGTCGCCGCGCGGTGGCGCCACGCGACGCGCGCGTCATCGGACAGCCCCGGCACCTCGGTGCCCAGCTTGAGCGCAGCCTCGGCGGCGACGAGCGCGTCGCCCGCCTTCTCGGCGGCGCGCAACAACGCGCGCAACGCGTCCGGCTTGCGCACGCCCGAGCTCGCCCACTCGCCGAAGATCGCGAGCGCGCGATCGGGATCGCCGAGCCGCTCTTCGTAGAGGCGCCCGAGGTTCTCGAGGCGCGCGCTCGCGGCGTCGCCGGCGGCCTCGTCCTTGTTGCCCTCACCGGCGCGCGCGGCCGCCTCGGCCTCGACGAGGCCGACCATCTCGTCCCAGCGTTCGAGCGCGGGGTACAACCGCTCGAGCAGGTGCAGCGCGGGGGCGTAACCAGGCACGGCCTCGAGCGCGCGGCGCGCGAGGCCGGCCGCCTGCGCGCCGTCGTGGAGCGCCGTCTCGGCCAGCTCGGCGGCGCGCAGCGCGAGCGCGGCCCGTTCGGCGGGCTCG
>DASZRT010000059.1:0-10663 GCA_035549075.1 Polyangia bacterium | reverse complement strand
GGACATCGCGGGGCGGCCGTCGAGGCCCTCGGCCGGCTGCGGCGCGACGGCCTCGAGGTCCCCGAGACGCCCGAGGCGCTCGTCGCGCAAGAGCTGGTCGCGGACGCGGCTGCGCCCGCGGGCGACGGCGCGCGGCGCTTTCACGTGCGGCGCGCGCTGGGCGCGGGCGCGACGGGGCGCGTGTTCCTCGCCGACGACACGCTGCTGGGCCAGCCGGTCGCGCTCAAGCTGCTCCAGGCGGGCGCGGGCGACGACGCGAGCGCCGAGCGACAGGCCTACCTGCGCTATGTGCGCGAGGCCGAGGCCGCGGGTCGCCTGCGCCACCCGAACATCGTCGCGCTCCTCGACGCCGATCCGGCGCGCGGCCTGTTCGTGCTCGAGCTCATGGCGGGCGGCACGCTCGCCGAGCGGCTCGCGACCGACGGGCCGCTCTCGCTCGCGCACGCGCGACGGCTCGCGCTCGACCTGCTCGCGGCGCTGGGCGCGGCGCACGATCGCGGCATCGTTCACCGCGACGTCAAACCGGCCAACATCTTCTTCGACGCCGCCGGCAACGCCAAGCTCGGCGACTTCGGCGCCGCGCACCTCGCCGACTTCGGGCAAACGCAAACGGGCGGCTTCCTCGGCACGGTCGCGTACATGTCGCCCGAGCAAATCAGCGCGAGCCCGATCGGCTTCGCGGCCGATCTGTACGGGCTCGGCGTGACGTTGTTCGAGGCGCTCGCGGGACGGCCGCCTTTTCTCGGGCCCGATCTCGTCGGCCAACATTTGGCGGAAGCGCCGCCCGCGATCGGGTCGCTCCGCGAAGGTGCGACGAACGCGCACGACGAGACGCTCGCGCGCGCTCTCGCGAAAGCGCCCGCAGATCGGTTCGGATCAGCGAGCGACATGGCGGCGGCGGTCGCGGCGTGGCCGACGGAGGAGATTGCACGGACGGTGCGCGCGGAACGGGCGGCGATCGCGACGGCGACGGACGACGACGCGCCCGCGGATCGCGATCTCGGTGCAACGTCGGGGGGTCGGTTGTCGGTGCGGTGGGATCCGAGGACGGCGCGCGACGTGCTGGTGGAGGTGCGAGACGAGCCGCTCGACGATGCAGCGCTCGACGAGATCCGGAGGCTCGCGGCCCTCGGGGCGCCGGATGTGCAGCGCGTGCTGCGCGTGTCGGCGGATCGGCGGCAGATCTGGTACGAGGTGGTCGAGGGGGACGGGATCACGCGCGTCGCGCCGGAAGTGTTGACGGCGGACGGCGGACCCTCACCCTAGCCCTCTCCCTCGGAAGGGAGAGGAGATCAGAGCTCCCTCTCCAGTTTGCTGGAGAGGGTCGGGGTGAGGTCTGCCTTTGCTCAATCCGTCAGCACTTGCGTGACGTACAGCGGGATCGTCCCCGTGACCGGCTTCCCCAGCGCGATGCCGACGCCCATTTTTCGCGCGTGGGGCTCGACGACGTTGGCGCGGTGGCCGGGACTCGACATGAAGCCGGCCTCGGCCTCCTCGGGCGAGTAGGCGCGACCGACGTTCTCCAAGATGAGCGCGGGCTCGAGCCCGGCCTTGTGCACGCGATCGAGCGCCGTCCCCGTGCGCGGCGAGACGTGTCCCACGAAGTCGTGGTCGGCCATGTCGCGGCTGTGCGCGCGCGCGACGTCGGCGAGGTGCGCGTCCCAGACGACGGGCGGCGCGTTCGCGGCGGCGCGGTCGCGGTTCACGAGCGCGAGCACGGCCTGCTCGGCGGCGTCGGCGGTGACGTCCATCGGCTTCGTGCCCGCGCCACGCGGCGCGACCGCCGGCGGCGCGGCCCCGCAATAGACGGGGAAGTTCGCGAGCACGGCCGTGCCGCTCGCGTCCTCGGCCGTGACTTCGACCTGGTAACGCCCGTCGGCGCGGCACGCGAGCAGACCGCGCACGCGCCCGGCGGGCGCCGGCGGCTCTTGCTCGCTGACGTGGCCGTCGGGCGCCGTGATGACGACGCGCGCCGACGCGTACCGCCCGACGAGCTTGCCCTCGATCGTCACGCCGCCGCCGTGCGCGAGGTGCCGCGGCACGGGCGCGAGCGCGACGTGCGACTCCTGCATGCCGACGACGACCGACATGAGCCCGCCCGCGCGCGACACGCCGACGCCGATGCGCGCGACGGGGCCGGTCTTCAAGATGTCGGCGATCTCCTTGCCGGCCTGCTCGCGGATCTCGCGATCGGCGCCCGCCGTCGCGTGCGAGATCAGCAAGTGCGGCGACGGCTCGGCGATCCCGTAGTGCGTGAGCAGGAAGTCGACGACCTCGAGCGCGGGGATCTCGTCCTCGCGCAGGTCGCGCGAGAGATCATTCATCGCGAGATCGAGCCGCGCGTCGGGCTCGGGCGGCGCGACCTTGAGGCGCTTCGCGATCGCGTGCGCGTCCTTGACGATGTCGTCGCGCAGGCGATCGTGCACGACGGCCGCGCGGGACGCGGCCGTCGGCTCGACCGTATAAGCCGAAGCTCCCGCGTGCGCGGGACGCAACGGCGCCTCGCCCGCCGCGCGCGGCGCTTCGTTCGCCGGGGCCGTACGCGGCGCCTCGGCCGCCTCCTCGTCGCTCGAAGCGCGTGGCGCCGGCGCCGGGCTCGTCGCACACGCCGCGAACGCGACGAGGGACGCCAGCGCGACTCGCGCGTGCGCCCTGCCCTCGCCGCGCGCGGCGCGCGCCTTCACGGAGCTACTTCTTGGCCTTCGCGGCCGGGGCCGCGCCCTGGACCGCCGCCGCGACCTTCTTCGCGCCCAACGTGCTGGGGATGCCCTTTCCCGCGAGCGGCGGCGGGAACGCCGCGCCCGTCGAGCCCTTCTCGTCGGCGAAGACGATCTCGCCGAACTTGTCTAGCGCGTGGAAGTCGCCCACGAGCGGCGGCGACCAGCCCGAGGCCTGCTGCGGCTTCCCCTGCGGCACGTCCATGCGGAACATGTTGATGCGCCACACGTCGCCCACGGCCGGCGGCGTCTTGACCTTCGAGTCCTTGTCGAGGCCCTTGACGTCCTCGAGCGGGATCGCGATCTCGACCGTCCAGCCCTTGTCCTTGTCCTCGCGCTTGTTGAGCGTGCCGTCGACGGCGACCTTGGCCGTCAGCTTCGAGTTCCACGAGTACGGCTTCTTCTTCGGGTCGATCGAGTCCTCGTACTTGCGGTAGGTCGGCAGGTACGTGTCGAAGACGTTGCCGTTGGGCGCGAACTGCAGCTCGACGTAGGTCTTGCCGTCGCCGTCGGCGTCGATCATCAGCTCGTCGGCCTCCTGCGTCCACAGCTTGTCGTCGCGCTTCGTCAGGCTGGACCACACGTCGCTGTCGTCGTTCTGGAACGCGACGTAGAGGAACTTGTTGTCCCAGCCGAGCTTCGCCTCGGTCTTCTGGTCGACGGGCGCGCCCGTCATCGTGTTGACGAATGGCCCGGTCGACGGCACGTCCTTCCAGGCGGCGTCGTCGAGCTTGCCGTCGATCTTCGGCGCCTTGTCGAGCTTGCGCACGACGTAGCGCTTGCGGGCGATCGCGCGCGGCGGCAGCTTCACGGGGATCGACGCGGCGATGACCCGCGGCGGCGACGAGGTGTCCTTCGGGCCCGACGTGATCGGCATGCGATCATTGCCGCGCCACAGGCCGACGTAGACGTTGAGCGTGTCGGACGCCCACCCGGCGGGCAAACGCACGGTGTGCTCGTCGCGCACGATGTCGCCCACCTTCCACGCGCTCACGGGGTACTTGCCCTTCACGGGCGCGTGGTCGGCGTTGATGAAGCTCTGGTGGTTCGGGCCCTCGAGGTGGGTGAACGTCTTCCATCCGTCGCCAGGCGCCGCGACCAGCTTCCAGTAGTGCGTCAGCTTCACGTCCTTGCCGGGCTCGACCGTGGCCGGGTCGACGTCGAGGCCGAGGTAGACGACCTTGCCGTCGAGGTCGGCGTTGACGGGGTACTTGGGCGTGGGCGCCGTCGCGAGGATGTTCTGCTTCGCGACCTTCATGTCCTCGTCGTTGGGCTTGTCGTCGTCCTGCTCGACGCAGGCGGCGCTGGCCAACAGGCTCACGGCGGCCGCGGCCACGAAGCTTCTGACGAAGAATCTAGAGAGGGTCATCCGCATGCGGGTTTTGTATCGCCCGCCTCCTGGTTTTGCAATCGCGCGGGCACCGCGCACAAGCGCGCGTGATTCCTGTACGATGAAGGAGAGGTCCCCTGCGCCCGCTGCTCATCGTGCCTGGGCTGTTCGGCACCGAGATCGTCGACGAGTCGCTCGGCGCGATCTGGGGCTCGTTTGGCTGCCTGTACCGCGGGCCGCTCATCGGCGAGCTGCCCGCGCCGCGCGGGCGCGCCGGACGCGTCATGGAGGGCATCTCGATCGGCCCGGCGATGATGAAGCTCGTCGCCTACGACATCTCGGGCGCCATGCGCCGCGCGCTCGAGCGCGCCGGCTACCGCCTCGGCGTCAACATGTCGTTCTTCGGCTACGACTGGCGCCAGCGCGTGATCGAGGTCGGGCCGGCGCTGGCCGCCGAGATTCGCCGGCTCGCCGAGGCTTCGGGCGGCCCCGTGGACCTCCTCGGGCTCTCGAACGGCGGCCTCACGATCCGCGCCGCCTACGCCGCGGACGCCACCCTGCCCGTCGAGCGCGTCGTGCTCTCGGGCTCGCCGCTCGCGGGCTCGGTCGAGACGCTGACGGTGCTGCACGCCGGCTTCCAGTTCGCGCCGTTCGGTCGAACCGTCTCGGCCGCCGAGTTCGTGTCGTGCCCGGGCTCGATGGACTCGATCCCGTCGCCCGAGACGGCGCGCTTTCTCGACGAGGCCGGCGGCGAGCACGATCTTTACGAGCTGGCGACGTGGCGACACCTGCGCCTGTCGGTCTTCGGGCGCGATCCCGACGCCACGCCGTGGGTCGACGTCATCGGCACGCGGTTGCGCGCGCTGCGAGAAACGTGGCGCTCGCTCGAAGGCGGGGCCGCCCCGAAGCACCTCGTGTGCGTGTGCGGCGAGGGCATTCCCACGCAGGTGCGCATCGTCGTGCGCAACGGACGCGTCGTTTTACCCGGCGAGGGCAAGCTGCGCGGCCTGCCCGCCGAGGCGCTCGCCGAGGGTGACGGCACCGTCTCGCTCGCGAGCGCGCGCGCGTGGACGGGCGCGCGGGCCCACGTCGTGCGCATCCCCGTGACGCGCCACCGCGACGTCGTGCGCACCGAGCCCGCCTTCAAGGCGATCCTCGAAGGGCTGCGTTAGAAGCTACGGCTGCGCGAGCGCGGGCGTCGCGCGGCGGTACGGCGTCGCGAGCACGCGAATCGAGGCCTGCACGGCGATCTCGCTGATGAGGATCGGCGTGCCCTGCGGCAGGTCGTTCGATTCGAAGAGCCGCGAGGCCGCCATCATGGCGTCGTCGGGCGACGCGTAGACGCCCACGAGGCGCCGCCCGCACACGAGGGCGTACTGACCGGGGAACGAGCGGATGAGTTGCGCCTTCATGGCTTCGAAGGTGCGCGCGGATTCCGAGGCGAGCATGGCCCCATGCTCCCGCCGGCCGTCATCAACGTCAAAAAAACGCGCAAAAAAGCCCGGCTCGGCTTCTACTGGAATGGCCCATCCCAGGAATGCGGAACACCTTCAACCAGCTCCGCGCCTTCTTTTCGACGAACCCGTACACGGCGGGCGCGACGCATCGGCTCTCGGGCCGCGCGCGCGCCGCGATCTACCTCTACCGGCTGTCGGTGCGCATTTTGGTCCAGTGGGCGTACGACAAGTGCCCGCAGCAGGCGGCCGCCCTCGCCTTTCAGACGGCGCTGTCGCTCGTGCCGGTCACGGCGATCGCGCTGTCGATCCTTCGCGCCATGGGCTCGCTCGGCGCCGAGTCGCAGCTGCTGCGCTTCGTGGGCGATCACCTCTTCCCGCAGATCCCCGACGTCACCGAGCGCATCTCGGACTTCTCGACCAAGGTCAGCATCGGCGCGCTCGGCGGCCTCGGCCTCTTCTTCACGCTCGTGACCTGCTACTCGCTCTACAGCTACGTCGAGAAGATCTTCAACGACATCTGGCGCGTCGGGCAGCGGCGCACGCTCATCGGCAAGTTCCTGACCTTCTACGCGATGCTGACGCTGCTGCCGACGCTCGCGGGCGCGTCGTTGTACTGGTCCGGCAAGCTCATCGACCAGAACGCGATCTCGCGCTTCCTCGGGCCGCTGTTCATCCAGATCGCGGCGCTCATCTTCATGAACAAGCTGCTGCCGCGCACGCAGGTCAGCTGGGCGGCGGCGACGCTGGGCGCGATGCTGACGGCGCTGTCGCTCGAGGGCCTCAAGGTCGTGTTCGTGAAGTTCGCCGCGAAGATCATGCTGCAGAGCTACAGCGGCGTCTACGGCCCGCTCGGCCTCGTTCCGCTCTTGCTCGTGTGGATCTACTCGTCGTGGCTGCTCGTGCTTTTGGGCGCCGAGATCGCGCACTCGTTGCAAAACCTGCGGCTGCTCGAGGCCGAGGATCGGCGGCGGCGCGGCGACGCGCCCGTCAACGGCCTGCTGGCGGCGCAGCTGCTGGCCGCCGTCGCGGCCGCGCACGAGTCGGGCGGCGCCGGCTACCCGAAGGACAAGCTCGTGACGACGTTCGGCCTCACGCCAGACGCCGTCGAGGAGATCGCGGGCCGCCTGAAAAAGCGCGGCCTCATCGCCGAGGTCCACGGCGACCTCAACGGCTACGTGCCCGGCCGCGCGGCCCGCACGATCACGCTCGAGGACGTGCTGCAGGTCTTCCGCTCGACCGACCTCGAGATCGCGAAAGGCGCGACGTCGCCCGCGATGCAGGCGCTCGTGACCGAGCTCGAGGCCACGCGCCAGAAGCGCATCGCCGGGGTCACGATCGCCGACCTGCTGCCCGCGAAAGAGAGCCTCGAGCCCCCGCCCGCGCGCGCGCGCGATGCGGGCGCGATGGACGTGCACCAAGACGATTCCAAACAGGAGCCCCAATCGTGAACGCGCCCGTTCGCTTGCCCGCCGTCGCGGGCGTCTTCTACCCCGACGAGCCCGAGGCCCTCGCGAACGAGGCCCGCAAGCTGGTCGGCGGCGCCGAAGCCGAGGCGCGCCCCGCGATCGCCGTCGTTTGTCCGCACGCCGGCTGGATGTACTCGGGCGCGCTCGCGGGCAAGCTGCTCGCGGGCCTCGTCGTCCCCGAGCGCGTGCTCGTGCTCGCGCCCAATCACACGGGCCGCGGCGCGCGCGGCTCGGTGTGGCCCGGCGGCGTGTGGCGGCTCCCCGGCGCCGACGTCCCGGTCGACGCCGCCTTCTGCCGCGCGCTGTGCGACGAGTCGACGCTGCTCGAGCCCGACACCGACGCCCACGCCGACGAGCACGCCATCGAGGTCCTCGTTCCGTTGCTCGCCGCGCGCCAACCCGCCCTCCACGTCGCGCCGGTCGTGCTGAGCGCGCTGTCGTTCGGCGAGTGCGAGACCCTCGCCGCCGCCATCGCGCGCGCCGTCGCCGCCGCCCCCGGCCCGACGCTGATCGTCGCCTCTTCAGACATGAACCATTACTTGAACGATGCCGAGACAAGGAAGCTCGACGCCTTGGCCCTCGCGCCCCTCGAGGCCCTCGACGGCGCCGGCCTCTTCACGACCGTCCGCAAGCACGGCATCACCATGTGCGGCGTAATCCCCACGACCGTCGCCCTCCTCGCCGCCCGTGCCCTCGGTGCGAAGACCGCCGCCCGGGTCGGCTACGCCACCAGCGCCGACGCCAGCGGCGACCGAGCCCGCGTCGTCGGCTACGCCGCCGTCATGATCAGCTGATTCGGTCCTACGGCTTCGTCAGCGCCTCGATGAGCGCCTGGGCTTCGGCGCGGCGATAGCCCGACGGCCCGTCGACGAACGACCGAAGCGCGTTCACGGCGTCGGCCGTGCGGCCGAGCCGCAGCAGCGCCAGCGCCCTGTTGTAGCGCGCCTCCGGTGCGAGGGTCCCGCGCGGGTAGCGGCGGAGGTACGCGTTCCATGCGGCGAGCGCCTTGGCCGGATCTCGGCCGAAGAAATGCGCCGCGTGGGCCGCTCCGTAGAGACGATCTTCCTCGTTCGGTCCATCGGGAGCCCTCGCCGGACCAGCGGTGTTCGTCGAAGGCTCATTTACGACCGCGACGGCGGAGCGAGGCGCGCTCGACGTCGTCGAAGATGCCTCCCCGACGACGAGCGTCTTCGTCGCCGATGGCTTCGCGCGCCAGCGCGCGAGCGCCGTCCACGCCCCCGCAGCCGACGTCGCCACGAGGAGCACGCCCAAGACTCCCAACGACGCTCGTGTGAATACGCGCCGCCGACTTCGGCGACCGGCGACGCCGGCGCGCACGCGCGCCCACGTCGCGCGGCCATCGGCCACACGATCGGTCTCGTTTCGGTACGCGTCGACGTGCTCCGTCCAAGGCCCTGGCGTTCGCATCATTCGTCGTGCTCCGCCGTGAGCGCGATTCGCAGCTTGCGGCGCGCGTGGAACAGACGGGTGCGCATCGTCGCCTCTTTAGCGTCGGCGACGATGGCCGCCTCGATGGCCGTCATGCCCTCGACTTCGCAAAGAACGAACGCCACGCGCTGGTCGTGCGGCAAACGGCCCAACGCGCGCTCGAGCCGCCGCGCGAGCTCGGCTCGATAGGTGTCGGTCTCCGGATCGCCGGCAGTCGGGGCCATGGCATGGCGGCGGCGTCCCAGCTCGTCGAGTGCCTTGCGCCGGCGAGCGGCCGCGCGCCGGTGGCGACGCGCGCGTTTGACGGCGATCGACAACACGAACGCCTCGAGTGAAACGTCGCCTCGGTAGGTCCGCACGGCCCGCGGCAGCGCCTCGAACGCCTCTTGAACGACGTCTTCGGCGGCGGCTTCGTCACCGAGCAGGCGCTGCGCCAAGACGCGGACCCGCTGGTGCCAGCGATCGAACGCGGCGCCGAGACCGTCGACCTCTCCCCCACGCAGCGCCGCGACCAGCGCCGTGTCGTCGGCGACGACCATCGTTCCCGCGAAACGGCGAAGGCTGCGGACGACGGCGCTCACGGCAGATTGCGCCTCAAGCCGAACATCGCCGCCGCCGTGGGATCCGCAGCCCCCCCGAACGTTTCCTGGGCATCGAGCCGCGCAAGGATCTCCCAACGTGTGGACAGCGCCCGCGACACCGTGACGGCGGTACGCGCGTAAGGCTGCCATCCGTCATTGATCGTCTCGCTGATGGTCTGGTTCGTCTCCGAGCCACCCGTCGACGACGTCTGGATCGTCGTCGAGTAGACGGGCCCCTTCGACAAGCCGAGTCCGAGGGACAGCTCGACGCGCGTCCGCTCCCACCGCCACTCGGTTCCGCCGAGCGCCAGCGCGGCGGGCACGATGGTCGTGCTGGGTAGTCTCCAAAAGCTGGCCGGATCCCTGACGATCGAAGACTCGAAGTCGATTCCGAAGCCCCAAAACCAACCGTCGCGTCGGCGCTTGACCAGCTCTATCTGGGTCAAGAGGAGGAGATCGGGCGAGCCGCCGCGTCCCCGCGTGGCCGGCCCAACCACGGCGGCGAACGCCCACAGACCTTCGCCGCTCGTCGACGCCGTCGGCGAGCTCACGACGGACGTCTCGGCGGGGTCGAACCGCGCTGGCGAAGTTGGTGCGGGCGCCGACGACGCCGGCGGCTGCGAAGGCGCCGGCGTCGCGGCAACCGGCGGCGACGTCGCGGGCTCGGTCGTCGCAAACGCGCCCGTGTCCGCTGTCGCCGAAAGGAACGGCGTCACCTGATCACGCGTCAGGTTCCCCGCGAGCCACGCGATCGCGCGTAGCCGCGCGCTTCGATCGCCGGGCGCCGGGACCTTGCGGGCGATGACCGCGTCCGATTGACGACGAAAGGACAGCGCGATGCGACCGCGGTCAACGGCGACGAGCAGCAAGTCGGAAGTGTCGGGGCTCATCGCCTCGTCCGCCGCGGCCTCGGCCGGCGCGAGAACGGGCCGATGAAGCTCGTCGCCAATCGCACGGCGCACCTGAGCCGCGTCGGCGGCTCCGCCGGGATCGACCTCGACGGCGACGACCAGCGGCCGCTCACCGCCGGCGCGCGCCGATCCCGCCACGAGCAGAACACCGCAGCCCAACAGCCAAACCACATTCTTCCGCATGCCCCCATGTCGCCCGAGGCGGGGGTTTCGTTCAATCACCTCGGCCGTAAACACGTGCGCGGTCGCACTCGCCACGTCGGGCCGATACAGTGCGCGCCGTGATGAAACGCATCGGTGGCGTGTTGTTGTTCGGGTTGTTGGTCTCTTGCGGCGGGTCCTCGGGGACCGACGCCCCAGAGAAGTGCGACGCGCTCGTCGACCGCGTGTGCGCGAGGGCGATCAGTTGCGCGAACGACGGCACGACACAGGCCGAGTGCGTCGCGGAGGCCAAGACATCCCTCCCGTGCGCGGAGGCCGACGCTGTAAGCGACGGCTACGACTCGTGCATGAGCGAGGT
The DNA here is from genome assembly GCA_035549075.1 of Polyangia bacterium. Taxonomy (GTDB): domain Bacteria; phylum Myxococcota_A; class Polyangia; order Fen-1088; family Fen-1088; genus DASZFV01. The sequence goes on along the minus strand of DASZRT010000059.1, from coordinate 232 downwards.
GCAGACCTCGCCCTGCTCCGTTCTTCTCGCCAACGACACGCTCAACCTGCCGGCCACCTGTGAGGGCTCGATCCTGTTCAAGCCTTAGCCTCAATGCCGATCAGTTAGTCGCAAGGGATCTCGGCGACTCAGGAAATCCTGTGGAGTAAACGAGTTCTTGCGGTGGTGATCGGGGAGATCATCATGCGCCGGTGAGACTCGAGAGTGCGCTGGAGGCCGTCGCCGAGTACGG
>DASZRT010000058.1:0-5505 GCA_035549075.1 Polyangia bacterium | reverse complement strand
CCGTACTCGGCGACGGCCTCCAGCGCACTCTCGAGTCTCACCGGCGCATGATGATCTCCCCGATCACCACCGCAAGAACTCGTTTACTCCACAGGATTTCCTGAGTCGCCGAGATCCCTTGCGACTAACTGATCGGCATTGGCGTTAAGGCACGCCGCGCAGCGCGAGCGCTTCGTAAAGCGCGATCAGCTTCTTCGTGACCGGCCCGGGCGTTCCGTCTCCCACGGGCGCGCCGTCGACGCGGGTCACGGGGAGCACACCGCGCGTCGCGCTCGTGATGAAGACCTCATCGGCGGCGCGGAGCTCGGCGGGCGAGATGCGCAGCTCGGCGAGCGGCACCCCGCCCTCGCGCGCGAGCTCGAGCACCTTCGTGCGCGTGATGCCGTCGAGGATGCCGACGTCGAGCGGCGGCGTGCGCACTTGCCCGGCGAAGACCGCGAACACGTTGCTCGTCGCGCCTTCGGCGACGGTGCCGTCGGCGCCGCACAAGATCGCCTCGTAGGCGCCGAGCCGGCGGCGCGCCTCGCCGAGCGCGAGCACGTTGTTGAGGTAGTTGCCCGACTTCACGGCCGGATCGATCGCGCTCGGGCTGTTGCGCGTGATCGAGACGATCGCGACGGCGACGCCCTTCTCGTACATCTCACGTGACGGCGCGCCCAGCGGGTAGACGTAGACGACGAGCTGCGTGTCGTCGACCGCCGCGGGATCGAGATCGAGCTGGCCCACGCCGCGCGTGAGCACGACGCGCACGCGCGACTCGGCGTTGCCCGCCGCCGCGATCGTCTCGGCGATCGCGCGCTCGATGTCGGCGCGTGGCGGGACGCGCAGCCCGATGCGCGCCGCCGACCGCTCGAGCCTGTCCAGGTGGTCACGCGCGGCGAAAAGCCGGCCGTGCGCCGTGCCGATCGTCTCGTACACGCTGTCGCCGTAGAGGAAGCCCCGATCGAACACCGAGATCTTGGCCTGTTCCGGCAAACACACCTTGCCGCCGATGTGAACGCGAATGGACATGCAGGGGCTTGGAACCTATTACACCGCCGATCCGCACGCTATTGTGACGTGCGGGGCGCAACTCGGTTATTCTGCGGAGCGGAGCCCCCCTCCTTGGAGCCACGTCCGTGAACATCCTGCGCGTCCGCTGCCGCAACCTGGAGGAATTCGAGGAGCTGTACCTCCCCGACATCCCGACGGGCGGTGTGTTCTGTCCGACGACCACGGAGCTCCACCCCGGCACGGCCGTCGTCGTCGAAATGGCGTGCGATGGCCTACCCAACAAGGTGCTCATCCGCGGCAACGTCACGGCGTGGAGGCCCGCGCTGCCGCGCATGCGCATCCGCGCGGGCGCGACCGTCGCGTTCGAGGCCGAAGAAGCGGCGAAGCGTGACTTCGTCGTGCAGACGCTGCGAGGCGAGCGGCCGACGACGCGCAAGCGCAAGCACACGCGCATCCCCATCGGCATCCCGTGCAAGATCCGCCTGACGTCGGCGCTCGACTTCACGCAGGCCGAGCTGCGCGAGATCAGCGTGAGCGGCGGCCTCATCTACGGCGCCGTGCAGCCGCCCATCGGCACGGACATCGTGCTCGAGATCGTCCCGCCCGGCAGCGAGGCGCCGTTCGATCTCTCGGGCCGCGTGGTCTACCACGCGGGCCCGAACCAGACGGGCGTTCGTTTCCTCTATCGCGAAGGCGGCGGCTCACGTCGTCTGCGCGAGCTGGTCCGTCGCTTCAAAGCGTTCTAGGAGGCCCCCATGCGCAAATCGATCTCGGCGTTCGCGTTCGCGGTGTTGTTGACGTCGGCCGGCGGCGTCGCGCGCGCCAGCCACTACGCCGTCGCCGACGTGCCGCGCCTCGTGACGGCGCCCGACGTCGAGAAGCTCCACAAGGCGGGCGTCGAGACGACCGAGCAGCTGCTCGACAAGGCGGCCAAGACGAAGGACCGCAAGGCGCTCGCCAAAGCCTCGGGCCTCAAGCCCGCCGAGCTGCTCGACCTCGCGCGCCGCTGCGATCTGCTGCGCCTCAAGGGCGTGGGCTCGGAGATGGTGCTGCTGCTCGAGGCCGCGGGCGTCAAGACGACGGCCGAGCTGGCCAAGGCCGAGCCGGGCAAGCTGCTCGCCGCGGCGACGACGGCGAACGGAACGAAGAAGATCACCGAGAAGATGCCGACCGAGCCGCAGGTGGCCGACTGGATCGGGCAAGCGCAGAAGCTGCCGCAAGTGCTGGAAAACAAGTAACAACTGGCCCAGACGCCGCGCGCGTGAACCGCTGGGACCAGGGGGCGAATTTTGATACAGTAGGCGGCCCACATGCCCCCCGCACGTGAATCAGTGGCGGCATCGCCGCCGCCGAGCCAGCTGGCCGCCGGGTCGACGGTCGGCGCCCGGTTTCGCATCGAGGGCCCGCTGTTCCAAGACGCGGTCAGCCTCACCTACCGCGCGACGGACCTCGGCCAGAACGCGCCGGCCGCCGTGCGCGTGCTGCCGATCCGTCTCGTGGGCGGGCACGCCGCGCAGCTCGAGGCCGACGTCGAGAAGGCGAGCGCGGTCGTCCACAAGAACCTCGTCGACATGGTGATGGTCGGCCGCGAGGCGGACTTCTACTTCATCGCGACCGAGCTGCTCGACGGGCAGACGCTGCGCGAGTTCATCGACGGCAAGCGCAGCGAGGGCCGCGGCGTCTCGTTCCGCGGCGCGTGCAACCTCATCACGCACGTCACGAACGCGCTGGAGAAGGCGGCGACGTTCATGCCCCACGGCGGCCTGAACCCGGCCAGCATCTGGGTCAACAAGGCGGGCCGCGTGAAGGTCGCCGACCTCGGCCTCGCGCGCACGCTGCCCGCGCTGGGCCGGCGCGGCGCGCCCGCGGGCACGCCCGAGACGATTTACCTCGCGCCCGAGATCGCCGCCGGCGGCGCGCCTTCGTACGCGGGCGACGTCTACGCGCTGGGCGTGCTGCTCTACGAGGTGCTCACGGGGCGCCCGCCGTCGGCGCCGCTGCGCCCCGCGACCGAGGTCGCGACCGACGCGCCCCCCGCCGTCGACGACTTGATTCGGCGTGCGACGAGCCGCGCGCCCGAGGGCCGCTTCGCCAACGCGGCCGAGCTGCGGCAGGCGCTGCTCTCGCTCGGCGGCGTCGACGGCACGCCCGCGGCCGCGCGCACGGCGACGCCGGCGGCGCGCACGGCGACGCCGGTCGTTTCGACGGCGGCCGTGGCCGCGGCGGTCGCGGCGCCCACGGCCACGCCCGACGGACGCATCACGCTCGGCAAGTCGTTCGACGTCGCAGCCGCCGCCGGTGGCGCCGCCGACGACAGCCAAGAGCGCTGGCTCATCCAGAAGGACAAGCTCGACTTCGGCCCCTTCTCGCTCGCGCAGATCCGCGCGCAGATCGAGCGCGGCGAGATCCTCGGCGACCACATGATCGTCGACGGCGACACGGGCGCGCGCAAGCGCGTGAAGGACTTCCCGGCGCTCAAGGAGTTCACGAAGGTCTCGGAGCGCAAGCTCGAGCAGCAGCGGCGCGCGCAGGCCGAGCACTCGCACGTCAAGACCGAGAAGAAGAAGTCGATGGCGACGATGCTCATCGTCGGCGTCGCCGTGGCCCTCGTGGGCGGCGGCATGGCGCTCTACCTGGCGACGCGCCAAGCGGCCGACCAGGGCACGCTGGCGACGCGCGAAGAAGAGGCCGAGGTCGACGCCTTCATCAAAGAGGCCAAGATCGAGATCCAGTCGGCCCACGCCGTGAAGCGCGGCGCGCACCACGGCGGCGGCGGCGACGCGGACTTCAACAACGACATGAACCTCGGCGACGTCACCAAGGGCGGCGGCACCGAGACGCTCGACGACGGCGCCATCCAGCGCGTCATGATGGGCAACTACCGCAGCCTCATCCCCTGCATCATGGCCGAGAAGAAGCACGACCCCGGCCTGTCGAACATCGACCTCGAGTTCGTCGTGAAGGGCACGGGCAAGGTGTCGGCCGTCCGCGCGAACGGCCAGCGCGCCGGCGCGCTGCCGAGCTGCGTGCTCGGCCGCATGCAGGCCTTCAACTTCCCCAAGTTCAACGGCGCCAAGACGATCGCGTCTTGGTCGATGTCGATGAGATAGCCGAGGGGCGCCGGGCGCGCCCTACCGCCCGAAGCCGGCGCTGCGTTCTTTGTTGGCCACTGGGGCGGCGAATTTGAAGCCGAGGACGTCGGCGTAGGCGAAGGCGAAGCGCTCGTCCTTGGCGGTCTGGAGCGCGAGGTAGGTGTCCTTGAGCTCGACGCGGACGATGCGGGCGACGGCGAGCAGCTCGCCGGGGGCGGAGACGAAGCACGAGGCTTCGCGGTCCTCGCGCAGGACGAGCGCGCCGGCTTTGGTCTCGGCGCCTTCGGCTTGGAGGATGCTGACGATGATCTCTCGGGTCATGGGCCTCAGTATACTGCGCGAGATGGCGGTGGCGATCGCGCTGCTCGCGGTGTGGGCGGGAACCGCCGGCGCGTGGCCCACGGGCCCCGCCGAAGATGCGGCCGCGCTCACGACGGGCGCCGCCCCCGACCGCGCGACGGCCGCGCTCGCGCTCGCGCGGGAGGCGCCCGAACGCGCGAAGACGGCGCTCGTGCCACTCTTGCGGGACGCCGACCCGGGCGTGCGGCTGCTCGTGGCGCGGTGGCTCGTTCGGCACGAGGTGTCGGCGGGTGTCGCCACGGCCGCAGGTTGGGTTTCGGCGACCGTGCCCCGCGATCGCAACCTCGGCCTCTCGGCGCTGCGCGAGGCGACGGCGCTGACGCCCGAGGCGCGACGCGCGGTCGAGCGCGCTTTGCTCGACGGAGACGGACCGACGCGCGTCCTCGCGATCGACGTCCTCGCGGCGCATCCGGCCTCGACGTCCGGTGCGCCGACCTCGCTGCTTCGCGCGCTCGACGACGACGAGCCCGGCGTGCGTCTGCGCGCCGTGCGCGCGCTCGCGGCGACGCGCGACGCGAAGGCCGGGCTCGCGCTCGTCGCGCGAACCACGGATGGCGATCGCGCCGTGCGCAACGCGGCCGTCGAGGCGCTGGGGGACCTCGGCGACGCGCGCGCCGTGCCCGCGCTGCTGCGGCTGCTCGCCGACGAGGCCTTCGAGGCGCGCCCGGGCGCCGCGACGGCGCTGGGCAGGCTCGGCGCGACGTCGGCCGTTCCGACGCTCGTGCGGCTCGCGGCGCGTCGCCCACGCGACGAGCTCGCGCGTCGCGCCCTCGCGGCGCTCGGAGAGATTGCGACGCCCGAAGCGCTCGCGGCGCTCGCGGCCGCCGCGCGCGAACCCACGGGCGGCGACGATGTCCGTGTCGCGTTCGCGCTCGCGGGGCCGCGGGCCTTCGCGACTTTGACCCACGAGCTCGCGGTCGGTTCGGCGACGAGCGTGGCGCGCGCCGCCGACGCGCTCGGCGCGCTGGGCGATCCGCGCGCCGTGCCCGATCTCGTCGAGGTGGCCGCGCGACACGACGGCGCGTCGACGGCGGCGCTCGCGGCCCTCGCCCGCTTCGAC
>DASZRT010000057.1:0-19308 GCA_035549075.1 Polyangia bacterium | reverse complement strand
ATCTGCCGCTCGGCCCCGCGGGCGCGGGCGCGAAGCCGGCGGCGCCGCCCGCGATCGCGCCGGCGCCCGCCTCGGCCGCGAAGCAAGGCGCGCTCGCCACGAAGCGAGAGGAGCGCAAGCCGCGCGCGGGCGCCGAGGCGCGCGCCGACTCGCACGCCGAGGGCACGGCGCGCGTGACCGATTTGAAGCAGCTCGGCCCGTCGGGCTCGCGCTTCACGATGCTCCTGCGCGTCGATCGCCTGCGCGACACGCCGTTTCGCGAGCCCGTCGACACGCTGCTCATGCGCATGCCCGATCGCCGCGACCTGCTCGACGGCACGGGCCTCGATCTCTACGACACGTTCGACGCGCTCCTCGTGTCGACGCCCAACCCGCTCGACTACACGGTGACGTTCCTCGCGGCGCGCCACCATCTGGGAGACGCGGCGATGCGCGCGGCGATCGATCGCGGCGCGCGCGCGACGGGCCGCGCGATCGCCTGGCGCAGCGAGCACCGCCGTCCGTGGGGCGAGCGCAAGACGACGGCCGCCGCGCTGGGCGCGCCGACGACGCGCGACGCGCGCATCATCGTGTTGCCGTCGCCCGGCCTCGTCGTCGTCACGCCGCCGACGTACCGATTGCTGCTGCTCGCGACGCCGCGCGCGGTGGCCGCGGCCGACGGCGGCGTCGTCGACGGGGGAGCGCCTGATGCCGGCGTCGTCGAGCCGTCGTGGGGCGCGCTGCTGGCGCGCATCGACGCCGAAGACGGCCTCATGCCCGAGACGGGCATCGCCATGGTCACGGCCGTCGACATTCTATCCGTCGCGCACGGCGGCCCGCTCACCGTCATGGGCGCGACGCTCGACCTGCCCAACGTCGTCACGGCCGTGCTGGGCGTGGGCGACGAGCCTGGCGCGGAGACCTACGTGGAGATCAAGGCCGACTTCGCCGACGAGGCCGCGGCGCGCCGGCTCGAGGAGACCTGGCCGACGCTCCAGCGCAAGCTGCGCACGAACCCCTACGTCGTCCTGGGCGGCCTCGCGCCCATCGTCGCCCGCATCACGGCGACGCGCGAGGGCGCCACCGTGAAGATACGCGTGACGGCGACGACCGACGAGGCGACGCGGATCCTGCAGCTGGTCGCGAGCTCGCTGCCCCGGTGACACTTCCCCGTGAGCCCGGTGTTCCCCTGGCCATGGACACCAAGCGCATCGAAGACTGGCTCATCATCATCGGCACGCTGTCGCTCGTCGCGTTCTTCGGGAACATCTGACGCCGAAATGTCACGAACGCCCGGTTGATCCCGCGGGATCGGAGGCCGATGCTCGGGGCATGACGCCTGTCTCGTCGGAGATCCCCTCGCGCATCCTCCTCGGACCCGGGCCCAGCGAGGTGCCGCCGCGCGTGTTGCAGGCGCTCGCGCAGCCGACGCTCGGGCACCTCGACCCCGAGTACCTGCGCATCATGGACGAGACGCGCGCGCTGCTGCAGCAGGTGTTTCACACGCAGAACCGCCTCACGCTCGCCGTCTCGGGCACGGGCAGCGCCGGCATGGAGGCGTGCGTCGCCAACCTCGTCGAGCCGGGCGACGAGCTGCTCGTCTGCGTCGCGGGCGCGTTCGGCGCGCGCCTCGTCGACATGGCCGAGCGTCACGGCGCGACCGTCCACAAGATCGAGGTCGCCTGGGGCCAGACGTTCGCGCCCGAGGCCGTCGCCGCGGCGCTGAAGGCGCACCCGCGCACGAAGGTCGTCGGCCTCGTCAACGCCGAGACGTCGACGGGCGCGCACCAGCCGCTCGAAGAGATCTCGAAGCTCGCGCACGACGCGGGCGCGCTGCTGCTCGTCGACGCCGTCACGTCGTTGGGCGGCCACGAGCTGCGCGTCGACGACTGGAAGATCGACGCCTGCTACAGCGGCACGCAAAAGTGCCTGTCGTGCCCGCCGGGCCTCGCGCCCGTGACGTTCAGCCAGGCCGCGCTCGACGCGATGGATCGCCGCAAGACGAAGGTGCGCAGCTGGTACCTCGACATGTCGCTCATCCGCAACTACTGGAGCGCCGACCGCGCCTACCACCACACCGCGCCCGTCAACATGACGTACGCCCTGCGCGAGGCGCTGCGCGCCGTGCTCGAAGAGGGCCTCGACGCCCGCATCGCCCGCCACCGCAAGAATCACCTCGCGCTGCGCGCCGGCGCCGAAGCGATGGGCCTCAAATACATCCCCGAGCGCAGCCTCGCCCCGCTGAACGCCATCCACGTCCCCGACGGCGTCGACGACGCCAAGGTCCGCGCGCGGTTGCTCAACGACTTCGGCATCGAGATCGGCGGCGGCCTCGGCCCCTTCAAAGGCAAAGCCTGGCGCATCGGCCTCATGGGCGCGTCCAGCACCCGCCGCAACGTCACCCTCGTGCTGTCCGCCCTCGAAACGATCCTCGCCGACGCCGGCGTGAACCTGCAAAGAGGCGCGGCGCTCGAAGCGGTCGCGCGCGCCTACGCGACGACCTAGCTTCGCGCTCGCGTTCGTCGCGATCCTCTCGGGTTGCCAACTCGCCGTCGCTGTTCGGCGGCAGCGCGGGCGCGCCGACGCCTACCGCGCCGGCTGCGACGGCCAAGGCGTCCATGCTGTCCCGCGATCGTTTCGCCTGCTGCGTGAACGGCACGTGCCAAGGCCAGCCCATCGTCCAAACGGATCCCGACGGCGCTCCGCCTTAGCAGCGGCCCTTCTAAGAGGGACAGCCCAGAATCGGCCCCGGGATCCAAATGCCTTTGGAGCACGCTTTCGTGGGCGAGCCGCACTCCTGGATGTACCCGCACACGACGCCCTCGGGGCTGCAAGGCCGGCCGAGGTTCGGGGGCGCCGCTGGGCAAGACGGCTCTCCAGGCGGCGGCGAGGGGCAATACCAGCGGGGGGCGGGGCCGCAGACGGGTTGAGTCGGGGCGCAGTTCGTGCAGCGACAACCCAGCTGATCGCTCGTGGTGCACGTGCTGTCCTGAACGCACACGCCCAAATCTGACGGACACGCGCCGACGTTGTGCAGCGGCGGGCAACGATCCGGATCCGGGGTCATGACGAGCCATCCGTTCGACGTGCATATGACGTGCGTGTGGCAGACATATCCGCGAACGTCGTCGCCGTACTCGCACATGAGCCCTTCCTCCGGGCACGCCCCGCCGTTCGGGGGCGCTCGCTCGGAACAGACGAGGCGAGGCGCGTCCGCGTCGGGATCGGCGGTTGCGTCGGAATGGGCGTCGCTCGACTGCAGAGGGCTCTTACCTCCACAGCCGTTCGAGGCGGCGCACAGCGCGAAGATGAAAATGGCGGTCTCCTGCACGGGAGGCTTCGACCGCCGTCGCATCATGGCTTCTTCGGCGTCGGTCGCGGCGCGGCCTTGCCGACTTTTTGTTGCGCGGCGAGCTCGGCGGTCTCGGCTTCGACCTCTTCCATGGTCGTGCGGAGCGTGCCGCCGGTGTCGTCCTTTTTGACGCCGGGGGGGCGCTCCCAAGGGACGTCTTGCAGGGGGAGGTTCGCGGCGACCTCGGTCATGTAGCGCGCGAACATCGGCACCGTCAGCATGAAGGCGGCGTCCTTCAAACCCAGCGAGCGCTCGCGCAGGTCGTCGCCGATCCACGTGGTCGTCATCCAGCGTGAGGTGTAGCCGACGAACCAGGTGTCCATGGTCGCGCTCGACGTGCCGGTCTTGCCGGCGGCGAGCAGGCCGGCGGTGCGGATCGCGGGGGCGTGGCCTTTGGTGACGACGTGGCGCAGGAGCGTCGACGTGAGCCAGGCCGTGCGCGGCGAGATCGCGGGCGTGGGCTTCACGTCGGCGATCGCGATCAAACGATCCAAACGTTCTGACGGCGCGCCCTCGGGGTCGCCGATCGACGAGTGGTCCTCGACGACGGTGCCGTCGCGATCGCGCACGCGGCGGATGTAGACGGGATCGACCAGCACGCCGTTGCGCGCGAACGCGCTGAACGCGCGCGTGAGCTCGTCTGTGCGCGTGCACGACGCGCCGAGCGCGAGCGCCTGATCGGGGATGATCGTCGTCGAGAAGCCGAGGCGCCGCGCCCACGACTCGACCTCCTTGCCGCCGACGAGCTTGAAGAGCTGCACCGACGGCACGTTCTTCGACCAGATGAGCGCGTACTCGAGCGTCACCTGGTACTCGACGGTGTTGTTGAGGTTCGTGGGCGTCCAGACCTCGCCCGTGACGGGATCGACCTCGGCGCGCGGCACGTCGTTGAGCAGCGACGCGAAGCCGTAACCCTTGTCGAGCGCGAGCGAGTAGTAGATCGGCTTGTACGTCGAGCCGGGCTGGCGGCACGCCTGCGTCACGCGGTTGAACTCGCTGCGGTCGTAGTCGTCGCCGCCGACCTCGGCGACGACGTAACCCGAGCCATGGTCGTAGCTGAAGATCGTCCCCTGCACGCGCGGGGTCTGCTCGAGGGACAGCGCGACGGGCGCCTTCTTCGGCGGATACTTCATCGTCTTTTCGTCGTACCCGGGCAGCCACTGCACCTCGCTCTTGGCGTCGTAGGTCCAGTCGGAGAAGCGGCGCACCTTCGAGCGGTGCGCGTTCGCGACCCACACGACGTCGCCCGCGCGCAGCACGCCGGCCGTCGTTTCGAGCACGCGGCCGTTGGTCGTGTCCTTGGTGCTGTACGGCGACGCCCACAAGTAGCTCGTCGCGGGAATCGGGTAGGTGTTCTCGCCGACGCGCACCTTCGCGCCGCCGTCGGCGGCGACGCCCTCGACGAGGCCGAGGTAGAGGCGGCCCTCGGCGGGCGGCTCGGCGCCGTAGCGCGTGGCGACGCGGCGGCGAAACTCGGCGGCCGCCGCGCCCGCGAGGTGCGCGACGGGCCCGCGCCAGCCCTGGCGCTTGTCGAGCTTCCGCGTCGAGAAGTCGACGTTCTCCTGCGCGGCGACGTCGATCCACGGCACGAGCGTGGTCTCGATCTGCAGGCCGCCCTCGAGCAGCTTCTTGTCGCCGTAGCGCTTGGCGACGTCGCGGCGCACCTGCTCGGTGAAGTACGGCGACGTCGTGTGGAAGAAATCGGGGCGCTGCCGCACGGTCACGGGGCGCGCGCGCCACTTGTTCGCCTCGTCATCTTGCAGGTAGCCGGCGGCCACCATCGCCGACAGCACTTGGTCGCGGCGCGCGCGCGCGCGGTCGATGCTGGTGAGCGGCGAGAAGCGCGAGGGCGCGCGCGCGAGTCCCGCGATCGTCGCCATCTCGCCGAGGTCGAGCTCGTCGATCGCCTTGTCGAAGTAGCGCCGCGCCGCCGCGGCCACGCCGTAGGCGCCGTGCCCGAGAAAAATTTGGTTGAGATACAACGCCAGGATGTCGCGCTTCGAATACTTGCCCTCGATGCGCCGCGCGAGGATCGCCTCGCGAATCTTCCGTTGCAGCGTGCGCTCGGGGCCGAGGAAGGACTTCGCGACCTGCTGCGTGATCGTCGAGCCACCCTGCGCGACCTCGCCCGCGCGCAGGTTCGCGCCGAGGGCGCGCGCGATGCCGCGCAGGTCGAGGCCGCCGTGCTCGTAGAAGCGCCGGTCCTCGGCGGCGAGGAACGCGTTGACCAGCGGCGGGGGAACTTTTTCGAACGGCAAGATCTCGCGCCGCTCGTTGGCGAGCTCACCGAGCGGCGTGCCGTCCCAGGCGCGGATCGTCGTCGTCGCCGCCGCCGTCTGGTGGTACGTCGCGAGGTCGGGCAGCGCCGGCAGCGTCGACGCGAAGTAGACGTACGTCGCGACGAGCCCGAGCAGCGCGAGCGCGACGAGGCCCAGCGCCGCGAACGCGTAGAACTTGAACAGCCAGAAGAAGAAGCCGCCGTCCGACGCGTTCTGCACCTCGACGCGGGCGGGGCCGCCCGCGCCGGCGCTCGGGAGCGAAGGCGACATCGCGCGCGACGTTATCACGCGCCGCGGTTGATGAGCGCGCGGCGGCGTGCTCACATCGGGCGGTGGATCTGTTCGAGCGCGCCGCGAGCCAAGCCGATGGCAAAGGCCCCGAGGAGACGCTCGAGGGCACCGTCGAGCGGCTCGTGTTCTCGGGCGGCGAGGGCACGTTCACCGTCGCGCGCTTCAAGCTCGCCAAGGCGCGCGTCGGCGAGCAGCCAGTGACGATCGTCGGCACGCTGCTGGGCGTGCCGGCGGGGGCGGCGCTGCGCGTGCAGGGGCGCTACGAGACGACGGCGCGCTTCGGCGAGCAGTTCCGCGTCGCGCGCTACACGGAGATCGCGCCCCAGACGCTCGACGGCATCCGCCGCTACCTAGGCTCGGGGCTCATCAAGGGCATCGGGCCCGAGTTCGCGGCGCGCATCGTCGAGCGCTTCGGCATCGAGACGCTGGAGATCCTCGACCGCGATCCCGGGCGCATCAGCGAGGTGCCGGGCATCGGCCCGGCGCGCGCGAAGTCGATCCGCGCGGCGTGGAGCGCGCAGCGCGAGGTCCGCAAGGTCATGGTCTTCTTGCAGGGCTACGGCGTGTCGCCAGCCTTCGCGGCGCGCATCTACAAACGTTACGGCGCGGCGGCGATCGCCAAGGTGCGCGAGAACCCGTACCGCCTCGCCTTCGACGTGTGGGGCATCGGGTTCCTGTCGGCCGACAAGCTCGCGGCGGCGCTCGGCATCGGCAAGGAATCAGACGTGCGCGTCGAGGCGGGCGTCCGCCACGTCATCCAAGAGTCGGCGACGAACGGCGACGTGTTCGTGCCGCGCGAGCGGCTCGTGCGGCAGGCGGCGGCGCTGCTCGAGGTGACGGAGGCGATGGCCGGTGACGCGATCGTTCGCTTGGTGCGCGCGGGCGACGTCTTCGTCGACGACGCGATCACGAACGGGACGCTCGATCCGAGCCCGGCCGTCTACGACGCCGAGCTGCGCCGTGCCGAGCTGGCCGTCGCGCAGGGGCTGCAGAAGCTCATGAGCGCGCGCGCCGCCGCCGTGGCGATCGACGTGCCGCGCGCGCTCGCCTGGTACGAGCAACAGGCGGGCCTGCAGCTCGCGCGCCAGCAGGCCGAAGCCGTCACGCTCGCGCTGTCGGGCAAGGTCGCCGTCGTGACCGGCGGCCCCGGCGTCGGCAAGACGACGATCGTCAGAGGGATCGTCTCGATCCTTTCGAAGAAGGGCGTGCGCGTCGCGCTCGCGGCGCCCACGGGGCGCGCGGCGAAGCGGCTCGCCGATCAAGCGGGCGCGCCGGCGTCGACGCTGCACCGCCTGCTCGAGTGGCGGCCCGCCGAGGGCGCGTTCGGGCGCAACGCCGCCAACCCGCTCGACTGCGATCTGCTGGTCGTCGACGAGGCGTCGATGCTCGACGTGCGCCTCGCCGCCGATCTGCTCGCGTCGCTGCCGCCACGCGCGCGTCTCGTGCTCGTGGGCGACGTCGATCAGCTGCCGTCGGTGGGGCCGGGGCGCGTCTTGCGCGACGTCATCGACTCGGGCGCCGTGCCGACGGTGCGGCTCACGGAGATCTTCCGGCAAGCGGCGACGAGCCTCATCGTCACGAACGCCCACCGCATCCACGACGGCGAGCTGCCCGAGCTGGGCGCGGCCGTCGGCGCCGGCGCCGGACCATCGGCTGACAAGCGCGACTTCTTTTTCCTCGAAGAGGACGACGCCGCGAAGGCCGCCGCGCTCGTGCGCGATCTCGTGACGACGCGGCTGCCGCGGCGCTACGGCCTCGCGCCGCACGACATCCAGGTGCTTGCGCCCATGCATCGAGGTGAGCTCGGTGCCGGCAACTTGAACGCGCTCTTGCAAGAGGCGCTCACGGCGGGCGCGCCCGGCGTGCAGCGCGGCGCGCGGCAGTTTCGTGTCGGCGACAAGGTCATGCAGATCCGCAACGACTACGACAAAGAGGTGTGGAACGGCGACATCGGCGCCGTCGCGCGCGTCGAGTCGGGCGGCGAGGGCGCGGGGCTCGTCGTGCGCTTCGAGGATCGCGACGGCGAGCGCGAGGTCGTCTACGAAGCCGACGAGCTCGACGAGCTCGCGCTCGCCTACGCGGCGACCGTGCACAAATCGCAAGGCTCCGAGTACCCGGCCGTGATCGTTCCCGTGCACACGCAGCACTTCGTGATGCTGCAGCGGAACTTGCTCTACACGGCGGTCACGCGCGGCAAGCAGCTCGTCGTGCTCGTGGGCTCGCGCAAGGCGCTCGGCGTCGCCGTGCGCAACGCCGACGTCGCGCTCCGCTGCTCGGGTTTGGCCACGCGCTTGTCGCGCGCGACGTGAACATCGTCGACGGGCGCGACCGCTAGACGCGAGCGGCGTTCCTTGATACAGGGGTGCGGCGGATCACCCTTCAAACAAGGACGGTTCATGATGAAGCGTTGGCGTTGGTCGCTCGCGGTTGGGTCTTTGGTGTCGATCGTTTCGTTCACGGCCGTCGCGCAAGATGCGCCGCCGCCGCAGCAGCCCGCGCCCGCGCCCGGCGACGCGACGCAAGCGCCGCCGCCGGGCTACCCGCCCGCCGGCTATCCGCCGGCCGACGGTTACCCGCCGCCGCAGGGTTACCCGCCGCCGCAGGGTTATCCGCCCGCGCAGGGTTACCCCCCGGCCGGCTACGCGCAGCCGGGTTACCCGCCGCAGGGCTACCCGGCGCCGAACATGGCGCCGCCGCCCCCGCCGGGCCGTTCCGGCTTCCTCGCGATCATCTACCTCGGCGCGAACAGCTACATGGGGTCGACGGGCAACGGACTTGGAACGGGCTTCCGCATCGGCACCATCCTCGGCGGCATGATCACGCCGCAGCTCTCGCTCAACGGCGAGCTCACGATCGACGTCCTCAACGTGAAGGACTCGGCGCCCGGCGTCGACACGACGGCAGCGAACGTCGACTTCGCGTTCAGCCCGCTCGTGCACATCCCAGCCGGCGCGATCGAGCTCGTCTTCGGCCCGAAGCTCGGTGCCTGGGGCCTCGCCATCAGCGACTCGTCGGGCGGCGTGACGGACCAGTCGTCGGCCAGCGGTTTCGCCTTCGGCCTCAACGCCGGCTTGTTCGGACATGTCTCGCAGTCGACGGCGGTCGGCGGCCTCTTGAGCCTCACCGTGCGCAAGTTCGGCGAGGTCTGCTCGCAGCCCTCGGGCTTCGCGGAGAGCTGCTCGTCCGACAACTTGCCGTCGGCCTACAAGGTCCTCGGCATCACGGGCGCGGTCATCTTTTAGTAGGGGGGACCGCCCGGCGCCGTCAGCTCGGCGTCCCTGAAGAGCGCGGCAGGGCGCCTCTGCGTCCCCCCTGGCCCCGCTGATCGCCGCGGCGAAGCCGCGTCGATCAGCCATTCACGTGAGCGCGCGCAGCGCCGCGGCGTCGAATTCGACGATGAGCGGCGCGGCGCCGCGGAAGTCGCTGGTGCGCAGCCAGGTCGGGCGCACGCGTACGTGCGTGATGCCCGGCCAGCCAAGGCGCGAGGGGCCGTCGGGGAAGCGCGCGAAGTAGATCGCGCGCACGCGTTCCAGCTCGGCGCCCGTGGGCACGTCGGCGTCGCCTTCCAGCTGCACGGTGCGCTGCGCGTCGTCCTCGAAGCCTCCGACGACGAAGGCGACGCGCGGGCGCGCGCGCAGGTTGGGCAGCTTGCGCGACGCCTCCACGGTGTCGAAGACGATCTCGAAGGTGTCGCTGACGGCGATGCCGACGACGGCGGCTTGAGGCTCGCCGTTGGGCCCCGTGGTCGCGACGACGGCGTGGCGGCGCGCGCGCAGGAACGCGAGCAGCTCCGCGCGCGTCATCGGCTCAGAACCAGCCGCCGAGGATGCAGTCGAGGCCGACCTCGTTGCCGCCGTTCGACAGGCCGATCACGACCGACGGGCCCGCGCCCACGAAGAAGTGCGGCACGACGTGGAACAACACCGGCGCGAAGATCGGCAGCGACGTGCTCGTCGACGACGTGTGGTTCACCGACGTGTGATCGACGGCGAGGCCCACGAGCGGCCAGAAGGTGAACTGGCCGTTGATGGCCAGCGCGTAGCCGGCGCGCGCCTCGAGGCCGAAGGTGTCGACGCCGTCGGCGTTGGCGCCGCCGCCGCTCGCGTGCGCGAACTTCACGGCGCCGCCGACGGAGACGTTGTTGATGATGAAGTAGTCGGCCGCGGGCGCGAGCTGCAGCTGCCACCCGCCGTCGCCGTGGTGAAAGAAGAAGGGCGCGTCCGTCATCGAACCGAGGCTCAAAACCCATTGCCCCGTCGTGCCGAACCCGCCGCCGGTCTGCGGCGCGGGCGCGAAGCCGGCGTCACCCTCGGCGTGCGCGGCGGAGGCGAACAACGTGCAAGCGAGCGCGAGCGGCAGAGCGAGCTTCATGTGCGGATCTCTCCCTTTGGTTTTTGGGTGCGCGCGCGGTCCTTCTTGCGCATGCGCATGTTGACGAGCTCGACGCCCAGCGAGAACGCCATGGCGAAGTAGACGTAGCCCTTGTTGATGTGGTGGCCGAAGGCGTCGGCGACGAGCAAGACGCCGATGAGCAGCAGGAACGCCAGCGCGAGGATCTTCATGCTGGGGTGGCGCGAGATGAACTCGCTGATGGCGTCGGCGAAGACGAGCATGACGCCGACGGCGACGACCATCGCCGTGATCATGATGATGACGGCCTGGGCCATGCCGACGGCCGTGATGACCGAGTCGAGCGAGAAGACGATGTCGAGCAGCAGGATCTGCACGAGCGTGCTCGTGAAGCCGGCGTAGCTCGACGGCTCGCCGCCGGCCGCTTCGCCTTCGCTCTCGCCGCCGCCGACGTCGAGCCGCTCGTAGAGCTCGTGCGTCGCCTTCGCCATCAAGAAGAGGCCGCCGCCCAGCAGCACGAGGTCGCGCCCCGAGAAGCCCATGCCCGCGACCGAAAACAGCGGCTTCGTGAGCGACATGATCCACGACAGCGTCAGCAGGAGGCCCACGCGCAGCACGAGCGCGAGGCTGATGCCGAGGCGGCGCACGCGCTTGCGGCTCGCGGGCGCGACCTTCTGCGAGAGGATGGCGACGAAGATGATGTTGTCGATGCCGAGGACGATCTCCATGACGGCGAGACTCACGAGGCTCGCGAGGCCCTCGGCCGAAAGGAGAACGCGCGGATCGAAGACCAAGATCAGCTCTGGCCGAGCTTGGCGGCGACGCTGGCCGCCTCCTCGACGGCGCGCGCGATCACCGAGCGGATGCGCCCGTCTTCCATCGTGAGCAGGCCCGCGATCGTGCTGCCCGCGGGCGTCGTCACCTGATCCTTGAGCGCCGCGGGGTGCATGCCCGTCTCCAGCACCATGCGCGCCGCGCCCTGGAACATCTGCGCCGCGATCTGGATGGCCGTGTCGCGCCGCAGGCCCATGCGCACGCCGCCGTCGGCGAGCGCCTCGAGGATGATGTACGCGAACGCCGGCCCGCTGCCGTTGAGGCTCGTGACGGCGTCCATGAGCTTGTCCTCGGTCTCGAGGCAGCGGCCCACGCACGTGAAGATCTCGATCGCCTGCTTGGCGCGCGCGTCGCTCACGCCCGGACCGCGCGCGATGACGGTCATGCCTTCGCCGATGAGGCACGGCGTGTTGGGCATGGCGCGGATGACCTCGCTGCCGGGCAGCCAGCCTGCGAGCTGTGACAGCCGCACGCCCGCGGCGATGCTGATGACCAGCTTGCCCTCGAGCGCCTTCTTCGTGTCGGGCGCCGAGACGGCGGCGCCGACCTCGTGTGGCTTGACGCACACGACGACGACGTCGGCGGCGCGACACGCTTCGGCGTTGTCGCTGGTGGCGCGGATGCCATGCTTGTCGCGCAGCGCCTTGACGACCTCGGGCCGGCGGTCGGTGGCGACGATCTGCGCGGCCTCGAGCCGCTTCGAGTGCAGGAGGCCGCGAACGATGGCCTCACCCATCGTGCCGCACCCGAGCACGGCGAGCGTCTGGTCTTTCCCGAGCATTGTGGCCGCACTATCCCACAATTGCGTGGGCATCGTTCGTGCTTAGATTTCCTTGCGGAGGGAAGAAGCCATGACCTACCTGGCGTTGTTCTTCTTCGTGTCCGCGGCCGCCCTCACGGGCCTCGAGATCGGGAACGTCATCCACGGGGCGGGAGGCGCCGTCGGCGTCTTGCTGTTCCTCTCTTGGGTGACGCTGGCCATCAAGGCGCTCGCCATCACCCGCGCCGAGCATCACCGTCACGCGCATCACCACTGACGGCGAGCTCATGGCGTCTGACGTCCGGCGCTTCAGCCGGCGTTCGGATCCGTCTGCCAAAGCGCGAAGGTGCCGCCTTGCGGATCGGTGAGGATCGCGAACCATCCCATGCCGGGAACGGCGGCTTTCGGCTTCTGTACCTTGGCCCCGAGGCCGCGCGCACGCTCGAGCGCGCCCTCGATCGAGGCGACGCTCACATAATGAAGGACGTGGGGCGCGGTCTTGTCGGGTCGCTTGACGATGCCGCCGTTGATGCCGCCGGGCTGCGTGGGCGTGCCCTTGCCGTCGACGTCGACGGTCTTGACGAGGATGTACCCGTCCATGCCTTGCTGCGGCTCGATCTTCCAATCGAACATCGCCGAATAGAAGGCGGCGAGTGCTGGAGGATCGTCCGCGTAAATCTCGAAGTGCGTGATCGGGTTCTTCATCGTGGTGCCCTCCCGGACGCGAAAACTGGGACTGCGAGGGCCAATTGACAACCCGCGTCCGACGATGACGTCACGCATTCGTGACCGAGTGCCGTCGACGGTGACCTCGCGCGAGCCCAGGCCGCGACTTCTCGACGGCACGGTGCTTGCGCAGACGAGCGTTCGTCATGCGCGAACGAGCGGCTCGTACAGAGAGGTCTTTAAGGCGCGTCCGTCGGACAGACGCCCCACGCGGCGACGAGCGCGGCGGCGTCGGCGGCGTCGGGCGTGATGGTGAGGTTGCCGGGGTTCATGACGGACGCGCGCCCGATGACGTGAAGCAACCCGAACGCGTGTCCGAGCTCGTGCGCGATCGTGACGGCGAGCGCCGCGGGCTCGGCGGCCAGGTCGTCGTTGACGAACACGGCGGCGCTCGCGGGATCGAAGACGCCGTGATCGGGCGCGGCGGCGGCGAGGTAGCGCACGGACAACGTCGCTCCAGAGCTCGCGCCCGCGCCGTTCGGGGCGAGCGTCGCGTGCACGGCGGCCACCGCGTGCCATTGATCGATCGCGGCGCGCGCGCCCGCGCGTTCGGTGGCGGTCGCGTCCGCGTCGAGGATCAACGTCAGCGGCGCACAGGGGTCGAAGCGGAGGGCGGCGGTGAGGTCGCTCGTGCTCGCGGTCCCGTCGCCACACCCGGCGACACCGATCGCGACGGCGCACAGGAACAACGCAGGCGAGAAATGTCTACGGGCGACCACGCGAGCCGTAAAGCGTAGCCGACCGACAACGACAAAACCAAGACAGAGAGGCTCTCCATGAAAACGGCAACGACGAGGATTTCGATGCTCACGATGGCGGTCAGCGCCACGCTCGCAGTTGGCGGTATCGCTCGGGCTCAAACCCCGAGCTCGGGCGGTCCGCCCGATTCGACGCAGGTTCCGCCGCCCCCCGTGACGGCGCCCGCGCCGGAACCGGAGAGGCCGGTGACGGCGGTCCCTCCGACGTCGAGGTGGCCCGAGCGCGTGCCGATCGGGACGCCGACGAGCGCGCCGACGGATCAACCGCCGCAGACGGTGACGGCGAGCGGCAGCGTGATGTGGTGGCGGCCTCACCCCGGCGCGGCGTTGCTCTTGGGCGGCGGCTTCGAGGACTTCACGCGCTCGAACGTGCGCGCGATGACGGGCGGCGGCGGCACGTGGGACGCGCGTCTCGTCGCCGGCACGCGCGAGATCGTCGGCCTCGAGGCAGCCTACGTCGGCTCGGCGCGCAGCATCCAGACACTCACGAACAACAACAGCAACCTCATCTCGAACGGCGTCGAGGGTGACATCCGCCTCAACCTCCCGCTCGTCAGCGGGACCTCGCTCATCGAGCCGTTCGGCTTCATCGGCCTCGGTTGGCAGCACTACCACGTCACGAACACGCCGGCGTTCTCCGACGTCGCGAGCAACGACGACGTCATGACGCTGCCGCTCGGCGCCGGCCTCGAGGCGTCTTACCGCGGCTTCATGGTCGACGCGCGCTTCACGTACCGCCAGACCTACCTCAACAACTTGCTGAGCGCCGATCCCAACGGCGGTCGCCTCGACACGTGGGGCGTCGGCGGCAACGTCGGCGTCGAGTTCTAGGGGGGCGTCATGTCACGCGTCGCATTCGTCGTCGACGAGATGTTCGAGGACGCGGAGCTCCGCGTCCCCTACGACCGCATCCGGCAGGCGGGCCACGAGGTCGTCCTCGTGGGGCGCGAGGCCGGCAAGCGGCTCGAGGGTGAGAAGAAGAAGGAGCATGTCGAGACCGAGGCGGCGATCGCCGACGTCGAGCCGGAGGACTTCGACGCGCTGGTCATCCCGGGCGGCTACTCACCCGACCACCTGCGCGTCGATGCGCAGGTGGTCGATTTCGTGCGCGACCTCGTCGACGGCGGCAAGCCCGTCGCGGCCGTGTGCCACGCGGGCTCGCTGCTCGTGGAAGCCAACGTCGTCTCGAACCGTACGGTCACGTCGTGGCCGTCGATCCGCACCGACCTCATCAACGCGGGCGCGCACTGGGTCGACCGGGCGGTCGTCGAAGACGGCAACCTGATCACGTCGCGGCGGCCCGACGATTTGTCGGTCTTCAGCGACGCGATCCTGCGCCAGCTCGAAGGGCGCATCCCGCCGCGCGTGCAGCCGTCGAAGCCCGCCGAGGGCGACGGCGAGAACATCGACTTCGACGCCGACGTGCCGATCCATTGACGAGGCTGGAGATGAGGCGTGAAACATCGGGAGGCCGTCGTTGGTCGGCGGCCGTCACCAAGAAGAGCAACGCGCTCGATCTCGAGCCGAAGGTGTTTTCGATGGCGGCGCGGCCGCTCGCGCTCTCGCTCGAGCGCTCGGCGGAGCACGTGTTCGGGCTCAAGAAACGTGGTGAATCGTGATCGCTTCGAAGCCGCCTGATCCACCGCTCGAAGCCATGACCGAGGCGGCTGACGTCCACAGCGGCCCGTCGCTGTTGTTCCTCGCGATCGTTTACATAGCCGTGCTCGGCGCGAGCGTCGTGGGCGCGCTCTCGATCGCGCGCGGCGTGCCCGTGCCGTCGACGCTCGCCGCCGAGGCTCTGTACTTCACGCGCCACGCGGCGGCGGTCCGATGGAGCGCCGTGCTCCAGCTCGCGTCGTCGATCCCGCTCGGGATCTTCGCGGCGACGCTCGCGAGCCGCTTGCGCTTCCTCGGCGCCATGGGCGCGGGTCCCATGATCGCGTTGTTCGGCGGCGCGGCCGCGTCGATCATGACGGCGCTCGCGGCCATCGCCACGGGCGCGCTCGCGCGGCCCGAGATCGGCGCGGCGTCACCGGCCGTCGTGCACGTGCTCCACACGTTGGCCGAGGCGCTCGGGGGGCCGGGCTTCGTCGTCCCGTTCGGCCTGCTCGTGGGCGGCGCGTCGATCGCGGGGGCCGCGCCGGGGATGCTGTCCCGCAAGCTGCTCGTGTTCGGCCTCGTGACGACGCTGCTCTCCGAGCTCGGCGCCGTCGCGCTCGCGTCGAGCGCCGCCGTGCCGCTCGTGTCGATGGCGCGCCTTTTCGGGCTCGTGTGGATGCTCTGGGTCGGCGCGCAGCTTCCGCGCTCGCGCGCCGCGGCCCGCGATCGAGCGACGCACCCCGGTCGGCGTGCGTCGCTCTTGATCCAGCAGAGCTAGCTGAGCTAGCGACGGCGGCTGCGGCGGCGCCCGCCGATCGCAGGGTCGCTGAAGCTGTCGCGACCGTCCTCGACGTGGCCGGCCAGGCGGCGCTCGAACGTGTGGTCGGACTCGACCTCGACGAGCAGGTCGTACCAACCGGCCGAACGCTCGAGGGTCCACGTGCGTTCGAAGGCCTCACCGGGACGCAGCGGGCGCGTGAGGTCCTCGTCGCCGTAGCCGTCAGACACGCGCACGATGCTGAGCGCCTCGCCCGCGTTGCGCACGACGAGCGTGATCGCCGAGAAGCCCGCGTGGTACTGGCTCTCGACGACGAGGTTCGCCGGGTGCGCGGCGCCCGGGCCCGAGAGCTTGCCCGCGAACGTGCGCAGGAAGCCGTTGGGGCCGTAGATCGAGAGATCGTAGGCGGTCTCGCCGTCGGCGCGGAACGCCCACGTCTCGTCGACGTGATCGCCGGCGCCCACCGTGTACGTCCACGGGCTGTTCGCGTCGTTCGTCGAGCGCACTTGGAAGACCGCCGCCGACTTACCCGTGTTCGAGAATGCGACGGCGACCGTGCCGGCGGCGTCGTCGACCTTGCCTTTGACGTGCAGCTCGTAGGGCACGGCGCGGGCGGGGCGCTGGCCGGGTTCCTGCTTCGCGGGCGGCGGCTCGGTCGGCACCGCCGGCACGTAGTCGTCATGGATGTCGCGATCGGGCGGCGCGTAGGCCGCCGTGCTCGGCAGCGACAGCCAGCCGTGGCGAAGCACGTCGTTTGGGTTCTCGAAGTCGAACGCCGACGTGAGGTCGCCCGTGACGGCGCGGCGCCACGTCGTGATGTTCTTCTCGATGAGGTCGGCGTTGCCGTGCGCGAAGCGGCGCTCGATGAACTGGATGAGCGACGTGTGGTCGAAGACCTCCGAGCTGACCCAGCCGCCGCGGCTCCACGGCGAGATCACGACCATCGGCACGCGCACGCCCAGGCCGTACGGGCCCGCCTTGTACTTCGTGCCGCCCGCGTACAGCTCGTTGGTCGTGTCGACGGTCGAGAGACCGCGCGCGCGGGAGCCCGGCGGCGTCGGCGGCACCATGTGGTCGAAGAAGCCGTCGTTCTCGTCGTAGGTGAGGAAGAACGCCGTCTTGCTCCAGAGATCGGGGTTCGCCGTGAGCGCGTCGAGGAACTGCGACACATACCAAGCGCCGTAGTTCGCGGGCCAGTTCGGGTGCTCGGTGTACGACTCGGGCGCGACGATCCACGACACCTGCGGGAGCTTGTTGGCGCGCACGTCGGCGGCGAACTGGTCGACGAGGTTGCCGCTCGTCTTGACGTCCGTTCCCGTGCGCGCGCGCAACGCGAGCGGGCTGCCGTCGGGCGCGTTTTGGTACTGGTGGAAGTAGAGCAGCGAGTTGTCGCCGTAGTTGCCGACGTAGGGATGGTCGCCGTCCCAGCCCCAGAAGTGGTCGGCGTCGAGGCCCAGGCCGACGTCTTGGTAAATCTTCCACGACACGCCGTTGCGCTGCAGGCGCTCGGGGTACGTCGACCAGTCGTAGCCGGCCTCGGCGTTGTCGAGCACGGGGCCGCCGCCGAGGCCGTCGTTGCCGACCCAGCCCGTCCACATGTGGTAGCGGTTCGGATCGGTCGCGCCCAGGAACGAGCAGTGATACGCGTCGCACACCGTGAAGGCGTCGGCGAGCGCGAAGTGGTACGGGATGTCGTCGCGCGTGAGGTACGCCATCGTCGTCGTGCCCTTCGCGGGCACCCAGTTGTCGTAGCGGCCGTCGTTCCACGCCGAGTGCGTGTCCGTCCATCCGTGCGGCAAGTCTTCGATGAACTGCAGGCCGAGGTTCGGCGCGTCGGGGTGGAAGGGCGCGACGAAGCCCGTGCCGTTCGGCTGCCGCCACACGGGCGCGCCCGAGGGCAGGCTGATGGCGCGCGGGTCTTCGAAGCCGCGCACGCCGCGCATGGTTCCGAAGTAGTGATCGAACGAGCGGTTCTCCTGCATGAGGATGACGATGTGCTCGACGTCCTCGAGGCTGCGGTGGCGGTTCTGCGCGGGGATGGCCCACGCGCGCTGGATGCTGAGCGGAAGCGTCGACGCGGCCGCGGCCGCGCTGACGGACTGAAGGAAACGCCGACGTTCGATCTTCATGAGAGCCTCCGGGCGAGCGGTGAGTGCGCGCGCACCATAGCGCTCGCAAAATCACAGCGGCCCGACTCTCCCGTCGCAGTCTCGCGAGCGGCATTCGTCCGTCGCGTGACGAGACCGCCGGAAACTCGCGTTCGATTTTCGGTGTGCGCGCGCGCGAACCGTCAGCGCGCTTGCGGGCTCAGTCGGCGTAGCCGCTCGAGCGCAGCTTGGCGCGCGCCATTTGGCCGACCTTGGTGCGGCCCGCGGCCTGGGCGACGGCGGCGAGGATCTCTTCGCCCACGGGGTGGCGGCGCTCGGCGAAGTGGAAGCCGATCTGGTAGCGGGTCTCGGCGTCGAGCGCGCGATCGCGGCGGAGGGCGTCGGCGAGATCGAAGCCGCGCTCGGCGAGCTGGCCGAAGATCGTGAGCGCCTCGTCGCGGCGGCCGGCCGCGAGCTCGAGCGTCGCCCAGGCGTAGCCGTCCTCGGGCGTCGCGTCGGCGGCGCGGCCCAGCAAACGAAGCGCCGCCAGCGCGCGCTCGGGCTTGGTCTTGCGCAGCTTCGCGCCCGCGGCGCGCAGCGCCTCGGCGGCGGCAGGCGCGTCGGCCTCGCGTGCCGCTTGCAGCAAAGGCTCCCACGTCGGCGCGGCGTCGCCCGCACCGAGGCGCGCGACGGCGGCCTCGCGCAGCGGGCGCACGATCTTCGCGTCGAGCGCGCGTCCGTGCGGGCGCAGCAACTTCGCGAGCAGCGCCACGCGATCGGGGTCCTTGGTCTCGAGCAACGCGCGCGCGAGCACGGCGCCCGCGTCGGCCCGCGCGGCGAGCGCCGTCGCGGCGGCCTCGGCGACGGCGCGCTCGCGCGTCGTGAGCAAGAGCTGGCCCAGCGCGCGGCCCGCGTCGGGGCTCGGCATGCGCGCGACGCACTCGGCGGCGAGCAGCGCGCGCTCCGCCTCGGGGTGCGTCGCCAGCTTCGCGAGGCGCGGCGCGAGCGCGCCCGGCAGCGGCAGGCACGCGAGCGTGAACAGCGCCGCGCGCGCCGTCGGCAGCGCCGCCGTCTCGGCGACGCCCGCGAGCTTCGTCGCCGCGCTCGCGGCGAGCTTCCCCGTGGCGGGCGCCTTCTTGTCGCGCCCCAAGAAGCGCAGCGCGATGAGCGCCTCCTCGCGCACCTCGGCCGGCCGCTTCGCGCCCGTCGCGTGCTCGAGCAGCAGCGGCACGGCGGCTTCGTCCTCGAGGAAGCCGAGCAAGCGCAGGCCCGCGACCGTCGCCGCTGGCGAGGCCTTCGTCTTCGCGAGCCCGAGGAAGTGCTTCACCTCGGCCGCGTAGCCGCGCCGTTCGCGCGCGTCGGCGTCTTTGATGCGCTGGCGCGCCGCGAGCGTCGCCGCGCGTGCTTCTTCGACCGCGGCCGCGCCCAGCCCCGCGAGCAGCGCGCCGAGGCCGGCCTTGCCGCCGCCGCGCGCGAGCGCCTCCTCGACGGCGCGTCGCTCGTCGCCCGTCGCTT
>DASZRT010000056.1:0-22629 GCA_035549075.1 Polyangia bacterium | reverse complement strand
TCGCCTCGCCGCCGGAGGGCGCGCCCCAGCGCTCGGCGGCGCGGCGCAACGCCGGTTCGTCGACCTCGGCCTCGAGCTTCACGACGTAGGCGCCGTTGGCCTCGCCTTCTTCCAGCGCGCGGTAGCGGCGCACGTACGAGCGCGCGCGGCCCTCGAGCGCCTTGATGGGCTTCGCTTGCGCGGCGCGCGTCGGCGGATCGAACCACTCGGCGAGCGCCTGATCGATCGCTTGGCGAAAGGCGTCGTCGAGCGCCCGCTCGCGCGCGCCCGCGGCGTTGCCACCGACGACGGGCGACTGACCGTTGACGATGCGCAGGCCGGGCACACCGACGGGCGGCGTCGCGTCGGCCTGCTGCGCGCGCGCCGGCGACGCGAGCGCGACGACGGCGACCAGCGCCACGGCCGACAACGAAGCGCGCGTCATCTCGTCACCTTCTCAACGTAGATCAGCAACGTGCCGTGTGCGAGCTTCTCCGCGAGCGCGCCATCGACGACGACGCGGCCCGCGCGATCGACTTTGGCGGCGACCGCCCCGACGTCGCGCGGCGCCGGCCCGAGGCGGTAGACGGCCGCGCCCGTGTCGACGCCCGCGTCACCCGCGGCGCCTTTCGAGGCACGGCCCACGCGCACGACGGGCGCGGCCGCGAGCGCCATCGACGGCACAACGAGCACCGCCGCCGGCCGCGCGCCGGGCGAAGCGGCTTCGGGACGCCAGTCTCCGAAGCGCGACGTGAGGCGCACGAGGACGCCGCCGTTCGATTGATAGTCGGTCGCCGTCACACACGCGCGCGCGCCAGCGCGCGCGACCTCGTCGGCGTCGAGCTTCCGTCCACCGCCGAGCGGCAACTCGGCCAGTGCGCGCTCGAGCGTCTTGCGCGCGGCCGCCTCGGCGCGCCGCAGAGAGCCGGCGCGCGCCGCGGCCGCGTTCGGCATACGCAGGTCGGCCGCCGCGCCACCCGAGGCCGTGAGCGTGCCCTCGCTCCAATCGACGGCGACGCCCGCGCGCGTCTCTCGCAGCACGACGGGGGTCGCGTCCGCGGCGGTGACGGCGCTCGTCTTTACAGCAAAGGCCAAGAACGCCGCGACGACCGTCGCGCGCGCCCTACTCCCACTCGATGGTCGCGGGCGGCTTCGACGAGATGTCATACACCACGCGGTTGATCCCTTTGACCTCGTTGACGACGCGCGACGAGATGCGCGCGAGCAGATCGTACGGCAGCGGCACCCAGTCGGCGGTCATGCCGTCCTTCGAGTGCACGGCGCGCAGCGCGAGCACGTTGGCGTACGTGCGCTCGTCGCCCATGACGCCGACGGTGCGCACCGGCAAGAGCACGCCGAAGGACTGCCAGATCGATTCGTAGAGGCCCGCCGTGCGGATCTCCTGCTCGATGATCGTGTCGGCGGCGCGCAGCACGTCGCACGCCTCGCGCGTCACGGGGCCGAGCACGCGCACGGCGAGGCCCGGGCCCGGGAACGGTTGGCGCCAAAGCACGTGCTTGGGCAGGCCGCACTCGGCGCCGAGCGCGCGCACCTCGTCCTTGAAGAGCTCGCGCAGCGGCTCGATGAGCTTGAGGTGCATGCGCTCGGGCAGGCCGCCCACGTTGTGGTGCGACTTGATGACCGCCGACGGACCCTTCGCCGACACCGACTCGATGACGTCCGGGTACAGCGTGCCCTGAACCAGGAACTCCGCGCCGCCGACCGACGTCGTCGACAGCTTCGCGGCTTCCTCTTCGAACACGGCGATGAACTCGCGGCCGATGATCTTGCGCTTCTGCTCGGGGTCGTCGACGCCCGCGAGCTTGCCGAGGAATCTTTCACTCGCGTCGACGACGCGCAGGTCGGCCTTGAACGCGTCGCGGAACAGCGACTCGACCTGCGCGGCCTCGCCGGCGCGCTGCAGGCCCGTGTCGACGAAGATGCACGTGAGCCGATCGCCCATGGCGCGCAGCACGAGCGCCGCCGCGACCGACGAGTCGACGCCTCCCGACAGGCCGCACACGGCGCGCCCGCGATCGCCGACCTGGGCTTTGACGGCCGCGATCGCCTCGTCGACGAAGCTGGCCATCGTCCACGTGGGCTCGCAGCCGCAGATGCGGAAGATGAAGTTCGAGAGGATCTCGCCGCCGCGGGGCGTGTGCGCGACCTCGGGGTGGAACTGCACGCCCCAGAACTTGCGCGCCGGCGCCTCGACGGCGGCCGCCGGGCTGTTGCCGCTCTCGCCCGTGACGGCGAAGCCCGCCGGCAGCGACTCGACCCTGTCGCCGTGGCTCATCCACACCGAGATCTCTTCGCCGACGTTGAAGCCGTGGAAGAGGCCGCTCGCGTCCTTGACCTTCACCGTCGCGCGGCCGTATTCGCGGTGGTCGGCGGGGATGACCTGCCCGCCCAGCAGCAGCGACGTCAGCTGCACGCCGTAGCAGATGCCGAGCACCGGGATGCCGAGGTCGTAGAGCTCGGTCGACACGCGCGGCGCGTTCGCGTCGTAGCAGGACGACGGACCGCCCGACAGGATGATCCCCCGCGGCGCCATCTCGCGGATCTTCGCGAGCGGCAGGTTGAACGGGTGGATCTCCGAGTAGACCTTCTGCTCGCGCACGCGGCGCGCGATGAGCTGCGTGTACTGCGAGCCGAAGTCCAGGATGAGGACGAGGTCGCGGCTGCGGTCGCTCACTGCTCGACTCGGTAGTTCGGAGCCTCTTTCGTGATGATGACGTCGTGGACGTGCGACTCGCGCAGGCCCATGGCCGTCGTGCGAAGGAAGCGCGCCTTCGAGCGCAATTCGTCGATCGTGTGGCAGCCGGTGTAGCCCATGCCCGACTTGAGGCCGCCGATGAGCTGGTAGAGCGACTGCGACAGCGACCCGCGGTACGGCACGCGGCCCTCGATGCCCTCGGGCACGAACTTCGCGTCGCTCGTGACCTCGGCCTGGAAGTAGCGGTCCTTGCTGCCGGCGCGCATGGCGCCGATCGAGCCCATGCCTCGGTAAGTCTTGTAGCTGCGGCCCTGGTACAAAATGATTTCGCCCGGCGCCTCGTCGGTGCCGGCGAAGAGGCTGCCAATCATCACCGAATGCGCGCCCGCGGCGATCGCCTTCGTGACGTCGCCCGAGTGCTTGATGCCGCCGTCGGCGATGACGGTGACGTTCATCCCGCGCAGCGCCTTGGCGCTGTCGGTGATGGCGCGGATCTGCGGCACGCCGACGCCGGCGACGATGCGGGTCGTGCAGATCGAGCCAGGGCCGATGCCCACCTTGACGGCGTCGGCGCCCGCCTTGGCGAGCGCGAGCGCGGCCTCGCCGGTCGCGACGTTGCCGGCGACGATCTGCGCCTTCGGGTAGTTCTTGCGCACGTCGGCGACGGCCTGGATGACGTTGCGCGAGTGGCCGTGCGCCGTGTCGATGCAGATGACGTCGCAGCCAGCCCGCAGGAGCGCGTCGACGCGCTCGTCGCGGTCGGCGCTCGTGCCGACGGCGCCGCCGACGCGCAGGCGGCCGAGCTCGTCCTTGGCCGCCGTCGGGTGCTTCTGCGCCTTCTCGATGTCCTTGATCGTGACGAGGCCCTTCAAGAAGCCGCCGTTGTCGACGACGAGCAGCTTCTCGATGCGGTTCTTGTGCAGCAGCTCCTTGGCGGCCTCGACCGAGGTGTTGCCCTCGGCGATCGTGATGAGCTTCTTCGTCATCATGGCCGAGACGGGCTGCTCGAGGTTGCGCTCGAAGCGGACGTCGCGGTTCGTGAGGATGCCCACGGGGCGCCCGTCCGCGGCGACGACCGGGAGGCCCGAGATCTCATGGCGCTTCATGAGCTCGAGCGCGGCGGCGAGCTTCTGATCGGGGCCGACGGTGACCGGGTTGACGACGACGCCCGACTCGGCCTTCTTGACCTTCGTGATCTCGAGGACCTGCTCGGCGATCGAGAGGTTCTTGTGGATGAAGCCGAGGCCGCCCTCGCGCGCCATGCAGATGGCCGTCGCCGCCTCGGTGACGGTGTCCATCGCCGACGACACGATCGGGATCGTGAGGCGGATGCCGGGCGTCAGCTGCGTTCGGACGTCGACGTCCTTCGGAACGACGTCACTTTCGGCGGGAACCAGGAGCACGTCGTCGAACGTGAGAGCTTCTTCGAGAGAACCGTCCGGCAGCATCGCGGGAGATTAGCCGAACGACCGTGCGCACGGCAAGGGTCGCAAAGGGTCGCCGAAGGCGCATTTTACTTCGCGGCCGGCTTGCAGGTCGCGACGATGCCGTCGGCCTGGGCCACGGCCTGCGGCTTGATGCCGGCCAGCTTCTTGAACCGGTCGATCTCGGCGCGCGCGGCCTTGCAGTCGCCCTGCGCGACGAAGGCCTTCGTGAGCTCGTAGCGCGCGAGCGGGTTCTGCGGGTCGAGGTCGACGGCGGCGCGGCAGGCGGCCACGGCGCGGTCGGGCTGGCGCAGCTCGAACGTGGCGCGGCACACGTCGGCAGCGAAGCCGGCGTTCTTGGGCTCGAGCTCCCGCGCGCGCGCGCCCGCGGCGACGGCCTCGGGGAAGCGTCCGCGCCGCAGCTCGACGCGGCCCAGGCGATCCCACGCCAGCGCGAAGTCGGGCTTGAGCTTCGTCGCCTTCTCGAGCGCCGCCTGCGCGGGGTCGAGCTCTTTCGCGTCCGACAAGATCATGCCGAGGTCGGCCCAGGCGACGGCGTCGGCGGGCGCGAGGCGCGTCGCGTCCGTGAGCGCGGCGCGCGCGCCCGCGACGTCGCCGACGCGCCGGAGCGCCGCGCCCAAGTTGAGTCGAGCCGCGGCGTCGTTGGGGCGCAGGCGCGCGGCCTCTTTGTAGGCGGCGACGGCCTCGGGGCGCTTGCCGAGCGCGTCGCGCGCGACGCCCAGGTTGTACTGCGCCTCGCCGTAGTCGGGCCGCGCCTTCACCGCCGCCTCGAGCTCCGTCGCGGCGCGCGCGGCGTCGCCCTTCGCGAGCAGCAGCGTGCCGAGGTTGTTGTGCGCCTCGGGGAAGTCGCCCTTGCGCGCGATCGCCTGGCGGTACGCCTCGGCCGCGCCGGCGGCGTCGCCCTTCTTCTCGAGCGCGACGCCGCGCAGGTAGTGCGGCCGCGCGTCCTTGGGGTCGACCTTCGCCGCCTCGTCGAACGCCGCGAGCGCGCCCGCGACGTCGCCTTTGCGGAAGGCCGCCTGGCCCTTCTCGAGCAGCGGGTCGTCGCCGCTGGGCGCGGCGAAGGCGGGCGCGGCCGCGAGCGCCGCCAACATGATCGAGACCGAAACGACGCGGGGGCTCGGCATCCGGGCGACTCTACCAGCTGACGGTCGTCAGCGTTCGGGCAGCGACGCGAGCAGCGCCGTGCGCAGGTCGGCGAGGCGCTCGCCGTCGAGCACCTTCTCACCCGTCGCCTTGTCGCGCACGTAGAAGACGTCGATGACGCGGTTGGCTTCGGTGGCGATCTTCGAGCGGTGGATGTCGAGGCCCTGCGCCGCGAGCGTGCGCGTGATGGCGTAGAGGACGCCGGGGCGATCCTCGGTGATGACCTCGACGACCGTGAAGTCGCGCGAGACGCCGTTGTCGATCTTGAGCTCGGTCGGCACGGCCGGCGTCTTCCACGCGACGACCGAGTCGCCCTTCGGTCGCGTCGCGACGAGATCGGCGAGGTTCATCTTGCCCGACAGCACGCCCTCGATGTCGGCGCGGACCTTCTTCCACTTCGAGTCGTCGGTGACGGCACGACCCATCGTGTCGCGCACGCGGAACACGTCGAGCGCCTCGGCCGGGTTCTTGGGATCCGACGAGCGTCGCGAATAAATCGCGGCGTCGACGACCTCGACGCGGTTGGCGTACAGCACGCCCGCGACCTCGGCGAGCAAGCCCGGCGTGTCGCGCGCCGCGAGCACCATCTCGGTGACGCCGAGGCGGCGCTCGTGCACGACCTCGACGACCGAGGCCTGCAGCCGCTCGCGCCGCGAGCGCAAGAGCTCCATGTGCGCGGCGATGCGCTTGGCGGTGTTCTCGGCGAAGTAGCGATCGGGGAAGCCCTGGTAGAGCGCCGCGATCGACTCGCCCTCGGGATCCTCGTTGAGCATGCGCGCGGCGCGCGTCTGGCGGCGCTTGACGATCTCGGCGCGCTCGGCGCCCAGGAGATCGGGGCCGCGGCGCAGGTAGTTGAGCGTGCGCGCGTAGAGCTCGCGCAGCAGCGTCTCCTTCCAGCTCGTGAGCGCGTCGGGCGCCACCGACGCGAGGTCGCAGAACGTCAGGAGGTACAGCGTGCGCAGGTTCTCCTCGTTCTCACAGAGCGCCGCGAAGTCGGCGATCATGCCGAGGTCCTCGAGATCGCGCCGCTGCGACATCTGCCCCATGACGAGGTGCTGCCGCACGAGGAACTCGACCAGCTTGATGTCGTCGTCGGTGCGGCCCATGCGCTTCAAGATCGTGACGGCGATGCCCGCGCCGATCTCGCTGTGCGGGCTGCCGTAGGGCTTGCCGACGTCATGGAGCAGCGTGCCGAGCGTGAGCGCCGTGCGGTTCTTGACCTCTTGGATCGTCTCGGTCGGCACGGGGAAGTGGTCGGCGTGATCGCCGCGCGCGATGGCGTGCAGGCGGCCCACGGCGTACAGCGCGTGCTGGTCGACCGTGTAGACGTGATAGATGTCGTGCTGCACGCGGCCCGTCGAAGGCTCCCACTCGGGCATCATCGCCGCGAGCACGCCGAGGTCCTGCATCTGCTCGAGGCGCGACGGGTTCGCCGTGTCGCGCGAGTCGCAGAGCAGCTCGACGAAGCGCGAGCCCGCGTCGGGATCGGCGCGCAGCGCCTCGGGGTGAGAGGCCGCGTGCTCGGCGATGAGCTCGCGCGTGCGCAGCGCCAGCGTGAGGTTGAGATCGATCGCGAGCGAGAACGCGCGGATCATCTCGGCGGGGTGCTTCTCGAAGAGATCGTCGGTCGCCGCCTCGAGCTGACCCTCGCGCACGACGAAGTACTTGTCGGCGCCCGCGCCCGGGCGAATGAAGATCGGCCCCGTCGTGCGCCGCTTCTCGTCGGGCAGCGACGCGCGCTGCAACAGGCGCTCGGTCTCGTTGCGGATGAGCTTGGCGTGCGCGTGGTACTGGTGCATGAGCGCCTCGACGGCCGGGTGCACCGCCGGGCGGATGACGCCGCCGAGGTCGCGCGCCTCGGGGCACATCACGGGCGCGATCGCCTCCTGCAGCGGGAAGCGCAGGTGATCTTGGCGACGGCCCGCGGCGCCGTGCATGGCGATGCGCACGCGCAGCAGCCACTCCGTCGCGGCGACGAACGCCGTCGCGAGGCGGCTCGTCATGACGCCCTTGCCCTGCAGCTCGCGCGGGTCGCTCGTGCCGAAGCGCGCCGCCGCGGCCCAGCGGCCGACGCACAGGTCGCGCATGCCGCCCGGGCCATTCTTGAGATCGGGCTCGAGCAGGAAGATCGTGTCGCCGAAGCGGCTGTGCCGCGAGCGCTGCTCGGCGCGCAAGCGGGCCACGAAGTCCTGCGGCGCCGTCGCGGCGATGCGCGCGCGGAACTCGGCGAGGAACTTCTCGGCGAGCGGCGCGTCGCCGACCAGGAAACGTGCGTCGAGCAGCGCCGTCGCCGCCGCGAGGTCGGACGCCGGCAGCGAGAGCGCCTGCTCGAACGAGCGCACGGCGTGGCCGGCGTCGACCTTGGCGTCCCACAGCGGGTGCAAGATCGCCTCGGCGAGCGTCTGCACGTCGGCGCCCGGGCGCTCGGCGCAGAGGAACAGCAGGTCGAGGTCGGAGAACGGCGCGAGCTCGCCGCGACCGAAGCCGCCCGTCGCGAGGATCGCGACCGGCGTCCGGCACTTCGCGAGCTCGGGCGCGGCGACGGCCTGGACGATGACGTCGACGTCACGGGACAGCTGTCGCGCGACCTCGATGCCGTTGGCGCCAGGGCCGCCTTTGCGCACGGCGGCGGTCGCCTTGTCTCGGGCCGCCGTAAACCGCTGCGCAATCGTCTCGCTCATCTCGACCCACTGTAGCAGCGTCGCGCATTGACGGCGATGGTCCCCTGCGGCACCGTAGGCTCCCGATGGCCGAAATCGAGCTCGCCCCGCTGTCTCACCGCCTCGACGACGAAGAGATGAAGACGCTCGCGCGCCTCCTCGAAGAGGCGGGCGTGCCCAAGGCGGCGCGCGCCGACGAGCACGTCTCGCACACGATCGCGGCGCGGCTGTCGGAAGAGGCGCTCACCGAGTTCCTCGATCGCCTCGACGCGCACGACCTCGGCGCGGAGATCTATCTGCCCGTCGAGTTCGAAGGCCGTGTCACCGTGGGCGACTACCGCGTCGCCTCGACGCAAGCGCTGCTCGACGTCCTCGAAGAGATGCGCGAAGAGCTCGACGTCGACGCGGAAGACGAAGACGAGGACGAAGAGGACGAGGACGAGGACGAGGCGGAGGACGAAGACGAAGGCACCGTCATCGAGGCCCAGCTCCGCCACATCTGGCACCTCGTCTCCGACGGCGCCGTCGAGTCGATCGAAAAAGGCCTGCCGCTCCACCTACAGACCTGAATCGCCGGCGCGAGCGCAGCGCGGCTTTGCCGCGCGGAGCGAGGGGGGCCGGGGTTCGCGAGCGGAAGCGAGCCGGACCCCGTCAGATCAAGTCCGCATGAAGATGTGCGACGGCAGGCCGTCTCTGTAGACGGCGCGGAGCTCGACCTTTCGTTCGAGGTCGCGGATGACGGCGGCGCCGACGTCGACCTTGTAGAGCTCGTTGATGTTGTGGATGCCGCCGGGGGCGAAGACGTTGATCTCGAGGATCTTGTCGCCGACGAGGTCGACGCCCACGAAGTAGAGGCCGTCGGCGGCGAGGCGCGGGCGCAACAGCTCGCAGATGCGCTGCTCGGCCTCCGAGAAGTCCGCGCGCCGGCGCGAGCCTCCGACGTGCATGTTGTTGCGGATGTCGTCGCGCGGGCGCATGCGGCGGTAGGCGGCGACGACGTCGCCCACGCGGAGCGGCGCGCCGCCGAGCAGCAGCACGCGCTTGTCGCCCTTGGTCACCGCCGGCAGGAACTCCTGCACGATGACGTAGCCGTCGCGCCGAACGGTGGTGATCATCTGCGGCAGGTTCGCCGTCTGGCCGCGCGCCAGATAGAAGACGTTCTGCCCGCCGAAGCCCGCGAGCGGCTTGATGATGGCCGGGCCGTCGAGCTCGCGCAGGAAAGCGCGCACGCGATCGAGCGAGCGCGTGATGAGCGTCTTCGGGCGCAGCTCGGCGGGGAAGCCCGCGAGGTACATCTTCGAGCCGGCGCGCGAGAGGCCGTCGGGATCGTTGACGACGAGGACGCCCGCGGCCTTGAGGCGGCGCCCGAAGTCGATCGCCGGGTTGAACACGTCGCCGTCGGCGGCGTTGGCGTTCGGGTTGTTGCGCAGGAAGATGACGTCGAAGTCGGCGAGGCGCGCGTCTTCGTGCGGCGCGTCGGCGGCCGTGAGGGCGCGCGCGTAGGCCTCGGCGCTGCGCAGGCGGCCGGGTTTCGCCCGCGCCACGTCGGCGAGAATTTCCGGACCTTCGGCCTGCGAGAACGCGTCGACGGACGCGAAGGCGACGTCGTGGCCGCGCCGATGCGCCGAGAAAGCGAGGTGCAGCGTCGTGTACGTCGGCTTCTGCGTGCGGACGTTGTTGACGACGAAGCAGACGCGCATGGGGGCGGCCCGCGAGCACCGCGGTGAGGGCGTGGACTATAGCTGGGTCTTTTCACGGTTTCTGGCTAAAATCTCCGGCGAATGGCGGGGAAGACCCTACCTGGGATCGGCGACGACGAAGAGACGGACGGACTGTCCGGCGAATCGTCGATTTCGCTGTCGGGCGCCAACACGGCCCAAGATCTCACGCCAAACACGCCCGCGCGGTCGACCGAGCGCCTGCATTACAGCGGGCCCACGGTGATCGACGAGGACAAGGTCGCCGAAGGCCTCAAGCGCCTGCGCTCGCTCGACGAGCCGCTCGGCCCGATCCCGTCGTCGATGCCCACGCTCAAAGAGGGCATGCCCGCCGTGGGCGCCGCGCCCGCCGCCGCGACGACGACGCCCGCCGCGGTCGCCGAGAACGTCGCCGAGATGCTGCGCGCGCGCGGCACGGCCCATGGCCACGCCATCACGGGCTCGAACGCGCCCGCGGGCCTCGTGCTGCCCGTCGCCGTCGACGACCGCATGAAGGGCACGTTGCTCGGGCACATGCTCCACCTGCCCGATGTCCCGAACGACGAGGACGAAAGCCGCCCCGCCGAGGTTCATGCCGTCGATCGATCCGCCAGCGGCCTCAATTCCGGCAGCGGCGGGAGCCTTGCGCTGACGCCCGTCGTGCCGCCGATCGACTTTTCGAACGGCGAGTCGCGCTTCTTCGCGACCGAGCCGGAGCGCGAGCTCGAGCCCGAGAAGCCGCGCTCGAAGCTCATGGTGCGCGGCGCGATCGCCTTTGCCGTGCTGTCGATCGCCGCCGTCGCGACCATCGCCTGGGTGCGGGCCTCGAAGCCCGAGTCGGCGAGCGACACGACGGCCGAGCCCGCCGAAAAGCCCACGACGACGATCCCGACTTCGGCGACGCTCGCGCACGAAGCAACCACGCCTCCGCTCGCAGAGCCTGCGCCCGCCGCCGCAGCTCCGACGACGCCGCCGGCCGAGCCCGCCGCGGTGCCACCGCCGCCTCCCGTCGCCGTCGAGCCAGAGGCGCCCGCGCCCGTTCGCGCGGTCGCGCCGGCGACGCTCCCCCACATTCACGCGCGTCCGTCGCACGGATCTTCCCCGTCGACGGCCGAGCCCGTCTCCCCCACCCCCAGCCCGCGCGCGGCTTCGACGTCGAAGCCGTCGGTTCCAGGCAAGCGCGGCGCCGTCGAAAAAGACATCGTCGATCCCGACGGCACCTTGCCTCTGTCCGATTAACGAAAGAGCTCACATGCAAATCGCGCCGGATCAAATCGATCCCGACGCCGCCAAGGTCGTCCAAAGACTCCGCAACAACGATCACCTCGCCTACCTCGTCGGAGGGTGCGTCCGCGACCTCCTCCTCGGGCTCAAGCCCAAGGACTTCGACGTCGTCACGAGCGCGACGCCCAACGAGATCAAGCGCCTCTTCGGCAACAGCCGCATCATCGGGCGCCGCTTCAAGCTGGCGCACGTGTTCTACGGCCCGAAGATCATCGAGACGGCGACCTTCCGCGCGAACCCGCGCGAGCTCGAGGACGAAAACGGCGACGGCGGCGACGCCGAGAGCGGCGACCTGCTGATCCGCCGCGACAACGTCTTCGGCACGCCCGAAGAGGACGCGCGCCGACGCGACTTCACGATCAACGGCCTCTTCTACGACATGAAGACGGGCCAGGTGATCGACCACGTGAGCGGCATCGCCGACCTCGAGGCGCGGCTCGTGCGCACGATCGGCGACCCCGACATTCGTTTTCGCGAGGACCCGATCCGCATCCTGCGCGCCGTGAAGTTCGCGGCGCGCTGCTCGCTGGCGATCGAGCCCGAGACCTACCGGCGCATGATGGAGCACCGGAGCGAGATCGCGAAGTGCGCGCAGGCGCGCGTCTCGGAGGAGTTCTACCGGCTGCTCCGTGCGGGCGCGGCGAAGCGCTCGATGGAGCTGCTCGTCGAGACCGAGCTGCTCGAGATCCTGTCGCCCGAGCTGGCGCGCGCGCTGCGGCCCACGCCGCACGAAACGCAGGGTGAAGCGGCCGACGCCGAGGTCCACGATCTGCGGCGCGCCCGGCTGTGGGCTTATTTGGCGGCGCTCGATCGCTCGACGGAGCGAAAGCCGACGCAGCCGTCGAACGCGCTCATCCTGGCGGCGCTCTTCCTGCCGTGGGTGCGCGACGCGCTCGATCCGGCGACGCGCGGCCAAGGCGACGTCGGGCAGCTGGTCGCCCAGGCGCTCGCGCCCGCGATCGAGCAGCTCAAGCCGTCGCGGCGCGACAGCGAGCTCGCCCGGCAAATCCTGCTCGCCTTCCGCCGCCGCGAGGTCCCGAAAGAGTGGCGCGGCCGCGACTTCTACGAGGACGCGCTCCGCCTACGCGAGCTCATCGCCGACGCCGAGGCGCTCGACACCGCGATCGCGGGCCGCCCGCTCGCGGGCGAGGCCGAAGACGGCGCGGGCGTCACGGACGACCTCGACGCCGAACCAGGTGCGTCGGACCTCGACGGACGCCGCCGGCGTCGTGGGCGTCGCGGCCGTGGCCGGTTGCGCGAGGACGATCGGCCCGGCGCGGGCGCATCGCCGTCACCGCGCGCCGCTGAACCGGCGGTCGCCTCGGGGCCGCGATCGTCTTCAGGCGGGCCGCACGCGCGCCCCGCGCCTGCCGTGCCCGTCGACCTCGAGTCGCTGTTCGCGGCGGCGCGCAGCCTCGCGTCGGCGGCGCCGCGCCCGTCGTTCCTCGGCGGCGGGGGCTTCGGCGGCCCCTGGGCCAGCCACGACTAGTGCGCATCTCATAAATGAATGCGCACATACGCGAACGGACAGCCCACCCTGCCACCCTCGCGGCCTTCGGCCGCGACCGCTAGAGATAGCGGGTCGGGTCTTTGACGCCGGCCTCTTCGAAGCCGCGGCGGCGCAGCACGCACGAATCGCACGCGCCGCACGCGGCCCCGCTGGCGTCGGGGTCGTAGCACGAGTGCGTGAGCGCATAGTCGACGCCCAGCGCCGTGCCCGCGCGGATGATCTCGCCCTTCGACATCTTGATGAGCGGCGCGCGCATCGTGAACGGCCGCCGCTCGACGCCCGCCTTCGTGCCGAGGCGCGCGACCTCCTGCATGGCGCCGAGCCACTCGGGCCGGCAGTCGGGGTAGCCCGATGAATCGAGCACGTTGACGCCGACGACGATCTCGCTCGCGCCCGCGACCTCGGCGACGGCGATGGCGTAGGCGACGAAGATCGTGTTGCGCGCGGGCACGTAGGTCACGGGGATGCCCTCGCCGATCTCGGCTTCGTTGCGGCCCTTGGGCACGGCGATGTCGTCGGTGAGCGCCGAGCCGCCGACGGCGCGCAGGTCGAGGTCGATCACGCGGTGATCGGTGACGCCGGCGGCGGCGGCGACGCGCGCGGCGGCGGCGAGCTCGACGGCGTGGCGCTGGCCGTAACGGAAGCTGAGCGCGGCGCAGCGACGGCCCGCCGCCTGCGTCATCGCGAGCGCCGTGGCCGAGTCTATGCCGCCCGAGAGCAGGACAACTGCGTCAACTGCGTCGATCATGGCCCGACACTATAAATTGTCTCCGCATGCGCGAGGACGAAACTGCGGGCGCGCGCGAGCCCTTCGAGGACGCGGCGCTCTACGACTGGGAATACCGGCGGCGGCGCGACGACGTGCGCTTCTACCGCATGCTGGCCGACGAGCGCGGCGGGCCCATCCTCGATCTCGCGTGCGGCTCGGGGCGCTTGCTCGCGCCGCTCGCGCGCGACGGGCACCTCGTCGTCGGGATCGATCGTAGCGCCCCCATGCTCGCGCGCGCCGCCGAGCGCGTCGCGCGGCTGCCGCGGGCGGCGCGCCGGCGCGTGCTGCTCGCGCGGGGCGATCTGCGCACGCTCGCGGCGCGGCCGCGCTTCGCGTTCGCGATCGTCGCGTTTCACGGCATCCAACACCTCGTGACCGACGGCGACCTGCTGCGGTTCTTCCGGCGCGCGCGCGCCGCGCTCGTCCCCGGCGGCTGGCTCGTCTTCGACGCGTTCGTGCCCGACGCCGATTTTCTCGTTCGCGCACGCGCCGCGGGCCCCGAGCACCGCTGGGCGCGCACGCGCTTCCGTCACCCGACGACGGGCGAGCGCCTCGAGTACACGGCGAGCTACCGCGTCGACGATCGACGCCGCACGCTCCTGTCGACGTTCCACTATTTGCCCGTCGACGCCCGCGGCCGCGCGCGCGGTCCCGAGCGCAGCGCGCGCCTGTGCCACCGCCAGCTCGCGCCCGGCGACGTCGCGCGCTTGCTCGCGCGCGCGGGTTTTCAGCTGCTGCAGCGCTGGGAAGACTTTCAGGGAACGCCGGCGCGCGAGGGCGCCAGCACGACGGAGCAGGACGTGTACCTCGCGCGCGCCGTTTGATCGGCGCATCGCGATCGCGCCGCGCGCACACGCGCGAAATCTGCACGAAACACCGTGAAAAACGCGGTTTCTCCGTCGGAGACGGTGGGGAATTCGCTTGACAGGATCACCCCCCCCGATACGATGCCGACGGTCGCAAACTTTCCGACGGAGGGCTCCAGATGGCCGAGAAAGTCGCAAAGCTGGGGGTGAATCGCGAGAAGGACTTCATGTACTACGTGAAGGACGGGGCTGTCTGGAAGGTGCAGCGCAAGCAGCCCGGCGTGCCGAAGGGACGGCCCGAGAAGGTCGCCGACGGCGGCGTCGAGATGGACACGAACTACATCTACTTCGTCGACAAGGACGGCGACATCGCCCGCGCCAAGCGCGCCGTCGGTGGACAGAAGCGCAAGAAGACGGCGAAGGCCGCCAAGAAGGCGCCCAAGAAAGCCGCGAAAAAAGCCGTCAAGAAGGCCGCCAAGAAGGCGCCCAAGAAAGCCGCGAAAAAAGCCAGCAAGAAGGCCGGCAAGAAGAAGAAGGGAAAGAAGTAGCTCGCCCGAGATCGACGCAGGTCGATCGCTCGTTTTCTCGTCCCCCTCCGTTTTTCAGTCGAACGCACGAAGGCCGCGGAGCTCAGCTCTCGCGGCCTTCGTCGTTTCAGCGCCCGGTTTTATCGGCGGCGGCGCTTGTTCTTGCTCGCGCGCGGCTTCGCGGGCGCGCGCTTCGCGTCGGCTTCGTCGTCCTTCGCCGCTTCCCCTTCGGGCAGCGGCACGCCGCCCGCGACGGCGAGATCGGGCAGCGACTCGGGGTACGCGAAGCGGTAGAGGATCCATGCGAACGCGACGAGGATCGCGACCGACATCCACGTGTACTGCTCGTCGAGCCACTGCGGCATGCGCAGGTGATCCCACGGCGGCGTGTTGGGCAGGTACTTCGTCGGCGCCCAATCGATGAAGCCCGTCGCCGCCATGGCCGCGAGCAAGTACGCGCCCGCGTCCTTGCGCTCCTGCCAGAGGAACGCCACGACGAACATGAACGCGTAGTAGTAACAAGTGAGCTCGACGTACATCGCGATCGTCATCGCGCCCATCGAGAGCACGACCCAGGGCTCGCGCTTCCTCACCGCCTTCCACATGAGGAACCAGAAGCCGAAGATCGCGATGACGTGCAGGATCCAGCGGTCTTTCTGGTAGGTCGAGACCTTCGTCTCCTTCCAGCGCCGCCACGGATCCTCGAGCTTGTCGTCCTTGAGGACGCGCCCCGCCTCCGACGGCCGGTAGATCGCGACCGTCTTGAGGCCCATGTAGTTCGTGAGCGGCGTCGTCACGTGCTTCTTCGAGTTCGCGCGGAACTCCACGTAGGACGAGAGGCCGTTCGACGTCACGAGGCTCAGCGGGACGAGCACGGCGACGGCGATCGCCGCGCCCGCGAACAGCCGGATCCACCGCTTGTCGATGCGCTCGTAGAGCTCGCGCGCCGACTTGAACGGCGCCGGCTTCCACCACGGCCGATCCGTCGACGGCTCGCCCATGAGCTGCTGAATGATCACGAAGGCCGGCGCCGTGAAGATGAAGCCAGGGAACACGCGCAGCAGCGTCGAGTAGCCGAGGAACAGACCGCCCGCGAGCATCTTCTCTTTCCGCACGAGGCACACGCCACTCACGAAGTAGAAGAGCCAGTCCCAGCGCAAGAACGAGCCGCCCGTCCAATAGAAGCGGTTGGGGAAGCTGGTCGCGAACACGGCCAGCGACACGCACATGGTTCGCCACCCGAACGCCCACCACGTCATCAGGCACATGCCGACGATGAAGAACGGATCGATCTTGATGAGGAAGCCCTCGACCTGAGCTTCCGTCGCCGGCCCCGTGTTCGATAACAGCGTGCCCAGGATGTTCCAGACCGGCGTCGCGTTGTAGCCGTGGTCGGTCTGCGCGTCCTCCCAGCGCTTGATGCCGTGCTTGAGACGGAAGAACTTGATGTCTTCCTTGAAGGCCTCCCAGCGCTCGGGCGTGAAGTGCGACTTGCAGCGCTCCGGGTGCGCGAGCAGATCCGACGTCGACTCCATCATGTTGGTGTGGAGGTTCATGATCTTGCGCAGCTCGACGCGGCGGCGCAGCGACGGATCCTCGGAGTCGGCCACCGACGCGCACTCGTACAGGCGGTCGTACGAGAGCTCTTTGAAGTACTTCGAGCCGATGTAGTAGTGGTACGTGTCCCAGACGTGGAAGTAGTTGCCGAAGTGGAACGAGAAGAAGTTCCAGTATGCGAGGAAGGAAAGCGCGCCCACGAGCATCAGCAGGCCGTCGCGCGTCTTGCGGAAGCGGTTGGCCATCCCGCGGCGCGCGAGCCACACGCCCCATCCCACGAGCGCGAGCGCCGCGAAGGCGAGGCCCATCTCGAAGCGTGAGCTGGCGTCGTTGTCCCACCACGCCCACGGGC
This sequence comes from Polyangia bacterium, assembly GCA_035549075.1. GTDB lineage: Bacteria > Myxococcota_A > Polyangia > Fen-1088 > Fen-1088 > DASZFV01. The sequence goes on along the minus strand of DASZRT010000056.1, from coordinate 6,181 downwards.
CGGGCGGGTTCACCTTGGCGGGAGGCGCGTCCACCTTCTTGAATGACGGCGGGAACGGGTTCGGCGCCTGGCAGTAGGCCGCGAACTCGGCGATCGAGTAGTACGAGTCGCCGAGGCCCTCGCCGATGCGCAGGTAGCGGACGACGGTCGAGGTGATCTGCACGGGCCGCGTGCGCAGGCCGTGTCCGACGCTCACGACGTTCTCGATCTCGGCCAGCACCTTGAAGCTGCCGGGCGTGCCGTCGAGCGAGCCGAAGATCTTGTAGGTGTCGTTGGCGTCGCCCTGGAACACGAACGCCGACACGGGCCGCGCCTGGCCGAGGTCGTAGGTGACCGAGCCCGCGCCCGTCTCGAACACGGCGGCGACGGGCGCGTCCCACTGCGCGCCTTCGGGGCCCACCGACTCGTCGGTGATGAGCGAGAGGTTGCCGCGCATGTCCTGCTGCGCCGAAGGCAGGCGGCCCGCGAGCAGGTTCTCGGTGCCGCAGGGGGGCGACGAGAGGTCCTCGGCGTGGGCGGCGCGCGCCAAGAAGGGCGAGACGACGAGCACGAAAAGCCCGGCCACGGCGGCCGAAAGCGCGGATTTCCTCAGGCTAGGCATGGGGGTCGGAACATAGCAGGGGTCCCCCGAATATTGAATGGCGGCACCCACTTCGCGGTTGCTTCGATCCGCGGGGCGCAACGTGCGATTCTCCCGTCGCCATGAGCCCGTCTCTCGCGTTGCTGCTGACGATGCTGATCGTCTTGGCGAACGCGTTCTTCGTCGCCGCCGAGTTCGCCTTCGTCAAGATCCGCCCGACGCGGCTGCAGCAGCTGGTCAAGCAAGGCAGCCGGCGCGCGCGGCTGTTGCTCACGATCACGAAGCAGCTGCCCGCCTATCTGTCGGCGAGCCAGCTCGGCATCACGATCTCGTCGCTGTCGCTCGGCTGGCTCGGCGAGCCGGCGTTCGCGAAGATGCTGCGTCCGTTCCTCGAGCAGCTCGGCATCTGGCACGAGCGCACGGTCCACACCGTCGCCGTCGCCGTGAGCCTCGGCGTCATCACGTTCATGCACACGGTCATCGGCGAGCTCGCGCCCAAGGCGCTCGCGCTGCAGCTGACCGAGCCCATCGCGATGTGGAGCGCGCTGCCCTTCCGCGCGTTCTACATCCTCGCCTACCCGATCATCTGGACGCTCAAGGGCGCGGCCTTCCTCGTGCTGCGCGTGCTGCGGCTGCCGCCCGCGTCCGAGGCCGAGATGCTGCACTCGCCCGAGGAGCTGCGCGTCGTCGTCCAGCACGTCAAGCTCGATCCGGGCGCGCGCCGCCTCATCGATCGCGTGTTCGACTACACGCACCGCGTGGCGCGCCACGTGATGACGTTGCGCCGCGACGTCGTCACGCTCGAGGCCGGGCGGCCGTTCGAGGACAACCTGCGCGTCGCCGTCTCGAACCAGTACTCGCGCTACCCGCTCGTCGAGCCGCTCACCGACCGCGTCGTCGGCTACGTCCACATCAAGGACATCGTCACGGCGCTCGCGTCGGGGACACACCCGCAGCGCATGCGCGAGCTCGTGCGCGAGCCCATCTACGCCTCGGAAGACACGCGCCTCGAGTGGCTGCGCCGCGAGTTCCAGCGCCGGCGCGTCCACATCGCCATCATCCTCGGCCCCGGCCACGCCTTCACGGGCATCGTGACGCTCGAGGACCTCGTGGAAGAGGTGCTGGGCGAGATCCAAGACGAGCAGGACCAAGAGGAGATCCCGCCCATCACCCGCCACGCCGACGGCAGCTTCGAGGCCGACGGCCGCCTCACGCTCGACGTCGCGACGCGCGAGCTGGGCATCAACTTCCCCCCCGTGCCGCCCGAGGTCGAGACGCTGGGCGGCTTCATCGTGACGCAGCTGTCCGAATCCGCCGTGCCGGGCGACGTCGTGACGGCGGCGGGACACCGCCTGACGGTGCTCGAGGTGCGGGACCGCCGCATCCGCCGCGTGCGGGGCGTGCCGCTGCCGCCCGAAGACGTCGAAGGCGACGAGAACGAGCGCGCGAAAGGTGTATAGTGCCGCGCGGGGGGGCGGAAGGATCAGCGTGGACACTCACATCAACCGGACGCCGCACGAGGATCCGTCTTCGGAGCGGTGGCTGCAGTACTACAGCGAAGCGAAGGCCCGCCGTCGCGCTCGCCCACGCGCCGAGCGCACCCGCGTGCGGCTCAAGCGCTGGCGCAACCGCCAGCGCGCGCTCCTCGTCGGCGGCTTCGTGACGATCGGCCTGCTGTCGGCGATCTTTTATTTTGTCTTCGGCGGCTGACGCCGGCGTGTTCGGTGGTCGAGTTGGGTCGAGCTTGTTGACGATCTGGGGCGAAGTGGCGTAAGACGCTCCGACGTTTTCCCGCCCAGGTAGCTCAACTGGTAGAGCAACGGACTGAAAATCCGTGTGTAGACAGTTCGACTCTGTCCCTGGGCACTCCTTTCTCGATCGAGGCCGCGCGGACACGCGCGACGCGGGTGGCCACGTTTCGCTGGCCCCGACGGCGCGACTTTGGCACGCTCAAGCCGATGGCTGATGAATCCGTTCCCGACATCGTGATCGACGGGGACGACACCGAGGCGACGGATTCGCTCGATCGCGAGACGCGGCCTCACGCGACGGTCGAGTGGCTCGAGGGCTTCAACGAGGGCCGCAAGCGCGGCGCGGCCGACATCCTCGACGCCCTCTCGGCGGCGCTCGTCTCGGTCGGTGTAGGTGAAGACGTCGCCGCCATGATCGTGGCGAAGGTGCGCGCGCGCGCCGGCCTGCTCGGCGGCTGACCCATTTCACATCGGCGAGGCCGCGGGAATGCCCCGCCTTGAAGGCCAGTTGGGCCTGGGGTAGGTTTCAGCGCCCCCATGCTCGTCCTCGTGGCCACGCTCCTCGCGTCGATCGCGCCGGCTCCAGCCGCGTGCGGCGACGACGGCGTGACCTGCGAGGCCGTGGTCCCCGCGCCCCCGGCCGAGGCCGTGGACTACGCGACGCCCGCCGTCGTCGACTGTCGCTCCCCCGCGGCGCCGCTCGCGCTCGCGGCGTTCGTCGACACCTTCGTGGGCGAGTGCGACGGCCCGAGCCCCGCCTACGACGCTTCGTACCGCGCGTCGCGCTCGCCCGATCTCCAAGAGGTCACGCGCGCGCTTCGCCCCGCCGCCGCCCGCGAGCGCCAGCGCGCGCTCTCGACCTGCGGCGGCCTGCCGCCCAAGGGCGTCGACTTCACGTCGGCCGACGCGCGGCCCGTCGCGCTCGGCGCCGGCACGCGCCTCGTGCTCACCTGGTCGGCCGCGCCCGCCTTTGCGGCCGCCGTCGAGCTTCCCGCCCGCTTCGGCGATCCTCCGGACCGTCCGCCTCGCGTCTGACGAGGTTCGGGCGGAGCGACCGCGCTCCGCTCGCGACGCATCCGAGATCCGCCATCCGCGCGCGACGAGCCGAAGGCTGCGCCCGTCCGCGCTCCATCTTCACGCAGCCGCATTCCGTTTTCGAAACGAATAGGAGCCCGTCATGAGCAAAGGATCCGTGTTGTTGATCGTCGTGGGCATCGCCGGAGCCGCGTTCGCGGTCGGCACGATGACCACTCACAAAGCCGATGAGTCGTCCACGAGCGCCGCCACGGCGGCCAAGCCCTCGCCCGAGGCCGCCGGCGACGGCATCGAGCGCTTCCGCGTGCCGCTCGAGGGCCCGTCGAAGGGCCCGGCGACCGCCAAGGTGAACATCGTCGAGTTCTCCGACTTCCAGTGCCCGTTCTGTAGCCGCGTCGTCGCCACCATCGAGAAGATCGAGAAGGACTACCCGAACGACGTCCGCATCTTCTTCCGGCACAACCCGCTGCCCTTCCACCCGAACGCGCCGCTCGCGGCCGAGGCGGGCGTCGCCGCGGCCGAGCAGGGCAAGTTCTGGGAGATGCACGACAAGATGTTCGCCAACCAGCAGAACATCCTGCGCCCCGACCTCGAGAAGTACGCCGGTGAGATCGGCCTCGACGTCGGCAAGTTCAAGCAAGCGCTCGACAGCGGCGCCGGCAAGCCCAAGGTCCAGGCCGATCTCGCCATCGCCGGCCAGATCGGCGTCCAGGGCACGCCGAACTTCTACATCAACGGCCGCAACCTCCAGGGCGCGCAGCCGTACGAGGAGTTCAAGAAGGTCATCGACGACGAGATCAAGCGGGCCGACAAGATCCTCGCGAAGGGCACGCCGATCGGCCAGCTCTACGCGACGTTCATGGCGGGCGCGAAGACGGCTCCGTCGGCGCCGGCCGGTGGCGACAAGCCCGCGGCTCCCTCCAAGGGCCCGGGCGCGAGCGCCGAGGTCTACAAGGTCGCCGTCGACAACGCCCCCACGAAGGGCGGCAACCAGCCGAAGGTCACGATCATCGAGTTCTCCGACTTCCAGTGCCCGTTCTGCGGCCGCGTCAACGGCACGCTCGACACGCTGCTGAAGGACTACGGCAAGGACGTCTCGGTGTCGTTCCGCAACAACCCGCTGCCCTTCCACAACAACGCCATGCCGGCCGCGCTCGCCGGCGAGGCGGCGCGCGAGCAGGGCAAGTTCTGGGAGATGCACGACAAGATGTTCGCGAACCAGCAGAACCTCGATCGTCCGACGCTCGACAAGCTGGCCCAGGAAGTCGGCCTCAACATGGGCAAGTACAAAGAGGCGATGGACAAGGAGAAGGGCAAGGAGCGCATCAAGAAGGACATGGACGACGCCGCCAAGTTCGGCGCGCGCGGCACGCCCAACTTCTTCATCAACGGGCGCAACTTCCGCGGCGCGCAGCCGGTCGAGGCCTTCAAGGCCGTCATCGACGACGAGATCAAGAAGGCCGACGCGAAGCTCGCGAGCGGCACGCCGCGCGGCCAGCTCTACGCGTCGTTCATCAAGGACGGCCTCGACAAGGCGGCGGCCCCGGCGCCGACGCAGCGTCCGGGTGAGCCCGACGCGACGACGCGCTTCCGCGCCGACATCAAGGGCGCGCCCATCAAGGGCTCGAAGGATGCGCTGGTCACGATCGTTCAGTACAGCGACTTCCAGTGCCCGTTCTGCAGCCGCGTCGAGCCGACGATCGCGCAGGTCATGAAGGAGTACGACGGCAAGGTGCGCGTCGCGTGGCGTGACCTCCCGCTGCCCTTCCACCCGAACGCCAAGCCCGCCGCGATCGCGGCGCGCGCCGCCAAGGACCAGGGCAAGTTCTGGGAGATGCACGACAAGATCTTCGCTGATCAAGCTCACATGGATCGCCAGACGTACGAGAAGTACGCGAGCGAGCTCGGCCTCAACATGAGCAAGTTCAAGGCGGCCCTCGACGCCGAGAAGGGCAAAGAGGAGATCGACGCGGACTCGGCTTCGGGCGCGAAGATCGGCGCGCGCGGCACGCCTGCGTTCTTCATCAACGGCAAGTTCCTCTCGGGCGCGCAGCCGTACGAGATGTTCAAGACGAAGATCGACGACGAGCTCAAGACCGCCGAGGCGATGGTCTCGAAGGGCACGCCCAAGGCCAAGGTCTACGAGGCGCTCATGAAGGACGCGAAGACCGAGGTCCCGGCGGCGGCCGCGGGCGGCGGCGAGGAGAAGGGCCCCGAGCAGGACATGCAGGTCTACAAGGTCGCGGCCGGCAACTCGCAGTCGAAGGGCCCGAAGAACGCACCGCTCGAGATGATCATCTTCTCGGACTTCCAATGCCCGTTCTGCAGCCGCGTCGAGCCGACGCTCAAGCAGATGGAGAAGGACTACGCGGGCAAGGTCCGCTTCGTCTGGAAGAACTACCCGCTCCCCTTCCACAACAACGCGGAGCCCGCGGCCGAGGCGGCCATGGCCGCCGGCGCCCAGGGCAAGTTCTGGGAGATGCACGACAAGCTGTTCGCCAACCAGCAGCAGCTCGATCGCGCGAGCCTCGAGAAGTACGCGCAGGAGCTCGGCCTCGACATGAACAAGTTCAAGGCCGACCTCGACGCGCAGAAGTACAAGAGCGTCATCGAGGCGGAGACGAAGGAAGGCTCGGCCGTCGGCGTCAACGGCACGCCGGCCGTGTTCATCAACGGCCGCAAGATCGGCGGCGCCTACCCCGCCGACACGTTCAAGAAGATCGCCGACCAGGAGCTCGCCAAGACCAAGGGCGGCAAGCTCGCTCACAAGGGCTGAGCCGCTTCGCTTCGGGGGGGGGGGGGGGGGGGGGGGGGG
>DASZRT010000055.1:0-79022 GCA_035549075.1 Polyangia bacterium | reverse complement strand
GGTCGCGCGCGATCTCGTCGACGGCGCGCGCCTGCGCGGCCGTGAGCGCGAAGCCGAGCGCCGCGCCGACGCGCGCGAGCACGTCCGCCGTCGCGCTGGCGTCGATCGGCGTGGGCGCGCCCTCGGCAGCGACGCGCGCGCGCCGCTGCAGGAACATCGTCTGAACCGACAGCAGCGCCTCGAGCGCCACGCGCCGGTGCGCGGGCGCGCGTCCGGCCGCGAGCGCCGCCAGCGCGTCGTCGTCGATCTCGTCCGGCGGCGCGTGCACCGCGGCGAGCGCCGCGCGGAGCGTCGGCAAACCGAGCCGCGCGCATGCCTCTGCCGGCAAGAGCTCGTCGGCATCTTCGACGAGCGCCGCGAGCGCGCCCGTGACGATCTTCTCGTACACGCGCGCGCCCACGCCCTCGACGGCGCCGTAGCGCGGCCGCAGCCCGAGGCCCGCCTTCCCCGCGAGGGCCGCCGTCACGTTCGTCGGGTGCAGCAGCTCGCGCGCGCCGCCGTCGACCGTACGCAGCGGTCCCGCGAGCGCGACCTCGCTCCCCTTCGTGAACGCCTTCGACATGCCGGGCGGCGGTCGAAACCAGCGCGCGCGCACCGTCGCGTCGCCCGACCCGAGCACGACGTCGAGGAACCGCCGCGGGAACACGTGCACCTTGCGCACGACGCCGCGCACGAGCACGGCCTCGCCGTCGGGGATCTCACCCAGCGCGCAGATCGGCGTCTCGCGCCGAAGATCATCGAGGCCGCGCGGCAGACGCAGCAGCAGGTCGCGCACGGTGACGAGCCCCTCGGCGGCGAGTCGCCGCGCCGTCACCGGGCCCGCGCCCGGCAGGCCGAGCAACGGCCGCTCGAGCGTCACCGCTTGTACGTGAAGCGCAGCTCGTAGTCGCACAGATGGAACAGGTCGCCTTCATCGATGCGCTTGTTGTCGATGCGCATGCCCTTGTAGTCGATGCCGTTCGTCGACCCGAGGTCCTTGATGAAGTACGTCCCGTTCCGCCGGATGACGGCGGCGTGCTTGCGCGAGATGTTGCCGTCTTTGATCGGCAAATCGGACGACTTCGAACCGCGTCCGATGATGAACTGGTCCTTGTCGATGCGGTACTTCTGGTTGTCGAACACGAGGTAGAGCGGCGGCGCCGACTGCCCCGCCGGCGTGCCGTCGGCCCCGTTGGGCGCCGAGGCCGTCGAGTGACCCGCCACCGTCGGGAACGCGGCGGGGCTCGGGATCGCGGGGCGGCCGAAGCGCGCGCCCGCGGGCGGCATGGGCGGCGGAGGCGGCGGCAGCGGGCGACTGGTCGACTCGCGCGTGCGCGTGGGCGGCGGCGTCGCCGGCCCTTCGTCGTCGTCCGGCTCCCCGGCGACGCCCGTCTGGTAGCCCGCGAGCTGCGCGTAGGCGACGAGCGCGTCGGTGATGAGCTCGTCGACGCCCTTCTCCTGATCCTCGGCCATCCGCTGGTACGTCGACCACACGGCGTCGCTGCACAGGATCTGGTGGGGACTCTTTCGGCCGCTCACGCCCATGATCAGGTCTTCTTCTCGAGGACGCCGGCGATGCGCTTCGCTTCCTTGCCGATCGTCTCGCCCGCCGGGAAACCCTTGACCGAGGCGGTGTCACCCGCAAGTTTTTCGACGGCCGGCGCGTCGGGCGCCTTGCCGATCTGTTCGAGCGTCATGAGGCACGTCATGCGCGCGAGCGGCGACTTCGACGCGAGCCCCTGCACGAGCGCCGGCCGCGCGGCCGCGCCCAGCTTCTCGATGAGCTTCACGAGCAGGTCGTCGACGTCGACCTTCTTGTAAGTCGCCGCCGCCGGGAAGGCCTCGAGCGCCGGTACGATGCCCTCGGTCTTCGCCGACGTGAGCGCCGACTCGAACGCGCGGTAGCGGACGATCTCTTCCTTGTCGTTGGCGATGATCTCGAGCAGCCCGCGGCGCGCTTCCAGGCCGCCGATGGTCTCGATGACGCCGAACATCTCGTCGCGCACGATCTTGTCGGCGTGCGCGTCGCCCGCGACCTTGAGCGCGAACGGCAGCACGGCGGGATCGCGGCGCTCTTGCAGCGCGCGCACGGCGAGCGCGGCGCCGTCCTTGTCGGGGCCGGTCACCTTCGACTCGAGGAACGCAACGGCCGACGGCCCGCCCACCGAGCCGAGCGCTTTGTAGAGCGGCTCGATCGGCGTCTTCTTGTTGGCTGTCTTGGCGCGCGCGACGATCGCCGCGCCGCCCTTCTCGCGCGCCTCGGGCGAACCGACCTTGCCCAGCAGCTCGGCGGCCTGCGCGACTTGCGAGCTGGGCGAGGCGAGCACGCGCGCGAGCATGTCGCCCGCGGCCGGCCCGATCGCCGTCATCATCTTGTCGACGGAGTGACGCCCCTGCCGCAGGTGCCCCGCCGAGAGATCCGCTTCGAGCGCCGGCAACAGCATGGCGTCGATCTGCGCCTGCTCGTCGGGCGACACGTACTGGCGCAACGAGTACAGGCCGTCGCGCGCCGCGAGCGCTTTGTCGGCCGACGGGTCCTTCATCTGCGTCGCGTACAGCGACTCGAGGCTCTTGGCGATCGCGAGCCGATCGTCATTGGGCAGCGACGAGAACGTCGTGTCGACGTCGTCGGCGAGGCCGATGTCGGTCATGGCGATGGCGGCCTCGGCGCGCAGCCGCGGCTCGACGCCGTGATCGGCGAGCGCGGCCTTCAATCGATCGGGCCCCTTCTGCGTCGTCTTCCAGAGCTGGATGTTGTCCGACGAGACTTTGTCGCACGCCGACGCCAACGCGAGGAGCCCGAGCGCGACCAGGACGACCCGCAGCTGCGTTCGCTCCATGCCGGGAAGATGTTAGACACGCGTGGATCGCACCGTCAAGGCATTGCCGGTCTGGGGGCCGTCAGTTAACGTCGCGTCACCTCATGTCTTTCGTCGACGGCGAGGCGCGGGCGCGAGCCCGGGCCGGCACGTGGCTCGCCGCCGCGATCGCCTTCGCCTTCGTCTTGCCGGTCTTGGCGCGCGCTGCCGAGGCCGCGCCCCTCGATGAGCCGTTCGTGGGCGGCATTGGCTTCACCGGGCCGACGTCACCGTCGGTGTCGGCCATCTATTGGAACCCGGCGGCGCTCGGCCTCGTGCGCGGCACCCAGGTCATGGTCGCGAGCACGGTGCGCGTCTCGTCGACGACGTACACGCCCGCGGGCGCCACGAGCGGCGTCAGCGCCCGTGACGTCATGCAGCCGCTGCAATGGCCCGTGGGCCCCGGCACGTTCATGGGCATCAGCTCGGACCTGGGCGGCGATCGCTTCACGATCGGCTTCGCGACGTTCATGCCCTTCGTCGAGCAGACGAAGTACGCGCTGTCGCCCACGAACGACGAGCCGACGCGCTACCAAGCGCTGCAGGTCGACCTGCGCCACCTGACGCTCACGCCCGCGCTGTCGATCCGCTTCGGCGACGTGCGCCTCGGCCTCGCGCCGGGCGGCATGTTCTCGACGGGCCACCTCACCTTCGCCGAGGACACGGCGCTCGACGTGAAGGGCGCCACGGGCGACGCGCGCTACGACTTCTATTCGGGCCACGGCCTCGGCGACGCGAAGTTCTCCGTGACGCTCGCGGGCGGCGCCTACTACCGCCACGGCAACCTCGAGGTCGGCGTCTCGTACCAGAGCCGCCCGATCGGCTCCGACACGCCGGGCGTCGAGATCGCGGGCGGCCGCACGACCGTGACCGGCCCGCCGGGCGTGGCCGGACCGACGACCGGATGCTCGACGGCCATGCCGGGCTGCGTGTTCGGCGACATGACGTACCGCCTGCCCGACATCTGGATCGCGGGCGTGACGTACCACCTGCGGCCTGGCTTCGAGGCGACCGTCATGGCGCGGTGGATCTGGTTCCACCTCCAAGATCGCATCGACCTGCGCTTCACGGGGCCGACGCTCGAGGCGTCGGGCGTCCCCGAGCACATCGTCATCTACCGCGGATTCCACGACGTGTGGGACGTGCGCGGGCGCCTCTCGTACTGGTACCGCGAGCGCGTGCGCCTCGGCGCGCAGCTGCGCATGGAGACGAGCGCCGTCGACGCGAACGCCGTCAACGCCGCCGCCGTCGACGGCTTCAAGGTAGAACCGATGGCGCTCGTCGCCGTGCGCCTCTGGGGCCACGTGTGGCTCGACGCCGGCTACGGCCTCACGCTCATGAGCACGGTCGCCGTCGACGACTCGGTGTTCAACCCGGCGCTCGCCACGGCGTGCGTCGAGGCCAACAACGACCTCGACCACTGCGCGGCGCGGAACGCGGGCCAGGGGCGCCCGTCGGCCGCGGGGACTTACACGCGCCTCACGCAGGACTTCGGCTTGTCGATGACGGTGAAATTCTAGTGCGCGTGGCTCGCCTCGCGATCGTCGGGTGTGTCATCTTGTCGGCGATGGGTTTCGCCTGCGCGGCCGCGAAGGGAACCGCCTCGGGGGGCGTCGCGCCGGCGCGCGCGACGGCGGCGAGCAAAATCCAGCCCCGCGTCGCCTCGTCGTCGCCCGCTTCGTCGGCGCCGGTCGAGGTCGCGCGCGCGGCGCTCGGACCGCTCAGCGTCGCGAAGCACCGGCTGCCGAACGGCCTCGAGGTCGTGCTGCTGCCCGATCCGACGGCGACCAGCATCAGCTACATGACGTGGTTCCGCGTCGGCTCGCGCGACGAGGACGAGGCCGCGGGCGAGACCGGCCTCGCGCACCTGTTCGAGCACCTCATGTTCACGCAGACGAAGGCGCACGACGTCGGCGACTTCGACCGCACGATCGAGTCGGTGGGCGGCAGCTCGAACGCGATGACCTACTACGACTTCACGGCCTACGTCGACGACGTGCCGCCCGACGCGCTCGACGTCGCCGCGCGCCTGGAAGCTGATCGCATGACCAACCTCGACCTGCGCAAGCGCCAGGTCGACAACGAGCGCGACGTCGTCATCGAAGAGCGGCTGTCGTCGGTCGAGGACAACGTCGACGGCACGCTCGACGAGCTCATGTGGAAGCAGGCGTTCAAGCGCCACCCCTACCGCTGGCCCGTCATCGGCTGGATGAAGGACATCGAGGCCGTGACGCCCGAGAAGGCCGTCGCGTTCTACCGGCGCTTCTACGCGCCGGGGAACGCCGTCGTCATCGTCACGGGGCGGTTCGAGGAAGCGGCCGCGCTGAAGACCATCAGCGATGCGTATGCGTCGCCGCCCGCGGCCGACGCCGTCGCGCGCGCCGCGATCACGCCCGAGCGCGCGCCCACGGCCGAAGTGCGCGCCACCGTCTCGCGGCCCGTGCCGTCGGATCGCTTCGTCATCGGCTTCCCCGCGCCCGGGCTCGTCGACGCCGATCGCGCGGCCTACGAGATCCTCGACGAGATCCTCGCGGGCGGGCCGTCGTCGCGCCTGCACCGCGAGCTCGTGATCGATCGCGCGCTCGCGTCGTCGGTGCACGGCGACGTCGCGCCCACGAAGGATCCCGGCCTCTACGGCCTGTGGGTGCAGACGATGAAGGGCCACTCGGCCGAAGAGGTCGAGGCCCGCGTCATGGCCGCCGTCGCGGCGCTCGCGGCCAAGCCCGTCGGCGACGACGAGCTCGCCAAGGCGCGCGCGCGCGTCGAGACGGCGTTTTGGCGCGAGCTGGCGTCGAGCCATGGCCGCGCCGAGCGTCTCGGTGAGTTCGAGATCGCGGGCGGCGACTTCCGTTTGCTGTTCCAGCGCGCCGACGAATTCGCGCGCGTCACCGCCGCCGACGTCCAGCGCGTCGCCGCGACCTACCTCGCGCCGGGCGCGCGGTCGGTCGTCGTCGCCCGCCAGAGCGGGAAGCCGTGAGCCGCCGCGTTGCCGCCCTCATCGCGATCGGAGTGCTCGAAATGACCGCGCGACGCGCGCGCGCCCAGACGCCGGCGCCGCCGCCCCCCCCGAGCGTGGTCCGCGCGAAGGGCCCGGGCGGTTCGCTCCTCATCGTCGAGGAGAACCGCACGATCCCGATCGTTCATTTGGTGATCGCGTCGCGCTCGGGCGCCGCCGTCGATCCGCGTCACCGCGAGGGCCTCACCAACCTCGCGGCCGAGATGGCGCTCCGGGGCGCGGGGGGCAAGACGCGCGAGCAGCTCGACACCGCGCTCGACTCGCTGGGCGCGACGCTCGAGGTCCACACCGATCGCGACCACACGCGCTTCGAGGGCGAGGTGCTCGCGCGCAACCTGGACGCTTACCTCGCGCTGCTGGGCGACGTGCTGCTGCGGCCGACGTTCGCGCCGGCCGAGCTCGCGCGCACGAAGCGCGAGCTCGTCGCCCAGCTGGAGGAGCTGCGCACCGACGACCACGCGCTGTGCGGGCGCTACTTCGCGCGTAACGTCTACGGCGACCATCCGTATGGCCATCCGCCCGAAGGTCTCGCCGCCGCCATCGAGGCGACGACGCCCGCCGAGGTGGCTGCGCACTTCAAGCGCCACTTCGTGGGGCGCAACCTGATCGTCGCCGCGAGCGGTGACGTCGACGCCGCCGACTTCGGCGCGCGCCTCGCCCGCGCGTGGAAGGGCATGCGCGATCTCGCCGCGCCCGGCGTCGACCCGCTCGAGCTGCGCGCGCCCGTGCCGCCGAAAGGCTGGCGCATCCAGCTCGTCGACAAGCCCGAACGCCAGCAGGCGCAGGTCATGTTCGGGCACCCCGTCGTGCCGGCGTCCGATCCCGACTACCTGCCGCTCGAGCTCGGCCTCGCGGCCTTCGGCGGCCACGGCATGACGGCAACGCTCATGGACGAGGTGCGCACGAAGCGCGGCCTCGCCTACGGCGCGTACATGTCGATGAGCGAGCGGCGCGCCGCGGGCGCGGTCTCGGGCTGGGTGTTCTCGGGCACCGACAAGACCGTCGCGACGCTCAAGCTGTCGCTCAAGCTGTACGTCGCGCTCATGGACAAGGGCCTCACGACCGAGCGCATCGAGGCGTTCCGCAAGTTCCTCATCGGCTCACACGCCGCCGACATGGACGCGCCCGCGCACCGGCTCGACGCGCGCGTCACGGCCGAGATCGCCGGGCTGCCGGCCGACTGGGTCGACACGTACGCCGCGCGCCTCGGCGCCATCAAGCCGGCCGCCGTCAACGCCGCGCTCAAACGTCACGTGCACGCGCGCGACCTCGCGATCACGATGGTCGCGACGGCGTCGGTCATGAAGCCGCTGCTCGTCGGCGCCAAAATCAAGGACAGCGCCATCGACGTCGTCCCTTTCGATTCATACTGACGGCCCATGAGCGAACCTCTGCACATCGGCGTCATCCTGGGCAGCACGCGCGTGGGGCGCTTCGCCGACAAGCCGGCGGCGTGGCTCATGGAGCTGGCCGGCAAGGTCGAAGGCGCGACGTTCGAGCTGCTCGACCTGCGCGACTACCCGATGCCGTTCTTCGATCAGCCAAAGTCGCCGCTGCGTGAGCCGTCGAAGAACGAGGTCGCGCAACGGTGGGCGAAGAAGCTCGGCGAGCTCGACGGCTTCGTCTTCGTGACGAGCGAGTACAACCACAGCATCCCCGCCGTGCTCAAGAACGCGCTCGACCACGTCTACGCGGAGCTCAACCGCAAGCCCGCGACCTTCGTCGGTTACGGGAACGCGGGCGGCGCGCGCGCCATCGAGCAGCTGCGCTTGATGCTCGTCGAGCTGCAGGTCGCGCCGCTGCGCGGGGCGGTTCACCTCAGCCGCGAGCAGTTCGTGGGCATGCTCCTCGAGGGCAAGACCTTCGCCGACTTCCCGGCCCTCGACAAGTCCGCCGAGATGATGCTGACCGAGCTCGTATGGTGGGCTGAAGCGCTGCGCGCGGCGCGCACGAAGGCGACGCCGTGAAGCCGCCGCCCGCGAACGCCCGCGTCCTCGGCGAGGGCCGCTACCTGCGCCTCGTCGACGAGGCGGGCTGGGAGTACGTCACGCGCCACCGCGTCTCGGGCATCGTCGTGCTCGTCGCCATCACGCCGGCGCGCGAGGTCATCCTCGTCGAGCAGTACCGGCGCGCCGTGCACAGCCAGGTCGTCGAGCTGCCCGCGGGTCTCGTGGGCGATCTCGACGACCAAGCGGACGAGAGCCTCGCGACGGCGGCGCACCGCGAGCTCATCGAAGAGACGGGCTACTCGGCGCGCGAGATGGTCGAGATCGCGCACGGCCCCGTCGCCGTCGGCGTGTCCGACGAGATCATCACGTTCTTCGAGGCGCGCGGCCTCGAGCGCGTCGGCGAAGGCGGCGGCGATGACACCGAGAACATCACGGTGCGCGTCGTGCCGCTCGCGGGCCTGACGGCGTTCCTGGCCGAGCGGCGGGCCGCGGGGCTGCTCGTCGACCCCAAGATCTTCGCGGGCCTTCACTTGGCGGGCGTCGCGCCATGACGATGAAGTTTCAAACGGGCGTGCCGTTGGGCGTGCTCGGCTTCGTGCCGATCTCGGCGGCCGACGGCGAGGCGACGTGGGAGTACACCGTCGATCCCGCGCACCACAACACGAACGGCGTCCTGCACGGCGGCGTGCTCATGGCGCTGCTCGACACGGCGATGGGCCAGGCCGTGGGCGCGCTCGTCGAACCGACGGGCCGCTTCAACGCCGCTGCGCAGCTGAACATCAATTTCCTCGCGCCCGTGAAGTCGGGCCTCGTGCGCGCGCAAGCCAAGGTCAAGAAGCTCGGCAAGCGCCTCGCCGTCGTCGAGTCCGAGGCCACCGACGAACGAGGCCGCGTCGTCGCGATCGCGACGTCGACCCATTCGTTGCTGCCTTAAGACGCGTTCAAAATCTTCCGCGTCTTGGCCGGGTCGTTCGTGATGACGCCGTCGACGTGCATGTCGCGGCAGGCGCGCACGCGCTCCTCGCCGTCGACCGTCCAGACGTTCACGGAGAAGCCGCGCGCGTGCCAGCGCGCGACGCGCTCGCGCGAGCACAGCTCGAAGTCGGGGTTGAGCGCCGAAGGGTGCAGGAAGGACGCCGCCCAGGCGTGACGCAGCGGCAGCGGCGCGTCGTGCTCGAACAGCAGCGCCGCGGGGATGTCGGGCGCGCGATGCATCCACGCGCGCACGGCGATCGGGCTGAACGACGAGACGAGCACGCGCGCCCCGACGTCCGCCTCCGCGATGACGCGCGCGACGGCGTCGGCGAGACGCGCGAGGCCCGCGGCGCTCGTGCCGCCCGCCTTGAGCTCGACGTTGACGAGCAGGTCGGGCCCGCACGCCTCGAACGCTTCGGCGAGCACGGGGATGCGGCCGTTCGCGGGCAGCCGCACGCTTCGCAGCTCGGTGAGGGGCAACGCATCGACGCGATCGCGCCGGTCGGCCAAGCGCACGAGGTCGTCGTCGTGGAACACGACGACCTCGCCCGTCGCGCATTGGACGACGTCGAGCTCGACGCCGTCGGCGCCGTCGGCGCGCGCGCGCGCGAACGCCTCGACCGTGTTTTCGAGCACGTGCGCGCTCGCGCCTCGGTGCCCGATGACGAGCGGTCCGCGCGCGCCGCCAGTTCGGCCCCACGTCGCCATCGAGAAAAGCGTACCACCGACGACGCCGCGAACTAGAATTCCCCGCATGTCCCCTCGCCGCCCCGCCCTCGCCGCCCTCGTCTCCCTCGCCGTCGCGGCCGGCGCGTGCGCGCACAACGGGGGCCCGCCGCCCAGCGGCCCCGCCAAGCAGCTGCTCGCCGACGCGGGGCACATCGGGCGTGTCACGTATGAGGACGACTACCAAGAGGCCAAGCTCGTGCTGCAAGCGCTGCCGGTGGGCGCGCGCGAGCGCCGCGACCTGCGCGCCAACCTGCTCCACTACCTGCTCGACCCCGTCGTCGCGCTGAAGCCGGACGCGCTCCGCCGCGAGGTCACCGAGCTCGAGAACGACGACGTCTACGACCGCGCCTACGATTCGTTCCGCGAGGCGCTCGATCTCTTCGACGCGTCGGAGATCGCGGCGCCCGCGGCCCTCACCGCCGATGAGCGCGCGCTGCTGATCCCCGCGGCGCGCCTCGTCGTCTCGCTGTACTCGCCGCGCGGCGCCGACCAGCAAGTCGCCCTGGGCGCCGCCGTGCTCGCGACGCTCACCGCGGGCACGCCCGACGCCCAAGAGTGGAACGACCGGCTCGATCAGCTCGTGCGCTGGAGCGACGAGGCCGCGCGCAACTCGGACTCCGGCTTCCGCCGCCCGCCCGGCGCCGTCGAGGCCCTCGAGGCCGCCGTGGGCGACTGGCCTTCGGCCTCCGTCGTCGATCGCCTCGACGCGCTCTACATCCAGCGGCAGAAGTCGCTCGCGCAGGCGCTGCGCAACCCCGTCAACGAGAACGACTCGGGGCGCTCGCCGCTCGCCGACCTGCTGCTCGCGCACGGCGACGATCTCCAGCGGGTCGTCGTGAGCCTCGCGGCGCTCCACCTGCGCGCGGGCTCGATCGACTCGGCCGCGCGGCGCGCCGCCACGCTCGCGGGCGACGCCGGGGACGATCCCGATCTGCGCGGGCTGCTCGACGCCGCGGCCAAGCCCAAGGCGACGCCGGCCGACTTCCTCGCGCTCGCGCGGAGGTTCCTGCCGCGCGCCGAGCAGCTGGGCGGCACGTCGCCCGACGGCAGCGACGCCGTCGTCGCGCTGCGCGTGCTCGACGCCGGCCTCGCGCGCACGCCCAACGAGCCCGAGCTGCTCATCCTCGCGGCGCACGTCGCGCGCGCGGCCTCGTCGTTCTACCTCGCGATCCGTCGGCTCGAGGAGGCCGCCGCCGTGCTCGACAAGACGCCGGGCGCGCAGGACGTCTCGTCGCGCGTGTCGAGCGAGCTCATGGAGCTGTACTTCCTGCGCCTGCGGCTGCGCCTCGATCCCGAGCGCGAGCCGCCGGCCTTCGGCGAGGCGGACACGCTGCGCAAGCAGTTCGCCGAGTCGCGCAAGCGCTTCGGCGACGGCGACCTCAAGCTGCACGACGCCGACATCGACTTCGAGGTGGGCCGCAGCTACGTCAACGCGGGGCAGATCGAGCGCGCCGAGCCCGCCTTCATTCGCGCGCGCGACGAGGGCGAGCCGGTCGCCGAGATCTCGATCGAGCTGGCCAACCTCGCGCTCAAGCGCGGCGATCCCTCGCGCGCGCAGCAGATCCTGAAGGACGGCATCGACAAGCTGCGCGCGCAGGCCGACAAGCCCAACCAGGCCGAGACCATCGGCTCCGTCGAGGGGCGCGCGCGCCTCGAGCGGCTCCTCGGCGACGCCTTCGACGTCACGGGCGCGCGCGAAGACGCCGCGGCGTCGTGGCGCAACGCGCTCGTCGGGTGGGAGCGGCTCATGATCGAGCACCTGCGGCGCAAGAACCTCGGCAGCTCCGCCGAGGCCACGGTCGAGGTCGGCCGGCTGCTGTACTTGCTCGGCCGCCACGCCGAGGCGATCCAGAAGTTCGACGAGGCGCTCGATCAAGACGCCGACCGCGATCAGACGTACATCGACACGGTGGCCTTCCTCGTGCAGAACGGCGAGGCCGAGGCCGCCGTCTCGATCTACCGGCGCGGGCTCGCGCGCCCGTCGCGCGCCGTGTCCGAGTACGTCAAGGTCTACACGTCGATGTGGATCCTCGATCTCACGCGCCGCACGAACAAGGCGTCGGACACCTTCGCCGAGGGCTACCTGCGTACGCTCGAGCAGCGCCACGGCGAGCTGCGGCCGCGGCGCTCGGCGGCGTGGTACCACGTGCTCGCGCGCTTCGTCGTCGGCAAGCTGTCCTACCAGCAGGCGCTCGCCGCCGCCGACACGCCCGGCAAGCGCGCCGAGGTCTACTTCTACGGCGCCATGCAGGCGCTGAGCGAGGGCAAGGCCGACGACGCCCACGCGCTGTGGCAGAAGGTCATCGACACGCGCATGTTCTCGTTCTTCGAGTTCGAGATGGCGTCGCGCTACCTGCGCACGGGCGCGCCGACCTCGCCGCCCGCCGAGCGTTCGGGCGTCACGGAAACGATTTAGAGACGGCGCTCGGCCATCTGGCGCGGGCCTCCGCCCTCGTGGTATCTAGTCGCCGTCAGCAGTTCGGTGCCGTGGCCAAGTGGTAAGGCAAGGGTCTGCAAAACCCTCATTCCCCGGTTCAAATCCGGGCGGCACCTCAAGATCGGAAGCTCAGGATCGGCTCGGCAGCGCCGCGCGCGCCGGCGGCCCCGGGATCGTGAACGGCGCGCGATCGAACCACCCGAGCGTCGCGGGCGCGACGTCGCCCGCGCTCGCGATGAAGGCGTTGTGCGACGACAGGCCGAAGCGCTCGCCGAGGCGACGCAAGCGCTCGAGCCCGAAGCCGTAGCCTGAGTACAGCGGCAACTTCAGCACGCGGTGAACGACGAAGCCCGCGCCGGTGAATTCGCACAGCCACGGCGCGATGCCGAAGCCGCGCAGCTCGGCCGCGTGGTTGGGGTACTCGCCGTGCGGCGGCGGGAAGACGTTGTCCTTGACGATCTTCCACGTGAGTCGGCGCTCGTCGCTCCAACGGTTGGTACAGCGCGCCTTCGCTTCGAGCTTGGGCGCGCGTGCCCTCGCGATCGCGTCGCACGCGAGATCGAGCCCGCCGATGACGAGGTGCGGGTAATAGAAGAGCATCTGGAGGATCTTCCAGGCGCGCGACGGCATCGCGTGCAGGATGATCCCGCCGGGGCGCAAACAGCGCTTCATCTCGCCGTAGGCGGGGCAGCGATCCTTGATGTGCTCGAGCACGCTCGACGAGAAGATGAAGTCGAACGCCCCGTCGGGGAAAGGCAGCTTGGTGGCGTCGCAAATGAGGCGACGAACGTTCGCGGCGAAGCTGCCCTTGGCCTGATTCGCGAGGCGCGGCGCGTACGGATCCGTCGTGACGAAGGTGCGGCAGCGCGCCGCGACGAGCGACGCGAGGAAGCCGTCGCCGCCTCCGATCTCGAGGCCCATACCGAGCCCGCCGGGCGGTACGCCGTCGAACATGGCCCCGAACTCGCGGCGCCGCTGGCGGCTGCGCGCTTGAGGCCACGGTTCGCGGATCCTCACGGCGGCGACTATCGGCCGGACCCGCCCGCGCCGCCAGGAAAACGTTACGGTGTGGCTACGCTCACAGCTGCCAGCGCGCGACGAGCTTCGCCGGATCGCCGCCTTCGGCGACGAAGTCGTCGAGCAAATCCGCGGCCGGCGCGCGCCCGCTCGCGGCCCGCGCCTCGAGGGGCGCGAGCAACCTCGCGTCCTCGGCGCCGCCCGGCAAACGCGCGAGCCCGTCACGCGCGATCGCGACCAGCTCGACGGCGAGCTCGCGGATCGAGCGCCGCCCGAACCGCGCCGCGAGCCCCTCGCGCGGCACGGCCCGCCGCAGCGCCTCGCGCTCGGCGAACGTGTGCCCGTCGACGAGCGCCCACGCCGCCGCGCGCGCGCCCGCGTCCTCGAGCAGCCCGCGCCACAACGCGCCCAGCGCCTCGGCCATCGACAGCGGCCCCGCGTCGGCGCCGCGCACCTCGATGTAGCGCTTGAGGCGAACCTCCGGGAAGAGCGTCGACAGGTGCGTCTCCCAATCGCCGATCGTCGCGGCGCGCCCCTCGAAGCCTTCACGCAAGAAGCGGCGGAACGTCAGCGCGCCCGCGGGCCGCTTGTAGTCGCCGCCGCGCACGACGAAGAACATCGGCACGTCGAGCGCCCACTCGACGTAGTCACGGAACGAGAACGACGGCTCGAACACGAACGGCAGCAGGCCGGCGCGATCGGCGTCGGTCTCGAGCCAGATCGCCGCGCGCCAGCTCTGGTAGCCGTTGGGCCGCCCCTCGCTGATGGGCGACGCCGCGAACAGCGCGGTCACGATCGACGTGACGCCAAAGGCGGCGCGCAGCTTGGCGACGGCGTCGGCCTCGTCGGCGTAGTCGAAGTTGGCCTGCACCGTGGCCGTCATCTTCATCATGTGGTGCGCGAGCCGGCTGTCGCGCCCTTGCTCGGGGAAGTAGGCGCGCATGACGCCGTAGCGCCGCTTCGGCAGCCACGCGACGTCGTCGATCCGCCCGAACGGCCGCGCGCCGATGCCCAGGAAGTGAATGCCGAGCGGCGCGGCGATCGCCGACACCTCGGCGACGTGGGCGCGCAGCACGGCGGCGCCATCGGCCGCCGTCGCGACGGCCGCGCCCGACAGCTCGAGCTGCCCGCCCGGCTCGACGGTGATGCGATCGCGCCGCCGATCCAAGAAGATGAGGTGCTCGCCCTCGAGGTGCGGCGTGAAGCCGCGGCCCTCGAGCCGTCGCAGGATCTCGGCGACGCCGCGTGGCCCCTCGTAGGGAATCGGGCTGCCGTCGTCGAAGGCGCCGATCTTTTCCTGCTCGATCCCGACGCGGAAGGCCGACGGGGGTTTCGCGCCGCTCCGAAAATACGCCACGAGATCGGCGACGGTCGGAGGGGCGGCCGCGGGGGCTCCGGCTTCGGGTTCGACTTCGACCATCGGGGTGTTGCGCGTCGACGGGACCGTCGAGCGCCCGAAGGCTAATGGTCGATTTCGTGTCCGTCAACGTGAGCCCGTCGGATCGACAGACGATAATTTTGACGCGCGCGCCGCGCCCTCCACACTTACGAGCCAGGGGTGGAGGAATCCTCCATCGGTAAACGCTTCCCTCACCGCAAATTCGCTGACCGACCTATACTGGCCTCGCCCCATCTCCCCCATGAATCAGCTTTCCAACCTGCTGGTCGTCGATCCGGATCCGCGAGGCCTCGAGACGCTCACGTACGGCTTCGAGCGCGCGGGTTGCACCGTCGCCGGGACGTCGGATCCGAACCTCGCGCCCGACCTGCTGCGCACGACGTCGCCTCAGCTCGCGGTCGTGTCGCTGCGCGCGCCCGAGAAGGCGGGCCTCGACGTCATCACGGGCATCAAGCGTGGCGCGCCCGTCCGGCGCGTGCCGATCGTCGCGGTCGGCGCGCCCGCGCTGCGCCAGGCGGCGCTCGCCGCAGGCACGAATGACTTCGTCTCGACGCCGCTGTTCGTCCGCGACGTCATCAACGTCGGTCGCCTGCTGACGCTCTCGCACCCGGTGCCGAACGCGCCGCAGCCCGAGGTCGAAGTGCAGGCGCGCCTGTCGGAGTACCACGGCCTCTTCTATTTGCTGCGCGCCCTCGCCGTCACGGGGCGCTCGGCGATCGTGCTCATCAACCGCGGCAACAAGCGCGCCGAGCTGCGCGTCGCCGACGGTGCCGTCATGGCCGTGCACGTCGCCGGCCTGCAAGGTTTGCCGGCGCTGCACCAGCTGCTGCTGTGGGAAGAGGCGGCGATCTCGCTGAAGTTCCGCGCCGTGCCGAAGCGCTCGAACCTGCACATGTCGGCGCAGGAGCTGCTCGACGAGTGCGAGCGTTTCCTGCGCGACTTCGCCCACGCCGCGCGCGATCTCGGCGCGCCGCGCGCGATCTACGTGCCGTCCGAACGCGCCGACGCGTCGGGGCTGCAGCCGAGCCAGGCCGGCCCCGCGCTGCGGCTCTTCGACGGCAACCGCATCCTCACCGAGGTGATCGAGGAGAGCCCGTTTCGCGTGTTCGACACGCTGAGGGTCGTCAAGCGCCTCATCGAGTCGGGCGCGATCGTCGTGAAGTCCGACGGCGCGCCGTCGGCCGACGAGCCGCGCTCGATGCTCGAGCACTGGACGATCGTGCCCGACGATCGCGGCGTCGTCGGCGGCGACAAGAAGCGCCCGAGCCGCAAGCTGCGCACGCTCGACGGCGGCTACGGCGACGAGCCCGTCGGCGCGCCCATGCCCGAGGCGCCGTCGTCGCGCGCGTTCAACGCGCCCACGCCGGGTTCGACGCGCAGCTCGGGGCCGATCCTGCTCACGCAGAAGAAGCCTGGCGTCATCGGCGGCGAGATCACGCCGAAACGAACCGCGCCCCGCCCCACGCCCGCGTCGCTGTCGGCGCTCGGGGACGCGCCCACGGTTCAAGTTCGGCTCGACAGCCTTCCGCCCGCGACGTCGATGGCGCCGAGCGACGCACCACCCATCACGGCGCGGGGCCTCACGCCGCAAAGCAACGAGCCGCCCGCGCGCCGCGTGACGCCCGCGCCGTCGGTGGTCGTCAAAGAGGTCAAGGATCCGCTGCGCAAGACGCCGGCGCCGCCGGGAAGCCTGCGCGACAGCGGCGGACGACCTTCGCTCGACGCGATGCTGTCGGGCCCCGACTCGAAGAACAAGCTCAAGAAGGTGCTCTCGGGCGCGCGCCTCACGCCCAGCACGGCGTTCGACGCCGTCGAGGCCGACTTCTTCGCGCGCGAGGCCGACCTCTACAAGCGCGAAGACGTCGAAGACTTCGGCGACCTCGACCGCGGCCGGCCAAAACGAAAAGGCTGATCGCTCGCTTCGCAGCCCTTCCGCGAAGCGAGCGTCAGCTCGCGTGCCAGCGGAGCTCTAGGCGGCCGGCGGGGCTGGCGATGCGGAGGACGATTGAGCCCGACGAGAGGCCCACGAAGTCGCCGTGATCGGCGCCGGCGGGGAAGCGGATCGCGTAGGTCTTCGAGAACGGCGTCTTCGAGGGGAAGAACTCGTGCTCGTAGACGTCGGGCAGCTTCTCGACGCGCACGTATTCGGGCGAGAGCTCGTGGCCGAGGGCGTCGACGAGCGTCACGCGCCACGGCGAGCTCTCCCGCTCGAGATCGTTCCACCGGTAGTCCGCCGACTGCGCCGTCACGTGGAACTCGTAGGCGGCGTGGAAGGCGTCCCGCTGCGCCTCGCGCAGCGTCTTTCGATCGGCGTCGGAGAGGCTGTAGACGTCGGCGTAGTGCTCGACGTACGCCTCGCGGAAGTCCCAGCTCTTGAACGTCGCCCACGCCTCGAGCGCGACGTCGACGTCGCGGAGCACGGCCTCGTGCCGCGTCCATCGCTCGTAGACGCGCTCGTAGTCCTTCGTGACGTAGTCGCGCGGCGTCTCCGAGAAGTCGACGACGATGTCTTTGCGGTTGGCGCAGCCGGCCGCCGCGACGACGACCGCCGCGAGGATGACGACGCCCCGCCCGCTCATACGAAGTCTCGCCGCCGGAACAGCGTGTAGAGCGGCGCTTCCTTCTCGAGCGTCTCGCGTCCGCCCTCTTCGCGGTCGACGAGGCCGAGGATGACCGCGACGTCGAGGCCGTGCTCGCGCGCGCGCGCGATCGCCTTGAGCGCCGAGCCGCCCGTCGTGACGACGTCCTCGAGGATCGCGACGCGCATCCCGGGACGCAGCGACTTCGTGCCTTCGATCCACTGCCCCGTGCCGTGGCCCTTCGGCTCCTTGCGCACGTAGAAGGCCGGCAGCGGGCGCCCCGCGATGAAGCTCACCGTCGACACGGCCGACGCCAGCGGGTCGGCGCCCATCGTGACGCCGCCGATCGCCTCGACGTCGGGCGCTTTGGTCGCGAGCAGCCGTCCCAGCAACGTGCCGACGAGGAAGTGCCCCTCGGCCGTGAGCACCGACTGCTTGCAGTCGATGTAGAAGTTGCTCTTCGCGCCCGACGCCAGCGTCACTTCGCGCTGCTCGTACGAGAGCTTCGTCATGATCTCCAACAACCGCTTCCGCTGCAGCTCGAACTGCTCGTCGCCGATCATGGGCGCTTTTCTATCACACGAGCGCGGAAGCGCGCGCGGCCGTCGCGCGGCCCGCGCGCCGGATCACAACCCTTCGAGCGGGTTGTCGCTGACGGTCTTTTTCTCGATCTTCTTGTAGTTTGGGGCCGCCGCCGTCGACGGCTTGTCGCTGCCCGACGAGTGGTGCCCCGAGTGCGACGACACGGCGGCGCTGCGCTGCGCGGCCTCGGCGCGGATCTGCGCGCGCTCGGCGTCGCTCTTCGCGGCGGACAGCTTGGCGTCCATGTCCTTCTGGATCGCCGTGAGCTGCGCCTTGAGCTCGGCCTGCGCGGCCTGCGCCGCCGCCTGCGCGTCGGCGAGCTTGGCGCGCTCGGCCGCGATCTCGGTCTGGTGGTCGCTGTACATCTTGTAGCCGAGGCCGCCGGCGACGAGGACGAGCACGCCCGTCACGCCGATGATCGCCTTCATGGGCGACTTCGCCTGGTGCTTCGCCTGCGCCTCGAGGTGGAGCCGCTGCTCTTGCAGCCGAACCTCGCCCTCGACGCGCGCGCGCCGCTCGGCCTCTTGGAGGCGGATCTGGTCCTCGCGGACGCGCGCCTCTTTCTCTTCTTCGATGCGCCGAACGCGATCTTCTTCTTCGCGCCGCGCGCGCTCTTCAGCTTCGCGCGCCGCGCGCTCGGCGGCCGCCTTCGCCGCGGCCTCGGCCTCGACGCGGGCCCGCGCCTCGTCCTTTTCCTTCTGGATGCGCCCATCCTCGATGTTGCGCAGCTCTTTGAGCGAAAAGAGGACCGAGTTCTCGCGACGTTCCGACATGCGTGCCCCTTCCAGTAACACGATTATCCCACGGGTTCAAACGCACGGCGGCGCGAATCGACGCGGGATTTCTTCGTCTCGGGCGCGACACGTCCGTGACGGAACACCGTCGACGGTCGCGCGCGCGAATGGCGCCTGTCGGTTACTTGAACGAGGCGAGCAGCTTGTCGATCGCGTCGTCGCCCTTCTTCTTCGACGCGGCCGACTTGCCATGCGTGTCGGCCTTGGCGAGCGTCGCGCCCTTGGACGCGTGCGCGCCGTGCGGGGCCTTGCCGTGCGATGACGAGCGGTGATGGCCGCTCGTCTTCGGCGCGGCGTTCTCCGTCGTGGCGACGGCGGCGGCGACGGGCGTCGCAGCCGACGGCGCCGTCGCGGCGGCGCTCGGCGCGCCGGCCGGCTTGTTCGCGGCGGCGAGCTTGTCGGCCTCGGCCTGCTTCGCGGCGGCGAGCTCGGCGTCGGCGTGCGCCTTGGCTTCCTGAACGGCCGCCTCCTGCGCCGCATGATGTCTCCACACCGCCCCGCCCAACACCAACATCGAAACGCCGAGGAGGCCGCCGACGATCCACAGCGCGCGCACCGCGGGGTGGGGGCCGGTGCCGGGAAGGTCGAACTTCGGGAGTACTACTTTGTCGCTCATGGGGTGGCGCTGACCAAAGCAAGAAATATTCCGATGACTTGAGTCCCCCAAAAGCCTGAAATGGCAGCGTCGCTCAATCGAAAACCTCCATCCCCCCTGGAGTGAGTCCCCCCCAGAGTCCCCGGTGGCGAGCCTTGCGGCGCCGAGATATCGTCGGACGTCCGGCGGCCATGCCCCACTACGTCGACCTCCACTCCCACTATTTGCCCGCGCTCGACGACGGCGCGACGAGCCTGGAGATGTCGCTGCAGATGCTGCGCGCCATCGCGTCGCTCGGCTTCACGCAGCTGTTCGCGACGCCGCACCAGCGCGCGGGCATGTTCATGCCGGAGCGCGCGAAGATCGACGCCGCCTACGCGCAGGTCACGGCGGCGATCGGCGCGACCGCCAACGCGCCGAAGCTGGGCCTCGCCGCCGAAAACTTTTGGGACACCGTCTTTCACGGCCGCCTCGGTGAGCAGAAGGTCCCGACGTACGACGCGACGCCCGCGTTCCTGTTCGAGGTGAACCCGCAGATGATGCCGGCCGAGATGGAGACGCAGCTGTTTCAAATTCGCGTGCGCGGATACATGCCCGTCATGGCGCACCCCGAGCGGTACACGGCGGTGCAGAACGACGTGTCGCTGTGCGAGCGCCTCGGGCGGCACGCCGTCATGCTCATCGACCTCGGCGCGCTCGACGGCGCGCACGGCAAGGCCGAGATGAAGGCGGCGCGGAAGCTCGTGCTCGAGGGGCTCGCGCACGGCGCGGCCTCGGACATTCATCGTCCCGAGGATCAGACGTCGGTCGCGGCGGGGATGGCGTGGATTCGCAAACAGCGCGGGCAGCACGTGCTCGACCAGATGCTCGACGAGACGCCGCGGCGCTTGCTCGCCGGTGAGCTGCCCGATGCCCCGCGGGCGTGAGGCCGGCGCCGTGAACGGCAAGCTCGCGCTCAAGATCGCCGTCTCGGTGGCCATGGGCGCCGTATGCGTGTACTTCGCCGCGCGCGGCGTCGACGGCGCGGCCGTGCTCGCGGGCATCCGCTCGCTGCACCCGAGCACCGTGTTGTTGTTCCTCGCGACGTGCGCGGTGACGCATCTGTTTCGGGCGTGGCGCTGGGAGTACCTGCTGCGGCCCGTGGGCGTGTCGCTGCCGCTGTCGCGCATGCTGCCGCTGTCGTCGGTGGGCTTCATGGCGATCCTCGCGCTGCCCGTTCGCCTCGGCGAGTTCGTGCGCCCCTACTTCGTGACGCGCGAGCGCGACGTCGGCATGACGGCGCTGCTCGGCACGGTCGCCGTCGAGCGCATCATCGACGGGCTCCTCATCTCGATCCTGTTTTTCATCTCATACATGGTCTCGGGTGCCAGCTCGTTCACGCCGGCGCTGCGCTTCGGCGCGTGGTTGTCGCTGCTGGGCTTCGTGGGGCTCACCACGTTCCTCGCGCTCGCGCGCGTGTGGACCGACGCGACGATCGCCTTCGCGCTGCGCGTGTCGCTGCTGCATTGGCTCGCGCCTGGCCTCGCCCACAAGATCGGCGAACGGCTGCGCGCGCTCATCTCGGGCTTCAGCGTGCTGTCCGATCACCGCAACTTCGGCATCTTCTTGCTGCAGTCGGTGATCTACTGGGGCAGCAACGGCCTCGGCATGTGGCTGCTCGCGCGCCAGATGGGCCTGCCGATCTCGCTGGGCGCGGCCTACACGACGATGGCCTTCGCGGGCGTCGTCTTGTCGCTGCCGAACTCGCCGGGCCTCGTCGGTCAGTACCAGCTCGCGATCCGGCTCGCGCTGCTCGCGTACTTGCCCGAGGGCGTCGTGAAGTCGACGGGCATGGCTTACGGCATCGTGCTGCACGGGCTGCAGACGATCTGGTACGTGGGCGCGGGCGTGCTGTCGCTGCCGGCGCTGCGCGCGGCGGGCGTCAACACGTCGCTCACCGACGCCGTGCGCGCCTCGAACCGCGCCGCCGAAGACGCGGCGGCCGAGGCGGACGAAGGCCTCGCGTCGTGACGACTTCGGTCGTCGATCTGCGCAGCGACACGGTGACGCGTCCCTCGGCGGCCATGCGCGCGGCGATGGCGGCGGCCGAGGTCGGCGACGACGTGCTCGGCGACGATCCGACGGTGAAGCGGCTGCAAGAGCGCTGCGCCGAGCTGCTGGGCCACGAGGCGGCGCTGTTCGTGCCGTCGGGCACGATGGCGAACCAGATCGCGCTCAAGGTCCACTGCGATCCGGGGGACGACGTGCTCGCGAGCGAGGGCGCGCACCTCATGTGGTACGAGTCGGGCGCCGCCGCCGCGATCGCGGGCGTGCAGCTGCGATCGATCGGACGCGGCGGCAGCGGGACCTTCTCGAGCGACGAGGTCGTCGCGGCGCACATCGCGGCCGGGCCGATGCAGCCGGCGACGCGCTTGTTGTGCGTCGAGAACACGCACAACCGCGCGGGCGGCGTCGTGTGGCCGCGCGCCGAGCTGGACGCCGTCGTCGCGACGGCGCGGCGCCTCGGCGTCGCGCTCCACCTCGACGGCGCGCGCCTCTTCAACGCCGCCGCCGCGCTCGGCGAGTCGCCCGGCTCGCTCGCCGCCGGCTTCGACACCGTGTCGCTCGCGTTCTCGAAGGGGCTCGGCGCGCCCGTCGGCTCGGTGCTCGCCGGCTCGCGCGCGCGAATCGCGCGCGCCGTGCGCTTTCGTCGCATGTTCGGCGGCGCCATGCGCCAGGCGGGCATCCTCGCGGCGGCGGCGCTCTACGCGCTCGACCATAACGTCGCGCGCCTCGGCGACGACCACGCCCACGCGCGGCTGCTCGCCGAGCGCCTGCGCGGCGCGCCGGGCCTCACCGTCGAGGCGCCGCCCAGCAACATCGTCATGGTCGATCTCGCGGCGCCGCTGCCGCCCGCGCGCGAGATCGCGAAGCGCCTCGAGGCGCGCGGCGTTCTGTGCCTGCCGTTCGGCGAGCGGCGCCTGCGCCTCGTGACCCACCTCGACGTCGACGCCGCCGGCTGCGCGCGCGCCGCCGCGGAAATCACCGCGGCGCTTCGCTAGGCAATCTCCACCACCGGCGCGCCCTCTTCGACGGCGTCGCCTTCCTTGACGAGGATCGCGGCGACCTTGCCGCCGACGGTCGATTCGACGGGCATCTCCATCTTCATCGACTCGAGGATGACGACGGTCTGGCCTTCGGCGACGGTGTCGCCGACCTTGACCTCGATCTTCCAGACCGTGCCGGTGATGTGCGCGTTCACTCTGGTGGGCATGGGCCCACGAGAGTAGAAACGCAGCTCATGGCGGTCAAGGCCGGCGCCGTGTGTGCCTTGATGCTCACGCTCGCGGCGGCGCGCGCGAGCGCCCACCAGGAGCTGTCGGCGCTGGGCACGAACCGCTACGTCACGGCCGCGCTCGTCGACGGGCGCGTCGACGTCACCGACACGCAGCTCGAGGGTCTGCTCACCGGCGGCGCCGATCGCCGTCGCTTCGACACCGACGGCGACGGTCACATCTCTGGCGCCGAGCTCGCGGCCGCGCGCGTGCGCCTCGCGACCGAAGGCGCCGCCGTCGAGCCCGCCGTCGACGATCGCGCGCTCGCGGCGCCGCTCGATGTCTCGATCGAGCTCGGCGGCGCCGACGACGCCGCGGACGCGCCCGTCGTCATCGAGCGCCGACAATCGTTCGCAAACGCGTTGCACCCCGGCCTGAACCGCCTGCGCCTCACGATCACGCGCGAGCCCGAGCGTGTGCTCGACACCGAGCTCGCCGTCATGCTGACGCCGGGCCTCGTCTTACGCGATGGCACGGACCTCGTGGCGTTCCGCGGCCCGCGCGCGTCCATGTTCGAGACCCGGGCCGCGACGTTCGTGCTCGAGCTGCCGCCTCCTCCGCGCAGCGGGCGCGTCACGCTCGCGATCGTCGCCGCGGCTCTCGCGATCACGGCGAGCGTTGCCGGGATCGCGTGGCGCCGGCGTCAGCGCCGCGGCATCGACGCGCGCATGTGAAAGGCGAGCTGCTCGTCAGAGTACCGGCGCTCGGGCGCTCGGATGCAGGCGAGGCGCGCGGCGCACGAGAGGTGGCACGGCTCGGCGGTGCGGCGGCGCGCGTGGCACGCGGGGATGTCGAAGCCGCCGTCGGCGACGAGGCGCACCGCGCCCGCCGGGCACGCGTCGACGCACGGCGCGGGGCAACCGGCGCAGCCGTCGGCGAGCCGCGGCGTCGGCGGCAGCTCGGCGTCGACGACGACGAGCGCGCGGTAGGCCCACCACGCGCCGTGCGCGGGATGAATCTGCAGGCCGAGCGGCGACGTCGCCGCGAGGCCGACGGCGCGGCCGAGGCGCTGAAACGGCACGGGCGCGTCGCCCGCGTCGTCGCCCGCCGCGCGCATGAAGGGGAAGCGCAGCGCGTGCGCGACGCCGAGGGGCGCGAGCGCGGCGCGCGCCGCCTCGACGACGACGACGCGCGTGTAGCGATCGAACGGATCGGGCGCGCCGTCGCGCGCCCCGGCCGAACGAGAGAACGCGTCGAAGAACGCGCGCCCCGACGAGCCAACGACGAGGGCGCCGCGCGCGCCCGGCAGGATCGACGACAGCGTCAGCGCGGGCGCGACGGGCGCGCACGCGGCGTCGAAGGCGACGGCGTCGAGCGCGAACGCGACGTCGAGCCCGCGCGCGGCCAGCCCGCCCGCGAGCGCGTCCCACACGTCGCGAGAGGTCGTCGCGCGCTCCTTACTTGAGCTGGAACGGGTACGGCGTCGTGAGGCCGTCCGACGGCGGGAACGACGCCGACTTGACGGCCTTCTCGACGCACGACCCGGTCGGCGTGCCCGCGAACTTGCCCGTGACCGTCGCCGACGACACGTGGCCGTTCTTGCCGATGACGACGTTGACCATCGCCATGCCCGGCACCTTGAACTGGCTGTAGCAGTCGCTGACCTTGCCCTTGACCGAGTTCATGCCGGCGACGACGGCGCCCTTCGCGAGCGGGCCCGAGCCGCCGCCCGAGTCCGACTTGCGCGGGCTGTCGTCGTCGCTGACGTGCGGACGCGCCGCGGGCGCGGGCTTGTGGTTGAGCGCGCCCTCGAGCAGATCGTCGAGCGAGCCCTTCGCGGGCTTCGGCGTCTCGGGCGCCGCCGCGGCGGCCGCGGCCGCCGGCTTCGCCGACTTGCCCGAGTCCTTCGAACCTTTGTCGCCCTTGTCGGCATCACCACCCTTGGCGGCCTTCTCGCCGTGCTTGTGGTGCTCGCCCTTCTCGGCCTTGGCTTCACTCTTGGCTTCGGCGGCCTTCGGCTCCTCACGCGGCGGCAGCTTGTCTTCGGCGATCGTCGTCGGCTTCGCGGCTTCGGCCGGCGGCGTGTTCGCCGCGACGGGCGCCGACGGCTTCGCCGCCTCGGCAGGCGCGGGCGCGGTCGCCGCGACGGGCGCCGCCTCGGGCGCGACGGGCTTCGCGAGGATCTTGTAGGCCATGACGCCGATGGCGCCGACGGCGAGGATCGCGACGCCGATGACCGGGTAGATCCACTTCGGCGGGCCGCTCTCCGTGGGGAGCGCGAGCAGCACGGGCTGCGCGGGCGCGAACGTGCCGAACGCCGGCAGGTCGTCGCCGCCCCCGCCGCCGAAGCTGGGGCCGCTCGAAGGCGACGTGCCGAGCGTGCTGGCCGCCATGGCGCGGATGTCGATGAGGCCCGAGCCTTCGGCCGTGGGCGCCGTCGTCGACAACGGCTTCGACGCGGGCGCGGCCGTCGCGAGCGACTGCAAGTTCGACAGCGAGAACAGCACCGAGTTCTCGTGGCGCTGGCCCGTGAGGTTCTCGACGCGGCCGCCGTCGTGCGGGGCCGCCGCCGCGCTGGGCGCGGGCCAGCTCGACGCCGCCGGCTTCGCCGCCACGGACGAGGCGAACAGATCGCCGCCGCTCGCGCGCGCCGCGGGTGCGGGGCTCGCGAAGACATCCGACTCGTCGCTCGCGGGCGCGGCGCTCGCGGCGCCGAAGAGGCCGCCGCCGTTCGCGGCCGGCGCCTCGGCCGAACCGTTGACCGCGCCCGAGCCCGTGCCGTCGGCGAACACGCCGGCCTCGCCCGGCTGCACGAGGTGCGCGAAGTCGGGGATCGCCGAGAGCTTCAACCAGTCGGCGAAGCCCTCCTTCCAGACGTACGTCTCGGCGTTGATCTCACCGCGCTCGATGCGCGCGCGCACGTCGGCGTCGGAGATCGGTCCCACCTGATCGCCGTCGACGACGAGGTGCCAGCCGCCACCTTCGGCCGCGGCCGCCGCGGGCTCGGGCGCCGTGGGCGCCGCCGCCACACCGGAGCCGCCCTCCTGCCCGCGCACGACGATGATGTGGCTGCACTTCTTGCAGCGGATCTTGAAGACCTTGCCGCGAACCTTGTCGTCGGAAATCGAGTACTTGGTTCCACAGGAGTCGCAAACGATCTTCATCAACGCCTCTTTTTGGAGGAGGGAGCCGTCACCTGTACGAGCGAACGCACGAGCCTCGCGAAAGGTGGAACATTATAGATGTCCCGCGAAATGTCGCAAGCGCCGCGATCGCCATTTTCCCGGCGATTTCGCGCAATTCGCGAGCGCAGGGCACGCGCGACGGCACACGAAGCGAGCCCAAAGGGCGAGCCCGGTGGGTGGGGCCCCGGCGGGCTTTGCCCGACGGGGCGGGAGGTCGGGGACCTCCCGTACTAAGCCGGGTTGAACGGATTGCGCGCGACGATGGTCTGCGCGCGGCCCGGGCCCACCGACGTCACCCAAATGGGGATGCCGGCGAGCGCGCTCACGCGCATGACGAAGGCGGCGGCGTTCGGCGGCACGTCCTCGCCGTCGGCCCAGCCGGGCAGCTCTTCGTAGACGGGCTCGGCCGCCGCGAGATCGTCGGCGTCGAGCGGCATCTCGTCGACGAGCTGGCCGTTGATCTTGTACGCGACGCACACCTTCACCGACGGCAGGCCCGCGAGCACGTCGAGCTTCGTGAGGCCGAGGCCCTCGATGCCCGAGAGGCGAATGGCGAGCTTGAGCGCGGGGACGTCGAGCCAGCCGCAGCGGCGCGGCCGGCCCGTCGTCGAGCCAAACTCCTGACCCTTCTGGCGCAGCGCCTCGCCCGTCGCGTCCTCGAGCTCGGTCGGGAACGGGCCGGCGCCGACGCGCGTCGCGTAGGCCTTGGCGATGCCCATGACGGCGTCGATCTGCGTGGGGCCGATGCCGAGCGCCGCGCAGGCGCCGCCGGCCGTCGTCGACGACGACGTCACGAACGGGTACGTGCCGTGGTCGACGTCGAGCAGCACGCCCTGCGCGCCCTCGAACATGACGTTCTGGCGCGAGCGGATCGCGTCGTGCACGAACTTCGAAGCGTCGCGCACGAACGGGCGCAGCTCCTCGCCGAGCGCGAGGTACTTGTCGGCGATCTCTTTTGCGTCGGGGCGCGCGCCGCCCAAGCGCTCGAGCGTCGGGCCGGCTTCAGCCAGCGTGCGATCGAGCAGCTCGCGGAAGCGCTGCGGGCGCAGCAGGTCGCCCACGCGCAGGCCCGTGCGCGCCGCCTTGCTCTCGTAGGTCGGGCCGATCCCGCGCTTCGTAGTGCCGATCTTGACCTTGCCGGCCGTCGTCGGGCCTTCCTCGCGCAAGCGATCGATTTCCTTGTGGTACGGCATCGTCAGGTGCGCGCGCTCGGCGACGACGAGATCGCGATCGGCCTGCAGGAAGCCGTGGCCGCGGAAGGTGCGGATCTCTTCGAGCAGCACGGCCGGGTCGACGACCATGCCCTCGCCCAGCACGCACGTCAGGCCCTTGCGCAGGATGCCCGACGGGATGAGGTGCGTGACGTACTTCTTCCCGTCGACGACCAGCGTGTGGCCGGCGTTGGCGCCGCCCGCCCAGCGGACGACGACCTGCGCCTTCTCGGTGAGCAGGTCAACGATCTTGCCCTTCCCCTCGTCTCCCCACTGCGCTCCTACGACGACGACGACGGCCATCTAACTCCTCATGCTTTCGTTTTGTCGGCGCGCACGACGCGCGCGAATCCCCAGCGGCGCGCGTACTCATCGAGCGCCGCACCTTTCAAACCGTTGAGCTCGGCCACGGCGCGCTGGCCTTCGCCGCGCAGCTGCTCCGCGAGGCGTGTCGCCGCCGGCAACGGGCCCGTGACGAGCACGCCGCCGCCGAGCTCGCTCGGAACCTCGTCGGCCGAGGCCGTCGCCTCGAGCGCGCCCGCGGCGGCCTCGACGTCGATCGCGAAGCCGACGGCCGGGCTCGGGCGGCCGTAGCGCGCGAGCAGATCGTCGTAGCGACCGCCCGCGAGCACGGCTTCGGCGGCGCCGGGCACGAAGCCCTGAAAGCGCACGCCCGTGTAGTAGTCGAAGCCGCGCACCTCGCCGAGATCGACGTGAAGGCGCGCGCCCGTGTCGCGCGCCTCGACGGCCGCGACGATCGAGGCCAGGTCGGCGAGCGCGCGCTTCACGCCGGGCGTGGGCGCTTTTTTGGTCGCCGTCGCGAGCACGTCGGCGTCGCCCGCGAGCTCCGGCAAGAGCGCGGCGAACCGCTTCGCCGCCGCGGGGCCGCGCGCGTCGCGCAGGACTTCGCCGAGGCCCGCCGTGTCGCGCTTGGCGATCGCGGCGCGCGCTTGCGCGACGGCCGGCTCGGGCAGCGCGAGCGACGCGAGCACCTCGCGCGCGAGGCCGAGGTGGCCGAGATCGATCGTGGGCGTATCGACGCCCGTCGCGCGGAGCGCCGCGACGCCGAGCGCGATCACCTCGGCGTCGCCCGCCGGACCCGCGACGCCCGCGAGCTCGACGCCCGCTTGGATGAGCTCGCGCTGGCCGCGCGCCGCGCGCTCGAGGCGCACGACCGTGCCCTCGTACGAAAGACGAACCGGCCCCGTCTCGTCGCGGAAGCGCGTCGCGATGAGGCGCGCGATCTGCGGCGTGATGTCGGGCCGCAGCGCGACGACCTGCCCCGAGCTCGGCTCGACGAACCGAATCGCCGCCGCGCGCCCCGCCCCGCCGAGCCCGAGCGCGAGCACGTCCTCGTACTCGAACGCCGGCGTGATGACGCGCGCGAAGCCCCACCGCTCGAACATCTCGAGCAGCGTCTCGGCGATGCGCCGCCGCGCCGCCGCCGCGCGCGGCGCGAAGTCGCGCATGCCCGTGGGCAGGCGCAGTGATGGGGATTTGGTCATTTCGTGCGCGGCCAGCCGCGCGGCTTGGAACTACACCGCGTTCTTGACGATGCCGTCTTTCAGGAAGCCGACGAAGACCTCGGCGAGCTCGATCGCGACCTTCTCCTGCGCCTCTTTCGTCGACGCGCCGAGGTGGGCCGTGAAGATGACGTTCTCGTGCTCGAAGATCGGCGCCTTCTCCGGCGGCTCCTTGCCGAACACGTCGAGGGCCGCGCCCGCGAGCTGACCCGACTGCAGCGCGCCCAGCACGTCCGGCTCGTTGACGATGCCGCCGCGCGCGCAGTTGATGAGGTACGAGCCCTTCTTCATCTTGGCGAAGGTCTCGGCGTTGAAGAGGTTCTTCGTGCTGTCGACGAGCGGCACGTGCAGCGTGATGAAGTCCGACTTCGCGACGAGCTCGTCGAACGACACGACCTTCACGCCGTCCGGCAGCGTCTTCGGCGGGAACGGATCGAAGCCGATGACGTTCATGCCGAGGCCGACGCCGCGCTGGGCGGCGTTGCGGCCGATGTTGCCGAGGCCGACGACGCCGAGGGTCTTGCCGGCGATCTCGACGCCCATGAACTTCTTCTTCTCCCACTCGCCGCGCTTCATGCTGGCGTCGGCGCCCGGGATCTTGCGCGCGAGCGCGAACATCAACCCGATCGCGAGCTCGGCGGCCGCGGCCGCGTTGCCCTGCGGCGTGTTGATGACGAGGATGCCCTTCTCCTTCGCCGCCTTGACGTCGATGTTGTCGACGCCGACGCCGGCGCGGCCGATGATCTTGAGCTTGCCCGGGTTCGCGAGCACGGCGGCCGTCACCTTCGACGCCGAACGCACGCCGAGACCGTGGTACTGGCCCACGACGGCGGCGAGCTCTTCGGGCTTCATGCCCGTCTTGACGTCGACCTGGAAGCCGGCGCCCGAGAGGATCTCGACGGCCTTCTTGGACATGTCATCGGAGATGAGGATCTTGATGGGCTCGGACATGGCGCGCGCTCCTTCTACTGACTGTGCGGGTGTTTTTTCGAAAATCTCTCAGGCTCGGGTGCCGGCGAACGTGGCCTGCGCGGCGGCGACGCCCGCGCCCGGCCTCATGCCGTACCCCAGATCGGACAGCGTCATCTCGAGGCCCGAGATCGCCGTGATGATGTCGAACTCGCTCACATAGCCGATGTGCGCGATGCGCACGATCTTGCCCTTGAGGTGGTCCTGGCCGCCCGCGATCGTAATGCCGTAACGCTGGCGCATCTGCTTGATGACGGCGGCGCCATCGATGCCGGCCGGCATGCGGAAGCCCGTGACGGCGTTCGCGGGCGACGACGACAACAGATCGAGGCCAAGCCCGCCCGCCGCCGCGCGCGTCGCCTTCGCGAGGCGCTCGTGGCGGTTGAACACGCCCTCCATCGTCTCTTCCTTCATCATGCGCAGCGACTCGCGCAGGCCCATGATCAGCGAGACGGCGGGCGTGAAGCCCGTGTCGCCCTTGTCCTGGCTCTTCCGCTCGCGGCCGAGGTCGGCGTAGAAGCGCGGCAGGTTCGCGCGCTCGTTCGCCTTCCAACCCTTGTCGGACACGGCGACGATCGCGAGGCCCGGCGGCAGCATGAGCGCCTTCTGCGAGCCGCACACGGTGACGTCGAAGCCCCACTCGTCGACGGGCACGTCGGTGACGCCGATCGCCGTGATGGCGTCGACGCACATGATCGTGTCGGGCTTGCCCTTCACGATCTTCGCGATCTCCTTGACGTCGTGAACGGTCGCCGTCGAGGTCTCGCACGCGGTCGTGTAGACGGCGCGCACCTCGGGATGCTTGTCGAGCGCGTCGGCGACGGCCTTCGGGTCGACGCCTTTGCCCCACTCGACGTCGATGAAGACGCACTCGATGCCGAACGCCTGACAGAGGCGGCCCCAGCGCTCGCCGAACTTGCCGCCGCGCACGACGATGGCCTTGTCGCCCGCGCGCAGGAAGTTCGCGACGGCCGCCTCCATGCCCAGCGTCCCCGAGCCCGAAAGCACGAGCGGCAGCTGCTTCGTCTGGAAGAGCCAGCGCAGGCTGTCCTGCGTCTCGCGCAGGATCTCCGTGAACACGGGCGAGCGGTGGTACAGCACGGGCCGCGCCATCGCGAGGAGCACGCGCTCCGGCACGGGCGTCGGGCCAGCGGTGAGCAGATATTCTTTCATGACGTGTGCTTGGGACGTCGAACGGAACGCCGTTTTCTATTACATATTCGCGTGCGCGCCAACCGTTTCCCGGTGTCGGCGTAAAGTCCCTCCGGCTTAAAAAATGTCTCTCGCTCAGTTCGCCGACGTCAGCTTCGGGTACCCCGGCAACGATCTCCTCACGGGCGCGTCGCTGCTGATTCGGCCGGGCGATCGCCTCGCGCTCGTGGGGCCGAACGGCAAGGGCAAGTCGACGGCGCTGCGGCTGCTCGCGGGCGAGCTCGAGCCCGACGCGGGCGACGTGCGCGTCCTCGGGCGTCAGACCGTCGCCTACCTCAAACAATCGCAAGAGCTGCTCGAGCGCGGCACGTTGCTCGACGCGCTGCTGGAGCCGTTCGCCGATCTGCAGCGCATGCACGACGAGCTCGCGGCGCTCGAAGCGAAGATGTCCAGCGTCGATCAACCGCACGACGACCTCGACGTCGCGCGCTACGGCGAGCTGCAGGAGCGCTACCAGCGCGAAGGCGGCTACGATCTCGAGTCGCGCGTGCGCCGGCTCACCGTCGACGTCGGCTTCACCGAGAGCGATCTCGGACGCATGGTCGAGACGCTGTCGGGCGGCGAGCGCGGGCGCCTCGAGCTCGCGAAGGTGCTCGTGCGCCAGCCCGATCTGCTGCTGCTCGACGAGCCCACGAACCACCTCGACCTCGCGGCCATCGAGCGCCTCGAGACCTTCCTCGCCGACTACCCCGGCGCGTTCGTCATGGTGTCGCACGACCGCGCGTTCATCCGCGCCGTGTGCCGCGAGATCGTCGAGCTCGAGGGCGGCAAGTTCGTGCGCTACCCGATGGG
Organism: Polyangia bacterium; assembly: GCA_035549075.1. Taxonomy (GTDB): domain Bacteria; phylum Myxococcota_A; class Polyangia; order Fen-1088; family Fen-1088; genus DASZFV01. The sequence continues at coordinate 47,967 of DASZRT010000055.1, read as the reverse complement.
CTGGGACAAGTACGTCGTCGAGCGCGACGCGCGCCTCGAGCTTCAGCGCGCGGCCTTCGAGCGACAAAAAGAGCACGTCGAGAAGACCGAGGACTTCATCCGCCGCAACCTCGCGGGCCAGAAGACGAAGCAGGCGCAGTCGCGCCGCAAGATGCTCGACAAGCTCGATCGATTGGAGCGCCCCGACGATCAGTGGGAGCACGCGGGCAAGATCGCGCTGTCGTTCCAGACCGGCGGCGACCTCGGCAGCAAGGAGACGATCCGCGCGCCCAAGCTCACCGTCGGCTACACGAGCCCGACGGGCGTCGTCACGACGATCCTCCGCGACGTCGAGGCCAACATCTACCGCGGCGACAAGGTCGGCATCGTCGGCCCCAACGGCGGCGGCAAGTCGACGCTGCTCAAGACGCTCATCGGCGAGCTGCCGCCGCTCGCCGGCAAGGTCGAGATCGGCACGGGCGTGCGCATCGGCTACTTCGATCAAAAGCTCGGCACGCTCGACGAGTCGCTCACGCTCGAAGACGAGATCCGTTCGGTGCGCGCCGACCTCTCGCCCGAGTCGGTGCGCAACTACCTGGCGAAGTTCCGATTCTTCGGCGACGACCCGTTCAAGCTCGTCAAGGGCCTGTCGGGCGGCGAGCGCTCGCGCCTCGCGATGGCGAAGATCATGCTCTTCCCGCGCAACGTGCTCGTGCTCGACGAGCCGACGAACCACCTCGACATCCCCGCGCGCGAGACGCTCGAGGACGCGCTCGACGGCTACGAGGGCACGCTCATCGTCATCAGCCACGATCGCTACTTCCTGGATCGCGTGTGCACGCGACTGCTCGTCATCGAAGGCGATCGGGTCGAGGCTCACCTCGGCAACTACGGCGACTGGCGCCGGCGCGTCCACGAACAGGAAAAGGCGACCGCGGCGCCCGCGCCCGTCCCGCCAAAGAAAGAGAAAGAAAAAGAGAAGCCCGCGCCCGCGTCGGACGCCGCGAAAGATCGCGTCGCGAACAAAGATCGCGAGCGCGAGCTGCGCCGCCTCGAACGGCGCGTCGAGACGCTCGAGGCTGACGTCGCCAAGATCGAGGGCGACCTCGCCGCCGTGCGTGGCGAATTGGCCGGTGATCACGCGGGCGACTGGCAGAAGCTGCACACCCTGGCCGACCGCGAGCGCGAGCTCGACGCCCTGCTCGCCCGCCGCATGGGCGAATGGGAGGCCGCCGGCACGGCGCTCGCCAAGGCCCGAGAGAGCTAGAGACGGCTGACCTCAAGCGCCTCGAACGGCAGGCCGATAAACATCCCGAGGGGCGGCCCTCGTCTCGAATCGGTCATAATCGAGGCGTCTCTCTTGGCGTAGGAGGACTCGGATGCGCTTCGCTCGGGCCGGGATGTGCGCGATCGCGATCGCCGCAGGCGGTTGCGCGGCGCATCCCCCTCACCCCGCGAAGATCGCCGCCGCGCCCGCGATCCCTTCGGTCGCCGGCGTGTGGGACGGAATGAGCCGCACGACGATCGAGGACGGCGTCGCCGCGGGCGACACGCGCATCGAGAAGCAGGAGTGGCACCTCACGCAGACGGGCGACGCCGTGTCGGGCTACTACATCGCCGCCCTCACCTTCGTGTCGGGCGACGGCCGCCCCTACGTCTGCAGCCGCGAACCGCAGTTCTCGGCCGTGCAGCGCTTCGAGGTCGCGGGGCGCCTGCGCGGCGCCGCGATCGAGATCGACGAGACCACGCAACGCGCGGCCGAGACCCGCTGCGACCCGGGCGCGCGGCCGCTCCTGCACTGGACCGGCCAGCTCCGCGGCGACGTCCTCACGATCGAGAGCGACGGCGGCAACGAGACGCTGTACCGCAACCGCGCCGCCGGCACGCCGGGACACGAGGCGCCCGAGCTCACGGCCGCGAGCGCGAACGGCGAGTCGCGCTTGCCGGCGCTGCTCGACAACCCGTCGACGTTGCGCTCGCAGGCGCCCATCGACGTGAGCGGCCTCTGGCTCTGGGAGCACCACGGCCCCGCCTCCGACGGCGACGACAAGCAAGAGCGCGAGGAGTGGCACGTCACCCAAGACGGCACGAAGATCTCCGGCTACTACGATCGCGTCGTCCGCCAAGTCTCGCTCGACGGCCACGCCTACCGCTGCAGCCTCTCGCTCGACTTCGAGATCGCGACCCGCTACCAGTTCTCGGGCGAAGTGCGCGGCAACCAGATCGTGATCTACGAGAGCTCGTTCGAGGTCCTGGCGCCTTCGGCGTGCGACAACGGCAAGCGCCGGCTCGACGCCTACGAAGGACAAGCGACCGCCGACGAGCTCCGCCTCGCGTGGGGCGGCCCCGGTGGCCAGGTCCTTCACCGCGCCCGCCCCGACGTCCCGACCCAGCGTTTCTAACGCTCGAGGTCCGTGTTGCCACCGCGAAGGGCGATGTTGCGCGAGCTGCAACATCGAGGCGTCGCTGCATCACCCAACCCCGCGAGACCACTAATCGAGGCACATTTTGTTCGTGGGCCCGGTTACTGCATTTACAATTGCCCATGGCGACAAAGGGCACCGGGATGTTCGTGGGGATTCTGGTCTGCGGCGGCGCCCTCGGGTGCCAGCAAACGGCGGCGTCGCCTGATGTGATGGAGGCGAAGAGCGCCGCGCTCACCTCGAGCAACGGTCTGTCGTCGATCAACGGCCTCAACGCGCTGAACGGCTTCAACACGACCAACGGCCTCAACTCGTCGAACGGCCTCGGCTCCATCAACGGCTTCAACACGACCAACGGGTTCAACACGACGAACGGCTTCAACACCACGAACGGCCTCAACATCGCGAACGGGCTCGCTACGGCGAACGGCCTGTTCAGCACGAACGGCCTCATGACGTCGGACGGAGGCCGCAAGACGATCTCGTACCTCGTCAAATGCGCCCTGCCCACGGGCCGCTCGCTCGTGAAGCAAGATCAGTTCGGCGTGAGCTACACCTTCCCGGGTTCGATCGGCCTCGCCCCGCAATACGAGACGGCCGGCTGCAACCAGGCTTGCGCCGAGGCGCTCTCGGCCTGCCTCATGGCGCACGTCAACTCGTCGGGCGTCCACATCCCGCTGTGGCTCGACGGCCCGATGGCCGCCGTCGGCTGGGGCCAATCGCCGTGGTTCCCTACGCGCGAGGGAACGTTCTTCGGCCAAATCATGGTGACGAACACCAGCAACAACCTCGACGGCTATTACTGCGATGGCCCTGGCTCCGATCAGAACGTCGTGCCGGGCCGCCTCGGCTTCAACCAGGGCGCGGTGCCTTACTCGAACTCGTTCCCGAAGACCGCAGGAATGGACGGCCTGTGCGACACCTCGCACAGCATCGGCTCGTGTCGCAACCACGCGCTCACGGCCGGCGAGTCGACGAGCGACGGCGCCGAGGCGTGCACGCTCAACGGCAAGACGTGGAACTATCCCATCACGGTGTGGCGCGGCATCACCTTCCAGGCCGAGGACGCCGAGGGCGGCGGCTTCGACACGAACGGCAACTGGATCAAGGGCGGAATGGGCTTGGTGACGAACGGGTGCACGACGCCGGGGTTGAACGGCTGCGCCATCGTCCTCGACTCCAAGAACGGCATGGGCAAACGCGTCGGGTACCTCGGGCCCAAGAAGGGCGTGCGGTTCGCCAACGTCAAGGTCGCCGTCGGCGGCACGAACAACATCGTCGTTTACTTCACCGACGGCGACGCCACGGGCACGAGCAACCGCTACCTCCGCTTCCGCGTCAACGGTGGCACGAACACCGACGTGGCCATCCCCGCGAACGGCAACTGGTCGAACCCCGTCGGCGTCACGGTGACGTTGCCGGGATTCAACGCGGGAACGAACAACACCATCTTCGTGACGGCCGACGACTCACACGCCGCGCCCGACCTCGACTGGATCGAGATCGTCAACGCCAGCTAGGACGCCGAGCTCACTTGCAGCTGTAGTTGCCGTTCGCGTGGCAGACGTCGCGGCCGTAGACGGCGCGGCACGACGACTCGAACAAGCAGCGCCACGACGCGCCCGTCGCCGCCTGCTGGACCCCGACGTCGGTGCAGCCGACGTTGCAGATGTGCTCGAGAGGCTCGCGCTCGCCGTCGAAGCTCGTCGAATTCGTGTCCTCGTCGCACAGGTGAACGACGCAATCGGCGTTGCGCGCGCACAGGTCCGCGCAGTTCGGCGTCGGCGGCACGGCCGCGTCGGCGCCGTACTCGGGGCCCGCGTCGACGAGGCCCGCGCCGCCGGCGTCGCAGCCGCCGGCGACGAACCCGATCACGGCGGCGACGAGCGCCCAGCGCATCGCTTTACTTCAGCTCGGCGTCGATCGCGGTCTTGAAGGCCTCGACGGGCTGCGCGCCCACGAGCTTCTTGCCGTTGATGAAGAACGTCGGCGTGCCGCTGACGCCGAACGAGCCGCCCTCCTTCGTCTCGCGGTCGACGCGGTCCTTGAACTTGCCGCTGTCGAGCGCCGCGCGGAACTTCGCCATGTTGAGGCCGAGATCCTCGGCGTACTTCTCGAGCGCCGGGCGATCGAGCGCCTGCTGGTTCGCGAAGAGCTTGTCGTGCATCTCCCAGAACTTGCCCTGCTCGTTCGCGGCCAGCGCGGCCTCGGCGGCGAGGTGCGCCTTGTCGTGGAACGGCAGCGGGTTGTTCTTGAAGGCGACGCGGATCTTGCCTTTGTAGTCGTCCTCGATCTGATGAAGCGTCGGCACGGCGCGCGAGCAGAACGGGCACTGGAAGTCGCTGAACGCGACGATCGTGACCTTCGCCGACGCCGGCCCCAGCACGGGCGCGTCGCCGACCTTCACGTCTTGTTTGCCTTCTGGCTCGGCGGGCGCCGCCGAAGGCGCGGGCGCCGAGGCCGCGGCCTCCATGAGCTTGCCGTAGACGTCTTTCAAAGGCGTGCCCTTCTTGATGAGCTCGTCGGCCTTCTTGATCTGCTCGTCGATGATCTTCTCGAACGCCGACTGATCCTGCGCGCCGACGAGCTCGTTGCCGTTGATGTAGAAGGTCGGCGTCCCGTTGGCGCCGACGGCCGTCCCGACCTTCGAGTCCTGCTGGACCTCTTCCTTGATCTTGGGGTCGTCCCAGTCCTTCTTCCAGCGCGACATGTTGAGGCCGAGCTCCGACGCGTACTTCTCGATGTCGGTGCGCGCGAGCGCCGTGTTGTTCTCGTACATCTTGTCGTGCAGCTGCCACGCCTTCTCGGGGCTCTGCTTCGCCGCGGCCTGGAACGCCGTCGCGGCGTCCATCGCGTGGTCGTGGAACGGCAGCGGCTGGTTCATCCACACGAGCGAGACGTCCTTGCCGTACTTCTTGAGCAGCGCCTGCACCGTGGGCTCGGCGCGCTTGCAGAACGGGCACTGGAAGTCGCTGAACTCTACGATCGTCACCTTCGTCGCCTTGTCGCCGCGACGGAGGTTGTAGGCGAACGGGTTCACCTTCTTCGCGCCGCCCGCGGGCGCGCCCGACGGCGCGTTCGCGCCGGCGGCCGGCTTCTGCTGGGCGTCGATGGCCGCGAGGATCTCGCCGAGCCCCTTGCCCTGCTTCACCATGTCGACGGCGAGCTTGGCGAGGTTGGGGCTGCGCGGGCAGTTGGGATCCTTCTTGAGGCAGCCGGCGATCTTGCCCATGCCGCAGCCGCACTCGCAGTTGCGCTCGTTGAGCGCCTGCATGGCCGTGACCTTCTGCGCCTCGGTCATGCCGGCGAAGCTCACGGCCGTCACCGACGAGAGGTCAGCCGACTTCGTCCACTCCGACGGGAACTCGCTCTCGCTCTTGTAGATCTTCGCGGGGAGCGCGACGCCGTCCGGCGCCTTGTCGGCGACCTTCGTCGGCGCAGCCGAATCAGACGCCTCTTCGGGCGCGTGATGCGAAGCCGTCTCGCGTCCGACGAGAAACCCGACCGCGAGCCCGGTGATGAGAGGCCAGAGCGTCGCGGTGAAACCGCTCGAAGAGTTCGCCATGGCGCGGCTTATACCACGCGGCGATCGAACGACCCGCCGCGCGGCGATCCGCGCGCGCGGCCTATTCTTCGTCGTCGTCGGTGCTGGCGGACTTGCGGCCCGACGAGCGGTCGAAGTCGAGATCGCCGGCGAACATCTCTTCGAGGACCTCGTAGCCCGAGTCGAAGTAGGAATCGCGGCGAAGCTCCTCGCGCTCGAACTCCTCGAACGTGCGGTACGTCTTCTGATCGATGGCGCGGCTCATGTCTTTACTCCTTGCGAAGCGGGTTGAGGAAGCCAATGACCGACATGTAGGTCTATGGAATACTCGGCAGTACACGCCGTCAAATTTTGTGCGCGCTTTTCCATGGCTTGGCTGACCGACCGCCGCGGTTGAACCCCGGCTCCGATGCGTGTTAGCTACGGTTGCCGGCCCGGCCGGCACGCCAATGGGACGGGTCATCGCCATCGCGAACCAGAAAGGCGGCGTGGGCAAGACCACGACGGCGGTGAACCTCGCCGCCTCGCTCGCCGCCGCCGAGAAGCGTGTCTTGCTCGTCGACATCGACCCGCAGGGCAACGCCAGCTCGGGCCTCGGCCACGCGCGCGGCGATCGCGGCGCGCCCAGCGTCTACGATCTCCTGATCGGCGAGGCGCCGCTCGCCGGCGTCGTCGTCAAGACCGAGCTTCCGACGCTCGACCTCGTGCCCGCGAACGCCGACCTCGCCGGCGCCGAGATCGAGCTCGTGCCCCTGCCCCACCGCGAGCTGCGCCTGCGCGGCCCGCTGCGCGCCGCCGCCGAGACGTACGACTTCGTCCTGCTCGACACGCCGCCGTCGCTCGGCTTGCTCACGTTGAACGCGCTCGCCGCGGCCGACGGCGTGCTCGTGCCGCTGCAGTGCGAGTACTACGCGCTCGAAGGCTTGTCGGATCTGCGCCACACGATCGGCCTCGTCGCCCAGTCGCTCAACCCCGGCCTCGACATCGACGGCATCGTGCTGACGATGGTCGACCCGCGGCAGAACCTGACCGAGCAGGTCGCCAACGAGGTGCGCGGGCACTTCGCCGGCAAGGTCTTCGACACGATGATCCCGCGCAACGTTCGTCTGTCGGAGGCGCCTTCGTTCGGCAAGCCGATCATCCTCTATGACGTCGCGTCGAAGGGCGCGAAGAGCTACCTCGAGCTCGCGCGCGAGCTGCTCGCGCGGCAGACGCACGCGGGCGCGTCGGTGGCGGCGTCGTGAGCGCGCCCAAACGACAGGCGCTCGGCCGCGGGCTCGCGGCGCTCATCCCGGGCGCGTCGCCGCCCGTGGCGCCGGCGACGCCGCCCGCGCGCGGCGACGGTCTGCGCACGCTCGCGATCGAGGACGTGCACCCGTCGCCGGGGCAGCCGCGCAAGACCTTCGACGACGCGCGCCTCGACGAGCTCGCGGCGTCGATCCGCGCGCAGGGAATCATCCAGCCGCTCGTCGTGCGCGCGCGCGAGGCCGGCGGCTTCGAGCTCATCGCGGGCGAGCGCCGGTGGCGCGCGGCCCAGCGCGCGGGCTTGCACGAGGTGCCCGTCGTCGTGCGCGACGTCGCCGAGCTGCGCGCCTTCGAGATGGCGATCGTCGAGAACCTCCAGCGCGAGGATCTCAACCCCATCGAAGAGGCGCAGGGCTTCGAGCGCCTCATCGAAGAGTTCGACTACACGCAGGAGGCGCTGGCCGAGCGCGTCGGCAAGGACCGCAGCACGGTCGCGAACGCGCTGCGCCTGCTGCGCCTGCCCGCGGGCGTGCGCACGCTCGTGACCGAGGGCAAGCTGTCGATGGGCCACGCGCGCGCGCTGCTCGGGCTCGAGGACGCCGACGCGATCGAGACGCTCGCGCGTCGGATCGTCGCGCGCGAGCTGTCGGTGCGTCAGGTCGAGCAGCTGGTGCGCCGCATGCGCGAGGGTGGCGACACGGCCAAGGCGGCGCCCGCGCCGCGCTCGTCGACGAGCGCGCGCGATCTCGCCGAGCGCCTCACGCGCGCGCTCGGGACGCGCGTCAAAGTCGTCGAAGAAGGTCCCGGCAAAGGTCGGCTCGAGATCTCGTACCACTCGCTCGATCAGCTCGACGGCGTGCTCGGGCGGCTCCTCGGAGACTGATGGCGGACACGGGCTCGCCGGCGCCGCCCACGACGATCGTCATCCCGGTCGTCGAGCTCGGCTACCGAACGGCGGGCGCGTTCCTCGCGTCGTACGTCACGCAGATCTCGCAGGGCCACATCTACGTCGAGCACAACGCGCCGCCGCCCGTGGGCTCGCCGATCGTGCTGCGCCTCGCGGCGCCGCCCGCGACGATGACGACGCTCGAAGGCACCGTGTCGTTCACGAAGCCGCCGACGGGTCCGGGGCAACCGGGCGGCATGGGCATCGCGCTCGGGCCGCCGCCCGAGTCGTTCGGCGCGACGGTCGATCGCCTCTCGTCGAGCTTCACGGGCTACCGCGTGCTGCTCGCGGCGACCGAGGCGGCGCCGCGCGCGATCCTCGGCCGCTACCTGCGCTCGATGCTCACGTGCACGGTGATCGATCACGACGCGTCGATCGATCGCATGCGCGACGACATCGTGCTCGATCTGGCCGTGATCGATCTCGATTCGTCGGGCCCGCGCGGTCGCGAGCTGGGCGAGCGCCTGCACCAGCGTCCGCGGCCCGCGCCCATCGTCGCGCTCGCGCAGATGGAGCGCGATCGCGCGCTCGCTCAGCGCATCGGCTTCGACGAGGCGCTGCGCAACCCACCCGCCTTCGCCGAGCTCGAGGCCGCCGTCCTCCGCTGTCTCGCGCGCCCAGCGACGACCCATCATTCAACGAAGTACGGCACCCTCAAAGGCTACTCCGCCGACGATTAAAGCGCTTCGCTTCGCGGAAGGGGCTTCGCCCCTCCGGCGGGCCCTCCCCGTTTTTCCGATACGAGCCGGCGCGGCTTTGCCGCGCCGGCCGCAACAGGACGCGGGGTGGGCCCGCGGGAGGGGCGGAGCCCCTTCCGCGCCGCCTAGCGGGGAATTTCGCCGGCGCGCATGCGGGCCGAGATCAGCGTGTTCGAGAGGAGCATCGCGATCGTCATGGGGCCCACGCCGCCGGGCACGGGCGTGATGGCCGAGGCGCGCGGCGCGACGCTCGCGTAGTCGACGTCGCCGCACAGCTTGCCGTCGGCCTTCTTGTTCATGCCGACGTCGATGACGACGGCGCCTTCCTTGATCCAGTCGCCCTTGACCATCTCGGCGCGGCCCACGGCGGCGATCACGAGATCGGCGCGGCGCACGACGGCGGGCAGATCGCGCGTGCGCGAGTGGCAGACGGTGACGGTCGCGTCGGCCGCGATGAGCAACGCCGCCATCGGTTTGCCGACGATGTTGGAGCGGCCGATGATGACGGCCTCGACGCCCGCGAGCTTCATGCCCGCCTCCTCGATGAGCTTCATGACGCCGAAGGGCGTGCACGCGACGAACCTCGGCTCGCCCATGAGCAGGCGACCGAGGTTGTCGGGGTGGAAGCCGTCGACGTCCTTGCGCGGATCGATCGACAGCAGGATCGGCTTCGCGTCGAGCCCGTCGGGCAGCGGCAGCTGCACGAGGATGCCGTCGACCTCGGGGTCGGCGTTGAGGCGCGCGACGAGCGCCATGAGATCGCCCTGCGACGTCGTCGCCGGCAGGTGGTGGTCGAACGTGCGGAAGCCGGCTTCGTGGCAGGCCTTCGTCTTGTTGCGCACGTAGACGGCCGACGCGGGGTTGTCGCCCACCATGACGACGGCGAGGCCGGGCGTGACGCCTTTGCCCGTGAGCCGCTTCGCCTCGATCGCGAGCTCGCCGCGGATGCGCGCCGCGACCGCCTTGCCGTCGAGCACCTTCGTCGTCGCGTTCGACATGATGGCGGTCCTATATCACGCGCGCCGGACGGCGGCGTCCGGATTCCGCGCCCCGCGCGGCCGCGAGAAGGACGATCGCGACGCGGGCGCGCGCGATCACGTCGGCACGGCCGTTGCTCGAAGACGCGTCGTGCATCGTCTTCTGATCGTCGCGCTCATGATGGCCGCGGGGCCTTCGCCCGCGCGCGCGCCGCGCATGATCCTCGGCGGCCGCGTCGACCGCGTCGTGGCCACGGGCAGCGGCGTCGCGGCGCTGCGCGGAGGCGAGGCGGTGCTGCTCGCGCGCGACGGTCGCGTCGTCTCGAGGTGCGGATCGACGGCCGCGCAACCGATCGAACACCGGCACGACGGGACGATGCGCGACGCCGAAGACGTCCTGCGCGAGGCCGACCTCGACGGCGACGACGAATCACCCGAGGCCGAGGACGTCCTCGACGACGAAGGCTTCGACGTCGATCGCCCACGACACCGCGCGGGCCCGCCGACGACGGACGCGCCGCGCGCCCTCGCGATCGCGGGCGCGGCCGACGCCGTGTGGATCGGGACGACGGACGGTCTTCGGCGGCTCGACGCGCGCACGGGCGCGTGCCCGCGCGTCGCGCTCGGCGGGCGAGCGATCGGCGTCGTCGCCGTCGCGGGACGAACGCTCGTCGTCGCCGACGACGCGACGATCTGGCGCAGCGACGACGGCGCCGCCTCGTTCCGCGTCGCCGCCGTGCTGCCCTCCCCCGCGCGCGCCGCGGCCGTGACCGACGGCGGAGCGCTCGCGCTCGTCGCCGACGACGACGGCGTCGTCGAGCTCGAAGGCGGGCGCGAGACCGCGCCGCGCCTCGACACGTCGGTGGCGTCGATGATCGCCTGCGGCGGCGACGTCCTCGCGCTCGCGGACGACGCGCTCATCCGCTTCGGGATCGACGGAGAGCGCGAGGTGCTGGGCTCGCGGCCGCCCGTGCGCGCCTTCGCCTGCACGGTCACGAACGGCGTGTCTCGCCTCGCCGCTGCCGGCGTCGGCGCCTGGACGAGCGCCGACGGGCGCGCATGGGCCGACGACGCCGCGCTCGCGGGCCGCTCGTTCGCCGACGTCGCGCTCACCGCCGACGGCGTCTGGCTCGCGGGCGACGACGGCCTGCGCGGCCCCGCTCTGGCAGCGTCGTCGTTTGAACCGTCGTCGACCGACGTTTCGCTGCCGCGCCTCCCACGAACCGCCGCGCGCGCGCGGCCCGCGTGGGCCGCGCTGCTGCCACGCCTCACGTTCGTTTACCAGACGTGGGCCGAATCGCAGGGCCGCGCCGGCTGGCGCTGCTGGGCGCTGCTCACCTTCTCGATCGATCGCCGCGCCCGCGCCCGCGTGAACGCCCAACCGGAGACCTCGCCATGATCCTCTCGACGCCGACCGCGACGTTGCTCGTGTCGCTCCTGCTCGCCCAAGCCGCGCCCCCACCGCCACCGCCACCGCCGCCACGCCCGATCTCCCCCGCCGCCGCCGCGGCGCTGCGCGCCTCGTTCGCCGACGACCCGCCGCTGCCGATGCTGCGAAGCGCGGCGACGGCGCTCGCGCTGGCCGAGCCGGAACGTGCGCAGTCGCTCGTCGCCCGCGCGCGCTGGGCGGGCCTCTTGCCCGACGTCCGCATCCGCGTCGACCGGCGCTTCGCCCGCACCGAGTCGCTCGACCTCACGCGCGCCGCGACCGACCCGACGACGACGCCCGTGGGCGTAGACGCCAACAACGACCTGCGTTACGAATTCAGGGCGACCTGGGAGCTGTCCCGGGTCGTCTTCAACCCCGACGAGCTGGGCGCCGGGGCCCACGCGCTGCGCATGGCCGACGTGCGAAGGGAGATCGAGTCCGCCGTGATTCGGGTGTTTTTCGAGCGCCGCCGTCTCAAGGCCGAGGCCCTGGCCACCGATGCCCCCGATACGGCCTCGGGGGTACGGCTCGAGCTCCACGTCCAGGAGCTCGAGGCGGAGCTGGACGCCCTCACGGGAGGCGCTTTTTCGCGCTGGAGGAGCTCGCGCCACGGAGATCCGCCGGCCGGCTCGCCATGAAAAAGGCCAAACGAGACGACAGGGAAACGACGGCCTCACGGCGGCTCCACCCGCGGTTCCAGGTCGACGTCCAGGTGTCCGTGTCGGCCGACAACGTGAAGCTCTCGGCCCACACGCGCGACATCTCGCGCTCCGGCCTGTGCCTCATTTCGGCCGAGGGCCTGCCGCTAGAGAAAGAAATCGGCATCGAGCTCGTTCTCAAGTTCGGGGAGGGCGGCCTGTCCGAGCCGCTGCACGTCGTCGGCAAGGTCGTCTGGTCGACGGCGCTCTTCGGCCAGTTCCAGATCGGCGTGATGTTCGTGAAGGTCGACGAAGAACAGGCCCGCAACCTCCACATGTTCATCGGATTCCTCGACGGCTCGCTCAACGCGGGCGAGCTGTTCGGGGGCGACGAAGAGACGACCGACAAGCCCAACGACCCGGACGATCCGTTCGGCGCCTGACTTACCTCGAGGACAGCCCCGCCATGACAAGACCGCCCGCCCCCCAGAACGGCCACGGCCAGCGCCGGCAGCACGCGCGCCTCGACCTGCGCATGTCGGCGGAGATCCGCACGGCGCGCTCGGTGTTTACGGCGACGACGCGCGATCTGTCCGAGGGGGGCGCCGGCCTCGACGCCGAGCGCGCGCTCGAAGAAGGCGAAGAGGTCGCCCTGGGGCTGTTCCTCGTGCTCGACGACGTCGAGACCGACACGCCGCCGCTGTGGGTGAAGGCGCGCGTCGCGTGGGTCGGCGAGACGGACGCGGGCCGCCACACGGCCGGCGTGCGCTTCGAGGTCATCACGCCCGAGCAGCAGGCCTGGCTGCGCCACGTGCTCGGCCAGATGTCTGTTTGAAAGGGGGGACCGCCCGGCGCATTCAGGGGTGGCTTGCTCGGCACACCGCGGTTCGCGCCTCTGCGTCCCCCCTTGCCCCCGCTGGCCGCCGCGGCGAAGCCGCGTCGGCCAGCCGACCCTTCCACGCGTCCGCGCCCTCGCGGATCGGGAAGTCGATCTTAGGTCGTCGCGATGATCTTCGCGGCGGCGCGGGCGCCGTCGAGGGCGGCGCTCACGATGCCGCCGGCGTAGCCGGCGCCTTCGCCGATCGGGTACAGGCCGGCGACGCCGGGTGACTGCAGCGTCTCGGGATCGCGTGGCATTCGGACGGGCGCGCTCGTGCGCGTCTCGGCGGCGATGAGCAACGCCTCGGGGTGCAGGAACGCCGGCAGGCGCGAGCCGAGCCGCCGCAGCCCGGCCCGCAGCGCGCCGACGACGAACGGCGGCAGCACGCCGTCGAGCGTGCCGGCGGCGAGGCCCGGCCGGTAGCTCGTCTCGCCGACCTCGGCGCTCGCGCGGCCCGCGAGGAAGTCCCCCAGGCGCTGGGCCGGCGCGCGAAAGTCGCCGCCGCCCGCCGCGAAGGCCGCGCGCTCGATCGAGCGCTGCAGCTCGAGGCCCGCGAGCGGCCCCGCGGCGTCGGGCCCGAAGTCGGCCGCGCGCACGGTCACGACGAACCCGGCGTTGGCGAAGGGTGAGTCGCGGCGCGAGAGGCTCATGCCGTTGACGACGACGCCCCCCGGCTCGGTCGCCGCCGGGACGATCCACCCGCCGGGGCACATACAGAAGGAGTAGACGCCGCGGCCATCGGCCTCGGTCGCCAGCTCGTAGAAGGCGGCCGGCAGCCGCGGGTGCTCGGCGGCGGCGCCGTACTGCAGCCGATCGATGAGCGCCTGCGGGTGCTCGAGGCGGACCCCGACGGCGATGTCCTTGCGCTCGAGCGCGATCCCGTCGCGCGCGGCCCAGGCGTAGACGTCGCGCGCCGAGTGCCCGACGGCCAGGACGACGGCGTCGGCCGGGACCTCGTCGCCGCCGACGAGGCGGACGGCGACGACGCGACCGCCCTCCCGGCGCAGACCGGCGGCCGACGTCTCGAACCGGTAGGTCACGCCGGCGCGCTCGAGGTGCTCGCGTAGGGTCGTCAGCACCTTGGGCAGGCGGTTCGATCCGATGTGGGCGCGCGACTCGACCTCGACGTCGGCGGGGGCGCCGAACCGAACCAAGTCGGCCAGCACCTCGGCGACGCCCTCGCGGTCCTTCGACCGCGTGTAGAGCTTGCCGTCGGAGTAGGTGCCGGCGCCGCCCTCGCCGAAGCAGTAGTTCGACGTCGGCTCGAGGCGGCCGCGCGTGATCGCGGCCAGGTCGTGGCGGCGCGGCTGGACCGGCTTGCCCTGCTCGAGGATCGTCGCCGCGACGCCCGCCTCGGCCAGCCGCAGCGCGGCCCAAGTTCCGGCGGGACCCGAACCAACGACGACGACGCGCGGGGGCGGCTTGCCGGCCGGCCAGGCGGGCCGGGCCCGCGGCGGCGTCGCGACCTCGAGCCGCTCGCCCACGCGCGCCGCCCGAACGCGGAGCCGATGACCGAGCGGCCGACCCTTGCGGGCGTCGAGCGCCCGCCGCACGACGACGACCTCGCCTGCCGTCCCACGCGACCAGCCGAGCGCGCGCTCGACCGCCGGCCCGAGGGGCGCGTCCGCGTCGTCGAGCGGAACGAAGATGTCGACCATCTCGCTCACGCCCGCGGGCTCAGTCCGACGCGGCGGCGGGCGTCGAGGCAATGGCGGCCGTTGGCGGCGAAGTCGCGGCAAGCCTGGGGACGGTCGTCGTAAATCGAACAGGTGAAGATGCGCTCGTCCGCGCCGCGGCCTGTGTCGCGCCGGCGATCGACGAGGGCGGCGCATCGCTCCCCTTCGCGGCGGATCTCGAACCGGTGACCGTGTCGCTCGACGAGGTCGGGCTGCTTCCAGACGACGGGATCGCGCATCGCGACCGTCACCGAGTGGTAGGCCTCACGGCAGCAAGCGCCGCAGGTCGCGCAGTCGACGGGTGGCTCCCACCGGGCACACGCCGGGTGAGTGGCCTCGGTGCGGACGCCCTCGCCGTTCGGCGGCGCCGCCTGCCGACACCGCGCGACGGCCTTCCCGCGGCCGCCGAGGTACATCCACGCGCACCCGCCGCAAGTCTCGCCGACCGGCCCCAACGGGAGGCCCGTCGGATGAACGCCGCTCCGACCGAGCGCCGCCGCCGTCGCCGCGAGCGCCTCGCCGAGCGGCCCGCGCCAAGGGTCGCGCGCCGCCAGGCCCGCCGCCTCGCGGGCGATCGGGATGGCCGGGTCGTCGCCGTCGGCCAGAGGCGTCTCAGGAAGAGCGTCATGGTACCCGCGGTACTCGGTGGTGGGGGCCATGGCGGCTCGCAAACCGAAGGCGTCGGCCAGGTGGGCCTGCAGGCGGAGGCAGGCGTGCTCGCGAACGACGTCGCGCGGGCCCGTGTTGTCGAGGCCCCAGTCGGGGAGCGCGAGCGCCGCCTCGCCTTGGGTCATGGCGTGGCAGAGCTCGTGAAAGATCAGCTGGGCGACGGCATCGTCCGGGTCGAGCGCCTCGCCGACGCCGATGGCGATCGTGCCCCGCCCGTCGCTCGTCGCGTAGGCGTCTGACGTCCGGACGACCCGGAACCCGAGGCGCGCGGCCGCCTCGACCCAAAGGGCCTCGATCGCGTCGGTCGCGAGGGGGCTGGGCGCGCCTGTCCGGGCGGGCGCTGGCGTTGGAGGCGTGGTCATGAGCCGAGGAGCATTGTGCCTGGAGGTGAGGCGGCGTGCCTTTTCGTCACGCAGCGCGCCGATGTTTCCAGCCCGTCTAGCGTCAGTTGAGCTTTTTGCAACCCTAAAAACACGATCGTCCGAGGGTGATGGATCTCCCCTTGAAACGGGGGCGGGTCGGATCGAACCTTTCCGTCCCGGCGCGGCAGAAGCTGAAGACCGGCCACCGTGTCGCCAACCCCCGCGAGGGAGGATCCGTGCTCGCCAACAAGAAGTCGCTTCACTTGAGCCTCGCCGCGTTCGGCGTTCTCGCCGCCGCGGGGGCTCGCTCCGCCTCCCCCGCCACCCCCGAAAGCACCACCGCCGCCGAGACCTCGTCGACGCCCAGCGGCATGGCCTCCGAGAGCTGCCTCGCCAACACCATCTGCTCGGTGAAAGAGAAGATTCGCTGGCAGACCCCCGCCTGGACGCCGTCGACGTGCCGAAAGGTCGCCGACTCGGTTGCCACGTCGGCCAAGAAGCATGACCTCAGCCCTACCCTGTTGCTCGCCGTCATGATCAACGAGAGCGACATGAATGAAAAGGCTGCGCGGACTTACACGCGAGACGGCAAGGTCTACGCGAAGGACGGCGGCCTCATGGCCATCCGCTGCCTCGTCGACAAGAAGGACCGCTGTACGAACGGGAACGTGAAGGGAATGGCCTGGAAGGACCTCATGGACCCGGCCACGAACATCGAGCTCGGCGCCCGCCAGCTGGCCGAGTACCGAGACGGCGGCGCCGTCATGACGAAGACCATCGTCAAGGTCGAGAACGGCCACCGGGTGAAGGTCACGAAAGACGTGCCCTGCACCCACCAGAACCACGCCTTCTGGGCCCACTACAACCATGGGCCCCGCTACATCGACAAGGGCTACCCGCGGCACTACCCCCACCGCATCGCGGTCCTCGACCACGCCCTCGCCCAGGTCATGAACGTCCCGGCGCCCGAGCTCACGCACGGCCACCTGACGATGCACGACCCGGGCAAGCGCGAGCGCACGGCCGACCGGCCGCTCGAGCCCCGCTACAAGAAGCTCTGCGACCAGATCCTGTCGGCCAGCTCGAGCGCCTGCACGGCGGTCGCCCACGGCGCGACGCCAGGCACGAAGCCGACCTACTCGGCCCTTTAGCGGAACCGGAACCGCCCGCCGGGGGGCGGGGCCGGACCGCGGCCGGGCCGGGCTCAGTGCTCGGCCGGACGCTCGGCGGCCGGCGTCCCGGGGACTTGGATCTCGGGGGCCAGCGTGCTGGGCGCGCCCGACGGGAGCGACATCTCGTTGCGCGTCCACAGGTCGCCGAAGACGCCGATGATGAGGACGAGCGAGAACACGAGCGACACGACGAACACGATGCGGTTCGCCGCCGGCGTGTCGATCATGTGCATGAAGAACAGGACGACCAGGGTCGCCTTGATCGAAGCGATCGTGATCGCGAGGACGATGTTGCCGGCGCCGAGGTCGATTCGGCCCGTGATGACCGTGAGCGCCGTCCCGGCGAGGAGCGCCAGCCAGACGGCGATGTAGCGGCCGATCCCATGGCTATGCTCGCCGTGGCCGTGTCCGCCGTCGTTGTTGGTCGCGTTCGCCGAGTTCGCCACGTCAGCTCTCCGTCAGATCAGATAAAGGAGCGGGAACAGGAAGATCCACACGAGGTCGACGAGGTGCCAGTAGAGACCGCCCAGCTCGACCGCGACGTTGTTCCTCGGACCGTACTTGCCCTTGAGGACGCCCTTGAGCACCCACGCGAGCACCGACATGCCGACGATGACGTGGAAGGCGTGCAGGCCCGTCGCGAGGAAGTAGACCGTGAAGTAGAGGTTGGCGCCCGGCGCCGTGATCTCCGGGTTGCTGAACCACTTGCCCGGGAGCTCACCCACCTCGAACTTGTGGGCGTACTCGAAGCTCTTGATCACGAGGAAGGCGAGCGCGCAGAGGATCGTGAGGACGAGGAGCCCCGCCGCCTGCTTCTGCTTGTCCTGCTTGATGGCGACATGGGCAAGCGCGACGAACAAGCTGCTCGTGATGAGGATGACGGTGTTGAGCGTGCCGAGCGGAAGGCTCAGCGCGCGCGAGCACTCGTGGAAGGCTTCGTGGAAGAAGTGGCGGTAAACCGTGTAGCCGAGGAACAGGCCGGCGAAGAGCAGGACCTCGGTCCCGAGGAACAGCCACATGCCGAGGCGGACGGCCCCGTCCTGCTGGTCCTGCGTGTCGAAGTGGTGCGCGAGGTGCGGGTCTCCGCGGCCGGGCGCGGCGTGGGCGGTCGCTTCAGATGACGACATGCTCCACCTCCTCTCCCGGGTTCTGGTACGAGTGCGCGTCCTGCGTGATGACGGGCTGCTCGTGGAAGTTGTGCTTCGGCGGAGGCGACGTCGTCATCCACTCGTAGCCGCGCGAGCCCCACGGGTTGTCGACGGCCTTCGGCCCGCGGACCAGCGCGAAGATCAGGTAGACGAGGATGATGACGAAGCCGAGCGCCAGCAGCGACGAGCCGGCCGTCGAGGCGACGTTGAGCGCCTGGAACCGCTCCGGGTACATGTAATAGCGGCGCGGCATGCCGGCGTTGCCCAGCAAGAACTGCGGGATGAACGTCGCGTTGAAGCCGAGGACGATGAAGCCCGCGGCCACCATGGCCCAGCCCTCGTTGTACATGCGCCCGAACATCTTCGGGAACCAGTAGTGGAGCGCGATGAGGAACGCCATGATGACGGCGCCGACCATGATGAAGTGGAAGTGCGCGACGACGAAGTACGTGTCGTGCCAGTGCACGTCGAGCGAGATCGTCGCGACGGCGATGCCCGTCATGCCGCCAAACACGACGAAGAAAAGAAAACCGCAGATGTAGACGAGCGGGGCTTTGACGGCGATGGCGCCGCGGTAGAGCGTGCCGACCCAGTTGAAGACCTTGATGGCCGTGAACACGCCGACGAACATCGAGATGACGGCGAAGGCGCCGTTCTCGAACGTCGACTGGCCCGACACGAACATGTGGTGGCCCCAGGCGAAAAAACCGACGAACGCGATGCCCAGCGACGAATAGGCGATCATCTTGTAGCCGAAGATGTTCTTGCGCGAGAAGGCCGCGATGGCCTCGCTGACGACGCCCATGGCCGGGAGCACCATGATGTAGACGGCCGGGTGCGAGTAGAACCAGAACATGTGCTGGAACAGGACGGGGTCGCCGCCCTTCGTCGCGTCGAAGAAGCCGAAGCCGCCGACGCGCTCGATGCCGACGAGCATGACGGTGAGGCCGATGACCGGCGTCGCGAGCACCTGGATGATCGACGTCGCGTAGGTGGCCCACACGAACAGCGGCAGGCGCATCCAGCCCATGCCGGGCGCGCGCAGCGTGTGGATCGTGACGATGAAGTTCAGGCCCGTCAGGATCGACGAGAACCCGAGGATGAAGATGCCGAACAAGACGGGGAAGACCGTCATGGGCGTCGTCGTGCTGTACGGCGCGTAGAACGTCCACCCCGTGTCGGTGCCGCCCATGATCATGCCGGCGAGCGCGATGGTCGCGCCCGTCCAGTAGAGGTAGAGCGACAGCAGGTTGAGGCGCGGGAACGCGACGTCCTTGGCGCCCAGCATGAGGGGCAAGCAGAAGTTGCCGAACACGCCCGGGATGCCGGGGATCATGAACAAGAAGATCATGACCGCGCCGTGGAGCGTGAACATGCGGTTGTACGTGTTCGCGCCCATGATCGTCGGATCGGGCGTGAGCAGCTCGAGGCGAACGGCCTCGGCGAAGATGCCGCCCAGCAAGAACGCGATCAGCACCGAGACCAGGTACATGACGCCGATGCGCTTGTGGTCGACGGTCGTGAGCCACGACATGACGCCACGGTCGTGGTTGAGGTAGTTCACGACCGGACGCCCTTCGGCGTCGCCCGCGTTATCGAGCTCTGTTGACTGGCTCATAGACCGCTTCCTTCGACGGCACGTTCTCGAGGCTCGTGCTGCGGAGTGATTTGATGAATTCCACGAGCGCGGCCGCCTCCGGCGCCGCGAGGCGGCCCTTGTACGTCGGCATGACGGGCTTGAAGCCCTTCACGATCTTTCCGCGCGGATCGATCATCGAGTCGGTGAGGTAGGCCTCGTCGGCGACGATCTGCTCGCCCGTCTCCAGCGTCTCGCGGCGCTGGTAGAGGTCGAGCCACGTCGGGCCGATGTGCGGTTCGCCCGTGACGGAGTGGCACTTGAGGCACCCCTGCGCCATCGCGATCCGCTTGCCGTACTCGACGAGCGAGCCGTGGAAGCTCGCGCCGTCGTCGCCGCCAGAGTCGACGCGCGCGGCGTTCTGGCCCGCGCGCTGGTCGAGCAGCCACTGGTCGAACTCCGGGCCCGGCATGACGACGATCTCGCCCCACATCTGCGAGTGCCACGTGCCGCAATACTCGGCGCACAACACCTGGTAGCGGCCCGGCTTCGTCGCCTCGAACCACGTCTCGGTGTAGCGGCCCGGCAGAACGTCCTGCTTGATGCGGAAGTCCGGCACGTAGAACGAGTGGATGACGTCGCGGCTCGTCATGAGCAAGCGCACGGGGCGGTTCGCCGGGACGTGCAGCGTGCCGATGGCGTTCGGCCCGTCGCCGCCGTACGAAAACTTCCACATCCACTTCTTGCCCATGACGTAGATGTCCGTCGCGTTCGCGGGCGGCGTCGTGTACCAGATGTAGTCGCGGTAGCCCTGGAAGAACCAGGCGAGGAAGAACGCGAGCGGCACGCCGATGACGGCGAGCTCGAACTTCACGCTCGGAACGATGATGGGCGTCGACTGGTTCGGGCGGCGCTCGCGGTACTTGAAGAAGAAGCCGAACGCGAGCAGGCCCGTCGCGACCGACGCCAACATCGTCACGGTGACGACGAAGAAGTGCAGCTTGTCGACGGCGCCGGCGAAGGTCGAAGCCTCGTCCGGCAGCCAAAGCAGGCGGCGCATGATCTCGTTCATGCCGCCCTCGTCGGCCCCATCTGGGCCTTGCGGAGTTTGCTCATAGCGATTTCCTTCCGCCACAGCACGGTCAGGAGACCCGCGAGAGCGAAGAACACGAGCGCCGCGCCGATGCGCAGGAACCCGAACACGAACGGCGCGTACCGGCGCGTGACCGGGTCGTACTTGTAGCAGGACAGCAGGACCTTATCGAACGACGTACCGACGCGGCCGCCACCCGCCTCGACGACCGCCATCCGAAAGTCGCGCGCCGAGTACTCGACGCCGTAGAGGTAGCGGGCGACGATGCCGCCAGGCGCGAGCACGAACGCGACGGCGTCGTGCGCGAACTGCTTGCTCTGCTCGTCGTACTTGTAGCGGAAGCCCACGGCGTCGGCGAGCGCGCGCGCCGAGGCGCCCTGGTCGCCCGTCGAAAGCCAGAACGGCCACGCCGCCGGCGCGACGCCCGCGCTCGCGGCGATGCGCTTCTGCGTGTCGACGGCGAGCTTCGGGTCCTCGCTCGGGTCGATGCTGACGTCGACGGCGAGCACGTCCTGGCCCAGCGTGAGCTTCGATTCCTTGAGCGCCTTGACGAGGCCGTCGAGCACGAGGCTGCACAGCATCGGGCAGCGGTGGTAGCCGAGCGTCACGAGCACGGGCTTGTCCTGCGCCGTGAGGTCATCGAGCGAGACGACCTTGCCCGACGGATCGGTGAACTTGAGGTGCGACGGCACGCGGTCACCGAGGCGCTCGATGACGTCGATGTCCTGCAACGCCGTGAGCGGCTGCTCGCTGCCCGCGGGGAACGTCAGCGGCAACTTCTCGGCGCGCGCGACCGGCGCGGCCAAGAGAACCACGAGCACCACGACCAGCGAGAGGCCGAGGCCGGCGGCAAAGCGGGTGGCGGCTCCCGTCATTTTGGGGCCCCCGCGGGCGACGCCCCGCCCGCGACCTGCTGGAGCGCGAGGTCGATCGGGATGTGGACGACGCCCTTGCTCCGATCGACCCACCCGTAGCCTTCGAGGTAGGCCTTCCGCTCGGCGCGCCAGCCGACCAGGCGGTGATCGGCGTTGAACGGAACCTGGTCGACGATGCCGATCTCGGCCGGCATCTCGCGCGACGGGACCTCCTTCGGAACGCCGGTCTTCGCGACGACGTCGGCGCGCGCCGAGTGGAGGATGATCGACGACCACCAGATCGACACCGCGAAGATGAGGAGCGAGGCGACGCCGACGCCGATGACCTTGCCGTAGTCGACGGCGTCCTGATCGCCGCCCGTGCCCGGCGCCTGGTCGTGTCCGTGGGTCTGGCTCATGGCTGCGTGTACCCGAGCGAGTCGGCCAGGTAGGGATCCTTGACGGGCACGGCGTACTGGCCGCGCAGGCGCGAGATCGCGAACGCCGTCACGAGCAGGCCGATGCCCGCGAACGCCGTCAGGTCCGTCCAGTGGAAGGCGAAGCCCTCGGGGTTGAGGGTCGGCATGATGAGCCAGTAGAGGTCGACGTAGTGGACGAGCAGGATCCACACGGCGACGACGGCGAGCTTGCGCGGGTCACGCTTGAGCGAACGCGACAGCAGCGCGCCGAACGGGATGAAGAAGTTGCCGAGGATCATGAAGGCGCCCAGCCACGCCCAGCCCGGCTGGAAGCGCAGGATGTAAAACGGCGTCTCTTCGGGCAGGCCCGCGATCCAGATCAGCAGAAGCTGCGAGAAGGCGATGTACGTCCAGAAGCACGTGAAGGCGAGCATGAGCTTGCCGATGTTGTGCGTGTGCTCGGGCGTCATGTGCGCGCCGAACGAGTCCTTGCCGCGCGACTCGGCGGTGACGATCGCCAGGAGCGAAAGCGCGCTCACCATGCTGCCGCCGAAGTAGTAGACGCCGAACACCGTCGAGAACCACGTCGGGTTCAGGCTCATGATCCAGTCGAAGGCCGCGAACGTCATCGCGAGGCCGACGAACGGGATCGCGCCCGTGCCGAGGTTGCGCTGGCGCTGCGACAGCTGCACTTCGCCCGAGGCGTCCTGCGCCTTCGACCAGCCGAAGAGCCGCCAGCCGATGAACGACGCGAAGGCGATGAAGAAGATGCCGCGGCCGATGAAGAAGCCGGGGTTGAGCCAGGGCCGCTTGTGCGCGAGCAGCGCGAGCGTCTCCTTGAGGTGCGGCGTGCCCGCCGGGTACGACGTCGCAGGGTCGACCCACGAGTACAGGTGCTTCATCCCGATGATGACGGGGATGAAGAGCAGCAAGAAGATCGGCATGGCGTTGGCCATCGCCTCGACGGGGCGGCGCAGGACGACCATCCATTTCGCGCGCGTCGCGTGGAAGATCTGCAACAGCAGGAGCGAAGCGAAGGCGATGCCGCACCAGTAGGTGAAGGCCACGAGATACGAAAACGACGCCGTCTTCGGGTCGATCGCGAAGCCGGCGAGGCTCGCGAGCGTCAGCAGCAAGCCGACGCCGCCGCCCGCGACGAGCCACTTCTGGCCGCCCGAGAAGCGTTCGATGTGGACGGGTGAAGACGCAGGCGAGCTCACGGGTGCTCCTTGGTTCCAGTTGCCGGCAGCGCCTCGAGCTGCGCGCGGACGGCGGGCGGAAGCTGGTCGACGGTCTGGCTCTGCGCGAGCTGCAGCGCGCGGATGTAGGCGACGACGGCCCAGCGCTCTTCGACGGTGAGCTCAGCGGCGTACGAGGCCATCATGCCGAAGCCCTTGGTCGCGACCTCGAAGAAGTAGCCCGTCGGCTTGGCGATGTAGTTCGGCGTGATGAGCGAGGGCGGCGGGTGCAGCGACATCTGCGTCGCAACGATGCTGACGCCGTCGCCCGCGGGGCCGTGGCACGTGCCGCACGTGATGTCGAAGCGCTTGCGCCCGAGCGCGAGGAGCGACGCCGTCACGGGGAGCGGGACCGACTTGACGTAGACGGGCAGCGGCTCGCCGTTCAGCTGCACGGGCCCGTCGGGCAGGCGGCCCGTCGTGAGCGGCACGTTCTGCGTGATGCGCTCGCGCGGCACCGTGCCCTCGGGCGCGGCGTGCATCGAGAGGCCGTCCTCGAAGAAGGCGCTCTCTTTGTAGCGGCCGGCGCGCGGCTGGCGATCGGCCATGACGTCGAGGATGTTCTCGTCGATGCACGACGCCGAGAACACGCCGAGCGTCGCGATCAACAAAGCAAGAACAGACGAATTTCGACCGGCCGTCATCGCTCGAGCTCCTCGATGATCTCGACGTGGACGGCGCCCTGCGCGCGCGCCTCGGCGGCGGCGCGGTCGGGGCTCTGCCCCGCCGGAACCTTGATCGACAGGAAGAAGCCGTCGACCGAAGCCGCCCGGAACGCCTCCGACTGGAACACGGGGTGGTACGGCTTCGGCAGCCGCGCCAGCGTGAAGAAGCCAAAGAACGACGACGTGCCGGCGAGGAGCACGGCGAGCTCGAACGTGATGGGGATGTTCGCCGGCGGGCTGTGCGGCGGGCGGTTGCCGATGTTGATCGGCCAATCGATGACGTTCATGAACACGATCATCGAGTAGGCGATGAACGCGCCCGCGATCGCGCCGCCTAGAACAATGCGCGGGATGAGCGGCTTGCCCAAGCCGAGCGCCGCCTCGAGCCCGTGGATCGGGTAAGGCGTGTGCGTGTCGAGGCCTTCGTGCCCAGCCTCGCGCACCTTGCGCGTGCCCTCGAGCAGCGCGTCCGAGTCGGCGAACTTCGCGAGCACGTAGCGATCGGGCACGAAGCCCGTGTCCTCGACGTGCGCGTGACCGCCGTGAGCTTCCGCGCTCATCAGTGCGCCTCCGCTCCGCGCGCGTGCTCGGCGTGCTCGAGCTCGTGGCGGAGCTCCTTGACCTCGGTGATGGCCACGGCCGGCACGAACTTGAGGAACAGCAGGAACAGCGTCGAGAACAGGCCGATCGTGCCGATGAACAGCGTGATGTCGACCCAGGTGGGGCCGTAGTTGTGCCAGCTCGACGGGATGAAGTCGCGGTGGAGCGACGTCACGACGATGTTGAAGCGCTCGCACCACATGCCGACGTTGATGAGGATCGACGCGACCCAGATGACGCCCATGTTCGTGCGCGCCTTCTTGAACCAGAAGATGTGGGGCGTGACGACGTTGCAGAAGAACATCGTCCAGAAGACCGGCGCCATCGGGCCGAACCAGCGCACCTTGAAGAACTGCCCCGCCTCGTAGGGGTTGCCCGAATACCAGGCGATGAAGTGCTCCATGATGTAGCCGTAGGAGACCATCATGCCGGTCGCGAGCATGACCTTGCACATGTTCTCCATGTGCTTGACGGTCACGACGTGCTTGAGACCGAGGTACTGCCGCGCGGGGATCATCCACGTCGCGACCATCGCGAAGCCCGAGAACACGGCGCCGGCGACGAAATACGGCGGGAAGATCGTCGTGTGCCAGCCGGGGAGCACCGACACGGCGAAGTCGAAGGAGACGATCGTGTGGACCGAGAGCACGAGCGGCGTCGACAGGCCGGCGAGCAGCAAGTAGGCCCACTTGTACTCGGCCCAGTGACGTCCCGACCCGCGCCAGCCCATGGCGAACAGGCCGTAGATCATCCGCTTGGTCTTGCTCTTCGACGAGTCACGCAGCGCCGCGAGGTCGGGCACGAGGCCCAAAAACCAAAACAGGAGCGAGATCGTGAAGTACGTCGAGACGGCGAAGACGTCCCACGTGAGCGGGCTCTTGAACTGCGGCCAGATGCCCTGGACGCTCGGGTACGGCATGAGCCAGTACGCGGCGAACCAGGGACGGCCCGTGTGCAGCAGCGGGAAGAGCAGCGCGCACATGACGGCGAACAACGTCATCGCCTCGGCGAAGCGGTTGATCGACGTGCGCCACTTCTGCTGCAGCAGCAGGAGGATGGCCGAGATCAGCGTGCCGGCGTGGCCGATGCCGATCCACCAGACGAAGTTGATGATGCCGAAGGCCCAGCCGACGGGGATGTTGTTGCCCCACGAGCCGATGCCTTTGTAGAGCGTGTAGCTGATCGCGACGACGAGCAGGCCGAGCGCCGCGAGCGCGACGCCGAAGAGCTTCTTCCAGCCCTCGCCCGCGCCACGCCAGACGTGGTTGAGGAGGCTCTCGTTGAGCGAGGCGTCGGTCTGCGCGCCCTCGATGAGGACGGCAGGCTCGAGCGGATCACGCGAGACGGGCGCCACGGGTGCAGCTGACATGACTTATCCCCCCGCCTTCTCGGCTTCGCCTGACTCGGACTTGGTCGTCGTCGCGAGCTCGGGGTTGAGGTTGCGGACGCGCGCGAGGTAGGCCGTGCGCGGGCGCGTGCCGATCTCGTGCAGCAGGTCGTAGCGGCGGCCGTCGGCGTGCAGCTTCGTGACCTTGGCGTTCGGATCGTTGAGCGAGCCGAACTCGATGGCGCGCGCCGGGCAGCCCTGCTGGCATGCCGTCTGGAGCTCGCCGTCCTTGATGTCGGTCCCCGCGACGCGCGTCTCGATGCGCTTGCGCTCGATGCGCTGCACGCAGTACGTGCACTTCTCCATGATGCCGCGCGTCCGCACCGTGACGTCGGGGTTCATCATCATGTGCTGCGACGCCGAGTAGTCCGCCGTGTAGTTCAGGAAGTTGAAGCGGCGGGCCTTGTAGGGGCAGTTGTTGCTGCAGTACCGCGTGCCGATGCAGCGGTTGTAGACCATCTCGTTCAGGCCTTCGTCGCTGTGCGACGTGGCGTTGACGGGGCAGACGTACTCGCACGGCGCCGTCTCGCACTGCTGGCAGCCGAGCGGCTGGGTGATCATCTCGGGATCGTCGATCGGACCGGTGAAGTAACGGTCGATGCGGATCCACTGCATGTGACGGCCCTTGCGCACGTTCTCGGCGCCGACGACGGGGATGTTGTTCTCCGACTGGCAGGCGACGACGCAGGCGTTGCAACCCGTGCACTTGTTGAGATCGATCGACATGCCCCACTTGTAGGGGACCTTGCCGTCGGCGTCGGGCTTGGCGTAGTCGACGGGCGTGTGGATCGTCGCGAGCGGGCCGCGGCGCTCCGCGAGCTCCTCGTTGAACTCCGAGCCCTCTTTCAGGATGTCGGCGAGCGTCGCGTCGACGGCGGGCGGCGGCGTCGTGCGGCCGTCGGGCGACATCGTCCACTGCTCTTCCGTGATGGCGAGCTTGTGCGTGTCGCCCGTGCGCGAGAGCTTGAGGCCGCGATCGAACCAGAACGCGTCGCTCACGCGGATGGCGTTGGCGTTGAAGCCGACGCCGCGGCCGACCGACTCGGCGTCGCCCGCGCGGCCGTAGCCGAGCGCGACGGTGACGGCCTCGTCGACGTGACCGGGCACCACGAGCACCGTCCCCTCGACCGAGCGATCGCGCAGCTGGAGCGCGACGACGTCGCCCGTCTCGACGCCCTGGGCCTTGGCCGTGGCGTCGGACATCATGGCGGCGTTGTCCCAGGTGAGCTTCGTGATCGTGTGCGGCAGCTCGAGCAGCCACGCGTTGTTCGCGAAGCGGCCGTCGTGCAGCTTCTCGGCGACGTAGGCGATCTCGAGGCCGTCAGTCTTCGCTCCCGCCGCGGCGAGCAGCGGAGAGATCGCCGTCGCGAGCGCCTGCGCGTTGACCTCGGGGACGGTCACGGGCTGCGCAGCCGTGTCGGGGAGGATGCCGTCCGAGAGCCACTTCTCCCACGCGCCGTCGAACGCGGCGACCTGGCCGCCCATGCGCTGGCCGAGCCAGAAGCGACGAACGAGCTCGTGCGGCGTGACGTCGCCCTCGCCGAGGAAGGCCGCGAGGACCTGCGCCTCGGTGATGCCGCCCCACAGCGGCGCGATGAGCGGCTGCACGATCGACGTCGAGCCGTCGACGGCGCGCGCGTCGCCCCACGACTCGAGCGGGTGCGCCGCCGGGATGACCGTCTTGCACGCGGCGGCCGTCTCGTCCTGGTACATGCCGAGGTAGATCGTGTTCGGCACGCGGCGGAGCAGCGGCTCGAGCTTGAAGTCGACGGGGGCGCCGTATACCGGGTTCGAGGCCGTGATGACGAGCGTGTCGACGCCACCCGCGGCCACGTCTTCGACGAGGCCGCCGAGCGCCTTCGCGCCCGAGGCGCCGTCGACGCCCGCGAGCACGTACGTCACGGCCGTGCCGACGTTGCCGAGCGCGGCGTTGATCGCGGCGACGAGCGCGTGCACGGCCGGCGGCTGGCGGCGGCCGGCGACGACGACGCAGCGGCCGCGGTTCTTCTCGAGATCGTTGGCGACGGCCTTGAGCCACTTCGGATCGCCCGACGCGCCCTTCGGCAGCGCCGACAGCGGCCCGAGCGCCTGCAGCCCCGAGCGCCCACCGAGCTCGGCCGCGAGCGCCGCGGCGAAGCTGGCGACGTCGCCGCCGCGCAGGCGCAGGCGGTGATCGGCCATCGAGCCCGTCGCCGTGAGCGAGGGCTCGACGACGTAGAGGCGGCTCATGTCGGGACCGGGATCGCGGCGCGACGAGAACTCGCGCGAGAGGCGCTGCATCTCGGGGCCGTCGCCCAAGAAGTCGGCGTCGAGCGAGAGAATGACTTGAGCCTTGTCGAGGTGCGGGCGCGCGACGAGCGGCTGGCCGTAGGCGAGCTTCGGGCCCTCGTCGACGCCGTCGCTCGCGGTCGAGCCGTAGGCGACGAACTTCGCGGCGGGGAAGCGCGCGAGCACGCGGCGGCGCAGCTCACCGAGCAGCGGCGACGACGACGGCTCGACGAGGAACCGCAGGCCCTTGCCGCCGTTGGCCGACAGCGCCTCGGCGCGCGCCTTCGTCGCCATGAGGAACCCGCGCCACGAGGTGCCCTCCCCGTTCGTGCGGATCTCTTTGAGGCGGTCGTTGTCGTAGAGGCCGAGGATGAGCGCCTGCTCGTACGGCGTGGTCGCGCCGAGCGACGACGGGTGATCGGGGTTGCCCTCGACCTTCGTCGGGCGGCCTTCGTGGCTCGTGACGACGATGCCGCTGGCGTAGCCGTCGAGCGAGAACGCCGTCGCGAAGTGCAGCGGGTTGCCCGGGACGGTCTCCTCGGGGCGGCGCACGAACGGGACGATCTTGTCGCGCGGCTTCGAGCAAGCGGCGCCCACCGTCGCGAGCGCCGTCGAGACGCCCATGAGCTGCATGAAGCCACGACGCGAGACGCTGCCCTCGGGCAGCTCGTCGGCGCCGGGCGCGAACTCATTCACGGCCGCGAGCGCGATCGACTTGGCGGCGTCGCGCTCGGCCACGGACCGCCAATACCGCGGCGGAGCTTTAACAGACGCTTCGGCGGTGACGATCGGCAGCGACCGACGGACCTTGCGGTCCTTGTCGCGCGCTTCTTTGTTGTCGTCGCAGCTCATCTTGATTTCACCGGTGGCACGTCGTGCAGCTCGTGCGCGTGTGGACGTGGTTCTGCTCGCGCATCGTGTCGGCGAAGGCGACCGGGTCCGAGCCCTCGGGCGGCTGCCACGCCATGTTGGTGACCTCGGCCACTGGGCGCAGGTTCGGCCCCGGGTTGCGGTGGCAGTCGAGGCAGAAGCCCATCGTGAGCGTCGTCGACTTTTCGACGGCCGCCTGCTGGTCGACGCGGCCGTGGCAGCTCACGCAGCCGACGCCCTTGTTGACGTGGATCGAGTGGTTGAAGAACACGAAGTCCGGAACGCGGTAGACGCGGTTCCACTTGAGCGGCTTGTTCTCGAAGAAGCTCTTTCGAACCGGCTCGAGCAGCGGGCTCTTGTTCCACACCTGCGAGTGGCAGTTGAGGCAGAGCGACGTCGGCGGGATGCTCGCGCTCGGCGACTTATCCACAGTGTTGTGGCAATAGCGGCAGTCGATGCCTTCGTCGCGCGTGTGGTGGCGGTGGTCGAATTGGATTGGCTGCTCGACCGGGTCCTGCATCCCGCGCGCGTACGGCGTGCGCACGAAGATCAGCAGGCCGCCGAGCCCACCCAACGCGCCGGCCGCCGCGACGAACAGCGAGATCTGCGCGAGTGTGTTGTGCCGTGGGCGAAAGAGGAGACTCATCCTCGTTGGCGCAGCATATAGGCAAACCTTGGCAATCGCGTCAAGCAATAGTGACGCCCGAAACACGACGTCATCGCGCGCGAAAAATATGCGGCCGTGACAAGTCGCCCGCTTCCGCACGTCAGCCCACAAGCACGGTGGCGCGCGTCGATTCTTCACCTTTTCTAAGGTTCCCCGCGCACGCTGTCGAAGCACCGAGCAGATGGGGGCGCGTGACGAGTCGGGGGGCACGCCCATCGGGCGGTCGACGACGACGATCTCGATCGCGCAGACGGCGCCGATCCGCATCCACCACTTGACCGAGGTGCTTTGCGAGGACCCGGCAGCGCTCCGGCGCGCCCTGCCCCGCGCCGCCTCCGAGGCGCTGCGCCTCGCGAGCGGACGGTCGGCCGACGCCGCCGCGATCGAGCGCGCGCTCGCGGGCGAGCCTTCTGTCACCGGACCGTTGCTGTCGATCGCCGCCTCGGGGCTGTTCGCGCGCTCGCCGGGTGGCGCGAGCGGCACGTTCCCCGACGTGCGCGGCGTCGTCATGCAGCTCGGGCTCGAGGCGACGCGCGACGTGCTCCTCATGGTCGTCACGAACGGCATCGCGGCGCGCGTGCCGCGCTTCGAGGCCTACGCCGAGACGCTGCGGCGGCGCGCGCTCGCGGCGGGCCTCGCGGCGCGGCTCATCTCGCGCGCGCTCCACGTCGAGACGAGCCACGACTTCCTCGTGGGGTTGCTCCACGACGTCGGCGAGCTCGTCCTGCTCCAGCGCGCCGCCGAGGAGGGCATCCTGCCCGCGGGCGTGCTCGACGAGCCCGAGGGCGCCGTCATCCTCGAGGCGATCGACAACGATCACACGCGCGTCGGCGGCGCCGTCTGCCGCGCCTGGGGCCTGCCGCCCGCGATCGCCGAGGCCGCCGAGCTGCACCACGACAGGCGGGCCGGCCGCCGCGGTCGCCTGCCCTCGCAGCTGGCCGCCGCCGCCGACGTCGTCGCGACGCGGGTCACGGCCCGCGGCGACGACGTCGCGCGCGCGTCGATCTTCTCGGAGATCGGCCTGTCGCCGAACGCGACGGCCCAGGTGATCGCCGACGTCGAGGCCATCCTGCCCGCGCTCGCCGTCGCGGGCACGGCGGCGCAGCGCTAAAAAAAAACGGCCGCCCCGCGAGGGACGGCCGTTCTGTTGGGGCTTCTTCTAGACCGTCTACATTGTGCTATTTGCTGATGGCCGCCTTGCTGACGAGGCTGCGCGCCATCGCGATCATCGCCGTGTCCATCGTGCCGTTCGTCGCGGTCACGTCGGGCTGGGTCAGGAAGATCTCGGCCTTGTTGATCTTGCCGCCCAGGATGTTCGGGTTCCAGATCGTCGGCGTCGTCTGGAGCTCGCCGATGAGCGTCCACATGAACATGCGCCACTGGTTGGCGGCGTACGTCTGGTAGAGCGCCTTGTGCGTCGGATCCGTCGGCGTGTACTTGATCTGGTACGGATTCACCGTGTTGAAGTTCTTCTCCTCGGCGAAGTTCGTCACGATCGGGAAGTAACCCGCGCGCATCGTCATCGGCGTGACCGCGAAGCGGCCCAGGTCGGGGTGGAAGAACGGGAAGACGTTCGGCGACCGCGGCAGGCCGTCGGTGTACTTCATGACCTCGACCGAGCGCTTGCTGACGATGAACGCGCCGTGGATCGGGAGCGAGCTGTTGTCGAGGAAGGTCTCCTGCGTGAAGTACTCGTCACCCTCGGCGACGTAGTCCGGCTCGACGTTCATCGTCGACGGGTCGAACGAGAAGCCCAGCCAGAACCACGGAACGATGATGCGCTGGAGCTGCTCGCTCGCGTCGTTGCGCGTGAGGCCGGGGAGCGTCTCGGCCGGGACCGAGAACTTGCCGCCGCCCGTCGGGAGCGACGCGCCCACGTTGTGGATGAAGTCGCGCTGGTTGGCGCCGACCATCCAGATCGTGTTGAACAGCATGCCCGACTTCGCGTCGACCGGGAACGGCGTGGGGTTCGCCGCCGTGAACTTGTCGAGGTTCGCGTCGCCCGCCGCCTGCAGCTTGAACAAGTAGTTGGCGATGAGGACCGACCCGAACTTGTGCTTGAACCAGCTCGTCTCGTCGCGCGGGAGCGTGAGGAGCGCGGCCTTGAGCGTGTCGAGCGTCGGGTTGGCGAGGTACGCGTCCTCGGCGGCCTGGACGGCCGGCGGCAGCGCGCCCGGGAGGACGGCGGTGTCCGTCATCCAGTCGGCGATCGTGCCGTGGTCGTCGCACTGGTGCTTGTCGGGGCACGGCACGTTGACGCCGTCGTTGTTGAAGATGTCCTCGGTGTAGTGGTTCATCGGCACGCCGACCTTGAGCGTGCGGAGGTTGAGCGCGGCCAGCTCGTCCCACGCCTGCTTCGCGTCGGCGACCGAGTTGATCGGCGCGCCCATGAGGCGCAGGTTCATGTCCTTCAGCTCTTGGCCGAAGGCCTGGTCACGCAGCGCCGGCGTCGCGCCCGCGAGGACGGCGCCGCCCGGCTGGAACGGACGGTACGTGAGCGGATCCGGCGGCTGCACGATGTTGTACTTCGCGCGCATCGCGTGGACCATGTCGACGATCGCGTCGAGCGTCGCCTGGCCGGCGATGCTCGTGTGCGAGAACGACCGGCGGTAGATCTGCGCGTCGGAGTAGCCGATGAACGCGAGGTCCATCGGATCGGCGGCGTGGCAGCTCGAGCAGGCGTTGTTGTCGACGTCGCCCGGCGTGCGCCACGCCTTGAGGCCGGCCGTGTAGGCCGCGTCGATCTGATCCTTCGACCAGCTCGCCTCGGGGCGCGCGAGGCAGTAGACCGCGGGGACCGGCGCGTTGTTGGCGTCGACGGTCTGGCTGCGGTACGCGAAGATCGTCGCGATGTCGGCGTCCGCGAGGCGCGTCGTCGAGAACGCGGGCATCGTGCCGGGGATCGTCTTGCCCTGGGCCGTCTTGAAGGACAGCGTCGTGCTGACCTTGCCCGAGCGGACGATCGCCGTCATCTGGGCGAGCGTCATGTCGGGGCGACGGAGCGAAGGATAGCCGTTGCGGCCCATCGCCGTCATGCCGTGGCAGCTCGCGCACATCGTCACGTAGATCGGGGGCGCGGCGCCCGCCGTCAGCGTGCCGTCGCACGTCGCGCCCGCCGGCGCCGGCGGCAACGTCGTGACGCCCGAGCCGCCCGAGCCCGAAGGCGTCGTCGTCGTGCCGTCGCCCGGCGTCGTCGTCGTGCCGTCGCCCGGCGTCGTGCCGACGGGCATGGTCGTCGTGCCGCCGCCCGGCGTGGTCGTCGTGCCGCCCGGGGTCGTCGTCCCGCCCGGGGTCGTGCTGACTCCGCCCGGCGTCGTCGAGCCACCCGGCGACTTCGGAATGCTGCCGTTCGAGCAAGCAAGCGCGACGACGGCCATCGCCGTGATCGCCAGCTTCTTAGCGCCGAAAGGTTCCCGCTTCGAACTCATGAGGGGTCTCCCTGTTGTCGGCCCTAGAGATCGCCAGGGGGCGGATTCGCAGCCCACCCCCGACGACGCCAACAACTATGCAGCTCCCGATTTGCACGTCGCAAGAGGCCACACACGTGGTGGAATGTGCGGACCGCGGACGAAGCGCCGGTCACGGCTCAAGAACGCGAAATTCTTGCGCTAGTCGCGCTCGGTCCAGGCGTGCAAGGCGACGCTGCACGATGCAACGTGGCGGATCCTCCCGCCGAAAATCCCGCTAGAAGCCGATTTTGCGCATCACGAAGCGCGGCAACCAACGGATGACGAGCATGACGAGCGCCCAGATCGGGGGCGCGTAGACCACGGGTTTTCCCGCGTCGATCGCGCGGCACACGAGCGCGGCGACGGCGTCGGGCTCACCGGCGAACGGCGGCGGCTTCAGTCCCTCGGTCATGCCCGTCTTGACGAAGCCCGGCTTGACGCAAATCGTGCGCAGGCCCTGCGCGCGGAACTTGTGATCGAGGCCTTCGAGGTAGCGCGTGAGGCCGGCCTTCGCGGCGCCATAGAGGATGACCGGCTTGCGGCCGCGCTCGCCGGCGACCGAGCTGAACACACACAGCGTGCCCCCGATCTTTCCGTCGCGTGGCGCGAGCAACCGCCGGCGCGCCTCTTCGCAGAAGACCACCGTGTTCGTGAAGTCGGCGGCGAGCAGGCGGCGCGTGAAGTCGAGATCGGCCTCGAGGCGATCTTGCGTCGCGAACAGCCCGGCCGTGACGACGACGGTGTCGAGCTTTCCGAGCGCCGCCTCGGCGGCGTCGAGCGCGGGCGCGAACGACTCGGGCTTCTCGAGATCGCACGCGGCGACGCCGGCGACGGCGTCGGCCCTGCCGGAGCGCGCGCGCAGATCCTGCGCCGAGGCCTCGAGCTCGTCGGCGTCGCGACCCAGCAGGAATAGCCTGTCCCCGCGCGCGGCGAGACGACGGGCGAGCGCGCGGCCCATGCCACGCGTGGCGCCCAAAATGGCGACGTTGACGACGTTGGCGGCGTTCACGCCGCCATCTATATCAGACGACGCCACCCTGCCCGTCGGAGCGAGCGGCGTCGACGCCGTTACGCTCTGGCGGCGCGGCGGCGCAGCTTCTCGACCAGGGTCGTACGACCCATGCCGAGCAGCTTCGCGGCCTCTTTCTTGTTGTTGTGCGTGCGCATGAGCGCCGCGTTCACGTACGCGTTCTCGATCCGCCGAAGCATCGTCGGCAAATCGACCGGCAGCGTGACGATCGGGTCCGGCGTCGTCTCCACCACGATCTCGGTCGAGGCGCCGGCCCCGTCCGCGACCACGTCGGCCGCCGTCGTCGGCATCGACGCCCAGGCCGTCTCGGCTCCATCTCGGGATGTCATGACCGTGACATCGGCGAATGCCCTCCCGCGCTTTAGGAACGCTGTGGATGGACCGAAGAGACAGGTCGGACGGATGAGTGACCGATCTTCCGTGCGCGGGGTCGTGGGCCGCGTGCGCCTCATGGGCAGCAGCCGGTGGAGGCCGCCGCTCGAGCGCAAGAAGGCGCCCAAGCTGATCGCCGTGGGCGGCGCCGGCCCGGGCGTGGGCAAGAGCGTCGTCGCCTCGAACCTCGCGATCGCGCTCGCGGGCCTGGGGCCGCACGTCGTGCTCGTCGATCTCGATCTCGCGGCGGCGCGGCAGCAGGCGCTCTTCGGCGTCAAGCGGCCGCTGCCGGGCGTGCAGGCGTGGCTCGACGGCAAGATCGAGACCCTCGAGGCGTCGTTGTCGGCGACGGGCATCCGCAACCTTCACCTCGTGACGGGCGCGACGCCGGGCGCGGCGGCGCTGTCTGTCGATCGGCACCAGGCGCTCGTGCGCGAGCTCGCGCAGGTCGACGGCGACGTCGTCGTCGTCGATCTCGGCTCGCGCAACCGCGACGACCTCCTCGACTTCTTCGCGAAGGGCGCGCTGCGCGTGCTGGTCGCGGGGCCCGATCTCGCGGGGCTCGAGACGACGTACGCGTTCCTGCGCGCGGCGACGTTGCGCGCCGAGGCCCGCTACGGCGAAGGCGCGCGCGAGGCGCTCGCGCGCTTCCGTGGCCGCCTCGTCGGCAACAACGCGGGCGGTCCCGAGGAGATTGAAAGCTTCCACGCCTTCTCGCGGCTCGTGCGCGAGCATCTGGGCATCCCGGTGCCCGTGCTCGGGTGCGTGCGCGGCAGCGATCGCGTCGCGCAGTCGGTCGCGGCGCAGCGCCCGTTGCTCGCGCGGCGCGGCCTCGACGAGAACGTTCGCGCCTTTCACGCCATGGCCGAGTCGCTCATGGCCGAGGGGATCACGAGCGACGAGGCGTGCGACCTGGGCGGCGATGCGGCGCCCGCGATCGCGCCCGAGCCGCTGCCCGTCGACCTGCGCTCGTATGCCCGCATGCACCCGCGCTACTCCGTCGACTGGGCGGCGCGTCTCGTGCTCGGCGAGCGCGAGACGGCCGTGCGCGTGCGCGACGTCTCGTTCACCGGCGCCGCCGTCGAGATCTTCGCGCGCCTCACGGCGGGCGATCGCGGGCGGCTGTGCCTCGATCAGGTGCAGGGCGCGCCGTCGCTCGACGTCGTCGTGCGCAACGTCGTGCCGGGCGCGCGGCGCGTGGGCCTTTCGTTCGAGGCGCCGGGGGAGGTCACGGCGCGGCTCGTGGCGGCCGCGAGCGCGCTCGTGACCGCGACGTCGCGCCGCCGCGACGAGCCGCCGAAGAGGCCGCCGCCTTCTTCATCGACGCCGACCTCGTCGGCGGCGTAGGTCGACGCCGACGTCGTCCGCGGCGTAGTCCGTTGTTGACTCGCGCCACGCGCGCGGGGAGGCTCGGGCGGATGCTCCGCCGCGCCGCCGCCATCTCGACGCTGCTGGTCGTCGGCCTCGCGTGCTCGTCGCACTCGGTGCAGTTCGTCGACGGCGGGCTCGACGCGGGCACGAGCGACGGCGCCGTCGGCGACGGGCCCGCGCCGCTCGCGCTCGATCTGGCCGTGACCGGCTGCGCGAGCTACAGCGTCGGCCAAGCGCGCTGCACGGGTGGGCCGCCGCTCACGCTCTCGTTCTCACCCGTGGGCTCGCCGTCGCTCACGCGCTTCCTCTGGACGTTCGGCGACGGCACGCCCGGCTCGACCGACCGCGCGCCGACGCACACGTACACCCTGCCCGGCCTCTACGACGTCTCTGTGGTCGCCGACGGGCCCGCGGGCAGCGTGTCGCGCATGCGCGCGATGCTCGTGCAGGTGACGACGCTCGCGACGGGTGCGCCGTGCGACGTCGACGCACAATGCGCGGCCGGCGTCTCGTGCCGTTGCGCGAGCGGTTCGTGCGGCGCGGCGTTCGCGCGCGGCGTGTGCACGCGCGCGTGCCCGAGCACGGGCTGCGGCGCGGGCGCCGCGTGCGCGGCGTTTTCGTTCCCGACGCCGGGAACCGGCGGATCGGCCGACGCGGGCGCGAGCGACGCCGCGCAGGTGAGCGACGGCGCGACGTCCGACGCGCGCGACGCTGCGGCTGACCACGCGCCGACGGACGCGGCGACCACGCCCGACGCGGCGACGGGCGACGCGCTCCCGGACACGCTCGCGCTCGAAGACGGGCCGAGCGCCGGCGGCGACGCGAGCTCGGCCGACGCCGCCGCGGTCACGAGCGGGGGCGTTTGCCTCGGCGCGTGCACCGCCGACGCAGATTGTCCCGCGGGGCTCGGCTGTCGCTCGGTGCCCGCGCCCGCCGGCGCGGCGGCGCGCTGGGCGCGCGTGTGCTTGCCGCCCGCCTATCAAGAGATCGGCGCGCCCTGCCGCGACGAGACGGGCGCGCTCGACGGCGACGGCTGCGCGAGCGGGACGTGCGCCGATCTCGGCGCGCTCGGCGCGTGCGCCGCGAGCTGCGACGGCGGCGCGCCCTGCCCGACCGGCAGCGCGTGCGCGACGTTCGGCGACGGCCGCGCCCTCTGCGTCGCGACGTGCAGCACGACCGTCACGTGCGCTCGCGATCCGTTGCTGCGCTGCCAGGCCGCCGGGGCGTTGGGCGCGCT
Source organism: Polyangia bacterium (assembly GCA_035549075.1). Lineage (GTDB taxonomy): Bacteria > Myxococcota_A > Polyangia > Fen-1088 > Fen-1088 > DASZFV01. The sequence continues at coordinate 11,085 of DASZRT010000055.1, read as the reverse complement.
CGGCTTCCACGTGACCTCGGCGACGACGGGCGCGACCTACTGCGCGCCGCGCACCTGCACGGGCGCGAGCGACTGCGGCCCCGCCGGCGCGTGCACGCCGCCCGGCGTGGGCGCGCACTGCACGCGGCTGTAGTAGATCGTCTTCGTATGTCTGATTTACCCGTCTCGCCGTCAGGCCGCCTCGAGATCCCCGTCGACCACGGCCAGCTCGAGGCGACCCTTCGAGAGCCGGAGGCGCCCGTCGCCGCGGCCGTGCTGTGTCACCCGCACCCGCTCGGCGGCGGCACGATGAACAACAACGTCGTCTACCGCGCGGCCAAGGCGCTCGTCGCCGCCGACGTCGCCGTGCTGCGCTTCAACTTCCGCGGAGTGGGCGCGTCGACGGGACGGCACGACGGCGGCCCTGGCGAAGAGGCGGACGCGCTCGCCGCGCTCGACGTGCTCGCGCGGCGCCACCCGACGTTGCCGCTGTGGATGGCGGGCTTCTCGTTCGGCGCGCGCGTCGGCCTCACCGTGGGCGCGCGCGAGCCGCGCGTGCAGAAGCTGCTCGGCATCGGCCTCGCGCTCAACATGTTCGACTACTCGTTCCTCGCGGCGACGACGAAGCCGAAGGCGATCATCCAAGCCGAGAACGACGAGTACGGCGGCCGCGGCCCCGTCGAAGCGGCGGCGGCCACCTACGCCGAGCCGAAGAGGCTGTGGGTCGTCGACGGCGCGACGCACCTGTTTCCGGGGCATTTGCCGCAATTGGAAGCGGCGGCGCTGGAGGCAGCGACGTGGCTACGCGCTCAATAACCCAAGTGTGACTGGCGCGGTTTGCCGCTCTTGTCGGGGACGAACTCGGGGGGGCGGCGGTCGCCGCCGACGCGGAGGTCGAGGCCGCGCACGCCGTCGACGCCGACGGTGAGGTGCTGGCGCGTGTTCTTCGACGAGCCCTCGTGCCACACCTCGATCTCGTAATCGCCCGGCGGCACGCCGCGGATCGTGAAGGCGCCCGAGCCGTCGGCCTGCGCGTAGTACGGTGAGTCGACGACGTAGACGTAGCCGATCATCGACGAGTGGATGTTGCAGAGCAGCTGAACGGGGCCGGGCTTGTGGAACGACTGCTCGTAGGTCGCGCCCTGCTTGTAGAGGCCCGTGTCGAAGTCGTTGGGCTTCGCGAGCGAGAAGACGTTGTGGAAGATCGCGTCGTCGTTGCGGAACGAGATCTTCGTGCCCACGGGGACGGCGAGCACGTGCGGCACGAACGCCTTGCCCTTCTGGCTGATGACCTTGCCGTGCGCGGGCGCGGGGCGCGGCGTCTCGCCGTTCGAGCGCTTGAGCCAAACGACGGCGCCGCCGGGCCCCGGCGCGCCGCCGCCCGCGATCGTCCCGCTCACGACGACGGGCAGCACGCGCGGCGCGGGCGCGACGACGGGCGTCGAAGCCGCCGCCGGCTTCGCGTTCACCGCGGGCGCCGACGGCGCGGATGCCACCGCGGCGCCACCCGCGTGCTCGCGCGCCGCGACGGCGAGCGGACGAACCACGTGATCGATCTCGGGATCGAGGTTCGGCACGCGCAGCAAGCTCTCCCACTTCGTGGCCGCCGTCGCGAAGTCACCCGCGTCCCACGCGAGCTTGCCGCCCGCGAGCAGGTTGAAGATGAGGTACTGCCGCTCGGCGACGGCCTTCACGGCGAGATCCTGCGGCGTCTTCACGGCGAGCGGCAGCGGCATCTCCTCGCCGAGCCAATCCTTCGCGTTGTGCGCGCGCGCAGCGCCCGAGATCGAGACGACGACGGCGCACACGATGAACGTCCTGACCATGGCCAGCTCCCTCTTCACCAGCTGTAGACGACGGACGCCGTCTGCACGTTGTTGGCGACGTTCGGCGCGCCCGCGAGCTCGCGGTTCACGAGCCATTCGCCTTTGACGATGAGCGAATCCCACAGCTCGACGCGCACGCCCGCCGTGATGCGGTCCACGGTGATGCGATCGAAGCCCTCGAACTGCGCCTGCCGCTGCTCGTAGCGCGCGTACGGCGTGATCTTGTGCAGGGGGCCCGCGTCGACGGCGATCGCCCACGCGAGCTGCGCGTAGAAGCCGCGCGCGTGGAACCCCGACGCGACCAGCTGCGGCCCCGAGGGCGTCGTCTTCGCGGCGCCCGCGTCCTCGTCGACCTGCACGGCCTCGGCGTTGAGGTAGACGCCCGCGACGGCGAGGCGGAAGTCGAGCCCGTGCAGCTGCAGCTTCGCGCCGCGGTCGCTCTGATCGTTGCGCGGCCCGTACGAACCCGACGCGCCGATCTTCATCTGCACGTGCGGCAGGTTCAGCTCGTAGCCGAGCCGCGCCGACAGCACGGGCTCGCCCGTGAGGCTCGCGTCGGCCGTCTGCAGCGACTCGACGAACGTGCCCTGGTTCGTCGCCGCGGCGTTGATGCTCACGGCCGACCACGCCGCGGGAATTTGCAGGCGGTAGAAGACCTTCGCGCCCAGCGATTGGCCCGTCGTGTAGCGCGCGATGAGCGACGGCGTGATGCCCGTGCGGATGTTCGATTCGTTGTCGAGGTACTCGATGCCGAACACCGAGTCGAACTTGCCGACGGCGATCGCGAGCTCGAGCGAGTCGAACGGGATGAGGCGTCCGAACGCCTGCTCGACGAGGAAGCGCGAGGCGTCGCCTTGGTCCGAGAAGCGCGGCAGGCCCAGCAGGCGCGTGAAGATCGTGAGCGGCGCGCCCGGCGCCGCGTACTTGAGATCGAGCGCGACGACGTTGAGCAAGAACGACGGGCGCCCGCCGATGCCCACCGACCGCGGCAGGAAGCCGTTGACGAGGCGATCGCCGTGCTCGGTCGAGGCGACGTCGCCCCGCGAGTTCACGGCGGGCGCGAACGTGTCGACGCCGTAGTCGACGGGCAGGCGCGTGTCGTTGGGCGAGAAGCTCGTGCCGTCGCCCTGCGCGCGCGCGAAGCCGACGTCGATGTAGCCGTCGATCGACAGCGGCGGCGCGCCCGGCCCGCCCGCGGGCGGCGTGTACCCGTCGCTGTCGTTCTCGTTCTCGGCCGCCGGCTCGGCGTCAGGCGCCGCTTGCGCCCACGCCGCGCGCGCGAAGCCGACGAGCGCAGCAACGATCGCGAAACGCGCGATCAAGGCTTCACCGGCACGCCGTCGTAGACGACGAACGGACAGGTCACGAGGATGTCGGTCCTCTCGATGGCGATCTCGGGCACGGCCGCCTCGATCTTCGTCTGCGAGTCGAGGTACTGGCAGGCGTCGGCTTGATCGTCCGTGCCGAAGTTCGACGGGTCGATCTTCATGTCGGTCGCGAAGCAGTCGGGCGTCGTCGTCACGCGGCCCGCGAAGTTGTCGTACTCGTGCCCCGTCGCCGCGAGGACCTCGGGCGCGTAGGTCACGTCGTACAACGACGGGCGGGCCGCGAGCCCGTTGCGAAGATCGGTGTAGTGCGGCGGCGCGAACACGGCGGCGCCGCTCGGCACGACGACGGTGTAGATGCGCCAGTACGATCCGTACTTGGGGGTCGTGCCTTGAAGCACCGGCTGCCGGCCCGAATACAGAGGCCCCGCGCCCGCGACGCTCGGGATGTCGAGCGCGTGGGTGACGCCATCGTCGTCACGAACGACCCACACGAACAGCGGCGCCTCTTCGACGACGCCGTACTCGTCCCACGTGAAGGTGTTCGACCCGAAGTCGAGGTACGACGCGCGCGCGCCGTTGAGCCACCCTTTGCCCGCTTCGGGACCGCCGTCCATGATCGCGGGCGACTTCAAATCGTCCGGCACGAGCGCGATGACGCGGCCGCCGGACGGGTTGAAGTCGAGGCCTCGATCGATCACGTCGCGCGGCGTTTTGTAGTCGTCGAGCGTCGTGCCTGGCGCGCGCCGAAAATAGACGATCTGCCAGTACGGGCTGTAGAAGGCGCTCTTGGGGCCGACGCCGAAGATGTAGTGCCACGACTCGGTGCCCTCGACCTCGAGCATCGGGGAGCCGGTCGCCGTGTAGCCCGTCACGGGCTGGTACACGGGCTGGATCCACACCGCGGGGAAACCGGCCCACGCCTCGGTGGTCACGTACTGCGAGCGGTAGCCGTCGGTGAACGTGTCGTGGAGCGCGAGGGTCGGCGCCCCGTTGTCGCTCTCGATGATACGGCGCAGCTTCAGGCCGTCCGGCAAACCAGAGTCGGGGAGGATCGCTTGCTCGGGGTCGGTCTGCTTCGCGAGCAGCGCTTCGAAGTCGGCGCTCGTCAGCAGCACGGGGCGCGGCCGCGCGTCCGGCGCGTTACAGCCCACCGCGACCGCGAGCACGGTGGACGCGACGATCTTCGAGCGCAGAGTCACGGCGACGCGAACGATAAACCGTCCGCGTCGCCGACGGAAGGAACCCGTTACGCCGGCTTGCCGAGCGTCTTCGCGCCCGGCTTCCACTCGACGGGGCAGCGCTCGCCGGTCTGGACGGCCTGCACGAGGCGCAGCGTCTCCGAAACGGAACGGCCGAGCAGGTCCGCGTTGTATGAAGCGTGCTGCACGACGCCCTCCGGATCGATGATGAACGTCGCGCGGCAGGCCGTGCCGTCGTCCATGAGGCACTCGTAGTCGCGCGCGATCGTCTTGTTGAAGTCGGCGACCAGCGGGTGGTTCAGCTTGCCGAGGCCGTTCTTGATCCACGCCTTGTGCGAATGTTTCGAGTCCGTCGAGCAGCCGAGGACGACGGCGTTCGCCTCGTCGAAGTCCTTTTGACGGCGCGAGAACTCTTGGATCTCCGTCGGACAAATGAACGTGAAGTCCGCCGGGTAGAAGAAGAGGACGACGTACTTCCCCTTGTAGCTGGACAGCGAGACCTTCGTGAAATCACCGTCGCCGATGACGGCGTCGGCCGTGAACTCGGGCGCCTTCTTGGAAACCAGGCTCATCTCGATCCTCCGGAGTGGTTGCGTTCGCGTGTTGCTGAGGTCAATTGACGATGCCGGACGTTAGCACAGGTTCCCACGTCGACCGGCGGTGGCGAACGTTCACGGACGGACTTAGAGTCGCGGCGTGAAATCCCGTCCCCGCAAGCCCGCGCGCCCCTCGCCCCGCCGCAAGACCTCGAGCTCCAAAGCCCCTCGCAAGACGCCGCAAAAGGCGCCGCGCGCCGCGGCCCACCGCGCGGGCCACACGCTGGTCGTGTCGGCGTGGGAGCCAGAAGTCGCGCCGCTGCGCAGCCTCATCGCCGCGCGTGGCGAAGAGCTGGCGGGGCACGTGACGCTCATGGCGGTCGGCGTGGGCGTCGTCGACGCGGCGGCGGGCGCGGCGGCCGCGATCGCGCGGCTCACGCCCGACGAGATCGTCTTCGTGGGCACGGCGGGCGTCTACCCCTCGGCCGCGCCGGCGCACGCCATCGGCGAAGCGGCCGTCGCCGGCGAGCTGCGCCTCGTGTCGACGGCGGCGTTGCGCGGCGACGCCTACACGCCCGCGCCGCTCGTCGCCTCGGCGGTGTCGACGCCCGCGCTCGCCGCGCGCCTGCGCGCGGGCCTCGGCGCCGAGCCGTCGCCGCTGGCCCTCGTCGCCTGTCCGCTCGCGATCACGCAGACCGAAGAGCTCGCGGCGCGCCTCGGCGCGACCGGCGCGGCGCTCGAGAACCTCGAGGCGTTCGCCGTCGCGCGCGCCGCCGCGGCCGCCGGCGTGCCGTTCGCCGCCGTGCTCGGCGTCTCGAACCAGGTGGGCCCGCGCGCGCACTCGCAGTGGCGCGCGAACCACCTCGCCGCCTCGCGCGCCGCCTGCCACGTCGTGTGGCGCGCGCTGAAGTCTTAATCCGACCAGTCGGCCGTCACGTCGCCGGCGATGAGACCGGCGGCGCGCGCGCGCGCGAACAACACGTCGACCGCCCGGCGCGCGTCGTCGGCGATCGCGGCCGTGTCGTCGTTCGCGTAGAGGCCCAGGTAATGATCGATGAGCGCGGGCCGCGAGAGCGCCGCCTCGCCGCGATCCTCGCGCGCGATCGTCGCGATGATCTCGTCGCGGTGCTCGAGCGCCCAGCCGATGCTCGCGCGCAGCACGCGCGAAAGGCGCGTCACCGTCTCGGCGCCCAGCGCGCGGCGAATGACGTTCACGCCGAGCGGCAGCGGCAGCCCCGCCTCGGCCTGCCACCACTCGCCGAGGTCGACGACCTTGTGCAGACCGCGCTGCGGGTAGATGAGGCGGCCTTCGTGAATCAGCAGGGCCGCGTCGATCTCGCCCGCGTCGAGCGCCTCGAAGATGCGCGCGAACGGAGAGATCGGCACCTCGACGCCGACGGCCGCCGGCTGAATGAGGCGCAGCACGAGCCACGCCGTCGTCGTGCGCCCCGGGATGCCGACGCGCGCGTTCGCGAGCTCGGCGATCGTCATCGGCTCGCGCGAGACGACGACGGGGCCGTAGGCGCGCCCCACGGACGCGCCGTGCGGTAGCAACTGGTACGCGCGCGCGATCGTGGGCACGACGCCCAGCGAGACGGCGACGACGTCGGCGGCGCCGTCGATCGCCAGCTGGTTCAGCGCCGCCGTGTGATCGCGGCGGTGCGTGAACGAGAACCCGTCGGTCGGGATGCGCCCTTCGCGGAGCGCGTAGAACATGAACGCGTCGTCGGCGTCGACGGAGTAAGCGAGCGTGATGGGTGGGGAGCTCATTTGCTCATTTGCTCGTGGGCGAGCCGCGCATACTGTGCGACACCCGCGCGGGATAGTCCAAAGCAACCATTGACCGCGCTCGCGTGGAGCGCGATTCTCGGATGTCCGTGCGAGCGTCCCTCCCCCGCCTGCCGTTCGCCGCCGTCGTCCTCGCGCTCGCCATGGCGGCGCGCGCCGCGTTCGCGGCGCCGCGCATCGACGAGGTCGAGGACGCCCTCGCCCACGACCGTTCGTACAAGGTCCGCGTCGAGGCGGCGCTCGTGCTCGGGCGGCTGCGCCAGTCGCGCTCCGTGCCCGCGCTCATCGGCGCGCTCCGCGATCCCAACCCCGCCGTGCGCGCGACGGCCGCGCGCTCGTTGGGTCAGATCGGCTCGCCCATCGCCAAGGACGCCGTGGCCAAGGCCCTCGTCGATCCGGTGCCGCTCGTGCGGCGCATGGCCAAGGACGCCATGAAGCAGCTCGGCGGCGAGGACGCCGACACCGAAACGCCGCCGCCGCCCGTGCCGGGCGCGCCCGCGATCCGCGCGCGGCCTGGTAAGAAGCTGTCGTTCGAGGTCAAGGCGATGGGCGATCAGAGCAAGCACGCGGGCAACGCCCTGCGCAGCCACATGCGTGACTTCGTCGTCGCGCAGCTGCGGCCCTACGGCGATGTCGAGCCGCACGAGCACGAGGGCATGTACGCCGTCGACGGCGTCATCAAGGATCTGCAGACGAGCACGCAGGGCGCCGAGGTCGAGGTCACGTGCGCCGTGCAGCTCGTGCTCTCGCGGCAGCCGGGCGGCGGCGTGTTCCTGCTGACGTCGGGCGAGGCGACGGTCCAGCGGCCCAAGCACCACTTCAAGCCGCAGCAGCGCTCGGGCATGGAGATGGAGGCCCTCGAGAACGCGCTGCGCAGCGCGAGCGAGGACCTGCTCGGACAGATCGCGCGGCAATGAGCGCGGACGCCCCGCCCCCGACGTCACCCTCGAGCCGTCTGGACGCGCCGGCGACAAGCCGTCTGGATGCGATCGACTGGCTGCGCGGCCTCGCGGTCGTCTTGATGATCCAGACCCACCTCTACGACTCGTGGGTCAGCCCCGCGGGCAAGGCGACGCCCACCTACTGGTGGACGCGCTACTGGGGCGGCGTGCCGTCGCGCCTGTTCTTGTTGCTCGTGGGCGTGTCCCTCGCGATTCGCTTCGAGGCGCAGCTGCGCAAGGGCATCGAGCGCGCGGCGATGGTGCGCGGCGCGGCCCGCCGCGGCCTCGAGATCCTCGCCCTCGCCTACCTCTTTCGTTTTCAGGAGTACGCGCTGTCGGGCTTCTGGGGGCCGCCCGACGATCTGTTCCGCGTCGACATCCTCAACTGCATCGGCGTCTCGATGATGGTGGTCGCCGTCGTCGCGGCGCCGCGCGCGGGAAAACCGCAATACCTCGTCGCGTTGCTCGCGGCCGCGTTCTTCCTTGGGCTCGGGCCCATCTTGGGCCCGGCGCATTTCCCGACGTTCATCCCGCGTCCGATCACGTCGTACCTCGGCGGCCAGCGGCCCATGTCGTGGTTCGGCCTGTTCCCGTGGGGCGCGTGGGCGTTCACGGGGCTCGCCGTGGGGCACCTGTGGGTACGCGCGAGCGCGACGCCCGGCCGCGCGGCGCGAGCCTATTTGCTGACAGGCGCCGTCGGCCTCGCGCTCATGGGCGCCGTGCTCGCCGTGCGCGCGCACAACCCCTACATCATTCGCTACCCGAACGAGATCGTGCAGCAGATGGGGCCGGGCACGTTCTTCTACCGGCTCGGCCTGTGCGGCGTGCTCGCCTTCGTCGCCTACGCCGTCTCGCGCCTCGTGGCCGGGCGCTTCTCGTTCATGCGCCAGCTCGGGCGCACCTCGCTGCTCGTCTACTGGATCCACGTCGATCTCTGCTACGGCGTCGTCTCGAAGCCGCTGCACGGCAAGCTCACCATGCGCCAGGCGACGATCGGCTTCGTGCTCATGACGATCGCGATGCTGCTGGTCTCGATCGCCAAGACGCGATATTGGGAGCCGTGGCGCCGCAAGCAGCTCGCGCGCGCGCCAAGGCCGATTCCACGAACGCCCAACCTCGTTTGAGGCCCAAGTGACGACACCCGACGCGCGCAAGCTCGCTCTCGAAATCTTCCAGCAGGTGGCCTCGCACGTCGACGGCGCCGCGCTCGTGCGCGACGCCGCCAAGGACGCGGTCGCCGAAGCGACGCACGTGCTGGCCGTCGGCAAGGTCGCGTTCCCGATGTTGCTCGGCGCGGGCGCGGGCGCACCTCCCGGCAGCGCGCCTCGGCCCACGATCGCCATCGCGCCCGGGCCGAAGGTCCCGGCGACGATCCCCTTCGGCGTGCAGGCGTTCCCCGCCGATCACCCGCAGCCGAGCGCGCGCAGCGTCGCCGCCGGCGAGGGCGCGCTCGCGTTCGTGCGCGCCCTCGCGCCCCAGGATCGTTTGCTCGTGCTGCTCTCGGGCGGCACGTCGTCGCTCCTGTGCGCGCCCGCGCCCGGCCTCACACTAGAAGACAAGCGCGCGGCCACGGGCGCCGTCATGCGCGGCGGCGCCTCGATCTCGATGCTCAACGCCGTCCGCAAGCACCTGTCGGCGATCAAGGGCGGCCGCCTCGCGCTCGAGTCGAAGGCGCCCGTCACCGTGCTCGCGCTGTCCGACGTCATCGGCGGCGAGCCGGCGACGATCGGCTCGGGGCCGTTCTCGCCCGACCCGACGACGTTCGCCGACGCCCTGCGCGTCGTCGCCGAGACCGGCGCCGCGATCCCCGACGCCGCGCGCGCCCACCTCGAGCGCGGCGCGCGCGGCGAGATTCCCGAGACGCCCAAGCCCGGCGACGCGCGTATGAAGCATGTGACGTGGACGGCGATCGCCGGCCCCGAGCGCGTGCCCGCCGAAGCGCGGCGCGCAGCCGAGGCGCGTGGCCTCAAGGCGGGCGTGCTCTCGCGCGACGTCGAGGACGACGTCGACGTCGTCGCGCGCGCCTACCTCGATCGCGCGAACCACGAGGCCGGCGTGGGCGGCACGACGCGCGTGCTCATCGGCAACGGCGAGCCGACGATCAAGGTCGGCGCGGGCGCGGGCAAGGGCGGGCGCTCGACGCACCTCGCGCTCGCGATGGCGCGCGGCCTCGCGGCGCTGCCGCCCGAGCAGCAGGCGCGCGTCGCGTTCCTCGCGGCCGGCACCGACGATCGCGACGGCGACACGCCGGTCTCGGGCGGCCTCGTCGACGGCACGACGTGGGCGCAGATCGGCGCCGCGGGCGTGGACGCGCAACGCGCCCTCGATCGCTGGGACAGCTACCCCGCCCTCGCCGCCGTCGGCGCCACCGTCGCCGGCCCCGGTACGTCGAACGTCCTGGATCTGCACCTGCTCATCGTGACGTAACGAACTTGCCCGACGGGGGCGCTCGCCTATAACGTCGGCCCTGGTGAGAAGAAGTCGCGCGCTCGGACGGGTTCTGTCGGTCGTGACGACGGCGCTCGCGCTCGCGGCGGCGATGACGCCCGCGGCGCACGCCGCGACGAAGAAGAAGGCGAGGCACGTCGCCAAGAAGAAGGGCCACGTCTTCCTCGAGCGGCACGTGGCCGCGACGCGCGGCGGGATGCCCAACGTGCAGGCGCTGGGCGCCCTCGTCATCGACGACACGGGCAAGGAGATCTTCGCGCGCAACCCCGACAAAGAGCGCCCCATCGCGTCCATCTCCAAGCTCGCGGCGACGCTGGCCGTCGCCGATCGCAACATCGAGCTCGACGGCCTGTCGACGATCGAGAAAGGCGATCTCGACGTCGCGCGCGGCGGCGCGCGCTCGCGCCTGCTCACGGGCATGACGCTGTCGAACCGCGACCTCTTGCACGCGGCGCTCATGGGCTCGGACAACCGCGCCATCCCCGCGCTGGGGCGCGCCGTGAAGCTGAACCCGGCCCAGCTCACGGCGGCCATGAACGCCAAGGTGCACGCGCTGGGCCTCAAGAACACGCGCTTCTTCGAGCCGACGGGCCTCTCACCCAACAACGTGTCGACGCCACGCGAGACGATCAAGATGCTGCGCGCGGCGATGGCGCAGCCGCTGCTCGCGTCGATCATGGAGCGCGTCGAGTACGACGCCCATCCCGTCGGCAAGCCGTCGCTCAAGTACATCAACACCGACCACGCCGCCGCGCGCGGCAACATCTCGGTGCTGGCCGGCAAGACCGGCTACAACGACGTCGCGCGCTACTGCCTCGTCGTCGCGACGAAGATCGACGGGCGCACGTACTTCATGTCGTTCCTCTCGAACGAGGGCAAGCTCACGCGCTTCGGCGACGTCGCGCGCGTCGCCGACTGGCTCAACGCGCACAAGCCCAAAGGCGCGCCGCCGCCCGCGCCCGCGCCGCTGCCGGGCGTGCCCGTTCCCTCGCCCGCCGCCGCGCCGGCGGTCGAGCCCGTCGTCGAGCGCTTCGTGGCCG
>DASZRT010000054.1:0-73965 GCA_035549075.1 Polyangia bacterium | reverse complement strand
GCCGCCGGCGCCGCCCGCGGATGTCCCGCCGCTGCCGCCCGACGCGGGTGTGCCAGCGCCGCCGGCGCCGCCGTTCGCAGATCCCGTCGCGCCCGCGCCGCCCGAGGACGTCCCGCCGGCGCCGCCGCTCCCGGTCGCGCTGGGCGATCCACCGTTGCCACCGTTGCCACCGTTGCCCGAGCCCGACGGTTGTTTAGACGAGCTGCCGCAAGCGGCGAGGAGCGCGACGGCGATCGCGCCGCGCATGATCCGAGAGTGGGGCATGTGACTCCGTCACGGTGCGCCGGGGCGGGTCGAGGCTCGCGACGGCGCGCTGTCGCGAGCTCGCAAAGGGACACGATCTTCCACGGTGTGGCCCACACCGTCAATGTGGCCGGCCGGCGCGGGGGTTCATCTGCGCCCGGCGTTCGATTTGCGCGATTTTCGCGACGGCTGGAAATGCGACGAGCGTTTTTTTGTGGTTCGGCGCGAGGCGCGTTAACTCGGGGGGATGCCAGTCGAATCGATGGACGTCGGCCTCCGCGGCCGGCTCGAGCAGTTCGGCCTCGCCACGGTGCTCACGTTCCTCGATCTCGAGCGGCGCTCGGGCGAGCTCATGCTGTTCGCGTCGGGCCAGGTGGGCCACGTGTGGCTGCGGGCGGGTCGGGTCGTGCGCGCGCGCATCGCGGGGACGCGGCGCGCGCGCAAGGCGGCCGTGTACGAGCTGCTGAACTGGCAAGAAGGCCGCTTCGCCTTCACGCAGGTCGACGTCGCGGACGTCGAAGACGAGATCGGCGCGCCGACCGCGATGCTCCTCATCGAGGCGGCGCGACGCGCCGACGAGGTCGGCAACGCGCACGCGTCCGCCCCCTGACCCGCGTGTGCGCGAGGTCCTGGCGACATGATGTCGCACGACGTTTGAAAATCCGCTGAGCTGCGCGGACGGCTCCTAGTATCGCGCGCCAAATGAAACGCGCGCAGCCGAGGGGATGGGCCTTTGTGATGGCGATGCTTCCGTTCGCGGGCGCGGCGTGCGAAGCGCCGGGACCTTCGGATGAAGCGTCGCCCGTCGTCGATCCGGCCGAAGCCGCGCCAGCGGTCGAGGTCGCGCGAGCTGCGCTGACGGTCGGGGACTCGGACGGTCTCTCGGACGTCGCCTACGCCACGCAATGCCAGAAGACCTACAAGGTGCCGTTGCCGCCGGCGTGGGGCACACCGCAGCTGGGCAGCGGTCAAGGGAAGTGGACGAAGTCTGGCGCGTACGGGGACAGCTTCGTCAACAGCAACTTCAACGGCACGATCTACTACTCGGTCGATTCGTCGACGACGACGCCCGGCATCTGCGTCATCAACGCGCACGTCGGTTTCACCTTCGACATCATCTGTCAGGGCAAGAACGGCCTCGCGTGCTTCTGGGAAGGAAGTCAACCCGAGCTGCCGTCCAACCCGAAGACGGTGGTGAACTTGGTGCCGGATCCCGCTCATCCCAACAACCCTTGGGGCACGTGGGGTGGCACGGAGACGATTTCGACGCCGCAATCAGGGCACATCGCGACGTGCACGACGTGCCACGAAGGACAGAACGTCTTCCTCACCCACAACGCCAGTGGGCACGCCACCAACCTGACCAGCAAGGCGAACTGGATGCCTTCGACGTTCATGCAGCCCTTCGTGCCGGCGGCGTGGCCGAAGAATCCAGATCCCGGCACGAGCGCGTACAACGGGTTGCCGTCGGGGCTTTGCTTGAGCTGTCATACGAGCACGCCGGGCGGACGTTTCCCGACCTTCACGGATAAACCCACGGGCAGCACGTACTGCTCCGTCCTCACCGAGGTCGTGAACCGGCCCGCATCGGCCGGCGGCATGCCGCCGAAGTGGCCCGACGGATCGACGAACATCTGCACGCCCGGCGTCGATTGCGCCAGACAGCGCGATCCGTTCGTCAAGGCGCTGCTCCTCGACAACTGCAACACCGGCTACTCGGCGTGGCCCGATGATCCGATCGCGCGCTCGACGCCGGGGACGCCATCGGTGGTGTGGGGCGTGAGCGCCAACGGGCCGAGCTACAAGGGCGAGTGGCTGCACACGACGGGCGACACGTGGGCGGGCACGATCCACAAGACCCTCCGCTTCGACGACTTCTTCAATCAAACGCAATACGCGTTCAGCGGTTGGAGCGGCGCGAACGACGTGACCGGCACGCTGCCAACGCCGTATCAGCCGGCGATGTGGTTGAAGGACGCGAACAACGACGGCTCCAACCTGGCCATCATGGTCACGAAGTACGACGGCTCGATCGTCGACTGGGGCCAGCACGGCACGTTCAAGAACATCAACACGACGCTCGCGGCCGGCGCGCCGTCCCCGTATGTGCGGCACGACGGAACGGTCGTCGCGGTGTACCGCGGCTACGACGAGGCGATCCACGAGATCTCCTGGAACGGCAGCAGCTGGTTCCAGGACGCGCCGCTGCCGGCGCCCACGGGCACGCACGGCGCGATCGGCGATCCGATCGGTTACATGCGCAGCCCCGGCGCGAACGGAAGCTCGTCGGTGCTCTACGTGTGCAAAGGCAACGACAGCTCGTGGTCACCGATGCTCTGTGAAGATCGGCTGGTGCAGGGCGAGTGGTGGGCGAGGATCATCCCGACGACGACGCTCGGAACGGACGGCACGGGTGACCTCTATCAGCCCAAACCCAACACGACGCCGTGGGGCGGTTGGTACATCGGCTACGTCGGCTGGGATGGCCCGCACGTGATCGAAGACTCGAGCGAGCCTTGGTTCGACAACACGGTCGACACGTGGCTCGGCGGCGAGCCGCACATCGCTTCGGCGGTGGTGCCGTACGGCGACCAAGAGGGCTACGTCAGCTTGGTGTACCGCACCAAGCTCGGTTCCACGTCGACGATCGTCGAACGCCAAGGCAGCGCCGGCTACGCCGCGCGCACGGTCTACACGACGACGACCGACACGCTGACCGACGATCCCGCGGCGATCGTCGCGCAGGATCCGTGGGCCAACACGATTCTCTTCCGCAACACGAAGCACAACGTCTTCCAGGCGCAGTGGAACAACTCGACCGGGAAGTACGTGAAGTCGACGGTGTTCTAGAGAGCGTCGTCAAGGAGCCGGCGGCGTCGCGGGCTCTACGGGTGCGGTCATCTTCGGCTCGGCGTCGGGGCCGTGCGCGGCCTTCTTCTTCGCGTCGGCTGCTTTTTGTTCCTCGCGGAGGCGCTTACGTTCCTTGGCCCCCTCGACGCCCCACCGCGCGTCGTCATCTTCCAATTGGAGACCTGGCGTGGCGGCGCGCTGGGCAGCTTCGCCCTCGGGGACCGAGTCCGGAATGCGCGTGCCCGGCGTGGACTCCGGGGGACGTCGCGGCGCGCAGGCTGCAAAAAGGAAGGCGAAGGAAACGACGACGGCGGTTCTCATGTCCTCGAGGATATCCATTCTGAGTTGCCCAAAACGTTCCCCATTGGAAACGTTGTGCACGATTCGTAGGGAATTCTGCGCGCCTACATGCGTTTTTTTGGTCGATCTCGGGTGGTGATGGGGTTGATGGTTCCCGAGGGGATGCGTACCATGTCGTCGAGCAGCTTTCCGGGGATCATTCGCCAGACGCCCCCGGACAACGGGAGGACACATGATGAACATCCTATTGGTCGATGACGAGCCGGACGTACGCATCTCGCTGGGGCAGGTCCTGCGCGAGGAGGGTCACGCCGTCGACATGGTCGGGGACGCCGAAACGGCGCTGGCGCGCCTCGCGTCACACCGCTTCGACTTGGTGGTCAGTGACGTCAAGCTGCCGAAGCTGGACGGGCTGTCGTTGCTCAAGCGGGTCCGCGCTGAGTACCCGGGGACACAGGTCCTCGTCATGACGGCGTACGGCTCGATCGCCGACGCGGTCTCGGCGATGAAGGACAGCGCGCTCGACTACCTGACGAAGCCATTCGATCTCGATGTGCTCGTCGCCGCGGTCGACAAAGTCGAAAAAAATGTCGAGAAGAGCGTCAAGGGTGGCGCCCCGACGCTCGACGGGGCGCCCGCCGCCGACGGTGGCAAGCCGGCGACGCTCGCCGAGGCGATGGAAGAGTACGAAAAGGAGATCATCCTCAAGACGGTGCGCGGCGCGGGTGAGCGGCGTCAGCGCGCGGCGAAGATGCTCGGCATCTCGCGCAAGAGCCTGTGGAAGAAGCTCACGAAATACGGGCTGCAAACGCGCCGCCACCAGAGTCAGACGGAATCGGCCTGAGCCGACCCGGCACGACCGGCAGCTCGATGCGAAACGCGGCGCCGCCACCCTCGGGGTTCTCGACGGTGATGCGGCCGCCGTGGGCCTCGACGATCTCGCGCGCGATGTAGAGGCCGAGGCCCAGGCCGCGGCCCGTGCCGTCGCTGGCGGCGTGCTCGAAGGGCGCGAAGATGCGCTCGCGATCGGCGTCGGCGACGCCCGGGCCGTAGTCGCGCACGGTGAGCGACAGCGCCGCGGGGCTGCCTTCGAGGTCGAGCTCGATGAGCCCGGCGCCGTACTTGATGGCGTTGATGAGCAGGTTGGTGACGACCTGCTCCAGGCGCACCCGATCCCACTCGCCGATCGTGGGGCCGTGGCGGGTGATGCGCAGCTCGCGGCCCACTTGCGTGAGCGCGTCCCGCTGCGAAGCTGACACCTCCTCGACGATCTCGGCGAGGTCGACGGGCTCGCGCGCGAGCGACAGGCGCCCGATGCGCAGCCGCGTCAGATCGAGCACGTCCTCGAGCAACGCCGTGAGCCGCGTCGTTTGGCGATCGATGACGACGATGGCCGCGAGGACCTCTTCTTGGGGCATGGGCTCGCGGCGCATGCGGCGCAGCACGCGCTGCACTTGGAGTCGCAGCGGCGCGAGCGGCGTGCGCAGCTCGTGCGACGCGATCGAGATGAAGTGCTCGCGCGCGCGGATGGCGCGCTCGCGCTCGACCGCCGTCGCGCCCAGCACGAGCGCCGTGAGCGCGACCGAGCCGACGAAGGCGTGCAGCGCCGTCAGATCGTCGCCGAGCGTCGAGCTCACGAAGGCGCCGTGGCCCGTGACCGTCGACCCGATCGCGATCGCGGCCACGAGCAGCGTCGCCGCCGAGGCCCCGCGCGGTCCAAACCTGAGCGCGGCCCAGATGAGCGGCGGGAACACGATGTAGGGGCGCGTTTGGTGCGGGCGCGAGAGCGCGCCCATGCCGGCGGCCAGCAGCGCCGCGAAGAGCGCGAGCGTCTCGGGCCACGATCGCCGCTCGTCCTCCTCGGCGCGCGAGCCGAAGCACAGCAGCACGGGCGCGAACACGAGCGCGCCCATGGCGTCGCCGAGCCACCAGGTCTTCCACGTGCCGACGAGCGCGGCCCGCGGCACGAGGCCGGCCAGGACGAGCGCCGACGCGCCGACGGTCGCGCCCACGGCGGGCGCGACGCCCGCGCCCCAGATCGCGAAGCGCACGATGTCGCGCGTGCGATCGAGCTGCGTGCGGAACGACGCGCGTCGCACGAGCGACACGCCCACGAACGCCTCGAGCGTGTTGCCGACGGCGATCGCCGCGGCGACGAGCGGGCCCACGCCAGGTGTCGTCACGTTGACGACGAACGCGCCGAGCGCGACGCCGGGCCACAGCCGCCGCGATCGCAACAGCAGCGCGGCCAGCGCGAGGCCCGTGGGCGGCCACACGAGCGTGACGCTGCGGCCGACGGTCGCGAAGGCGAGGCCCAGCTTGGCGAGCGCGAAGTAGAGCGCGGCCAGCGCGGCGATGCGGCCGATCAGCTTGCGTCTCGTGGGCACGGCTCAGCTTAGAACGGCGGGGGCGCGGCGCGCGCGACAAACGAGCGCGAATCGGCCGGGAAAGCGGGTCCGACCGGTCACGCCGGGCGCCGGGCGTCGGCGGGCTCTTCCTCGACGCAGACGCGGTTGCGCCCAGCCTGCTTGGCCCGGTAGGCGGCGCGGTCGGCGCGGCTCAGCAGCTGGTCGGTCGTCTCGTGACTCGCGCGGTTCGTGAGGGCGGCGACGCCGACGCTCACCGTGAGCGGGCCCGAGGGCGAGCACAGCTGCGCGACGGCGGCCGCGGCGCGCCGCCCGAAGGCCTGCGCGTCTTCGAGCGCCGTGTGGGGCAGGACGACGACGAACTCGTCGCCGCCGTATCGGACGACGAGGTCGGTGTCGCGCGCCTGCTCCTTCAGCACGTGAGCGATCGATCGCAGCGCTTCGTTGCCCGCGAGGTGGCCGTGGGCGTCGTTGACGACCTTGAGCTGGTCGACGTCGATCATGGCGATCGACAGCGCATGCCCGTAGCGGGCGAAGCGCGCGCGCTCGGCCGTGAGGCGGCGTTCGAGGAGGCGCAGGTTGCCGAGGCCCGTGAGCTCGTCGTGCTCGGCGGCGCGCATGAGGCTCTGGCGCGCTCGGCCGTGACCGAGCGCCAGCTGCACGCGCGCGAGCAGCTCGTCGAGCGTGAACGGCTTGGGGATGAAGTCGACGGGATCGAGGCCCGTGCCGCGCACCCGCGTGGGGAGATCGTCGTTGCCCGACAGGAAGACGATCGGCACGGCGCGCGTGCGCGTCGACCGCCGCAGGCACGTCGCCGTGTCGTAGCCGTCGAGGCCGGGCAGATTGACGTCGAGGAGCACGAGGTCGGGCGCCTCGGAGAATGCACGTTGCAGGCCGTCGGCGCCGTCGACGGCGCAGGCCGTGACGTAGCCCTCGGCGCGCAGCGAGTCGGCGAGGGCCGTCGCCGTCGCGAGATCGTCCTCGACGATGAGGATGCGGCTGGGCGGCTCGACCGGATCGGTCGGGCTCGTCACGATGGGGATGGGGCCGCTCGCGAACGACGCGCTGCCGACGTCGGGCTGCTCGTGCGTGACGATGCCGTCGTGGGCGTCGCGCCCACGCATCGCCAGCACGGCGGCGAGGCGCGCGACGGCGGCCGCGGTCTCGCGCGCGAGCGCATCGGGCCGCCGCGCCTGAAACGACTGCACGAAGATCACGCCCGAGCAGCGCTCGGCGGCGACGAGCGGCACGACGACGACGGCGCGCAGCTCGGGCGGCAGTTGGTCGCGCACGGCGGCGAGCCGATCGTCGTGGTGGACGTCGTCGATCGCGACGAGCGCGCGCCGCTCGACGGCGGCGCGGATCTCGGGGTAGCGCGCCAGATCGATCGGAAGGTCGCGCGCGCTCGGCGCGTGCGGCGCGAGCAGCACGCGCGGCCGCTCGTCGAGCCAGATGCACGAGCCGCGATCGCCCAGCAGCTGCGTCACGACGCGCGTCGCCGTCTCGAGCACCTCGCGCGGGCCGCCCGCCGCGCCCGCGTTCAGCACCTCGTCGAGCGCGTGCGCGTCGACGAGAGCGGCCGGGGTCGGGCCTCCGACCATTCGGAGCTCTGCGCTGTCGGTGCGGGCGGACATCGCGAAATGCCCACGGTGTTACGGCAGAATGCCAGCCCGTCTGAAGGGCTCACCGACGGAGATCAGGTCACATAGCGAGCCAACGTCGCGAGCAGTGTCTCGAGATCCACGGGCTTGCGAAGCATGGCGTCCGCCCGTACCCGATCGGTGACGGCCGCGGGCCCTCCGGCGGTCAAAATGACCACGGGAATGTGGGCGATTGTGGGGTCTCGCAGCTGCGTCGACCGGAATGTCCACCCGTCCATGACGGGCATCATGAGGTCGAGCAGGATCACGCACGGCAGGGGGGATCCCGGGGCGCGCAGCAGGTCGAGGGCGATCTGACCGTTGCCGGCGGCGCGCACGGCCATGCCCTCGCTCTCGAGCACCTGAACGAGCGCCTCCGTGATGTCGGCGTCGTCCTCGACGACGAGCACGCCGGCGCAGGCCGTCGCCGCGCTCACGGCGCCCCTCCCGCGCCGTCCTCGTGAGACGAAAGCGGCAACGTCATCGTGAAGATCGAGCCCACGCCGGGCTTGCTCGCGACGGAGATCGTGCCGGCGTGCGCGTCGACGATCTGCTTGGCGACCCACAGGCCGAGGCCGAGGCCGCCGAAGTGGCGCGCCGACACGCCGCGCTCGAAGCGCGCGAAGATGCGGCGCTGGTCCTGCTCGTCGATGCCGATGCCGTGGTCGCGCACGCTGACGCGCGCGCCGCCCGCCTCGGCGGCGACGTCGAGCTCGATGGGCTTGCGCCCGCCGAACTTGACGGCGTTGGTGACGAGGTTCGTGACGACCTGCTCGATGCGCATGCGATCCCAGCGGCCGGCGAGCGCCGCCGGCGCCGTGAGCGTCAGCGTGCTGCCGGCGACGCGCGCCGGCTCGCGCATGGCCGAGACGACGCCGCGCACGAGGCCCACGAGGTCGACGTCCTCGGGCATGAGCGTGACGCGGCCCTCCGAGAAGCGCGAGATGTCGAGCAGGCGTTCGATGAGCGTCGTGAGGCGCTCGACCTGCGAGAGCGCGTCGCCCGTGCTCGCGGCGAGGCGGCCGTTGGCGAGGTCGCGCTGCGGCTGGCGCTCGATCGAGCGCGCGAGGCCGTCGAGCTGGAGGCGCAACGCCGTGAGCGGCGTGCGCAGCTCGTGCGAGGCGATCGAGAGGAACTCGTCGCGCACGCGCACGGCGCGCACGAGATCGAGCTCGAGGTCCTTGCGGTCCGTGATGTCGACGCACGAGCCGATGTAGCCGGCGAAGCGGCCGTCGGGCGCGTAGCGGGGCGCGCCGCGATCGAGCACCCAGCGGAAGGCGCCGTCGGCGCGCCGCAGGCGGTACTCCATCTCGAACGGGCGGCGCTCGGCGAACGCGGCCATGTACGTGTCGACGCAGCGCTGGAAGTCCTCGAAGTGAACGCCCTCGGCCCAGCCGACGCCCCACTCTTGCTCGAGCGTGCGACCCGTGAAGTCGAGCCACGTCTGGTTGAAGAAGGTGCAGAGCGCGTCGGTGTCGGCCATCCACAGCAGCACGGGCGCGCTGTCGGCCATGGTGCGGAAGCGCGCTTCGACCTCGCCGAGGCGGAGCTCGAGTGTCGTCGTCACGCGAGCGCCTCGTCGCGAAACGCCGCCGCGGCCGCGCGCGCCGCCGCGACGGCGGCGGTCGCCTCGTCGTCGTCGGTCAGCAGCGGCGCGAGCGCCTCGATCGCCGCGTCGACCTCGGGCGCCCACGCGGCGATCCAATCGACGGTGGCCGCGCGGTTGACGTCGCTCTCGGCGTGGGCGAGGCGCGCGAGCGCACGCACCCACTGTTTGTGCCCCTGCGCGTCTTCGTCGAGCGAGGCGGCGATCTGCCCGAGCAGGAAGTCGCCCCGCGCGCGCGCGATCGCGGGCAGGCCCACGAACACGAGGTGATCGAGCGCGGGCGCCAGCACGAGGTCGAGGGCGACGAACGCCTCGGCCCAGTCCCACGTCACGAGCAGGCGCTCGAGCACGCGGCGCAGCGGCTGCCACGCGGGCGCGCCCTCGAACGCGGCGCGCGCGCCCGCGCCGAACGCCGCGTCGACGCGGCGGAGCTGCGCGAGCCGGTAGGCGAAGCGGTGCACGCGGCGCAGCTCGTCGGCGGCCTGAAAGAGCGCGGCGACGGCGATGCGCCCCGACGGCGCCATCGACCCGACGTAGGCCGCGATCATCTGGCGCGCGTGGAACACGTGGCGCAGCGGCGCGATCGTGCGGTCGAGCAGCGCGCGCGCCGTCGGCGACAGCTCACGATCGTACGGCGACTCGTCGATCGTGCGCAGCACGCCGTCGACGAAGGCCTCCTTCGCGGCCTGCGCGCGCGTGTAGGCGGCGTACGTCGTCTCGCGCGGGTCGGCGAAGCGCTCCCAGTCGATGGGGTGCCAGCGCGAGCCGGCTTGATGGCGCGCGTACCACCCGGCGATGGGCACGTCGACCTCGAAGCCGCGCTCGCCGTAGTAGAGGAGGCGCGACGTCCCGATCTCGTACTCGGTCGGCACGCGGCGCGCGTCGGCGAGGTGCGAGTAGGTCCGCAACGCCTCGCCCGTCACGCCTCGCCGAGCTCCCACGTGGCCTCCTCTTCCGAGACGTGGAAGCGCCCCTTGAACGCCGAGACGACGAGCTCGAGATCGCGCGGCAGGCGGAAGGGCCGGCCCAGCTCGGCCTCGACGGCGGCGCGCGTGACGACACAGCGGCGCGGGCACGACACGCGCACGTAGGCGCCGCGATCGAGCACGCGCACGTCGGCGTTGAGGCGGCGGATCGCCGCGACGATCGCGCGCGCCTCGGGGCCCTCTTGCAAGACGGGGCCGACGTCGTCGGTGGGGCGCGGGCCCGCGAGCGTCGGTCGAACGACGCCGACGTCGACGAGCACGTCGTCGCCGTCGACGCGAACGTCGAAGGCGCGCAGGCACACGCGCGCGGGGTTGACGCCCGCGCCCGTCGCGACGTCGTACTGCCACTCGTGCGCGCCGCACGTCAGCACCGTGCCGGCGAGGCGACCCGCGCTGAGCGCGACGCCTTTGTGCGCGCAGCGATCCTCGTAGGCGCGCACGCCGTCAGGCAATCGCACGAGCAGCACGGGCGTGCCGCCGACGGCGACGCTGCGAAGCTCGCCCACCCACAGCTCGCGAAGGCTCGCGGCGCGCTCGAAGCTCATGGCGATCCTGTCATGGTTGGTCTCGCCTGACGTCGAAGCGATCGAGCGCGCGCAGCCCCGCGGCGTCGACCGTCGTGCGCGCGTCGAGGCGCGCGCCCTTGACCCACACCGACACGCCCTCGCGCGGCGCGACGCGCAGCGCGGCCGCCGATTGCAGTGCGCGCGCGAGCGACGCCGCCGACTGCTGCTCGTCGGCGAGGATGAGCAGGCCCAGCGTGTCGCCCTCGAGGAAGCCGTAGAGCGGAATCATCGTCTCTCGTCCTGCTTGCGCTCGCGCTCGAGCCACGGGTACAGGCCGCCGTAGGCGTCCTTGCCCCAGTCGGCGAACGTGAGGCCGAAGTACTCGCGCAACATCGCGACCAGGTTCGCGGGCGCCTCACCCGCGAGCACGCGTTTGACGACGTCCTTGTGCCCCGCGTAGCGCGCCGGCTCGCGCTCGAAGATCCAGCGGCACGGCTCCGAGCAAAAGATGTGCTTCTTGCCGTCGCGCTCGACGACCTGCGCGCCGTTGTGCCCGGGCGAGCCGCCGCACAGCACGATCTGGCACAGGTCGCAGAAGCCGACGATCGCCGTGCCGTGCGCGCCGAAGTCGTTGCGGGGATCCGTCTGGCGCCAGCGCTCCGAGATGCGGGCCCAGATGGGGTCGATCTCGTCCCACGACTCGGGGTACTTCTCGCGCAGCCACGCCCGCTCGTCGGGTCCGGGCACGACCAGATCGAACCACACCGTCGCGCGGTACGAATAAGCCGACGCGTAGACCATGTGGTGGTAGCGCGGCAGCGCCGCCTCGAAGATCGGCCAGTACCACGGCCGATCGAGGCCGAGCTCGTCGAGCATGCGCAGGTACTGATCGGCGATCCACTCGTCCATGAGCTCGCGGAAAGAGGTCGTGCGGCTCGCGAGCGGCGTGAGGTAATCGATCGAAAACCCCGTGACGATCGCGAACAGCTGCCAGCTGCGCCAGAACCACTTGTCGACGAGGTGCTGCGCGCGCGCGCGATCGTGCTTGGCGATCGTCGCCAGCGTGGGCGCGCCGATCTGCGAGTGGCGCGCCTCGTCGCTCTGGATGCTCGTCACCATCTTCTGGAACATCTTGTCGCCCACGCGGTGGGCGAGCGCGGCGAGGCCGACGAATTGCAGGTTCGTGAAGCCCGTCTCGAAGACGAAGTTGGTCGCGACGGCGAACTCGACCGGGTCGGCGCCCAGCAGCATCTCGTCGGCGAGGTGGCGCGCCGCGATCGCGACCCAATTGTTCGAGTGATAGAACTTGTGCGTCCAGTCGAGCTGCGCGTCGGCGCGCACGAGCTCGTGCATGAGCGACAGCGGGATCTGCGTGTGGCGGAGCTCGTCGAGCGCGCCGAACAGCGCCGTCGTGCGCCACGCGGGCGAGCGGCCGAAGCGCGCCGCGCGCAGGTTGCCGATGACGGCCGCGAACTCGGCCAGCGGCAGCGTCGCCGCGTGCAGCTTGAGGCTGCTCTTCCATTCGACGGGCAGGCGCTCGTAGTCCTCGGCCTTGCCGACGACGTCGCGCACGGCGTAGACCGACGCGTCCTTCTCGGTCTGCGTCGCGACGTAGTCGGCGTAGGTCGTGCGGTACGGCTCGTCCCAGTCGCGCCAAGCCTCGCGCGGCAACCACGGCGCGCCGCTGATGACGGGCGGGAAGGCGTCCTCCTCGCGGACATAGCTCAGCTCCCAGTCGAGGTCGCGCGCGTGCTCGAGCCACTCGTCCCGCTTCAACATGGCGCCGCGACCTCACTGTAAGCCCGGGATCGACTCATGTTCAACGACGGCGCCGCGCGTCGGCGGCGCTTGTCCCCGAGTCGTTTCCGGGTGTAGACAAAGGCTTCACGCTCAGCGAGCCCAACGCCTCGGCCGCCGTGTCGGCCAGGCACGCCCGAAAAGGAGTCACGATGAAGGCGTTCCAGCGATTCGGCGTGTGTTCCAGCGTCATGGCGCTGTCGGCTGTTCTCTTGGTCGGCGCGTGTGGCGGCGGCGGCGGCGGAACGCCCGACGGTGGCGGCGGCACGACGGGCAGCAGCGGTGGAACCACGGGCGGCGGCGGTACGGGCGGCACGATCGGGAGCACGGGCGGAACGACCGGCGCGGGCGGCGCCGGAGGTCCCGTGGCGTCGTGCAAGGGCCTCGCGTCGTCGATCTGCAACCGCGGCAACAGCTGCACGAACGCCGGTCTCTCGGCCGACGATCTCGCGACCTGCATCAACGAGTACACCGTGGCCTTCAGCTGCGACAACGCCGTGTCGGCGGGCTATGCGACGTGCCTGTCGGACTTCAACGCGCTCAGCTGCTCATCGGACTTCGCGTCGGACGGAACGCCGCAGCTGCCGACGGCCTGCGACGATCCCATGACCACCACGCCGCCCACCGACGCGCAGAACAAGTGCGGCGATCTCGCGACGGCGTTCTGCAACCGCGAGTTCGACTGCGCGAACATCGCGGCGCCGTCGACGACGGACATGCAGAACTGCAAGGACGACTACTACTACAACCTCCTCGTCTGCCCGCTCGCGACGACCGTCGGCACGACGGCGGCGCTCACGCAGTGCGAGGCGGAGATCGGCAAGCTGCCGTGCCCCTCGGCCGACGGCGGCACGGCGGACGCCGGCGCCGACGTCGACGGCGGCTCGGCGCTGCCCTCGTGCGACACGGCGATCACCTTCGCTCCGTGAGTTCGTAGTAGATAGTCCGGCGCGGGTGGCACCCGCGCCTACGTTCATCGATCGTTAACCTCGGGTCCGTCGACCCGAAACGCCCGCGCAATGATTCTCGCCTAAAGTCGTCCGCGCGGCCGAGGCCGCGTCTACGACATGGGAATCAACGTCTCGCTTCACCACAAGACCGTCTACGCCTACGACCAGCTCGTCCAGCTCACGCCGCAGGTCGTGCGCCTGCGGCCCGCGCCGCACTGCCGGACGCCCATCAAGAGCTACTCGCTCAAGATCGCGCCGTCCGGGCACTTCCTGAACTGGCAGCAAGACCCGTTCGGGAATTACCAAGCCCGCCTCGTGTTCCCCAACGAGGTGCGGCGCTTCGAGGTCGTGGTCGATCTCATCGCCGAGATGACGGCGATCAACCCGTTCGACTTCTTCGTCGAAGAGGCGGCGTCGGAGTACCCGTTCAAGTACGACGCCGCGCTCGCGGCCGAGCTCGCGCCTTATCTGCAGCTGCTGCCCGGTGGTGACCGCTTCGCCGCGTTCGTGCGCTCAGTGCAGGCCGATCTCGCCAAGCCGGGGCGCCGCACGCTCGACGTGCTCATCGACGTCAACCGCCGCGTGCAGCAGACGCTGAAGTACGACATCCGCATGGAGCCGGGCGTGTTCGCGCCCGAAGAAACACTGGCGCGCGGACACGGTTCCTGCCGCGACTTCGCATGGCTGCTCGTGCAGGTGCTGCGGCGCCTCGGGCTCGCGGCGCGCTTCGTGTCGGGTTACTCGATCCAGCTCGTCGCCGACGTCAAGGCGCTCGACGGCGGCCCGTCGGGCGTCTCGCAGGACGTGACCGATCTGCACGCGTGGGCCGAGGTGTACCTGCCGGGTGCCGGCTGGATCGGCTTCGACGCCACCAGCGGCCTCGCCTGCGCCGAGGGCCACATCCCGCTCGCCTGCACGCCCGATCCCGGCAACGCCGCGCCCATCACGGGCGGCTACGCCTTCACGCCGCGCTACGAGGGCGACAAGGTCAAGGACACGTTCACCTTCGAGATGAAGGTCGAGCGCGTGCGCGAAGAGCCGCGCGTGACCAAGCCATACACCGAGGAAGCTTGGGCGGCGATCATGAAGACGGGCCGCCTCGTCGACGACGCGCTCGTCGCGGGCGACGTGCGCCTGTCGATGGGCGGCGAGCCGACGTTCGTGTCGATCGACGATCCCGACGGCGCCGAGTGGAACACCGAGGCGCTCGGCCCGACCAAGCGCAAGCTCGGCGAGAACCTCCTGCACCGGATGCACGGCAAGTTCGCGCCGGGCGGCGTGCTGCACCACGGGCAGGGCAAGTGGTACCCGGGCGAGCCGCTGCCGCGCTGGGCGATGACCTGCTACTTCCGCAAGGACGGCGTGCCGATGTGGCGGCAGCCGAGCCTGTTCGCGCGCGAGGGTGGAAGCGCCGTCGCCAACGACGCGTCCGTCGCGTTCGTGCGCGCGCTCGCGCGGCGCCTCGACGTGGGAGATCGCACGCTGATCCCCGCCTACGAGGACATGTTCTATTACCTGTGGCGCGAGCGGCGGCTGCCCGTGAACGTCGACATGCTCGAGTCGAAGCTCGACGACGCCGTCGAGCGCGCGCGCCTCGCGCGCGTCATGGAGCAGGGCCTCTCGCACGTCGTGGGTCAGGTGCTGCCGCTCGAGCCGGTCTCCGACTGGAACGACGCCACCAACATCCACTGGCGCACCGGCAACTGGCCCGTGCGCAGCGAGCGCTTCTTCCTGATCCCAGGCGACTCGCCCATGGGCTTCCGCCTGCCGCTCGACAGCCTGCCGTGGCAGTCGAAAGAAGGGCGCCGCGTGTACCACGAGCCCGACGGCTTCGCGCCTCGGCGCGCGCTGCAGATCCCCGGGCAAAAGCGTCCCGGCGAAGGTGATGAAGAAGAAGCGCGCGCGCGCCGCGTCTTGGCGCCCGTGTCGATCGACGCTCCCGGCGTCGTGCGCACGGCGCTGTGCACCGAGGTCCGCAACGGCATCCTGAACGTCTTCTTGCCGCCGCTGCCCAGCACGGAAGCGTTCGTCGATCTCGTCGCCGCCATCGAGGACACGGCGGCTTCGCTGTCATTGCCCGTGCGCATCGAGGGCTACCAGCCGCTGCGCGATCCGCGCCTCGGCCAGTTCGCCGTCACGCCCGATCCCGGCGTCATCGAGGTCAACATCCAGCCCGCGTACTCGTGGGACGAGCTGGTCTCGAACACCGAGATCCTCTACGAAGAGGCGCGGCAGACGCGCCTCGGCACCGAGAAGTTCCAGCTCGACGGCCGCCACACCGGCACCGGCGGCGGCAATCACGTCGTCATGGGCGGCGCGACGCCCGCCGACAGCCCGCTGCTTCGCCGGCCCGATCTGCTGCGCAGCCTCATCGGCTACTTCGTCAACCACCCGGCGCTCTCGTACCTGTTCTCGGGCATGTTCGTCGGGCCGACGAGCCAGGCGCCGCGGCTCGACGAGGCGCGCTCCGACAGCATCGACGAGCTCGAGATCGCGTTCCGGCAGATCGACGAGCGCGGGAAGGGCGCGCCGACGCCGCCTTGGCTCGTCGATCGCATCTTCCGCAACCTGCTGGTCGACGTCACGGGCAACACCCACCGCGCCGAGCTGTGCGTCGACAAGCTCTTCAACCCCGACAGCGCGAGCGGACGGCAGGGGCTGCTCGAGCTGCGCTCGTTCGAGATGCCGCCGCACGCGCGCATGAGCATGGCGCAGCAGCTGATCCTGCGCGGCCTCGTCGCGTCGTTCTGGCAGACGCCGTACACCGAGCGGCCCGCGCGCTGGGGCACGGCGCTGCAAGACCGCTTCGCGCTGCCGCACTTCCTGTGGCAGGACCTGGGCGACGTCGTCGGCGATCTGCGCAAGGCGGGCTTCCCGTTCGAGACGTCGTGGTTCATCCCGCACTACGAGTTCCGCTTCCCCATCATGGGCGAGGCGGCGTCGGCGGGCATCGATCTGCAGCTGCGCGCGGCGATCGAGCCGTGGCACGTGCTTGGCGAAGAGAGCGGCGGCAGCGGGCAGGTCCGCTACGTCGACTCGTCGCTGGAGCGCATGCAGCTCAAAGTGAGCGGCTACACCGACGATCGCTACGCCGTCGCGTGCAACGGCTGGCGCGTGCCGCTGCACCCGACGGGCGTGAGCGGCGAGTACGTCGCGGGCGTGCGCTTCCGCGCGTGGCAACCGCCGAGCGCGCTGCACCCGCGCATCGGCGTGCACGCCCCGCTCGTGTTCGACATCGTCGACCAGTGGAACAAACGTTCCGTCGGCGGCTGCACGTACCACGTGTCGCACCAAGGCGGCATGGCCCACGAGCGTCGCCCCATCAACGCGCTCGAAGCCGAGGGTCGTCGCCTCGCGCGCTTCTTCGCCTTCGGCCACACGCCCGGCGGCCAAAGCGCCGCCTTCCCCGCCGAAGCCGGCACCGCCCGCGGCTTCCCCCTCACGCTCGATCTGCGCCGCGGAACTTAGACCTTCGGCTACTCCAAGCCGTCCGTGTCCACACCCACGTCTGACGCGGCGATGAAGAGCATGTGGCCGTCGTTCGACGTCGCGAGGTAGTGCGCGGTGCTGTTGTCGTAGGAGATCGACGGGGCGGCGGTGCCGCCCACGAAGATACGTTTGCGCAGCTGCGGCGTGCCGGTCGCGTCTTGGCGGTTGAGGAAGTAGACGTAGCCGTCGGAGGCGCCGATCGCGATCGTGCCGCTGCCGTGGCGGTAGAGCGGCGTGCCCATGACGGCCGACGTGCCGGCCAGTTGGTAGGGGTAGGCGGGCGAGAAGCTCGCGCCCGCGGCCGTGACGACGAAGACGCGGCCGGCGGAGTCGCCGAAGTACGCGACGTTGGTGAACGGATCGAGCGAGGCCGTGGCGACGATGGGCTTCGCGGGCGAGGTCGTGTAGGGGAAGCCGGCGAGCGTCGTGAAGCCGCCCGCGACGAAGCTCGACGCCGCGAGGACGAACAGCTGCCCGCCTTGCGTGACGGCGAAGGCGCGATCGTTGATGACGTTCATGGCGCCGTTGACGTTCGTCGTGACGCCGAGGTAGCTCGTGTCGATCGTCGCGCCCGGCGAGACCTGCGCGCGGTAAATGATCGCTTGGCCGGCCACGGCCGCCGACGCGAGGAACAGATACGTTGCGCCGCCGTAGGCCACCCATGCCGGTGACGTCGTGATCGCGCCCGTGCCCACGGTCGCGATGTTTTTCTGCAGCGCCTTCTCGTTCGCGCCGCCCGTGAGCTGCACGCCGAAGATCTTCGTGGCGCCGCCGCCCGTGCCGCCGAAGTAGAGGTTCGTGCCGTCGGAGATGAGCGGCGACGTGATCGCCTGGACGTTGCCGTCGGTGAAGTCGGTGGCCCACGGGCCGCTCGCGGGGCGCGCGAAGGCCGAGCCCGTGTCGATGAGCTTGATGATGTGCCCGATCGTCGTCGCGAGGTAGACGACGCGGACGTCGGTGTCGGTCTGATCGCCGTCGCCGTTGACGTCGAGCCCCGCGGTGGTCTCGTTGATCGTGTCCCAACGAGGCGGGCCCGCGAGGTCGCCGCTCGCGTCGGGCACGTCGTAGAAGTACGCCGAGCTCCCGTCGGTGTTGCGCAGCCACAAGCGATCGGCCGTGCCCGGGCCGCCGACGTTCTTGAAGGCGACGTAGACGCCGTAGAACACGAACGTGTTCCAGTCGAGCGCGGGCGCCGGCGCACCCAGCGGCGTTCCCGTCGTGTCGCTCGGGCTCGCGTACACCCACTCGATGACCGAACCGAAGCGCGGCGCCGCCGTCGAGTCGGCGACGTTGTCGTCGTTGGTGTCGGCGTCGAGGTCGAAGCTCTCGCCGGCGCGCGGGCCGTTCGTGCCTTGGTTTTCGAAGGCGGCGCGCACGCCCGTGCTGCCGGCGACGCCGTTGAGCGTGACGTTGAACTGCGCCGTCGCGTCGAAGAAGCAGCCGCTCGCGGCGATGACCTTCGTGCCGCCGGGGTTCGAGCTGGTGATCACGAGGTGGGTCGCGCCCGTCGTCGCGCTGGCGGCCACGTTGTTCTTGAAGGCGAGGTGGGCGAGGCGCGTCGTCGTCGCGCCGTCGGCGATCGCGACGCCCGTCGAGACGGCGTCGTCGAGCTCGAGGCCGTCGAGATCGAGGACGCTCGTCGAGCCGAAGGAGATCGCGAGGCCCGTCGTGCCGCCGCTGCGCGCGATGCGCGGCGGCGTCGCCGTGGCGCCCGCGTGCGACGTCACCGCGCCGTTGATCGTGATGGCTTGGCCGCCGGGCGCGCTCAGCGTGCCGCCGCTCGTCGGGAACGCCAGCGTCGTGCCGCTCGCGAAGGTCGCGCCCGACGACAACACGACAGCGCCCGAAGAACCGGCGTCGCCGACGACGAACGTGCCCGAGGTCAGCGTCGGCGCCGCCGCGAACGTCGTCGTGCCCGTGCCCCCGTCGAAGGTCGCGGTGCCGGTCATCGTGAACGGGCCGGCGAACGACGTCGTCGACGCGCCGCTGTTGAATGTGCCTCCGCCGAGCGTCGTCGGGCCCGTCACCGTCAAGCCAGCCAACGTCGCCGCGATGGTCCCCGTGTAGGCCGACGTCGTCGTGAGCGACGACGCGTGCGTGGGCAAATTCGCGTCGATCGCGCAGTTGCCGACGCCGCCGCCGTCGAAGACGACGTTGTCGTTGGCCGCCGGCGCGACGCCGGCCGAGGCGCCGCCCGACGACGTCGACCAGCAGCTCGCGTTCGAGAACAGGCTGCCGCTCGGGCACCCGGCGAGCCCGCCGCGCCAGTGGAGCGGCGGTCGCGTGCCGTCGGCGAGCCCGCACGCCTCCGTTTGCCCCGCGCGGTACCAGCGCACGTAATCGAGATCGACGTAGGCGTCGTTCCAATCGGTGACGGCGATCGGCCCGCCCAACGTGCCGCCGAGCGCGAGGTTGATCGTGAGGAACATGTCGTTCTTGAACGCGGCCTGCTCGGCGCCGAGGTGGAGCACGCCCATGCGCACGCCGTCGATGAAGTAGGTCATCTGATCGGTCGTGTTGTTGCCCGTGTTCTCCCACTTGAAGCCGTAGGTGTGCCACGCGTGGTGATCGAAGCCGGTCCAGCCCGTCATCTCGTAGCGCGTGCCGTTGACGACCTCGCCCACGCACTCGCCGTTCGCGACGGGGCACGGGCCGCACGCGGCGTTCCCGTTTTGCGGCCACGCGCTGCAGGCGTTCGTGCCGCCGGGCCCGTTCCAGATCGCGTTCCACCCTTGGTGGCTCACGCCGCCGCTCGTCGCCCACTCCATGATGTCGATCTCGCCGCAGTTGGGCCACGCCGTGCTGCCCGGCGCCGGGCCTTGGTTGATGCTCTCGCCCAGCATCCACACGGCGGGCCACATGCCCGATTCGGGCGCGCCCGCGCGATCGGCCTCGGGCAGCTTCACGCGGAACTCGATGTAGCCGTCGGGGAAGTGGACCTTGTGCTTCGTGATGAGGCGGCCCGACGTGTAATTCGCCGAGGCGTGGAAGGGCTCGGTGTAGTGGGGCGCGCAGTCGGGGTTGTCGACGACGCCGTCGTTGTTGGCGTCGCACACGATCGATTCGTGCCGACCCAGGATGCGGAGGCGGCCGTCCTCGACGCACAGGTTCCAGTGATCGGGCGAGGCGAGGCACTGCCTCGTCGTGTAGGCCTGCAGCTCGGAGTTGACGTTGATCTCCTGGAACGACCACGACGTCTCGTCGAGGTTGGCGCGCGCCTCGCCCAGGCCTTGCGCGCCGCCGAACTCGTCGTGCCAGACGCAGCCGTAGCCGGACGGCACGAACGAGCTGCCCGTGAGCGCTCTCGTCGTGTGTTCGACGGCCATGTCAGCGGGCGGAACGTCGACGCTTCTCGAGGTGCAACCGACGAGCACGATCGAGGCTGATACACCGACGCCGCCGAGAAATCTGCGAAGTCCCACCACGACCGCCGCCTCGGTCTCGGACCGTACAACACAGAGGAGGCGCGGCCAGGCCTTTGATGTGTACGTTTACAAGCTGGGCGTCGGCGCGGCGAGCCAGGCGTCGACGGCGGCGCGGCGCTCCTTGTCGGGCTGGGTCTGCGCCGCCGCGAGCGTCGCGCGGGCCTCTTTCGCGAGCGAGACGGCTCGATCGCGCGACGCAGGCCGCGCCCAGAGGGCGCGCGCGAGCGCGAGGCGCGTGTCGGCGAGCTGATCCGGCGGCGCCGCCGCGGCGAGCCGGAGCTCGAGCGCCTCCTCGAGCGGCGCGATCGCGTCGAGCGGCCGCCCCTCGCCCAGCAGCGCCGTGCCGAGGCCGAGCAGGCCGAACGACAAGAAGATCGGCGCCGAGCCGGTCCTGCGCCAGATCGCCGTCGCCTGCTCGAACTCGACGCGCGCCTCTTCGTAGCGGTGGAGATCGACGAGCGCCTCGCCGAGGTTCGACATGGGGAGCGCCACCATCGGGTGATCGCGGCCGAGCAGCTTCGCGAGGCGTTCGCACCCGCTCTGTAACAAGGCGACGGCCTCGGCGGGCCGATGTGCCTGCAGCAGAGCGTTGGCGACGTTGTTCATCGAATAGATCGTGTCGGCCGAATCGCGTCCCAGGATCTTCTCTTTGGCGGCGATCGACGCGCGAAACGCCTCGACGGCCTCGGCGCTGCGCCCCTCGCCGAACATGACCATGCCCTCGCTCACGAGGTACCAGGCGTCGAGCAGGGGGTGGCTGTCGAAGCGCGCGAGCATGGCGCGCGAGGTGTCGAGCCACTCGCGGCCCTGCGTGAGCTGGCCCAGGCGATCGGCGAGGAAGCTCGCGAGCGACAGCGCGGCGAGCGCGGCGGCCTCGTCGTGGCGCGCGGCGAGGGCGGCGTTGAAGCCGTGCTTGAGGCGATCGACGCCCGTCGCCTGATCGGCGCAGTCGTTCGCGAGCAACCCGGCGGCGACGTCGGCGTCGGCGATGAGCGCCTGGTACCCGACGGCGCGCACGCGCGGGATGAGCTCGGCGGCGAAGGTCTCGGCCTCGCGGCAGTGTCCCGCGTCTCGGAGTGCGACGAGGCGCGCGGTCTCGGCGCGCAGCGCCTCGACGCGCTTGCGCGTGGGCTCGTCCTCGGGCGGGCGCACGACGGCCTTGAGCACGGCGACGTTCGCGCACCGATCGAGCTGCGGCAGCGCGCCCGCGGCCGACACGGCGTTCTCGACGACGTCGCCGTCGGCTTTCGTGAAGACGTCGACGAGCGCCGACGCGCTCGTGAGCCGCTCTTGCAGGCAGCTCATGCGTAGATCGAGCACCTCGGTCGATTGTTCCTGGGCGCGCGCCGACTCGCAGGCGTCGGTGTACATCGAGGTCCACCGGCCGACGTACTCGTCGAGCAGGCGCGCCGCGCCGGCGAAGGCGGTCTCGGCGTAGCTGCGGCCGGTCGCCACGAAGGCGGCGTGAACGGCGTCTCGTCGCGACGAGGCCGCGCCGCCCGCGGGCCACACCGACGCCCAGCGCGCGGCGCCGCCGCGGCACACCGACTGCCGCTCGCCCGAGACCTGCCGCGCGCCGAGCGCCGCGACGACGACGCACGCCGCGAGGGCGGCCGCGACCGCGACACGCTTGCGGCGCACCGACGGATCGGCCTCGAGGGCCGCGAGGACGTCGGGCATCGTCGCGAAGCGCTGCTCGGGCGCCGTCGCGAGGCCGCGCAGCAGCACCTTGCGGATCCATCCGGGGACGTTCGCCTTGGGCGGCGGCGGTGTGGGGGCGCCGCTCATGACGCTCTCCATGAGCGCGCCGAACGTCGCGCCCGCGAACGGGCGCTGGCCGTAGAGCGCCTCATACAGCGCGACGCAGAAGCTGAACTGATCCGTGCGCGCGTCGGTCGCCCTCGCCGCGAACTGCTCGGGCGCCATGTACGCGGGCGTGCCGACCATGGCGCCCGTCTGTGTGAGCTTGAGCGCGAGGAAGCCGCTCGACGACGTGACCGGCACGTCGCCGGCGACGGGCGCCGCCGCGACGTCGCTCGCCTCGCGCGCGAGGCCGAAGTCCATGACGCGGACCTGGCCGTCGTTGCCGACCATGACGTTGTCGGGCTTGAAGTCCCGGTGAACGAGGCCGGCCGCGTGCGCGGCGGCGAGGCCGCGCCCCGCCGCGAGGAACACGTCGAGGATCTCGCGGCGCGAGCGCGGCTCGGCGGCGAGCCACCCCGTGAGCGTGCGCCCCTCGATGAACTCCATCGCGATGAACACGCTGTCGCCGAACGTGCCGACGTCGTAGACGACGACGACGTTCGCGTGCTGCAGCTTCGCGGTCGCCTGCGCCTCGCGCAGCAGCCGCGTGCGCCCGTCGCGCGTGTCCTTGTCGCTCGCGCGCAGCAGCTTGAGCGCGACCTTGCGGTTGAGCTCGGGATCGAACGCGGCGTAGACCTCGCCCATGGCGCCGCGGCCCACGGCGCCCAGCACGACGTAGCGGCCGACGCTCGCGCCGCGCTCCAGTGTCGCGGGCGCCGCGAGCGCCGACGCGGCTCGCGCCACGGGCGCCGACCCGAGGGCCGTCATGCTGAGCACGGCGGGCGCCGACAGGGTGACCGTCTCGCGGCACGACGCGCAGGTCGAGAGGTGCGCCTCGGCGTCGCTCATCCGCTCGGCGGACAGGCGCCCCTCGAGGAACGCCAGCACCGCGTTGTCGTCCAGACAGCTCACCGACCCTTGTCCCAAGCGAGCGAGAACTATCGGGTAATTGCCGGTGCGAGGCAAAGCGCAGACGCGCTGCGTCCGAATTTGCGGATGGGTTTCGAGGCTCCTGCGACCTGTGTGTGCCGGGCGGACAGGCCGCCCGAAAAACGAAACGAAAAAAGGAGCACACCATGAAGAACCTCAGCATCAAGTCGGGCCTCAAGGCGGGCGGTCTCTCGACGGTGAACCACAACCGGCTCGCGGTGAAGTCGGCGGTGAAGGCGGGCGGTATCTCGTCGCTCAACCACAGCCGGCTCGCGGTGAAGTCGGCGGTGAAGGCGGGCGGCCTCTCGACGGTCAACCACAACCGGCTCGCGGTGACGTCGGCCGGCCTCTCGACGGTCAACCACAGCCGCGCGCTCGCGATCTGAAGCCCGTGCTAGGGTCGGCCCGTGCGGCTGACCCCGGCGTATGTCGCGGGCGGTGGGCGGAGCGACGCCGACCCCCTGGAGCTCGAGAGCACGCTCATCGTCCTGTGCGCGCGCGGTCGCGAGGCGCACCCGGGGCTCGCCGTCGACGACGAAGTGTTCGCGCGGCACCTCGGACGATGCGTCGCGAGCGCCCCCGAGCCGCCGCCCTCGCTCGACGCGCTCGAGATCGAGGATCTGTTCCTCGCCTGTGCGTGCGTCGCCGGCGTCCCCGGCGCCCCCGAGGCCTTCGACGCGCGCTGCGGGGAGAAGGCGCGCCAGGCGCTCGCGACGAGCGTCAAGGACGAGGACGAGCGCGCCGAGGTCGCCCAGCGCGTGCGCGAGGCCGTGCTCGTCGGCGGGCCGGACGCGCCGCCGAAGATCGTGAACTACGCGGGGCAGGGCCCGCTCGATCGCTGGGTCGCCGTCGTCGCGCAGCGCATGGCCGTGACGCTCGTGCGCGGCGAGACGGCCGCGCGCCGCGCGCACGAGCGCGCCGCCGTCGAGGCCGCCACCGGCGGGCAGCATGCACCCGAGGTCGCGCTCGCGAAGGAGCAGTACCGCGCCGACTTCGAGCGCGCGCTCGAGGAGGCGCTGCAGACGCTCGGCGCTCGCGACCGCATGCTCATGCGCCTTCACCTCGTGAGCGGCGTCAGCGTCGAAGGCATCGGCAAGATGTACAACGTGAGCCAATCCACGGCGTCACGCTGGCTCGCGGCGGCTCGCGACGCCGTCGCCGCCGAGGTTCAACGCTTGCTGGGTGAGCGCCTTCGCCTCGGCCGCAGCGAGATGGCCTCGCTCGCCGGCCTCGTCGCGAGCCAGCTCGACCTCAGCATGTCGCGCATCCTGCGGTAGCGGGCGGCGCTAGCGCGTTGATTCGCCCTCGAGCGTTGCTTTGGCGACGCCGAGGTTCTGCGCGAGCGACGCCCAATACGTCTCGTCGACGGCTCGTCGCGTGGTCGAGCCCGAGATCGCGACGTCGCGGCAGCCGGTGGGGCTCAGGACGGCCGACATGATCGTCGTTGTTCCGCTCGTGAACGTGACGTCGTATCTGACGCCCGAATCTTCGGGACAGTTGTAAGTGCCTGACGGAGAGTCGGGGAGCGAAACGGTGGCGTCATAGATCGCTTGGGCGCGCGTCGGGTCGGTCACCGTCACCTCGACGTCGGTCCACGGGTTGCCGAGCGGATTTGTCGTCGAGAGCTCGAGGCCGCTCACGGCGGATGGCTCGAGCTGAGTCGAGCCGCCGCACGCCGCAACCAACACCAACGACGACCAAACGATCACGCGCAAACGATCCATCGCCCACCTCACCAACGTTTGAGTGCAGGCAACGGTAGCACGAGCCGAGGCGACCAAGCTCAGGCGAGGATCTCGGGGAGCGTCGTCGTGCCGGGGCCGTAGGCGTTCGCGGGCGCGGCGAGCGGCTGCGTGGGCGTGACGTTGCCGCCGAACGACGTCATGGGGATGCGGAACACGTTCTTGATGAACGTCAGGTACAGGTTGGCGAGCCGCTCGGTCTTGCGCGTCGTCTGCGCGTAGTCGATGTAGCGGTTCGTCTGGAGCGTGCCGCCGCCCTTGCCGACGACGACCATGGGCAGGTCGAGACCGTCGTGGTTGGGGCCGTGCATCTCGCTGCCGAGCCAGATCGTCGCGTCGTCGAGCATGTTGCCCGTCGCCGTCGGCGTCGCCATCAGCTTCTGCGCGAGGCGCGACAGCTTCTCGACGAACCAGAAGTTCACCGTCGCGTAGTCGCTGTTCGTCTCGCCCGCGGCGTTGAGCGAGTACGGGCCGCCCGAGACGATGCGGCTGGTCGGCGTCGAGCCCGTCGCCGTAAAGTCGCGCGCCATGAGGAAGGTGTAAGGGAACGTGCTGCGCACGTCGTCGAGCATGAAGCTGACGACGCGCGTGGCGTCGCACTGGAGCGCCATGACGACGAGGTCGATCATGATGTTGGCGTGTGCGTCGCGGTTGTAGTCGGCCGGCACGTTGCCGACGGTGAGCGTGCCCGTGGGCCGCGGCGGCGCGACGCAGGCGGCGGGCGAGCTCGGCGTCGTCGCGATCTTTTGCTCGAGCGCGCGCACCGAGGTCAGGAAGCTGTCGAGGCGCGCGGCGTCGCTTCGGCTCACCTGGCTCTGCACGCTGCTGGCGTGCGCGGCGACGAAATCGAGGACGCTCTTGTTCTTGCTCGCGCGCGCGAACGCCAGCGGCCCGGCGCCGACGGGCTTCACGGCGCCGACGATCCGGTCGAACACCGACGCGGGGTCGATCGTCTTGTACAGGGGGTTGTCCGGCGCGCTCCACGAGATCGAGCGCGAGCACGCCCCGGGCAAACCGTCGGTGTATTGGTCGATCGTGCACAGGCCGACCTGCAGCGAGTCGATCTTCGTGCGGCCCGTGACGCTCTGGGCGATGACCTGATCGACCGAGATGCCGGTCGTGACGTTGTACGCGTCGATCGCCTTGGGCTTCGTGCAGGTCAGGAGCGCGCCGCCGAGGTTGCTGTTCGACGGCTCGATGTGGCCGCCGAACGGGCCGTAGTTGCCGACGTTCGCGAGCACGTTGACGTGCGACTTCACGGGCGCGAGCGGCGTGAGGATCGGCGACAGCGTCCACGCGTCGCCCGAGCCCGGCGCCGCCGGCTTCCAGAAGTCGGCCGCGCCCGACGGGAACGACATCGCGACGAAGGTGCGCGGCGGCGTCACCGTCTGGCCGCGCGCGAGGCGCGGCGCGAGCGACTCGAGCCATGGCAGCGCGAG
Organism: Polyangia bacterium; assembly: GCA_035549075.1. Lineage (GTDB taxonomy): Bacteria > Myxococcota_A > Polyangia > Fen-1088 > Fen-1088 > DASZFV01. The sequence continues at coordinate 47,893 of DASZRT010000054.1, read as the reverse complement.
CGCCACGCCCGCCCCGCGCAGCACGGTCCGTCGATGAAGGCGGCGGTCGCTCACGGTTGCCCCTCCGCGCGGCGGTAACGGAACAGATCGTCGCTCACGATGGTCGAGACGAGCGCTTGGAAGGTGCCGCCCGCGGTGACCCAGCGCGCGTCGAGCCGCGCGAGCGCGTCCTTGTCGGTGGCCGTCGCGGGGCGGCCCAGCGCGTAGAGCAGCATCTCTTGCCGCGCGCACGACGCGAGCCGCGGATCCTTGGCCAGCTTGTCGGCGAGATCGGGCAGGCCGTCGTAAGGCGTGCCGTCGGGCGTCGCGCCCGTCGTCTGGATGAACACGCCCGGGTCGGCGGCGTACGCGACGCGGCTCATGCCGGTCTCGTCGAACGTCTCGAGGCCGATGCCCACGGGATCGATCGGCTTGTGGCAGCTCGCGCAGGCGGTCATGGAGAGGCGCGCGTTCATGCGATCGCGCGGGCTGCCGACGTTGGTGTCGGGCGGCTCGTCGGGCGGCGGGTTGGGGACGTTCATGCAGAGGAGATCTTCGTCGATGGTGTAGCCGCGACGGATCGGCGACGTCGTCGCCTCGAACGAAGAAGCCGTGAGGAAGGCCGCGAGGCCCAAGAAGCCTTTGCGCTGATCCGTCGTGAGCACCATGCGCGTGATGGCGTTCGGCGGGTTCGGCGGCAAGCGGTACGTCGCCGCGAGGTTGCCGTCGACGTAGTTGACGTCCGTCGTGAGCAGGTCGGACGGCTTACCCTTGTTCTGCACGACCTCGGTCACGAAGAGCCGCGCCTCTTCCGCCATCGACGACTGCCACCCGAGCGACCAGCCCGCGAGGTTGTCGCGCGGAAGCAGCGTCCTCGTGAGGTCGCGGAAATCGAGCCACTGGCCGAAGAAGTTGCGCGCGAGACCGTCGGCGCGCGGGGACGCGAGCATGCGCGCCGCTTGGGCCTGAAGCACCTCGGGGTGCTCGAGCGCGCCCGTCGCCGCGAGCGAGAACAGCGTGTCGTCGGGCATCGAGCTCCAGATGAAGTACGAAAGGCGCGACGCGAGCTCGTACGAATCGAGCGGCCGCATGGCCGTGCCGGCGGCGGGCGCGTCGAGCTCGAGGCGGTAGACGAACGCCTCCGACGCGAGCAGCGCGATGAGCGGCTCTTGGATCGCCGTCTCGAACGGGTCGCCGCCGTCGAGCGCGGCGCGCGCCAGCTTGACGAGATCGTCGAGCTCGCCGACCGCGAGCGGCCGGCGCCACGCCCGCAACCCGAAGGCGCGCACGATCTCCGCGGCGCAGCTGTCGTCGGTCGCGCTCTTCGGCGCGCAGGTCACGATGCGCGCGCGCAACGCGTCCGACGCGAACGCCTGCTGCACGAAATTCACGGCGTCGTCGAAGTACGCCTCGTAGCGCGTCGAAGAGACGGGCGCGTGGCCCGCGAGGGTGTCGTAGTCGTGCGCGTACCCGCCGACGTCGGGATCTTGCGAGAACGACGTCGTCACGACGGGCGCGAGGCCCGTGAGGCCCAGCAGGTCCTCGACGGTGCGCGCGTATTCGGGATCGCTCAGGCGGCGCAGTCCGACGCTGCCGGGGTCGAAGTCGCCCGGGGGCGGCGCGATCGCGCCCCCGACACCGCCCGTCGCGGCGCCGCCGGTGCCTGCCGTCGCGGTCGTGCCGGCGCCTCCTCCCGTGGCGGCTCCCCCCGAGCCCGGGTTGCCGCCTGGGCCACCGGACGTCGTGCCGCCGCCGCCCGACGTCTCGCCGCCGCCGCCGTCGGGGCCGCCATGGCCGAGGCTGCGGCCGCTGCACGCGAGCGCGCCTACGGCGAGCGCCGCGGCGAGCGAGAGGGGGGCGAGGGCTCCGCGCACCCTCGTCGGTCGAACGGGCCGTCGGTCAATGACGGCAGACTAACCTAGAAAGAACGGCCTAGAACGTGTCGTTGACCAACGACAGGTCGGTCTTCACGGCGCGGATCCCCCAGATCTCGTTGGCGTACTGACGGATGGTCGCGTCGCTCGAGAAGCGGCTGCCGCCCATGATGTTGAACAGCGCGCGCCGCGACCAGTCGCGCGGCGCGAGGTAGGCGTTCGCGGCGCGGTTCTCGGCGGCGACGTAGGCCTCGAAGTCGGCGCACACCATGAACGGGTCGTGGAAGCGCAGGCTGTCGAGGATGGGCTTGTAGCGATCGCGATCGCCCAGGCTGAAGAAGCCCGACTCGATGAGCTCGAGCGCCTGCGTGAGCGCCGGGCTCGCGTCGATGAAGTCACCGGGGCGGTAGTTGGGGCGGAGCGCGGCGACCTCGTCGGTGGTCATGCCGAAGAGGAAGAAGTTCTCGTGGCCGACGGCGTCGCGGATCTCGACGTTGGCGCCGTCGAGCGTGCCCAGCGTGAGCGCGCCGTTGAGCGCGAACTTCATGTTGCTCGTGCCCGAGGCCTCCTTGCCGGCCGTCGAGATCTGCAGCGAGACGTCGGCCGACGGGATGATCGTCTGCGCGAGCGTGACGCCGTAGTTCGGCACGAACGCCATCGCGAGGCGCCCGCGCACGGCGGGATCGGCGTTGATGACGGCGGCGACGTCGTTGAGCAGGCGGATGTGCAGCTTCGCCATCGTGTAGCCGGGCGCGGCCTTGCCGGCGAAGACGTAGGCGCGCGACGTGTGCGGCGCGTCGGGCTCGCGCTTGAGCGTCAGGTAGTGCGAGATGATCTGCAGGCACGCGAGCAGCTGGCGCTTGTACTCGTGGATGCGCTTGACCTGCACGACGAACATCGCCGACGCCGGCAGCGTCACGCCCGTGCGCGACTCGACGAGCGCGACGACGTCGGCCTTGTTCTGCTGCTTCACGCGCCACAGGGCGTCGAGGAACTTGTCGTCGTCGGCGTGGTCGGCCAGCTGGTGCAGGCGCGAGAGATCCGGCTCGTCGATCCAGGCCGAGCCGATGCGCGAGCTCACGAGCTCGGTGAGGCGCGGGTTGGCGTGCAGGATCCAGCGGCGCGGCGTCACGCCGTTGGTCTTGTTGTTGAAGCGCTCGGGCCACAGCTCGTGGAAGCCGGGCATGAGGTGCGCCTTGATGAGGTCGGTGTGCAGCTGGGCGACGCCGTTGACGCTGTGGGAGCCGACCGTCGCGAGGTGCGCCATGCGGACGTAGCGCCGCCCGCCTTCGTTGATGATCGACAGCTCGGACAGCTTGCCGAGGTCGCCCGGCCACCGCAGCTGCACCTCGTGCAGGAAACGCTGGTTGATCTCGTAGATGATCTGCAGGTGGCGCGGCAGCAGCGCCTCGAACATGGCCACGGGCCACTGCTCGAGCGCCTCCGGCATCAGCGTGTGGTTCGTGTAGCCCAGCGTGCGGTGCGTGATCGACCAGGCCGTGTCCCAGTCGAGGCGCTCCTCGTCGATGAGCACGCGCATGAGCTCGGCGACGGCGATCGCCGGGTGCGTGTCGTTGAGCTGGATCGCGACCTTGTCGGGGAACGACACCCACTCGCGCGCGACGGCTTCGAAGCCTTGGCGCGCCTTGAAGCGCTTGACGATGTCGGCGATCGAGCAGGCGACGAAGAAGTACTGCTGCTTGAGCCGCAGCCGCTTGCCCTCGTCGCTGTGGTCGTTGGGGTAAAGGACCTTCGAGATGTTCTCGGTGTCGATCTTCTCTTCGACGGCGCGGCGGAAGTCGCCCTCGTTGAAGAACTGCAGGTCGAAGTCCCGCGTCGCGCGCGCGGCCCACAGGCGCAGCGTGTTCACCGTGTCGGTGCGGTGCCCGACGATGAACGAGTCGTAGGGCAGGCCGACGACGGACTTCGCGTCGATCCAGTTGGCGCGCATGACGCCGTCCCAGTCTTGATGGAACTCGACCCGGCCGCCGAAGCGCACCGTCTGCGCGTCCTCGTGGCGCGGCAGCTCCCAGGCGTTGCCGAGGTGCAGCCAGTTGTCGTGCTGCTCGACCTGGCGGCCGCCCTCGATCTTCTGCTCGAACATGCCGAAGTCGTAGCGGATGCCATAGCCGAACGCGGGCAGCTCGAGCGTCGCGAGCGAGTCCATGAAGCACGCGGCGAGGCGCCCGAGGCCGCCGTTGCCGAGGCCGGGATCGCCTTCGCAGTCGAGGATGTCGTGCAGGTCAAATCCGCGCGCCGTCGCGAGCGTCTCGGCGGCGTCGTAGAGCCCCATGTTCATGAGGCAGAGGCCGAGGCTGCGGCCCGTGAGGAACTCCGACGACAGGTAGCACACGCGCTTGGCGTCTTGCTCGATGTGCGTCCGCTGCGTCGCGAGCCACCGGTGCACGAGGCGGTCACGCACGGTGTGCGCGAACGCCTGGTAGAAGTCGTGCATCGACGCCTCGCGCACGTCCTTGGCGCACGTGTGAATGAGGTGCTCGACGACGGACTGGTGGAACTCGTCGGCTTGGAGGCTCGCGCGGCGCCCGTGCGCGGGGCGGCGGCCTTCGGGCGAGGTGGGAGAAGGCGAAGAAGGTGGAACGTGGGCGGAGGCCGTCACCTTCTCACTTCAGCACCCCGCGCGTTGCCGCGTTGTTTCGGGAGTGTCCGATCTGTGCAACGCGATCAGAGAATGGTCACGACCTCGCCGCTGTCGGTCGTGCAGCGGCCGTCCACGGGGTGGCCCGCCGTGCGGATGACGTCGGCGGGCGCGGGCTGCGCGTCGGTGCCGGTGAGCTCCATGTCGATCATGCGCATCATCGCCGCGTGCAACGTCGTGACCGTGTAGCAGGGGATCGTCGGCTCTTTGTGGTCGCCGCCGATGCCCGAGTCGTTGGTGAGGAAGAGGTAGCGACCACCCGTGACCTCGGCCGCCGTGCGCATCGTGTACTCGAGGAGATCGTCGGTGCCGCTCGCGGCGATGGGGTAGATGCGGATGCCGAGGCCGTGCGCCGTGAGGATGTCTTGCGCCATCGTCGTCGCCTGCGCGGCGTGGTGGGGCGCGTCGGCGATCCAGAAGGCCATGCGCGCGACGGAGTCGGGCCGCCACGAGAGCGTCGAGAGCTTCGCGAGCGCTTGATCGGGCGCCTCGGGCAGATCGCCGCCGCCGGCGGCCGACTGCGCGGCGAGCTCGGTCTGGATCGTGTCGATCGACGACGTGAAGTCGAAGGTGCGCACGACGTACTCGTCCTGCGTGTCGCGGTAGAAGATGGCCGACCAGCGCTGCGCGACGCCGGGGAAGTCGCGCGAGACTTGGCCGAGGATCGCCGCCATCTCGCGTTGCAGGAAGGCGAGCTCGTCGCCCATGCTTCCCGTCGTGTCGACGACGAGCGCGAGGTCGAGCGTGGGCGCGGGCGCCGTCCAACCGTCGAACAGCTGAACGCCGGCTTCCGTGTCGCCGACGTGCGCCGTGATCGTCGCGTCCTGGCCGCCATACGAGATCGCGAGGGTCAGCTCCGTGCCGGGCGTCGCGCCCACGGTGCCAGGAAAAAAGAAGAGCTTTCCGTCACCGCGCGTCGTCGATGAGAACAGCTTGCCTTGCGCGTCGCTCACGGTGACGCGCGCGCCCGCGAGCGGAAACGTGGGGCCTGCCGAGACGGTGATCTCGAGCCGGTTCGCGCGATCGATGAGCGGCGCGCCATCGAGCTGCGCCATGTTCGTCAGGTACGTCTGATAGAAGTCGAAGTTGAGGTTGTCGTCCCACGTGCCGGCCGTGAGCTGCGCTTGCGACGGCGTCGGGCTCGGGCCGCCGAGGATGTCGCCCACGCCGCCGACACCGAGCGAGCCGCCCGCGCTGCTCGTCGCGCCGCCCGCGCCGGTGACGCCGCCCGTGCCCGTCGTCGCGCCGCTGAATGCGCCGCCGCCCGTGCTCGGCGTTTCGATGGGACCGCTTCCCGTCGGCGCCGCGGGTGCATCGCTGCCCGTCGAGGTCGAGCCCGGCGAGCCGAGCGAGCCGCCGGTGCCCGGAAGATCCTCGGACGTGCCGCTGGACGAACAGCCGGCCGCGAGGGCGAGCGCGAGCAAAGAAGTCGTCAACGAAGCGAGGCGGAGGTTCTTCATGGCGGCCGTGAAGAGCAAGCCGAAGGCCAGCGCGACGGCGCGATCTCGCGGCGTTTCAGGCGCACCCGCGCCGCGTCGTCACCGAGCGCGACAACGGTGTCGCGTTCGCGTCGCCTTCGTCACGCCGTTCGCTTTCGCGTCCGCCGATGCACGGGCGTTCGGTTGACCGTCGCCCGCGATCGAGGCGACAGTGCGCGCATGTCGTTTACGTCACGCTGCCGTGGACTCGTCGCCCTCGCTGTCATGGCCACATGGGCCGTCATCGCCGCGTTCGCGCGGCCCGCACGGGCGGCCGACACGGTCGTGCAGGTGAACGTCGACGCCATCATCGACGGTCGCACCGTCTCGACGATCGCCAACGGCACGATCACGCCGTGGTCCAGCGGTCAGGGCGTCGACGGCGACGGAAACGCCGACGGCTTCGTCACCAACGCCGTCGAGACGGCGCTCTCGACGATGGGCAAGACCGTGGGCGGCAAGGTCGGCGTCGCGCTGCCCGACGACGGCATGTTCGCCGCCGACTCGCGCCACCCGGCGATCCAACTCCACTTCTCCAACACGGCGCCCATCACGAGCCCGCAGACGCACCAGGTCTATCAAAACAAGTCGCGCGGCGCGCAGAGCTTCGAGGTGCCGGTGCCGGCGGCGACGTACTCGAAGATGTTCCTGCTCATCACGACGTCGGAGGGCGCCGCGGCGCTCACCGTGACGATGAAGTACTCGGGCGGCACGGCCGACAACGTGCAGAAGCTCTCGCTGCCTGACTACGGCATCGGCGGCGCCAAGGCGGGCGACCCCGTGTTCTTCAACCTCATCGCGGGCATGCGCAAGTGGGGCTCGAACGACAACGAGGGCGACTCGACGACGCACACGATCACGGGCATCGAGCTCAACCCCGGCGCCGGCACGCTCACGAGCGTCCTCGTCGAGAAGACCAACGGCGCGCACGTCGTGTTCTGGGGCGCGACCGGCATCGCGACGACGCCGGTCACGACGGGCACGGGCGGCACGACGGGCACGGGGGGCACGACGGGCGCGGGCGGTTCGACGGGCGCGGGCGGCACGACGGGCGCGGGCGGTTCGTCGGCGACGGGAGGCACGACGGGCGCGGGCGGATCGTCGGCCACCGGCGGCATGACGGGCGCGGGTGGCACGAGCGACACCGGCGGCACGACGGGCGCTGGCGGCGAAACGGCGACGGGTGGCACCACCGGGGCGAGCGGCGGCACGACCGGCACCGGCGGCTCGACGGCCGCGGGCGGCTCGACGGGAACCAACAACGGCGGCACGACGGGCTCGCACGGGAGCTCGGGCGGCGGTTGCGCGATCGCCGGCGAGACCGAAGCGCCCGCGCTGTTCACGCTCGCGCTCGGGATCGCGCTCGTCGTGATCCGTCGTCGTCGCCCGCGCCGCTGAGTCAGGTCGAAGCGACGGGAGAAGCCGCGGGCGATGCCGGCGGCGCGGGGGCGACGTCGACCGAGACCCACAGATCGTGGCGGCCGCCGCCCATGATGACGCCGCGGACGGGCGTGACGTCGCTGAAGTCGCGGCCCCACGCCACGGTGATGTGCTGCTCGCCCGGCACGAGATCGTTCGTCGGATCGAACGGCGTCCAGCCGAGCCCCGGCGCCCAGACGGCGAGCCACGCGTGCGAGGCGTCGGCGCCCACGAGGCGCGGCTTGCCGGGCGGCGGCTTCGTCACGAGGTAGCCGCTCACGTAGCGCGCCGGAATGCCGAGCGCGCGCAGCCCGGCGATCTGCACGTGCGCGAAGTCCTGGCACACGCCGCGGCCGAGGCGCACGACCTCGTCGACGGGCGTCGCGATCGTCGTCGCGCGGCTGTCGTAGACGAACGTGTCGTGCAGGCGCTTCGTGAGCTCGCGCGCCGCTTCGAGGATCGGACGCCCCGGCGTGAACGACGCCGCGGCGAGCGCGCGCGCCGACGAGGAGAACGGCACGTGCGGCGACGCGAACGAGTAGCCGCGCGCCTCGCGCGCCTCTTCGTCGGCGCCCGCGCGCGCGGCGTCGCGCACCGACTCCCACGACGGGCTCGTCGCCGGCAGCGGCCCGCGCGGCGCGACCTCGACGTCGCTCGTCGCCGTGATGCGCAGGTTCGTGTGCGGCTCGAGGATCTCGACGTAGGTCGTGCGGTTGCCGAAGTCGTCGAGGCGCTCGCGGCGCATCGCCGGCGCGGGCGAGACGTCGAGCTCCTCGGACAAACGCTTCTGCTCGGGCGTGTCGCGCATCAACAGGTGCAGCCCGTGGTGCGACGTCGAGACGCGCTCCGAGTAGAGGTACTCGGTGATGTGCACCACGTGGTGTTTCAAGACGAGGCCGAGCTTTCAGAAGCCAGCTGGCGCGCCTGCATGGCGTGGTTGAGGTAGCTCTCGGTGAGCGCGTCAGACAGCGCCGGCAGCTCGCGCAGCAGCTCGGCCGTGCGCGCCGCGAGGTTGGGGCGACGCTCGTGCGGATCGACCTCGGCGAGGCGGCGCACGCTGACCTCCTCCATGCGCGACAGCAGCGTGTCGGCGCCTTGCGCGAGGCCCGTCTCGATGCCCTCGCGCGAGCGGCCCGCGTCGTGCGGCAGCTTGACGACGTGCTCGAGCAGCGCCGCGAGCTGGAACACGACCGAGCGCGGGTTCGTCGGATCGCACAGCAAGAGATCGAGCACGCCCGCGGCGTGCAGGCTCGCGAGGTAGCGGCGGCGGTAGGTGATGGCGCTGTCGGCGGCCTCGAGCAGCGCCTCGAGCACGGCGTTCTCGGCGGGGCGCGCCGTCGTGAGCGTGGCGTCGATCGTGACCGTGAGGCTGAGCGCGCGCTCGAGCCGCCGCCCCATCTCGAGGAAGCGCCAGCCGTGGCCGCGCGACATGCTGTCCATGACGAGGCCGGAGAGCCCCGCGAGCAGCGCGACGACGCGATCGAGCAGCGCCGACACGGCGCCCGTCGTGTTACCGGTGGCCGACCACGCATCGGCGTCGCGCATCTCTTGCGCCTCGCGCAGCGTTTGATCGATCGCGGTGATGACGCGCCAGGTGTCGCCCGAGAGGCGATCGCGGATGGCGCGACCCACGCGGTAGATCGATCGCACGGCGTCGACGAGCGTGCCCTGCGTGTCGCCGTCGAACAGCAGCCAGCAGATCGTGCCGAAGACGTCGCGCTTCTTCTCGGCGGCGCTCGACATCGTCACCGCCGCGACGCGCGCCTGCGCGCGCAACGCCGAGACGAGCGTCTCGGACGGCTCGGCGCCGTCGGGCAGCCGCGCCAGCGCCGTGCGCGCGAGCCGCGCGAGCGCGTCGGCGCGCTCGGCGTAACGGCCCAGCCAAAACAAATTGTCGGCGACGCGGCTCGGGAGATCGCCGCCGCCGCGCGACAGCTCGACGGGCGCGCCCGGCGGCCGCAGCAACGACAGCGTGCTCACGGGCCCGTCGGCGAGCACCCACGTGTCCTGGCTCGCGGCGCCGCGCTGGATCGAGATGTCGTGGCGCTGGTCGCGCGCGGCGACGACGGCGAGGCCGCCCGGCATCATGCGGTAGCCCCCGGACTCGGCTTCGGGCGCCTCGTTGACGAGGAACGAGCGCAGCAGCAAGCGCCGCGGCTGCAGCTCGCCGCTCTCCCACAGCGGCGTCGTCGACAGCGTCGCGCGGCGCTGCGCGACGAACTGCGCGGGCGCGGCCTGCAGGCGCGCGCGCAGCGACTCCCGCGCCTCGGCGTCGAGCTCGTCGCAGAAGATCGGCTCGCTGCGTCCCATGGGGAAGGCCGGCTTGATGACCATGTCGGGCAGCTGCGCGAGCACGTGCGCCAGCACGCGCGGCTCGCCGCACCACCACGTCTCGATCGCGGGAAGCTTGAGCTCCTCTCCCAGGAGCGCGCGACAGATGCCCGGCAAGAACGGCATGAACGCCGCCGACTGCACGACGGCGCTGCCGAGCGCGTTGGCGACGGCGACGTTGCCCTCGCGCACGGCCTGCAAGAGCCCGGGCACGCCCAGCGCCGAATCGGCGCGCAGCTCGAGCGGATCGCAGAAGTCGTCGTTGAGGCGGCGCAGGACGACGTCGACGCGGTGGAGGCCGCCGAGCGTCTTCAAGTAGACGACGCCCTCGCGCACCGTGAGGTCCGCGCCCTCGACCAGCATGTAGCCGAGGTACTGCGCGAGGAACGCCTGCTCGAAGTAGGTCGCGTTGTACGGGCCCGGCGACAGCAGCACGATGCGCGGGTTGTCGCGCGCCTGCGGGGCGAGCGCGGCCAGCGAGCGGCGCACCTGCTGAAAATACGGCGCGAGGCGCTCGACCTGACAGGCCTTGAACTCGTCGGGCAGCACGCGCGAGACGATGATGCGGTTCTCGAGCGCGTAGCCCGCGCCCGACGGCGCCTGCGTGCGATCGGCCAGCACGCACCACTCGCCCGACGGCTCGCGCACGAGATCCGCGGCGTAGAAGTGCAGGAAGCGCCCGAGCGCCGGCACGACGCCGCGGCACGGCCGCAGGAAGCCCGGGTGCGCGAGCACGAGCTCGGCGGGCACGAGGCCCTCGTCGAGCACGCGCGACGATCCGCCGCGGTAGAGATCGGCGAGGATCGCGTCGAACAGGCGCGCGCGCTGCGCGAGGCCGGCCGCGAGCGCGACGTGATCCTCGTGCGACACGACGATCGGCATGGGCCCGAGCGGCCACGGCCGCTCCATGCCCTTCGCGTCGCCGTAGACGTTGTAGCTGACGCCGTTGTCGTGCAGCAGGTGCCGCGCCTGCTCCCAGCGGCGCGACAGCTCGTCGGCCGGCAGCGCGTCGAAGCGCGTCGCGAGCTCGCGCCAGTGCGCGCGCAGGCCGCCCGCGCCGTCGGCCAGCTCGTCGTGCGCGACCGCGCGCGAGGCGTAGGTCGCGGTCGATCCACGCTTGGAATCGCGTTGGGAGACCGGCGCCTGATCGTCGTCGGAGAAAGCTGGCAGCGTCGGCGCGGGCATCAGTCGAAAGCCACGAAGACCATAGAGCGCCGCGCGTAACTCCCCCGTTTCTGAGGGGTCATTCTTGCGTAACGCACGGATTGACTGTAGCCGACCCCGGGCATCTGAAATAGATTGAGTTTCGTGGTTTCAGAGGCCGAGGGTTCGCTGCTCTTGCGGGGATACGGGCTCTTGGGCGGTGTCTACGACGAGCTCGTCGACGAGCGCGGTCAGCCGCGTCCCCACGCGCGCGTCGCCGCCGACATGCTCCAGGGCCTGACGCCCGAGTCGTTCCAGCGTTGCCAGACGCTGGCCGAGCTGTCGCTCGTGCAGCAGGGCGTCACGTTCTCCGTCTACTCGGATCAGCGCGGCACCGAGAAGGTCATGCCGATGTGCCTCGTGCCGCGCGTCATGGAGGCCGTCGAGTGGGCGCGGCTCGAGCGCGGGCTCAAGCAGCGGCTCACGGCGCTCGAGCTCTTCTTGGACGACGTCTACGGCGCGCAGCACACGATGCGCGAGGGCGTCGTGCCGCGCGAGATGGTCGACAAATCTAAGAGCTTCGAGCCGCGGCTGCGCGGCATCAAGCCCGCGGGCGGGGTCCGCATCCACATCGCGGGCGTCGATCTCATCCGCGATCCATCGGGCACTCTGCGCGTCCTCGAGGACAACCTGCGCACGCCGTCGGGCGTGTCGTACGTGCTCGAGAACCGCCAGGTCACGAAGCGCGTCTTCCAGCACTCGATGGAGTCGGTGGGCGTTCGCCGCGTCGACGATTACCCGTCGCAGCTCGCCGAGGCGCTGCGCTCGGTCTCGCCCGACGGCGTCGATCCCGAAGAGGCGACCGTCGTCGTGCTGACGCCGGGGCCGTACAACTCGGCCTACTTCGAGCACAGCTTCCTCGCGCGCTCGATGGGCCTCGAGCTCGTCGAGGCGAGCGACCTCGTCGTCGAGGGCGACGACGTGTTCGTGCGCACGACGATGGGCCCGCGCCGCGTGCACGTCATCTACCGCCGCACGGACGACGCGTTCCTCGATCCCGAGTTCTTCCGGCCCGACAGCTTGCTGGGCGTGCCCGGCCTCATGCGTGCGTGGGCCAAGGGGCGCGTCGCGCTCGCCAACGCGCCCGGCAACGGCGTCGCCGACGACAAGGCCATCTATCCATTTGTCCCGGATCTCATCAAGTTCTTCTTGAAGGAAGAGCCGATCATCGAGCAGGTGCCGACGTTCGTGTGCGCGCGCCGCGACGATCGCGACTACGTCGTCGAGCACCTCGCCGAGCTCGTCGTCAAAGCCGTCGACGAGGCGGGCGGCTACGGCATGCTCATGGGCCCGCAGGCGTCGCAGGCCGAGCGCGACAAGTTCAGAAGCCTCGTGCTGGCCGACCCGCGCAAGTACATCGCCCAGCACCGGGTCGAGCTGTCGACGTGCCCGACGTGGGTGCCCGAGAACAAGCGCCTCGAGCCGAGGCGCGTCGACCTGCGGCCGTACATCCTGGCGACGCGCTCGGGAAGCTCGTCGACTAGCTCGTCTTCGGCGGTGCCGGGGCGCTGGGTCTTGCCGGGCGGGCTCACGCGCGTCGCGTTGCGCGCCGGCTCGTACGTCGTGAACTCGAGCCAGGGCGGCGGCTCGAAGGACACTTGGGTGCAGGTCGGCAGCGGGAGCGGAGGCTACGCGTGATCTCTCGCGTCGCCGATCACTGCTTCTGGGTCGGGCGCTACCTCGACAGAGCCGAGAGCACGGCGCGCCTGCTGCAGGTCACACGGTCGCTCGCCTTCGACGCCGAGATGCCGACGGCGGCGTGCTGGCGGCCGGTCGTCACGGTGTCGGGTCAGTTCCCCGATTTCGTCGAGCGCTTCGGCGACAAGGCGGCGGGCGCGGGCGACGTCGTCCAGCGCTACATGACGTGGGCGCCCGAGAACGCCGTCTCGATCCGCAACTCGATCTGGGGCGCGCGCGAGAGCGCGAGGTCGATCCGCGAGGTGCTGTCGCTCGACATTTGGCAGGCGACGAACGAGCTCTACTTGTGGTTCGTGAGCGAGGAGGCGCAGCGCCTCTACGTCAACGACCGCGACGAGATCTACCGGCAGGTGCGGCGCGCGACGCAGCTCAACCTCGGGCTCGTGCGCAGCACGATGCTGCACGACACGCCCATGGACATCTTGTGGTTGGGCGTGCTGCTCGAGCGCATCGGACAGACGGCGCGCATCCTCGACATGCATCACTACCTCCTCGATGACGACGGATCGGGGAAGCATCAAATCGTCCAAACGGCGCTGTGGCTGTCGCTGCTGCGCACGTGCTCGGGCTTCGAGGCCTTCATGCGCGTCCACAAGGGACGCGTCGCGGGCGCCGAGGCGGTTTCGTTTTTGCTGTTCGAGGAGCGCTTCCCGCGCTCGCTTCGTTACTGCGTGCGCTCGGCCGTCGGGCTCATGCGACGCATCTGGCCGGACTCGTCGGGGGTCGGACGCGCGCCGCTCGCGCGGCTCACGGCGCTCGACGCGTGGCTCGCCGAGCGGCAACACGACGTGCAGCCATCGTCGATTCACGATCTCCTCACGCACGTCGTCGACGAGGTCGCGTTCGCGTGCGTCGACGTGCGCGACGGCATCTCGGGCGTCGTCGCGACGCCGCGTGAAGACGGCGCCGCGGCGGGCGAGCCGGCGACGCAGGCGCAAGCGCAAGCGCAACCCAAAGACGAAGCGCCGCGCGTTCCCGCTTCGCCCCAACAGTAGGCGCGCGCTCACCTTTTACGCGTGCGAAACCCGCCGGAAACCGGCTCCGCGCCACAATCGGAGTCGATGTTGACCGCCCCCGATCGAAATCGTTCGGTGCAGGTGCACGAGCGTGGCGACCGCAGCCTCGATGGCATCTTCCGCCTCATCGAAGCCGCGGGTCAGCCGCGCCCGCTCGGCGAAGTGCTCGCGCAGATGTGCGCCGACGTGTCGGCGATCGCCGCCGCCGAGGTCGTGAGCATCTACGTGCGCGCCGCCGGCGAGACGGACGAATCGGGCGCCGCCGTCTTCACGATGCGCGGCAACGTCGGTTTCCCCGCGGAGTCCGTCGGGCGCGTTCACCTGCGCCAGGGCGAGGGCATCACCGGCTTCGTCGCGGAGAAGCTGTTGCCCGTGTCGGTCGCCGTCGCCGATCGCGACGAGCACTTCAAGTACATCCCGGGCCTCGGCGAAGAGCGCTTCCCCGTTCTGCTCGCCGTCCCGGTCGTGCGCGCGGGCGCGGCGGCCGCCGTGCTCGTGCTTCAGCGCGGGCCCGATCGCGAGTTCGGCAGCGAAGAGGTCGTGCTGGCGACGGCGCTCGCCGCCGTCATCAACCACGCGCTCGAGCGCGCCGAAGAACGCGCGCGCGCGCAGGCGCCCGCGGGTCGCGCCAGCGTTCGTTTGCTGGGCGCGGCGCTCGTGCGCGGCGCCGCCATGGGCCGCTCGCACGTCGTGCCGACGCTCGCGGCGCTCGCGCGCGGCACGGCGCCCGCGCCCACGGGCGGCGTCACCGTCGACTCCGCCTTCGAGCGCCTCGCCGCCGACTTCAACGCGCGCAAGGCCTCGGCCAACGCCACGGGCGAAGCCGCGCGTGAGTTGGAGAGCCTCGCGTTCATCCTCGACGATCGCCGCTTCCGTGAACGCCTCGCCGCCGCTGCCGCGGGCCCGTCGCCGCTCAAGAGCATGTCCGAGCTCGCACGCGAGTACGCGCGCGTCGCCTTCACGGCCGCGGGCGGCGACCCCGCGACCGAAGAGCTCATGGCGGCGCGCGCCGCCGAGATCGAAGATCTCTGCGTGATCGTCCACGCCGCCATCACGGGCCAGACGCTCGTGCGTCCCGGCGACATCCTCATCTCCGAGCGCTTGCGCGGCTTCCTCGCGGCGCACGCGCTCGCGCGTGGCGTCTCGGCGCTCGTCGCGGAAGGTCCGCTGGCCGAGGCGAGCGCGCCCGCCGCGCTCGCGCGCGCCGCCGGCGTCCCGCTCGTCGCTGGCGTCGCCGGCCTCTTCGCGTGGGTCCACCCGGGCGATCTGCTCGTCGTCGACGCCGACGCCGGCAGCGTCCGCGTGAACCCCGAAGCGGCGCACGTCGCGCGCTTTAGAAACCAACGCGCCTGAGCGCTCCACAGCACGACTCAAGAAGTCGTGAACGTGGTCGTAGACGCTGACGTGGTCGCTGTCGTGTTCGTCCAACGTCTCGCGAGCGCGTCCAGGTGCACGACTACGACTACGACGGCGTGTACGACCACGACCACGTCCACGGGAACGTTCACGTAGAAGTCGGCGCAGCGCCGCGCTAGGCGCCGACGAGCCGCAGCTCGAGATCGTTCGCTAGCACGAGCGGCGAGGTGAGGATGATCTGTCGGACGGCGGCGAGGCGCAGGCCCGCCGCCTCGGCGAGGTGATGCAGTTTTCCGCGCGCGAGGACGCCGCCGTGGCTCGCAATCAGATCGACGACGGCGCGCTCGCCGCGATCGAGCGGCGCGCGCGCGAGCCCGGCGCCCGCGCGCACGACGTCGCCGTCGAGCTCGCAGCCCGCGACTTGCGACAAATACGTGCGGATCGCCGTATGCGGCGCGAGTTCGAGCGCCTTGAGGCGCTTGCCGAGCGCCGCCGTCAGATCGGCGAGCGCGACGACGTTGAACACGCCGAACACTTTCCCGACGGCGGCGCGCATGCGGCTGCGCGAGCCCACGAACGAGAACCAGCGGCGCGCGTCGTCGAGCCAGCGCAAGCGCGGGATCGACGCGAGCACGCGCGCGACGGCGACGTCGGGCAGCGTCGGCTTCGCGAGCGAGCCGAGCCGCTCACCGATCATCTCGACGGTGCAGAGCCCCCAATGAAAGACGAGGTGGCTCGCCTCCATGAGCACGGCCTCCGACGCGGCGAGCGCCGTCGGCGCGACGAGGATCTGCGCGCCGCCGCGGCGGACGAAGCGAAACGGCGCCGCGCGCCCCGTGTCCTTGAAGAAGAGCACGAGCTCGTCGACGTCGCGCACGGGCGCGCCGATCGCCGCGAGCACGGCGGGGACCTCCTCGGGCCGCAGCGGCAAGTGCCGCTCGATCGCCGTCGCGAGCGCGCCCACGCGCGCCGCGGGATCTTCGAAGGTGTGCCGCGACGAGCGCCGAGACATCGCGCCTGCGACCGTACCAATTGGGCTGTTAACGACACGTTTCCTCGACGGGTATCCGACGTAACTCGTGTGACGCTCGTCGTCGCGCGCTCGCGAGGCGCGCGCGCGGATCGCTGTTTTTCTCGGGAAAAAACGCAAAAATCGCGCGATGTCACGACGTGTAGGGCGCGGTGGTCGATTTAACTCGGAACTTACGTCGACGAAATCTCGCGGCAACAAGACTTCTGCAAGATGCAATTACATCAACCTGCCGGAGGGACGAACTGATGCGAGGTTTTGGAGCAACGACGAACACCGCGGCGCTGGGGACGGCCCACGGAACACCAGGAGGAGCATCCGTGATCAGAAGGTTCATTGACGGAATGAAGGCGCCCGAGCGCCGGCGCGTGTTCTACGCGCTGCTCGGCGGCAAGGCGATCGGCATCGCGCTGCTGCTCGCGATCGTCGCGGGCATCCCGGCCTACTTCGGCCACCCGGCGTTCGCTGACGACGCGCCGCCACCCGCCTACGTGAACCCGATCAACACGATGTGGGTCTGCGTCACGGCGTTCCTCGTCTTCTTCATGCAGGCGGGCTTCATGTTCCTCGAGGCCGGGTTCGCCCGGACGCGTGAGACCGTGAACGTCCTCCTCGAGGGCATCGTCGACACTTGTCTGTGCGGCCTGCTCTTCTGGGCGTTCGGCTTCGCGTTCATGTTCGGCACGGGGAATGGCTTCATCGGCCACCAGTACTTCTTCTTGCACGGCGCGCCGGAGACCTTCGGCTCGACGGGCATCGCGATGCTGGCGTTCTTCCTCTTCCAGTACGCGTTCGCCGACACGTGCTCGACGATCACGTCGGGCGCCATGATCGGCCGCTGCGGCTTCTGGGGCGACCTCATGTACTCGGTGGGCGTCTCGGGCTTCATCTACCCGATCCTCGGCCACTGGGCGTGGGGTCCGGACGGCTGGCTCAACACGATCCACCCGGCCGCGTTCCACGACTTCGCCGGCTCGACGGTCGTCCACACGATCGGCGGCTTCATCTCGCTCGCTGGCGCGATCGTTCTCGGGCCGCGCCTCGGCCGCAAGTTCAAGCGTGACGGCGGCGGCCCCATGCCGGGCCACGACATGACGATCGCGGCCGTCGGCGGCGTCATCCTCTGGTTCGGGTGGTACGGCTTCAACCCGGGCTCGACGCTCTCGGCGATGGACGCCTCGGGCATCGGCCGCGTCGCCGCGAACACGACGCTCGCAGCCTGCGCGGGCGGCCTGTCGGCCATGTTCTTCATGTACCCGCGCAACAAGGTGTGGGACTGCGGCATGACGATCAACGGCTTCCTCGCCGGCCTCGTGGCCATCACCTGCCCGTGCTACTGGGTCTCGCCGTTCGGCGCGATCATGATCGGCGCCATCTCGGGTCCGGTCTGCGCGCTCACCTGCGACCTCATGGAGTACCTCCGCATCGACGACCCGGTCGGCGCTGTCGCCGTCCACGGCGCCAACGGCATCTGGGGGACGCTCTCGCTCGGCCTCTTCGCGACCGGTCAGTACGGCGCGCCGACGCCGACGGGCGCGGACAACTCGGCGGGCTCGGTCGTCACCGGTCTCTTCTACGGCGGCGGCGCGAACCAGCTCATCGCCCAGGCGATCGGCTCGGCGGTCATCACCGTCGCGACGTTCGTCATCGCGATGGCGCTCATGTACCTCACGAAGTTCACGATCGGCCTCCGCGTCTCGAAGGAGGGCGAGCTCGAGGGCCTCGACCTGCACGAGCACGGTGGCACGGCCTACCCGGAGCAGCTGGGCGGCGTGTCGTCGATGAGCATGGCTTCGGCGGAGCCCGCGGGCGCGCCGGTGCCGGCCAAGGCGTACTAGTCCACGCCTGAAGGGGCGCTCCCGCGTCCCTTGCCGAGAGCCTTCGGGCTCTCGGCGAACCGCCCGACCCGAAGCGGTCCGACGGTTCGCTGAGAGCCCGTTGAGAAAAACCTCGAAAACGATGCGCGCGACGACGCTCCGACGAGAGCGGACGACGCTGGAGCCTCGAGGCTCTTCCCTCTTCGCCGGTTACGAAGTCACCGTCCGAATCGATGCAACGCAGTTCAGCGCTCCCGGGCGGCAGGTCGAACCCCGGCGAGCAAAGGAGCGAGAATGAAAAAGATCGAGGCCATCATCAAGCCGTTCAAGCTGGACGAGGTTCGCGACCGAGTCCGTGAGGCCGGCGTGACCGGCATGACCGTGTACGAGGTCAAAGGCTTCGGCCGCACGGGCGGCAAGCCCGAGGTCTACCGGGGCTCGGCCTACGTCGTCGACTTCGTGCCGAAGATCCGCATCGAGATCGTCGTGCCCGACAACCTCGCCAACGACGTCGTCACGGCCATCACGACGGCCGCGAAGACGGGCAAGATCGGCGACGGCAAGATCTTCGTGACCAACATCGAAGAGGCCATCCGCATCCGCACCGGCGAGAAGGGCAACGACGCGATCTGATAGTAGGGGGGACCGGCCGGCGCCTTCGGCGATGGGCTGCTGGGCGAGCTCGATCTGGCGCCTCTGCGTCCCCCCTGGCCCCCGCTGTTCGCCGCGGCAAAGCCGCGTCGAACAGCCGTTCGTGCCGAGTGCAAGCTGCGCGTCGTAACCTGAACGCCGGCGCATGCGTAAGCCAGGCATGAAGATCATCGTGTGGTTGCCGGCCGTCCTGACCGTGGGTCTCGCGGCCTGGGTCGCCTGGGGCGGGTCGAGCGCCCGCCCGTCCGGTGGAACGAGCTCGGAGTCGACGCTCCGCGAGCACCCGCCGGGTTTCCCGAAGTATTCGGCTGCGGGCTACGACATCACGCCGCTGTCGAAGGCGCGCATCGCCGAGATCGCGAAGACGCTCACGCCCGAGCAGGAGCGCGTGACGCTCCACGCCGACACCGAGCGCCCGTTCTGCACGGCGATGCACAAGAACCATGGGCCGGGAACGTACGTCTCGGTCGTGGGAGGCTTGCCGCTGTTCCGCTCGACGCAGAAGTTCGACTCGGGCACGGGCTGGCCGTCTTTCTTCGACCCGATCTCGCCCGACCACATCATCGAGCACACCGACGACACGCTCGGCATGAAGCGCACCGAGATCGTCGACGCGCGCTCGGGCGCGCACCTCGGCCACGTCTTCGACGACGGCCCGCCGCCCACGGGCAAGCGCTACTGCGTGAACTCGGCCTCGCTGAAGTTCATCCCCGAGGGCACGCCGCTGCCGCCCGAGTCGCTGCCCGTGAAGTCCGAGGTCGCCTACTTCGCGGGCGGCTGCTTCTGGGGCGTCGAGGATGTCTTCGAGCAGATCCCCGGCGTCATGGACGCCGAGTCCGGCTACCAGGGCGGCAAGACCGCGAACCCCACCTACGAGCAGGTCTCGTCGCACACGACGGGCCACGCCGAGACCGTGAAGGTGACGTACGATCCGGCGCGCGTCTCGTACCACGACCTGCTCAAGGTCTTCTTCGACAACCACGACCCGACGACGGTCGATCGCCAGGGGCCCGACGTCGGCTCGAACTACCGTTCGGTGATCTTCGCGAGCTCGCCGCAGCAGCAGAAAGAGGCGACGGCCTACATCGCCGAGCTGTCGAAGCAGCCGCGCTTCAAGAACGACAAGATCGTCACGGCCGTCGTGAACCCGGCGCCGCCGTTTTACCGCGCCGAGGAGTACCACCAGAACTGGCACGCCATCCACGGCGGCTCGTGCCAGGTCAAAGGTCGCTGAAGGCGACGCCCCTGCGAGGATGAAGACCCTGCGGGTATAGTGGGGCCCTTCGAGGCCCACTTGCCCACCGACGTCGACATCCTCGCCGAGGTTCCGCTCTTCCACCGCCTCTCGGAGGCCGATCGCGCTTCGCTCGCGGCGCGCATCGACGTCGAGACCGTGGAGGCCGGCACCGAGATGTTCAGCCACGGCGATCCCGGCGGCTCGATGTACGTCATCCGCAAGGGCATCGTCGAGCTGTACTTCAAGAACGACACGGGCGACCACATCACGCTCGAGACCGTCGGACCGGGGCAGTTCTTCGGCGAGATCTCGCTGCTCGACGGCGGCGCGCGCACGACGTCGGCGCTCGTGAAGCAGGATCTCGAGGCGCTCGTCGTCGATCGCGGCGATCTGGAAGAGCTGGTCGCGGCGAGCCCCGTCGCGGCGATGAGCCTGCTCGCGGCCGCGGGCGAGCGTCAGCGCACGACGGTCGGCCTCCTGCGCCACACGGCCTCGCGCAACCCGAACATCGAGACCGAGGATCGCCGCACGACGGTCATGCGCGTCGCCGACTGGATCTCCGAGTTCAGTGGCAGCCTGCCGTTTCTCTTCATCCACCTCGGCGTCTTCGCGATCTGGATCGGCCTCAATGTCGGCCCGCTCGGGCACTCGCGCTGGGGCGGTTGGGACGAGTACCCGTTCGGCCTGCTCACGATGGCCGTCTCGCTCGAGGCGATCATCCTCTCGGTCTTCGTCCTGCTGAGCCAGAACCGTCAGGTCGCGCGCGACCGGGTGCGCAACGACATCGAGTACGAAGTGAACGTCAAGGCCGAGCTGCAGATCGCGCACATGCACGAGAAGGTCGACAAGATGTACGCCGCGATCCTCGCGCGCCTCGAGCGCGGCACCTTGCCGATCGATCGCAACGGGACCCTGCCGCGCAAGTGACGCACGCGCCCGGCCCCGCCCCAAGGGACGGGGGCGACGACGTGGCGCGCGAGCAACGGAGCACGCGCGAGAAGTTCTCGCATCCTCGCGACACCGATCTGGCACTGACTCTCGACGAGAAATACACGCAATAGGACGATCGTCGTCTTGCGCACTCGCATGTCGAGGCCTACGATGCCGGCCGTCGCCAGCTCAAAACATGCCTTTCAAAGCACCACCTAGGGTGTCGCCCGCCCACGAATCTTCGGTGATCGATCCGTCGTCGAAATCCCGTCAAGGATTCGCGCCCGCGGCCGATGTCATCACTTCGCAGATGATGAACGACAAATCGAACGCCGCCGTGATGCCCTCGTCGCTCGCTCCGCAGGAGCGCAAGCGCACGATCGTCGCGCTCGTGTCGGCTTCGATCATTTCGCTGGTCGTCTGGGGGCTCATCCTCGCCCTCAAGATCCAGTAGAGCCCGATCGCGCTCGCCGGCCTGCGTCACCGCCGACCAGTCGGGCGGTGGCAAGGATTTGCGTTTGCCGTTACGCTGGACGCGTCGCTTTGGACCGCAACGGCAAAGGCCCCCTGGTCGACCAGTCCGTGGCGTGGGCGCGCGAACCCTCGGGTGAACACCGGACGGTCGAACGTCGCCGCGTCCGCAGGCGCACGCGCGTCAAGAGCGAGATCCGGTCGCGCATCCGCCGCCGCGTGGTGATCGTCTGCGTCGGCGCGCTGCTGTTCATGGCGATCGGCATCTACGTCGTCCTCGGCCGCGACGGCGCGTCGGGCTCGATCGTGGGCGCGGCGCCCGTGGCCCGCGTCGTCTAGTCTAGCGGCCCGGTGGGCGCGGGCGGCCGCTGAGGGTCTTCGCGTTGCGCGGGCCTTGCGGGCGCAGCAACGGTTGGCCGGCGACGGGCTCGTGGCCGAGGGTGTTGCGCAGACGCTGCACGATCTCGAGGAAGATCTTCTGCAACATCTGGTCGGACGTGATGGGCGCGAAGAGGCGCGCGCCCGCCATCGTGCCGTGGCCGCCGGCGGCGCCGTCGGTGCTGACGATCTCGCGCATGATCTTGCCGGCGCGCGCGTCGCTCGCTTCGGTGCGCAGCGACAGGTAGGCGGCCCCTTCGTACTGACCGATGCACAGCACATAGC
Source organism: Polyangia bacterium (assembly GCA_035549075.1). GTDB lineage: Bacteria > Myxococcota_A > Polyangia > Fen-1088 > Fen-1088 > DASZFV01. The sequence continues at coordinate 26,081 of DASZRT010000054.1, read as the reverse complement.
GCGCGCCCTCGTAGGCGAGCATGAGGTCGGCGATCTCGGCGACGAGGTCGGGGTAGCCGAGCGCGCCCAGGTTGACGGCGACGACGTCGCCATAGACCTGCGCCGAGCGCAGCGCGCGGTCGAGCGCCGCGAAGTGCTCGCGCGGCACTTTCGGGTGCGTCATGCGGTAGAGCATCGCGTGGTCGACGCGCGGCACGAGCTCGAGGTAGGCGCGCCGCTCGGCCTCCGTCGACTCGCGCCCGAGATCGCGCGTCTCCGTGCGCAGCGCGAAGAACACGGCCGTCGCGAGCGGGGCGTCGATAGGCACGCGCCGCTCGGTCAGGTAGCTGAAGACGATCGTCGACGTCGCCCCCAGCTCGGGGCGGATGTCGCACCACGCGGCGCGCGCGCTGCCGGGGCGCGGCGGGTGGTGATCGACGACGACGTCGATGCGGTGATCGAGCGGCAGCGAGTTGTTGCCCGTCTCGGGCTGGCTGTCGACGAGCGCGATGATCTCGAACAACGGCGCGGCGACGCGTTCCGCGGGCACGAGCGGCAGCTTGAGCGTATCGACCATGGCGCGGTTCTGCGCGCGGCCGACGATGCCGCCGTGGGTGATCGTGACGCGCGCGCCGAACTCGTGCTCGAAGAGGCGGCCGAGGCCCAGCGCCGCCGCGAGCGAATCGGGATCGGGGTTGTCGTGCGTGTAGATGAGCGCCGACTTGCGCCGCTCGAGCCGCGCGAGGGCGGCGGCGAGGTCGAACGTCGATGCCGGCGGAGGTTCCACGGTTAAGGCGCTGGTAGAGGCGAGATCCGGAGGTTGTCGACGGTCACGTCGCTCTCCCAGTCATTGAGCGCGAAGTACTCGTGCCCTGTACCGCCCAGCGGCGCGGGATCGGTCCACGCGAGGAAGGGCTGGCCATCGATCTTCCAGTCGATCGTGCCCCCGCGGCGCGTGACCGTCCAGTGGTAGGTCTTGCCCACCTCGACGTGCATGTCGTTGCGCTGCATCTTGCGGCCGTCGCCGTGCTCTTCGAGGCGGCACAGCACCGACAGGCTGTTGTGCCAGCCGCCGAAGATGAGGACGTAGCCGGTCGACGTGTAGGCGCCCTTTTCGCGCGCGAAGGACTCGCCGTCGCCGTAGAGCTCGATCTTGATGTCGCCCGCCGGGCTCTTCGACGAGACGTCCAGCTCGATGACGGCGTCCTTGGGGAGCTGCTGTTTCAGCCACGCCGGGTGGTTGTAGGCGTTCGAGACCTCGAGCTTGCCGCCCACGATCTTGTAGTCGGGGCTGGTCGCGTTCCAGGCCTGGCCGAGCTCGGCGCGCTCGAAGTCGTCGGCGAAGGGCGACGTGATGGCGGCGCCCTTGACGCGGCAGCCGGCGCCCCCGAGGGAGAGCGTCGCAAACGAGGCCAGAAGCGCGAAGACCGCGGGCCGTTGAGACGTCACGAGGGCAAAATATCGTCGGTGGGGGCCCTCAGCAAGGGCGGGAATGGCTGGACGACGCGGCTTCGCCGCGGCGGCCAGCGGGGGCAAGGGGGGACGCAGAGGCGCGAGATGCCTGGGCCGTGCAAGCCAACGCCGAAGGCGCCAGGCGGTCCCCCCTTCTCAACCGTCGCGCAGCTCGTAGAGCAGGCCCCAGCGGATGCCGCGGTCGCTCACGCGGATCGCCTCGACGCCGGCGGCGCGCGCGAGGCGGCCGAGCAGGATTGCCCCCGCGAGGATGACGTCGGCGCGGCGCGGGTCGAGGCCCACGAAGCGCTCGCGCTCGGCCTGCGTCGCCGCCGCGAGGCGCGCGATCTCGCCGTCGAGCGCGGGCAGCGACAGATCGAAGCCGTGGACGCGCGCGGGATCGTACGTCGCGAGCGCGAGCGCCATCGCCGCCAGCGACGTCACCGTGCCGGCGACGCCCACGAGCAGCGGGCGCGCGTCGCGGGGCCACGGCACGGCGGCGAGCGCGGCGTCGACCTCGCGCGCGATCGCCTCGCGCTCGTCGGGCGAAGAGGGAGAAGTCGGATCGGGGCGGACGTGCTTCTCGGTCAGGCGCACCGAGCCGAGCGGCAGGCTCGTGCGAAAGCGGACGGCGCCCCGCTCGGCGATGATGATCTCCGTCGAGCCGCCGCCGATGTCGACGACGACGAGCGTGCGCGCGCGCGCCTCGTCGGGGAACGACTCGGCCGCGGCGCGGAAGGTGAGGGCGGCCTCGCGGTCGCCGGCGATCACCTCGATCGGCGCGCCCAAGATCTCGGCGGCGGGGCCCAGGAAATCGGCGGCGTTGCTCGCTCGGCGCAGGCCCTCGGTGCCGATGGCGGCGACGCGGGCGCCGCGCGCACGGATGATCTCCGCGTAGCCGCGCAGCGCCTCGAGCGTCTTGGCGATGCCCTCCGCTCCGAGCGCTCCGTCGTGACCGATGCCGCGCCCGAGGCGCGTGATCTCGGCGCGCTCGTCCAGCACGGTGATCGCGCCGTCGTCGTCGACGCGCGCGACGAGCAGCAGCGTCGTGTTCGTGCCGACGTCGATCGTCGCGAGCGTCCGCGCGGCCACGGCTAGCGTTTCGGCGCCGGGCCCCAGCTGGGCGACGAGGCGCTGCCGCGCCACACCTGGACCTCGTGGTGCGTCTCGGGGTTTTGCACGAAGAGGCCGCCGCGGCTCGACACGTAGGCGAGGAGCTTGCCGTCGGGCGACCACGTCGGGTCGAGGTTCGAGCCTTTGCCCTGCGTGACGCGATCGACGCGCCCCGAGCGGACGTCGAGGATGAACACGTCGAACACGCCGCGCTCGTCGCGGCCCGTGAAGGCGATCTGCGGCTTGTCGGCGCGCGGGCTCCAGCGCGGCGTCTGGTTGTACTTGCCCTGGAACGTCACGCGCTTCGGCGCGCCGCCGCCCGCGGGCATGACGTAGATCTGCGGCGAGCCGCCGCGGTTCGACACGAACGCGATCTGCGAGCCGTCGGGCGAGAACGACGGCGAGCTGTCGATCGCGGGGTTCGACGTGAGCCGCGCCTGCACCGCCCCGTCGGTTCCGATGCGGTAGAGCTCGGCGTTGCCCTCGTGCGACAGCGTGAGCGCGAGGCCGCCGTTCGGCGCCCACGCCGCGCCCGTGTTGAGGCCGGGCCACTTCGACGTCCGCCGCGCGCGGCCGCCGCCCGCCGAGACGATGTAGAGGTCGGGGTTGTTGCGCAGGTACGACGTGAAGGCGATCTCGCCGCCGCTGGGCGAGAACGCCGGCAGCAAGCAATCGGAGCCCATCTTCGTCACGACCGACATGCGCCCGCCGTCGGCGTCGACGACGGCGATCTCGTGCGAGCCTTTGCCCGTGAGCGCGAGCGCGATGCGTGACCCGAAGATGCCGGGCTGCCCCGTGAACGATTTGACGACGTCGTTGGCGAACTGGTGGACGGCGTCGCGCACGTCGGCGGCGCTGTAGACCTTCGACAGCTGCGCCGTGTCGCCGCGCGCGACGACGTAGACGCGCCCTTCGACTTGCCCGCCCGACACGCGCATCTTCACGACGGCCTGCGCGCCGACCTGCGTCCACAGCGCGGACGAGAAGCCGAGGCCCTCGCCCTGCAGCTGCGCCGGGAACGACGACGGATCGAGCACCTGGAAGAGCCCCGTCATGTCGAGGTCCTTCGTGAGCGTCTCGCCCGCGCCGGTCGATCCGCCTTGGTCACCCTCGACGCGAGGCAGACCGAGCTTCATGAGCTCGACGCCCGCGCCCGAGAGGCGCACGGCCGGCAGGTCGTCGTCGGCCGATTGCGCGCGCGCCCTCGACGAGGTGGACGAGATCGAAAGGAGCGCCGCCGCTCCCAGCAAGAGCAACCGCCGCGTCACTTTTCGCACTGGACCCTCATACCACGGACGCCCGCGGGCGGTGGCGGCAGCTTGGCCGTGAGCTTCGCGGCGTCGACGCACGCGTCGTCGACGAACGAGTTGCCCGAAGGCTTCGTGAGGTGCACGTCGGCGATCGTGCCGTCGCCGCCGATGTGGAACGCGATCTCGGGCGGGTTGTTGATCTGATCCACGTTGATGCCCGCGGGGAAGTTGTAGTTCTGGTGGAGCATGCCCACGACCTGCGCCTGGTACTGATCGCCGATCTCGCGGTTCGACGTGCCGAGCTTGCTGCCCGTCGCCGAGCCTTCGTCGGGCTCGTCGGGCGTCGCGAGCGCCTCGAGCTTGCGCGCGCGATCGAGCGCGCGCTTCAAGTCCTTCGAGATCTTCGGGTCGTCGGGCCGCGGCGCCTCTTTGGGCGCGGCCGCGGCGTTCGGATCCTCGGCGACCTTCAGCGTCTGCGGCGGCGCCTCGGCGCGCGCCGGCTGCTGGATGCGCGGCAGCCAGAACTTCTCGCGCGGCTTGCCCAGCTTCACCATCTCGGCGACGACGAAGTCGTGGCTCACGATGAGCGGCGGCTCTTCCTTGCTGCCCGCGACGGCGACGGCGGCGAGGATGCCGCCGTGGAGCGCGATCGTGATGACGAGGCCCGGCAGGCCCCGCCCCGACGCGCGCCGCATGCCGTGTCTGCTCGTCGGCTCGACCATCGCCTACTCGAGCGGGTCCGTCACCATGCCGAGCTTGTCGACGCCCGCCTGTTTGACGGCGGCCATGATCTTCACGACGTCGCCGTAGAGCAGGTTCTTGTCGGCGTGCAGGTACAGCTCGTGGTCGGCGTTGAGCTTGGCGTTGTTCTTCAGCGTCTTCTCGACGTCGTCCCACGCGATCTGCAGCTTGCCGAGGAACACGCGCTTGTCCTTCGTCACCGTGAGGATCAGCTTGCCCTCGTCGTCGGGGATCGTCTGCGCCTTCGCCTGCGGCAGATCGACGTCGACGCCCGTCTGCAGCATCGGCGCCGTCACCATGAAGATGATGAGGAGCACGAGCATGACGTCGACCAACGGGGTGACGTTGATCTCCGTCAGGGTCGCGCCGCCTCCGCCGCCCGTCGACATCGCCATGGCTAGAAGAACCTCCGCCGCACGATGTTGAGGAAGTCGCTCGAGAAGGTCTCCATCTCCGCCGACAGCACGCGGATCCGTCGCGACAGGTAGTTGTAGGCCATGACGGCGGGGATGGCCGCCATGAGGCCGATCGCCGTCGTGACGAGCGCCTCGGCGATGCCGGGCGCGACGGTCGCGAGGTTGGCGGCGCCCTTCGCGCCGATGTTGCGGAACGAGTTCATGATGCCCCACACCGTGCCGAAGAGGCCGATGAACGGGCCGGCGCTCGCCGTCGTGCCCAGCAGCGGCACGCGGCTCTCCATGTCGGTGATGGCGACGGTGCGCGCGCGGTCGAGCGCGCGCTGCACGCTCTCGATGTCGCCGAGCAGCTCTTCGCTCGCGGCGTCGGGCGCCTCTTGCCGGCGCTTCTGCAACTTGGCGAGCTCGGTGTAACCAGCGCGGAACACCTCACTGACTGGTGACGGTGGCGACGCCTCGCTGATGCGCCAGATCTCGTCGAGGCGGCCCGTCTTCCAGAACGCGTCCTGGAACTTCGCGGACCGCGAGGCCGCGTTGGAGAGGAAGAGCGTCTTCGAGCCGATGACGAACCACGACGCGAGCGACATGAGGATCAAGAGCGCGAGCACGCCCTTGACGACGGGCGACGCGCCGAGGATGAGCTGCAGAATGTCCAGTCGCGCTTCGCCGGCGCCGGCCTGTAATATCAGGAGCTGCATGAGCAGGGAGCCTCCTTGGCGGGGTTGGGGCCGCAGTTTGACACGGGTCTCGGCCGTTCCCGCCTTCCTTTTCGCGGTCTTCGCCGGCTTCGTCGCGTTGGCGTCGACGGCCGGCTGCGTGCAGATCAACGGCGGCGCCGTCGAGGTCAGCTGGGAGGTTCACGCCAACGGCCGCGCCATCACCGACTGCAGCTGCGCGAACCCAGCGATCGCGAAGGTCCGCATCGATCTCGTCGGCAAAGGAGGCTCGATCGACGGCACCACACCGTGTGCCGGCCAAGCCCAGTGCGAGTTCTCGTGTCAGCGCAAGACCGGCGCGACGCCCTTCGACATCCCCGAGACCAAGCCCGGCGAGACCTACGGCATCAGCATCGTCGCCGTGGGGCCCGACGGCGTGGATCTGCCGCGCGACGTCGCGCCCGATCCCGTCTACCGGTCGGTCGTGCGCGGGCAGCCCACGGAGGTGGAGGCGTTCTTGCTAGATGTGGGCTGCGCCCAAGAATGCGGTGGCCAGAATAATTCCGGGGTCTGCGCCCGTCCGTGACGCCCGAGAACCTAAGGAGAGACCATGACGACGACCGACACGAACAAGATCACGCTCCCCGCTCGGCTCCGCACCGGGCTCGCGGCCGTCGCGCTCGCGGCGGCGGGCGCGCTCGTCCCCGGCTGTGGCGGTTCGGACTCCGGGGGCGCCTGCTACGACGGGGAGATCCAGACGTCGTGGGTCCTCACGCAGGGCGGCCAGGTGGTCGAGTGCGCGCCCGGCGACGAGGTCGACATGCGCGTCGACGACGACAATCACATCTTCACGTTCAACTGCTCGGACCACGCCGGCTCGGTGCCGTCGGTCCCGGGCGGCCAGACGCACGTGCTTTCGTTCGCGCTCTACGACGCGAACAGCGTGCTGCTCTCGAGCACGGGCGACATGTCGTTTTTCCTGCCGTGCGGCGTGTCCAAGGCGACGCCGCAGGTCGAGTTCCCGCTGCCGTGAACCGGGATGAGCGTCGCGGCCATGCCGGCGCGCGCGCCATGAGCTAAGCTGTCGGCGATGAGCGACCTGCCCCGGCGTCGCGGAACGAGCACGTCGTCGAACACGTCGTCTGGTCCTTCGTGGATACAGCCGTTCGCGGCGCGTCTGACGCCCGCGATCAAGGCGATCCTCGTCGTCAACGTGCTCCTGTACCTCGTGTTCTTGCTCGTGCACGAGGTGCGCGAGCTCATGCTCGTGAAGCTCTCGGTGTCGCCCGACCTGCTCCACGCGCCGTGGCAGCCGCTCACGGCGATGTTCCTGCACATCGAGAACGACGGGCGCGAGCTGCTGTTTCTGCTGCTCGACCTGCTCGGCATCTGGTTCGTGGGCGGCTCGCTCGAGCGCAAGCTGGGCACGAAGCGGTTCCTGATCCTGTTCCTGGGCGCGGGTGTGCTCGCCAACGTCGCCATCGCGCTGGTCTCAGGCGTGTTCGGCGCGAAGAGCATCTACATCGGGCCGTCGCTCGCGATCCTCGGGCTGTTCGTCGCCTTCGCGCGCGTGTGGGGGCCCGTGCCGACGCAGGTCATCCCGGGGCTCGCCTTCAAGGCGACGCACACGGCGATCTTCTTCGTGGCGATCGCCATCCTCATGAGCTTGGGGCGGCGCGATCTCGCGGCCGTCGCGGGCGCCGTCGTCGCGGCGGCGGCGGGCTGGCTGCTCGCCGCGCCGGGCGGCGTGCGGCAGGTGATGCACGCGCTGCGGTTGCGCGCGGGCCGGCAGCGCTACAAGGTCCTCGACGGCGGCGCGCCCCCGCGGCGCGTGACGCGCAGCCAGAAGTACTGGAACTGAGCGGGCGTCGCCCGACTTTTCAGGCGTCTTTGCAATCAGGGCGACGCACGTTAAGTTAGCCCTTCGTTTTGAAGCGAGATCGAAGATGAAGAAGCTGCCCACGGTGACGGCCGATCCCGTCGAGGGACTGGCGCCGCTCGCCGACCTGCCGGCGTCGCAAAAGGTCTACTTGGAAGACGGCGAGCTGCGTGTTCCTGTCCGTCGCATCACGGTCGACGGCGGAAACGAGCCCGCGCTCGACGTCTACGACACGTCGGGCCCGCAAGCGGCCGATCTACACGTTGGCTTGCCCAAGCTCAGGCAGCCGTGGATCGACCGACGTGTCGCCCGCGGCGACGTGAACTTCAGCCAGATGCACTACGCGCGTCTCGGCGAGATCACCGAGGAGATGCGCTTCGTCGCGCTGCGCGAGAACGTGGCGCCCGAATTCGTGCGCGACGAGGTCGCGCGCGGCCGCGCCATCATCCCCGCGAACCGCAACCACCCCGAGTCCGAGCCCATGATCATCGGGCGCAACTTCCTCGTGAAGATCAACGCCAACATCGGCAACTCGGCCGTGTCGTCGTCGATCGGCGAAGAGGTCGACAAGCTGCGCTGGTCCGTTCGCTGGGGCGCCGACACGGTCATGGACCTGTCGACGGGCGACAACATCCACGAGACGCGCGAGTGGATCATCCGCAACTCGCCCGTGCCGATCGGCACCGTCCCGATCTACCAGGCGCTCGAGAAGGTCAAAGGCAAGGCCGAAGACCTGACCATCGATATTTTCCTGCAAACCCTCGTCGAGCAGGCCGAGCAGGGCGTGGACTACTTCACGATCCACGCGGGCGTGCTTTTACGCTACGTGCCGCTCACGGCGAGGCGCGTGACGGGCATCGTGTCACGCGGCGGCTCGATCATGGCGAAGTGGTGCCTCGCGCACCACCAGGAGAACTTCCTCTACACGCACTTCGAAGAGATCTGCGCCGTCATGAAGAAGTACGACGTGTCGTTCTCGCTGGGCGACGGGCTGCGGCCCGGCTGCATCGCCGACGCGAACGACGCCGCGCAGTTCGGCGAGCTCGAGACGCTGGGCGAGCTCACGAAGATCGCCTGGAAGCACGACGTGCAGGTGATGATCGAGGGCCCGGGCCACGTGCCGCTGCACAAGATCCAAGAGAACATGGACAAGCAGCTCACGCTCTGCCACGAGGCGCCCTTCTACACGCTGGGGCCGCTCGTGACGGACATCGCGCCCGGCTACGACCACATCACGTCGGCGATCGGCGCGACGATCATCGGCACGGCGGGCACGGCGATGCTGTGCTACGTGACGCCGAAGGAGCACCTTGGCCTGCCCAACAAGAAGGACGTCAAGGACGGCGTCATCGCCTACAAGATCGCGGCGCACGCGGCCGACCTCGCCAAGGGCCACCCGGGCGCGCAGCGGCGCGACGACGCGCTCAGCAAGGCGCGCTTCGAGTTCCGGTGGCAGGACCAGTTCAACCTGTCGCTCGACCCGGACACGGCGCGCGACTTCCACGACGAGACGCTGCCGGCGCCCGCGGCCAAGGGCGCGCACTTCTGCTCGATGTGCGGGCCGCACTTCTGCTCGATGAAGATCACGCAGGACGTGCGCGACTACGCGGCGGCGCAGGGGATCGGCGAGGACGCCGCGCTCGAGGCGGGCCTGCGCGAGAAGGCCGCGGCCTTCCAGGCGGGTGGCCAGGCCATCTACGTCCCCGATGCGCCGAACGGCGGAGAATAGGGTGACGCGCATCGCTCGGGCGCTCGCGCTCGCGCTCGTCGCGACTGGCTTCGCCGCCTGCGAGGTCGACGCGGGCCCGCCTGTGCCGATCGATCCCGCGGTCATGTACGCGCAGAACTGCGCGCGCTGTCACGGCCTGGACGGGCACGGCGATCCCGAGATCCGCAAGACGATGCCCAACGTGCGCGACTTCCACGACCCGGCGTTCCTCGCGACCGTGCGCACCGAGGACATCCAGCGCACGATCATGGCGGGCAAAGGCCAGATGCCCGCGTTCGGCGCTGGGTTGAGCCTGCCGAAGATCCAGTCGCTCTCGGGGTACGTGCGGCGGCTCGGGCGCAACCAGGTCGGTCGACCTTAAACACGCGCAAAGTTGCGCGCCGAGGGGCGCGACGCGAAACTTGACGTGCATGAGAGTACCGGCGGCCGTGCTGCTCGTGTGCCTTCTCGCCGCCGGGCCGGCGTCCGCGCGTCAGCATCACGGCGGCGGCGACGGAAAGCAGAACCTCAAGCGCGCGAACGAGCTGGCGGGTGAGGGCAAGTGCGCGGCGGCCGTGAAGGAGTACACGGCCGCGTACGAGAAGCTGCGCGACCCGATCGTCTTGTTCAACCGCGGCGAGTGCTACCGCCGCCTGGGTGAGAACGCGAAGGCCGCCGAAGACTACCGCGGCTTCCTCGAGGGCTTCCCCGGCGCGCCCAACCGCGCCGACATCGAGGCGCGCATCGCGACGCTCGAGAAGCCGGCGGCGCCTCCGCCTGCAAAGGTGGTCGCGCCCGTCGCGCGTCCGACGGCGCCGCCGGTAGCCACGCGTTCGACGGCGCCGGTTCCGCCGCCCGTACGCCCTGTGCCGCCGCCACCAGTCGCCGCGGCGCCGCCTCCGCCGCCTCCAGCCGCCGCGCCGAAGCCCGAGGCGATGCCGTTTCTACCTCTGCCACCGCCCGCACAAGGCGAGCCGAATTTGCTCGTCGAGGCGAAGCCCACGACGCCGAAGGAGACCGCGCGCGACGAGAACCACGGCTCGCACTGGCTGCTGTGGACGACGCTCGCCGTCGTCGCCGTCGGTGGCGGCGTCGCGGGCTACGTGTTCCTGCGCCCGAAGCCCGAGGCGCTGCCGATGACGGACTACGGGAACTACCGGTTCTGAACATGCGCGCGTCGTCTTTGATCGTGCTCGCGTTCGTCGCCGCGTCCTTCGCGGGCTGCGCGAAGTCGGACACCGTTTTGTATGTGGAGGTCGCGGCTCCCAGGACGATCCTCGCGAATCAGCTATATGTCACTGTTTCGGCTGGAATTGACGCGCGGGCATTCTATGTGCCTAGGGATCCAGCTGATGAGCCGATTGTTTTTCCTGCAAGTTTCAGCGTTAGTCTGGACCGGACATATTCAGCGCCCATCAGTATCTCCATCGACGCGCTTGGTGTCGTTGGTGGAACTGAGGGATATGTGGACTATTCGGGCTACACAAGACAGGACCACGTCGAGATCGGACAACAGACGGCAATGGTGGTTGTCCTAACTGAAAACAAAGCGCCCGATCAGGCTGACGCCGGGGCCAGTTCAGCGACAACGGATGATGCCGCTCATCCCAGTGACACAAGCATAGAGAGAGCACTAGATGCAGAGGGCATAGAGTCAGACCGGTAGTGTTTGGGCGAGTCCTTAGGTTATGAGATTGACTCACCGATAGGACTCGCTCTAGGATCCGAATGTTGGGGGGAACACATTGGAGGAGAGCGATGAAAACGATGTGGCTGAAGGTCGTAATTTTTGGGGCGGTTTTTTGTGTGGTATCTCGCGCTTGGGCTGTTAGCCAAAAATTTTATTACTACCATGGCAGTTTTTGTCAGCCAATGAATGGCTCTCAGAGCATTACAGGCCTGACCCAATGGGGAATCTCAAACTACAGCTCTTCGTCATCTGCGACGGTGATTTGCCCCATAGCTGTGCCGTATGACGTGAATTTGTCGTCCACGCCAAGCGGAGGTTCCTGTTCCTACAACTCGTATTACAATCCAATTGTCTCGGTGTACGACAGAAACAGCACCACTAATGTAAATTGCACGCTCTACTCGTTGTTTAGCGATGGAAGTGTCTTTCAGAGCTATAGCGCGTCGTCAGTTGGTGATCAGTCTGCCTCTCAGGACGTCGGTATTGGAACGACGTCAACTACATTGTCGCGATATCTTGTCGTCATGTGTTCGTTGCCGCCTTCAACTGCGGACGGTAACAGTGCCGTTTCGGCCTTGTATTTTGAGGGTTGCGGCAACTAAGGATGTAATCGACTATGTTGCGTCTGAGCGCAGCGCTTCTTCTCGTCTTGATCGTAGTCGGAGGCTTGGGCGTGCGGAGTCGACTTCAACGTCGGGATCGCAGATTGACAGCACAAGAGGATCGAGCATCTGGTGAGGCGGAACAGGCAGTTAAAGAACCCCGAAGGCTTCCTTGGCCTTCTACTCTGAAGGCGAATCAAGTTGCCCGGCAGGCTATTGTGGAAAAAGACTCTCTGGTACAACAACCGCACTCTTTTCTTTCACCGTCTGAGGAGCTCGACCGCTCAAAGAAAGTGTTCGAGACTTTAGAGGCGAGGATGCACGAAGAGCAGGCCGATCCCATCTGGGGCAAGAAAGAAACACAAGAAATTGAAGATGAGTTTCGGACTCTAGCGTTTCAAGGTGCGCGCCTTAGGGACGTAAAATGTGCCGCGACTCTATGTAGGGTCATAGTTGCGAACGATAACCTGGAGGCTCAAAGGAACCTTCCGTTTGCTCTGACAAAAGGTCCTTTTTCGCAGGGAGTAACTTTCTCGTATTCAAAAGTAAACAATGAAACTACAGCTTGGGTGGAGCGTGCTCGGACACAATAAAAGATTGTGCAGGTGTCTCTGGAGCAGTTCTGCTTAGGCTTTAGTTGGCATGAGTGAGTACAACGTGAATTCCGGGGCGGTGCAATTGGCCTCTTTTTCGGCTTCGCTTGCTATTGTTACAGACGAAATCGACTGGCGTTGGCAGCTGCGCAACCGCATCTCGACCAAGGAAGAGATCGCGGCTCGGCTGCCGCTCACGCCCGAGGAGGAGGCCGGCCTCGACGCCGCGCCCGGGCACTTCCGCGTCGCCGTCACGCCGTACTACTTCTCGCTCATCGACAAGGACCGGCCCGACTGCCCCGTGCGCATGCAGGTCATCCCGCGCGGGCGCGAGCTGCACAACGAGCCCGGCGACTTGCTCGATCCGCTGGGCGAGGACAGCCACTCGCCCGCGACCGGCATCTTCCACCGCTACCCCGATCGCTGCCTGCTGCTCGCGCTCGATCGCTGCGCGATCTACTGCCGCCACTGCAACAGGCGCCGCCTCGTCGGCAAGGGCGAGGCGCCCATGTCGAAGGACGACCTCGCCGAGGCGCTCGACTACATCCGACGGACGCCCGCGATCCGCGACGTCCTCATCTCGGGCGGCGACCCGCTCACGCTGTCGACGTCGCGCCTCGAAGAGATCGTGAGCGCGCTTCGCGCGATCCCCCACGTCGAGATCATTCGCATCGGCACGCGCGTGCCCGTCGTGCTGCCGATGCGCGTGACCGACGAGCTGTGCGCGATGCTGAAGAAGTATCACCCGCTCTTCATCAACACGCACTTCAACCACCCCAAGGAGCTGACGCCCCTCGCGCGCGCCGCGTGCGAGAAGCTCGCCGACGCCGGCATCCCCATGGGCAACCAGACCGTGCTCCTGCGCGGCGTGAACTCGTCGGTGAAGGTGCTGCGCAAGCTGTTCACCGAGCTGCTGCGTTGCCGCGTGCGCCCGTACTACCTGTTCCAGGGCGACGTCGCCGCGGGCACGTCGCACCTGCGCACGTCGGTCGAGACCGGCATCGAGCTCATGCAGCAGCTGCGCGGCCACATCTCGGGCCTCGCGATCCCGCACCTCGTGATCGACACGCCCGGCGGCATGGGCAAGGTGAGCATCGGCCCCGACTACGTCGTCTCGCGCGGCCCCGACAAATGGACCCTCCGCAACTACGAGGGCCAGCTCGTCGACTACCCGCAGCCCGCCGACAAAGACGCGACGTGCGCCTACGACGAGGTGTATTTCGGCGGTTAGCCGGTGGATTTCGCGCTGATTTCGGCTCCGTAAATTGTTGAACGAAGCCGCGGTCTGACTGTCGCGGCCGCGTGCCAGGCGCGTAGCATCGTCGCTACGAGGCGAGGCATGGACGAGGCGATTCCCCGGGGCGCGAAGAGGGTCATCGACGGGCAGTGGCGCGTGTACCACGACGGCTACTGGATCAAGGCGTACGATGCGCCGGCCGACACGCTGCTCGCGAAGAAGCGGCTCATCGAGGCGCTCACGCGGCGGCTCTTCAACCACGTCGAGCACGGCATCAACATCCCCGGCAACCGCCTCGAAGAGGCGCGGCGCGCCTTCCAGACCGAGAGCGATCCGCGCCGCGCGCGCGTCAAGGGCGCGATGCTCGCGGGCGCGCTGTTCAACCGCGCGACCGACGTGTTCACGAAGGTGGTCGAGCTGCAGGCGCTCGGCGTCGAGATTCGTTCGGACAACGAGCTCGTGCGTCAGTGCGGCGAGCACCTGCAGGAGGCGCTCGAGCTCGGCCGCATGGTCCTGCACCGCAGCGGCGAAGAGGGCATCGACGAGCTGTGGGGCGAGCCCTTCAAGGCCTTCGCGTTCCCCATCGAGGAGTTCTACAAGAGCCGCTATGTGAAGATCGCGCAGACGATGACCGACGTCGATCGCGTCGCGGCCGAGCTCATCGAGACGCTCTGTTCGCGGCCCATGTTCACGGGGCTCGAGCCGCTCGTCGTCGAGTTCGCGACCGTCGCGAAGGCGAAGTGCGAGACGCTGCAGACCGATCCCGAGATCTTCAACGTGTGGACGGCGATGGTGACGGCGGGCGAGGCGCTCGCGGCCTTCGAGCCGATCTTGCCGGCGAACCCCGCGGCGGCGACGCCCGCCGAGCTGTACCGCGCGGCGCAGGGCGTGCGCCTCTTGCTGCAGGCGCGCGACCTCGTGTTTCACGTCACCCGCGCGCGCACGCCCATGCCCAAGACGACGCGCGCCTTCTTCGATCGCTGCCAAGAGTACCGCTCGGGAGGCGTGCCCAGCCACGCGCCCGACATGGGCGTGCTCGCCCGCGGCCCCGACACGCCCCTCGCGCTGCGCGTCGACCTGCAGCTCCGCTGAGCGGCGTCTCGGGCGTTTGATGGCCGGGGCAGCCTCTGTCATACTGGTCGTATGACATTTCGGATCAACGCCCGGCTCGACCCGGACCTCGCCCGGAAGGTCGAGGCCATTCGCAAAAAGACGGGGCGTTCGACGACCGAGATCGTCAAGGCTTCGCTCGAGTCGTACTACGTGGCCGTTGCGAAAGCGGCACGACCGGCCGAGCTCCTCGCCGATTTCATCGGCTGCGCCGCTGGCCCCGCCGACCTGTCTCGCACCTACAAAGCCGAGCTCACGAAGTCGCTCGGCAAAAAGCACGGCGCGTGATCATCGCCGACACGGGCTTCTTTCTGGCACTCGGCAATACGCGCGACGACGACCATGCGCGTGCGAAGCGGGCCCTCGAAAACGTAACCGAGTCGCTCGTGACGACGTGGCCCATCGTCACCGAGACGTGTCATCTCCTGGCGCACCGACTCGGGGCCGGCGCCGTCGATCGCTTCATCGCTGGGGCCACACGTAGGGCGTTCGAGCTATTCGACCTGGAGGTAGATCATCTGCCTCGCATCGCCGAGCTCATGCGGAAGTACCGCGACCTCCCCATGGACCTCGCCGACGCCTCACTCGTCATTCTGGCCGAGCATCTCGGCAGCGGCCGGATCCTGTCGACGGACCGCCGCGACTTCGGCGCCTATCGCTGGAAGAACCGCCGGCCCTTCCACAACCTCCTCGCTTGACCCGACCTCAGGTCTCGAGGCCGGCGCTGGGGCAGAAGGCGGCGAGGGTGCAGGTCTCGCAGACGGGCTTGCGGGCGAAGCAGACGCGGCGGCCGTGCCAGATCACCTGGTGGGAGAAGCGGATCCAGTTCTCCTGCGGCACGACCTTCATGAGGTCTTGCTCGATCTTCTTCACGTCGGGCGAGCGCGTGAGGCCGAGGCGCATCGCGAGGCGCTGGACGTGGGTGTCGACGACGACGTTCTCGGCGAGGCCGTAGGCCGTGCCGAGGACGACGCCCGCGGTCTTGCGCGCGACGCCGGGCAGCTGAACCAGCTCGGCGAGCGTGCGCGGCACCTCGCCGCCGAACTTCTCGACGAGCATGGTCGCCATGCCCTTGAGGCTCTTCGCCTTGGCGCGAAAGAAGCCGGTCGACCGGATGATCTCTTCGAGCTTGGGCAGCGGCGCCTTCGCCATCGACTGCGGCGTTCCGTAGGCCTTGAAGAGCGAGGGCGTGACCATGTTGACGCGCTCGTCGGTGCACTGCGCGGACAGGATCGTCGCGGCGACGAGCTGGAAGGGCGTCTCGCGGTCGAGCTCGCAGTCGACGTCGGGGTAGAGCTCCTCGAGGCCGTCGAGCAGCGAGCGCACGCGCGCGGGGTCGGGCGGCCACGGCCCGCGACGCGGCTTGCGCGTCGCCTTGGTGACGACGCGCGCGCGCGCCGTCATCGGCTTGGTCTTGGCCTTGGTCTTCGCCTTCACTGGCCCGGCGTTATAGCATCGGGCCGTGGCGGCCAATAAAGACGACGAGCTCGAAGACATGGACGTGGAGCTCGCGCGCGCGGGCGGGGGCAAGCGCCCGGCGCCCGAAGGTCGTGACGCCGTCGACGACGTCGACATCTACAGGTACCGGCGGCGTCACCGGCTCTTCAAGGCGGTCGTGCTCGGCGCGGCGCTCGCGGGGCTCACGGTCCTCATCATGACGATGGTCGAGGACAAGAAGAACCCGTGCGAGAAGGTCCTCGACCACTACTGCAAGAAGGACCCCGCGGGCCTCAAGTGCAAGATGCAGAAGGACGTCGTCGACGAATCGGTGCACGACTCGTCGGCGCAGATGCGCTCGCAGATCCGCGCCGATTGTCAGGCGAAGATCGAGCGCGTCAAAGAAGACGAGGGCGTCGAGATCAAGTAGTTGATCTCGTCAAATCGACATCAAGGTGCGCGCGTCGTCGCGCGCACGAGGCGGCCGAACGTCAGGCCCTGGACGGCGATCGAGAAGACGGCGACGACGTAGGTCGCGGCCTGGATCGTGTGAACACCGGCGATCTCGGGGCCGAGCGACAGCGCGAGCGCGATCGACAGCCCGCCACGCAGGCCGCCCCAGGTGAGGATCTTGACCGTGTGGGGCGCGAAGGTCTGAAACCGCCGCAGCGCGAGCACGGCCGCGCCGACGCTGAGCGCGCGCGCCGCCAGCACGACGACGACGGCGGCGAGCCCGACGAGCAACAGCCCGCGCGACAGGTGGACGACGAGGACCTGGAAACCGATGAGCACGAAGAGCAGCACGTTGAGGATCTCGTCGACCAGCT
Source organism: Polyangia bacterium (assembly GCA_035549075.1). Taxonomy (GTDB): domain Bacteria; phylum Myxococcota_A; class Polyangia; order Fen-1088; family Fen-1088; genus DASZFV01. The sequence continues at coordinate 9,391 of DASZRT010000054.1, read as the reverse complement.
CCCAGAACGTGTCGAGGTGCTGGATGGTGCGCGGCGACATCGCCTGCGCGCGGCCGCGCCCGCCGATGAGCAGGCCCGCGACGACGACGGCGAGCGGCCCCGACGTGTGGAGCCCGCTCGCGAGGCCGTAGAGGCCGAGCGCGAGCGCGAGCGTCAGCAAGACCTCGACGTGGTAGTCGTCGACGGAGCGGAGGAGCGCGAAGGCGAGCCAGCCCACGCCCCACCCGAGCGCGACGCTGCCGCCGACCTCGCGCGCGAAGACGAGCGCGACCTCGCCGAGCCGCACGCCCGCGGGGCCGTGCTCGGACACGGCGACCTCGAGCAGCAGCGCGAACAGCGCGACGGCGACGCCGTCGTTGAAGAGCGACTCACCCGCGATCTGCGCCTCGAGCGCCTTGGGCGCGCGCGCGCCGCGCAGGATGCCGAGCACGGCGATGGGATCGGTCGGCGAGATGAGCGCTCCGAAGAGCAAGCTCTCGACGGGATCGATGCCGAGGCCCAGCGAGCGCCCGAGCGCCCACGTCATCGCGCCCACGAGGGCCGTCGAGACGACGACGCCCGCGGTCGCGAGCAGCGCGATGCTGCGCTTCTGTCCGATGATCTGCTCGAGGTCTACGCTCAGCGCGCCCGCAAACAGCAAGAGAGGCAACATCCAATCGAGCACGATCGCGCGGAAGTCGAGCCGGCCCACGACGGAGATCGCGGCGGCGCGCGCCGGCAAGCCCGCGGCGTCGGCGCCGATGAGCGCCAGCGACATCAGCAGCGCGATGAGCGTCACCCCGATCGTCGTCGGGAGGCCGATGAAGCGGTGGTTGACGTAGCTGAACAGCGCCGCGAGCGCGAGGACGAGCGACAGCACGGCGAACAGCGACACGCCGTCATGTTAGCGCGTGGTCAGCGGCGCGCCTCGTCTTCGTACTGCTGGAAGAAGTCTTTCAACGTGCGGCCGGGCTCGGCGGCGAAGGTTTCGTCGAGCACCTCGAGCTTCGTGACGCGATCGAGGCGGAAGTTGCGGAAGTCGCGCCGCAGCTCGCACCACGCCCCGAGCGACCACGAGGCGCCCCAATAGAAGACGCCCAGCGGTTGCACGGTGCGCGCCGTCGATGATTCGGCGCGGTCCTTGTACGCGAGCGCGACCTTGCGGCGCGACTTGATGGCGCCGCGCAGCTCGGAGAGCCCGGCGCTCGTGGCCTTTCGGACGCCGAAGCCGGGCGCGAAGAGCGCGGCGTCGGGGATGCGATCCCGCAGGCGCGGCGGCAGCACGACCTCGACCTTCGAGAGGACGTTGCGCGCGGCCCGCGCGAGCGCGGCGTCGGCCCAGCTCTCGACGATGCGCGCCCCGAGCACGAGCGCCTCGATCTCGTCCTCGTCGAACATCAGCGGCGGGAGATCGAAGCTCTTCGGCAGGGCGTACCCGACGCCCGCCTCGCCGAGCACCGGGACGCCCGAGACCACGAGGTCCTGGACGTCACGGTAAATCGTGCGCGGCGAGACCTCGAGCTCCCGCGCGAGCGTGGCCGCCGTGACGGGGCCGCGCCCGCGAAGGCGCTGCACGATCTGGAACAGGCGATCGGCGCGGCGCACGGCGGCCGCAGTGTACCGCCCACGTCATCCTTTCTGCGCTGGCTGAAAAAGCCCGAACGGCGCGCCCGTCGGATCGACCAGCACGCTGAACTTGCCCTCGGGGATCTCGACCATCTCCTCGACGGCCGACGCGCCCAGCGTCTTGGCGCGCGTCGTGGCCGACGCGACGTCGGCGACGCGGATGTAGGGCAGCCAGTGCGACATCACGGCGTCGAGCTTGGCGGCGCCTTCGAGCTTCACGCCCGTCGCGACGAGCCCGGCGGGGAAGCCCTCGCCGAGATCGATCTCGGTGTACGTGCCCTTGGGGTTCTCGTGGTCGCTCATCTTCCAGTCGAAGAGCTGGCGGTAGAACGTCTTGGCGGCGGCGGGATCCTTCGTGTGCAGCTCGGCGTACGTGAACGGGTTCGACATGGTGGTCTCCTTGGTCCTTGGCGCCTTCCGTCGGCGCGAGACACACCCTAGCGACCCCCTGCTGACAGCCTCCTGTCAGCAGGGTTCAGAGATCTTGTTCACTCGAAGATCTTGCCGGGGTTCAGCAGGTTCTTCGGATCCCACATGCGCTTGAGCCGCTTCTGCCAGTCGATGACCTCGGCCGACTGCTCCCACGCCATGTAGCGGGCCTTCGAGATGCCGATGCCGTGCTCGCCCGACAGCGTGCCGCCGAGATCGAGCGCCGCGCGGAACACGCCGGCGAGCGCGCTTTGGATGCGCGCCGCGACGGCTGGATCGCGGTGGTCCTCGTCGGTGAGGACGTTGACGTGCAAGTTGCCGTCGCCGGCGTGGCCGAACGTCGCCGTCAGCAGCCGCTCCTTCGCAGCGATGCCGTCGACGCGCGCGAGCATCTCGGCGATCGACCCGGGCGGCACGACGACGTCCTCCGACAGCTTGAACGCGTGCGCCGAGCGCAGCGCCTTCGAGCAGCCGCGGCGCGCGGCCCACAGGCGCTCGCGGTCGGCGTCGTCGCGCGCGAGGATGACGTCGCGCGCGCCCAGCTCTTCGCACACCCCGCCGCAGCGCTCGACGCTCGCCTGCATGCTCTCGGGCTCGCCGTCGAGCTCGATGAGGACGATCGCGCCCGCCCCCTCGGGGAACGTGAACGCCGCCTTCGGGCGTACGTGATCGATCGTCGCTTTGTCCATGAGCTCGAGCGCGCGCGGCCGGTAGCCCTTGCGGATGATGGCGCTGACGGCCCGGCCCGCCGACATCGCGTCCGGCATGATCGCGACCAGCGTGCCCACGCCCTCGGGCCTTCCCACGAGTCGCACCGTGATTTCGGACGTGACGCCGAACGTGCCCTCGCTGCCCACGAACAGCGCCGTGAGGTCGTAGCCCGTCACGCCCTTGGGCGTCTTGCGGCCGAGGCGCAGCGTCTCGCCGCCCATGAGCGTCACGACGAGCCCCAACGTCCAGTCGCGCGTGACGCCGTACTTGAAGGCGCGCGGTCCGCCCGCGTTCTCGGCGACGTTGCCGCCCAGCGAGCACATCGCGAGGCTCGCAGGGTCGGGCGGGTAGAACATGCCCTGCGCCTCGACGGCGGCTTGCAGGTCGCCGTTGACGACGCCTGGCTCGACGATGGCGATGCGGTCGTCGAGGCTGATGTCGAGCACGCGCTTCATGCGCTCGGTCGACAGCACGAGGCCGCCGCGCACGGGCAGCGCGCCGCCCGTCATGCCCGTGCCCGTCCCGCGCGGCGTCACCGGGACGCCGTGCTCGGCGGCGAGGCGCAGCACGAGCTCGATCTCGGCGCGCGACTCGACCAAGACCGCTGCGTCGGGGGGAAAGAACCCGCGCCCCGATTCGTCCCGCCCATAGGTCTCGCGCGCCTCGGGCGTCCGCAACACGCGGCCCGCCCCCAATTCACGCGAAAAAAGCTCGGCGACGTCAGTCACGCGCCGAGCTTACTCGCGACCGGGAGCGCTGCCCACCCGAGCGTAGCGCGGCTTCGCCGCGCGGAGCGAGCGCCGGGGGTTCGGGACCCTCTCAGGGTCCCGATTAGATCAGACCGAGAAAGACGAGCCGCAGCCGCAGGTCGACTTGACGTTCGGGTTGTTGAACTTGAACCCGGCGCCGTGGAGGCCCTCCACGTAATCGATCTCGGTGCCGACGAGGTACATGAGGCTCATCTCGTCGCAGATGAGCTTGACGCCCTTGACGTCGAACGGGCGGTCCGTCTCTTGCGCCTGGTCGAAGTAGAGGTCGTACGAGAAGCCCGAGCAGCCGCCGCCCTGAACCTTGAGGCGCAGCGCGTAGGTGTCCTCGATGTTCTCCTCGGCGCGGATCTCGCGGACCTTCTCAGCCGCCTTGTCCGACAGCAGCACGAGCTGCTGCTCGGCGTCGTTCGTGGCGGGGGCGTTCTGGGTCTCGGTCTGGGTCTCGAGGGCTCCGACTGACATCGCGTCTCCTTGTGAAAACCGAGCGAAAGTATAGGGCAGTGCGCCTCGAACGCCAACCGATCCCTTGATCCCGGGTCGGCGCCACCCGAAAATGCCCCCTTCGTGTCACCGCGCCCCCCCGCGCGTCATCTGTTGTATCCCAGGAGTCAGGACATCATGAGCTTTGGCAGCTTCCTCAAGGACGTGAAATCGAAGATTCGCGAGACCGACGTGGAGTCGGTCCGCAAGGTGGTCGAGGCCGCGAAGGGCCAGTCGGGCGACGGCAACGGCCACGGCCCCATCCTCATCGACGTGCGCGAGAAGGACGAGTGGACCGAGGGCTACATCCCCGGCGCGCGGTGGATCTCGCGCGGCTTCCTCGAGCAGCGCATCGAGGACCAGGTCCCCGAGCGCTCGGCCGAGATCGTCCTCTATTGCGCGGGCGGCACGCGCTCGGCGCTCGCGGCGAAGTCGCTCGAGGACCTCGGCTACACCAACGTCAAGTCGATGGCGGGCGGGTTCTCGGCGTGGAAGCGCGCCGGCCTCACGTTCGATCGCCCCTACGTCATGACGCAGGAGCAGTCGCTCCGTTACGCGCGGCACACGATGCTGCCGGAGATGGGCGAGGCGGGGCAGGTGAAGCTGCTCAAGTCGAAGGTGCTGTGCCTCGGCGCCGGCGGCCTCGGATCGCCGGCGGGGCTCTACCTCGCGGCCGCGGGCGTCGGCACGATCGGCTTCGTCGACGACGACACCGTCGACGCGTCGAACCTGCAGCGCCAGATCCTGCACGCGACGGACCGGGTCGGCCTGCCCAAGGTCGAGTCCGCGAAGATCGCCATCGCGAAGCTCAACCCCGACGTCAAGGTCATCGGGCACCAGACGCGGCTCGACTCGAGCAACGTCCTCGACATCATCAAGGACTACGACCTCATCGTCGACGGCGCCGACAACTTTCCGACGCGTTACCTGCTGAACGACGCCGCGCTCAAGCTGGGCAAGCCGATCATCCACGGCAGCATCTACCGCTTCGAGGGCCAGGTGACGTCGTTCATCCCGGGCCAGGGCTGCTACCGCTGCCTGTACCCCGAGCCGCCGCCCCCCGACATGGCGCCGTCCTGCCAGGAGGCGGGCGTGCTCGGCGTGCTCTGCGGCGTCATCGGCTCACTGCAGACGGTCGAGGCGATCAAGGTGTTGCTGGGCATCGGCAAGCCGCTCTCGAGCCGCACGCTGGCGTTCGACGCGCTCAACCTGAAGTTCCGCGAGTTCAAGCGGCCGCACGATCCGAACTGCCCCACGTGCGGCACGGGCATCAAGCCCGAGAACATCGAGCTCATCGACTACCAGGCGTTCTGCAACGTCAGGGCGTAGCCCTCAGCGGCGTTCGCGGCAGAGGTCGGCGACCGTCGACAGCAAGCGGTCGAGGTTCGCGGGCTTGGGCACGACGACGACGCCCCGCGGGGCGCGCGCCGGGTTCGACGTCGAGATGATGACGGGGATGCCCGCGAGCGCGGCGTCGGCCTGCATCTCGGCGTAGACGCGCGCGCCGTCGATCATGGGCATGACGAGGTCGAGGATGACGGCGTCGGGCGCGGGCGAGCCGTCGCGCAGCGCCGCGAGGGCCTCCTGGCCGTTGGTCGCCGTTCGCGCCTCGTAGCCCGATTCTTCGAAGGCGTCGCGCAGCGCCTCGCGCACGTCCTCGTCGTCGTCGACGACGAGGATGCGGCCCGCGCCCGGGCCCGCGGGCGCGCGCTCGACGGCGAGCTTGCGCGGCAGGCGCACGCAGAAGGTCGTGCCCGCCTCGGGCGAAGACTCGACGGCGATCGTGCCGCCGTGCGCGGCGGCGATCTGCTGCGAGATGTAGAGCCCGAGGCCGAGGCCTTGCGAGCCCGAGGTCGCGCGGTTGCCGCGGAACGGATCGAAGATCCTCGGCAAGAGCGCGGGCGGGATCGCGCCCGCGTTGCGCACGAGCACGACGATCTCGTCGTCGCTCGCCTCGACGTCGACGGAGACGGGCGTGCCGGGCGTGCCGTGCTTGAGCGCGTTCGTCACCAGGTTCGAGAACAGCTGCTGCAGGCGGGTCGCGTCGCCGGCCGTGCGGCATTCGCCCGCGCCCGCGATCGTGACCTGGCGATCGGGCGTCGACGCGCGCGCCTCGTCGGCGACGCGGCCCACGAGCTCGGTGACGTCGACGTTGCGGCGCGTGCGCACGAAGCCGAGGCCGCCGCCGAGCCGCGCGCGCGTGAGGTCGAGCAGCTGGTCGATCATGTCGCGCATGCGGGCCGCCGACGAGACCATGCGGCGCACGGTGCGCAGGTGCTTGTCGTCTTCGAGCTGGCGCTCGAGCAGCTGCGCGCCCGTGACGACCGAGCTGAGCGGCGTGCGCAGGTCGTGGCCGAGGATGCCGACGAACATCTCGTTCATGCGCAGGTTGTTGGCGAGCTCGATCTTCTGGCGCTGCAGCTGGAAGAAGACGTCGGCCTTGCTGCGCAGGATGTGCGGGTCGATCGGCTTGAACAGGAAGTCGACGGCGCCGGCCTCGTAGCCCTTGAACACGCGCTGCGGATCGCGCGCGCCCGCCGTGAGGAAGATGATGGGGACGTGCTTCGTGCGCTCCATGCCGCGCATGAGCTCGGCCAGCTCGAAGCCGTTCATCTCGGGCATCTGCACGTCGAGGAACGCGAGCGCGAAATCGTGGATCAGCAGCAGCTCCAGCGCCTGCGCGCCCGAGCGCGCCGTGAAGATCTCGAGCCCGTCGCGCCGCAAGAGCGCCTCGAGGGCGACGAGGTTCTCGTCGGTGTCGTCGACGAGCAGGAACTTGATCGCCTCTTGGATCATCGGGCCTCCGTCACTTGGGCGACGCCCGCGAGCGCGGCGGCGAGCTCGGGCACGGGGAGGGACCGCGCGCCACCGACGCGTGCGAGCGCGGCCTCGGGCATGGCGCGCGCCACGGCCGTCGCGGGCGCCTGCACGAAGCAGAGGCCGCCCGCGTTCTCGATGGCGAGCAAGCCGCGCGCGCCGTCGGCGTTGGCGCCCGTGAGCAGGACGCCCGCGAGGCGCGCGCCGTAGGCTTCGGCCGCCGATTCGAAGAGCACGTCGATCGACGGCCGCGAGAAGTGCACGAGCTCGTCGACCGAGAGCGCGAAGGTGTGATCGCGCTCGACGAGGACGTGGTACCCGGGCGGCGCGACCCAGACGACGCCGGGCGCGACGGGCACCTTGTCCTCGATCTCGCGCACGGGCAGCGCCGTCCGCGCGCCCAGCACGGCGGGCAGTTGGCTCGGCTTCGACGCCGGCAGATGAATGACGATCACGACGGCGACGGCGCACGGCGCGGGCAGCGCCGGCAGCACGACGCCCAGCACGTCGAGCGCCCCCGCCGAGCCCCCGATGACGATCGCGTCGATGTTTGGGTGGGCCATCGTCATAGCTTCTGAAAGAGCCGCTCTTCGGGCGCGATCTCGCGGAAAAACCCGGCGTGGCGCGTGAAACGCAGCGACTCTTTGCTGCCGAGGCCGAGGAACCCACGGCGGCAAAGCGAATCGTACAGGACGCCGACGGCGCGGTCCTGCAGCTCGCGATCGAAGTAGATGAGGACGTTGCGGCACGAGACCAGCTGCACCTCCGCGAACGCGCTGTCGGTCGACAGGCTGTGGTCCGAAAAGAGAATCGCCTGGCGCAGCCGCCGATCGAAGATCGCCTGCCCGTAGCCCGCCGTGTAGTAATCGGACAGCGAGGCGCGGCCGCCCGCGGCCAAGTAGTTCTCGCTGAAGCGCGCGAAGCGCCCCAGCTCGTAGGCGCCGTCGGCCGCCGTGCGCAGCGACGCGGGGTGGATGTCGGTCGCGTAGAGCTGCGTGCGCGCCAGCAGGCCGTGCTCGTCGAGCAGGATCGCAAGCGAGTACGCTTCTTCGCCCGTCGCGCACCCGGCGATCCAAATCTTGAGCGATGGGTACGTCTCCAGGTACGGCACGACGATCGTGCGGATGGCGCGGAAGTAGCCCGGGTCGCGGAAGAGGTCGCTCACCTGCACGGTGAGGAACCGCAGCAGCTCGGTGAACGCCGACGCGTCGGTGACGATGCGCGCCTCGAGCGCGGCGACGTTGGCGTCGCCAAAACGCGCGATCGCGGCGGCGACGCGGCGGCGCAGCGAAGCCGCCGCGTAGGCGCGAAAATCGTAGTGGTAGTGGCGGAACACGACCGTGAGCAGGCGCTCGAGCGACGCGTCGGCGATCTCGTGCACGCCGCCTTCGCTCATTTGGGCATCCACACGCGCGCGAGCGACAGCAGCCTGTCGACGTCGAGCGGCTTGGCGATGTAGTCGTTCGCGCCCGCGGCGAGGCACTGGTCGCGATCGTCGGCCATCGCCTTGGCCGTGAGCGCGATGATGGGCAGCGACGCGAGCCCGGGCATCTTGCGGATGCGCCGCGTGGCCTCGAGGCCGTCCATCTCCGGCATCATGACGTCCATGAGCACGAGGTCGACGCCCGGCTTGGCCGCGAGGTGGTCGAGCGCCTCTTGGCCGTTGCGCGCGATCTCGACCTTCGCGCCGCGCGGCTCGAACACGCTCGACAGCGCGAAGACGTTGCGCACGTCGTCCTCGACGACGAGCACGCGCCGGCCCTCGAAGATCGTCTCGCGGTGGCGCGCGTCGCGCAGCATGCGCTGGCGATCGGCGGGCAGCTCGGCCTCGACCTGGTGGAGGAACAGCGTGACCTCGTCGAGCAGCCGCTCGGGCGAGCGCGCGCCCTTGATGATGATCGAGCGCGACAGCTTGCGCAGGCGCTGCTCCTCGGCGCGCGTCAGCGAGCTGGCGGTGTAGACGATCACGGGCGGGAACGCCGCGCGCTCGCCCTTCGACATCTCTTCGAGCAGGTCGAAGCCGCTGCGGTCGGGCAGCGACAGATCGAGCACCATGCAGTCGAAGGTCTCGCGCGACAGGCGATCGAGCGCGTCCGCCGCCGTGCCGACGGCGACGGTCTCGACGTCCTCGGCCGCGAGCAGCCGGCGCGTGCCGTCGCGCGCGGCGGCGTCGTCCTCGACGACGAGGACGCGGTGGAGCTTCTGCGTGAACTTCGTCTCGAGGCGCTTGAGCGCCGCGATTAGCTCGTCGCGCGCGACGGGCTTGATGGCATAGCCGGCGGCGCCCATCTCCAGCGCCGTGCGCGAATGGTCGGCCACCGAGGCGATGTGCACGGGGATGTGGCGCGTCTGCGAGCGGTGCTTGAGCTCGTCGAGCACCGAGAGGCCCGAGCGATCGGGCAGGCCCATGTCGAGGACGATCGCGTCGGGCTGCTGCTCGGCCGCGAGGGCGAGGCCCTCTTCGCCCGTCGTCGCGACGATCGTCTGGAAGTCGAGCTCGCGCGCGAGCGACTCGAGGACGGTGGCGAAGCCGGCGTCGTCCTCGATGACGAGGATGAGGCGGCCCGCGGGGCGCGGCC
>DASZRT010000053.1:0-8171 GCA_035549075.1 Polyangia bacterium | reverse complement strand
GGCATCTCGCGCGTCGTGTCGCGCGGCGAATCGAGATCGACGTCGTACTCCGAGTCGAGCGCCGCCGTCGGAATCGGGCTCGTCGGGCGCGCATTCGACGTCGCGGGTCCGAAGCCCGGCGCGGCGCCGTGTGCCCCGAGGCTCGGCGCCGGCGCGCCAGCGGGTCGCGAGAGCGCGTCCTTCACCTTCTCGATGAGCTGGACCGAGTCCCACGGCTTGAGGAAGTTGCCGTCGGAGCCGACCTGCCTCCCCTTCGCCTCGTCGTACGGCTGCTGGTTCGACGACAGGATGTAGACGGGCGTCGCCTTGAGCGCCGCGTCGGCCTTGAGCGCCGCGCACAGCTCGTAGCCCGAGCGGCCCGGCATCGTCGCGTCGGCGATCACGAGGTCGGGGCGCACCTGGCGCGCGAGCGAAAGACCCTCGTCCGCCGACCGCGCCGCCGTGAGCACGAAGTCCTCTGCCGTGAGCGACATGGCGAACGCTTTCTGAATCGTCACGCTGTCGTCGGCGATCAGAATGCGCTTCCCCATGGCGTTCTCAAATATCACCAACTGAGTAGTCGGTCAATTGACGGAAGTGGTACAACGCTCGCGGATCACTCTGTTTTCGATGACCACGCCCGAGCTACAGCTCATCGTGAACGCCGATGACTTCGGGCAGTCGCCCGGCGTCTCGCGCGGCATCGTGCGCGCGCACCGCGAGGGCGTCGTCACGAGCACGTCGGTGCTCGGCAACACGGACGACGTCGCGGGCGCGGTGGCGCTGCTGGCCGAGGCGCCCGAGCTCGGCGTGGGCGTCCACCTCGCGCTCGTCGGCGGTCGCCCCGTGTGCGATCCCGCGAGCGTTCCCACGCTGGTCACGCCCGGCGGAATGTTCCGTCGCCGGGCCCAAGACTTCTTCACGTCATGGATGAGGGGTCACATCCAGATAGTCGACATCGAACGAGAATTCGACGCGCAGATCAAACGACTCGTCGCCGCGGGTCTGCGTCCGGATCACCTGAACACGCACCGCCACCTCGGCTTCGTCCCCGCCGTGGGCCGCGCGATGGAAGCGGCGGCGCGCGCGCACGGCATCGACGGCGTGCGCAGCGCCGTCGAGCGCCCCACCCTCGCCTGGCTCACCGAGCCGGCGCGCGGCCTCGAGGCGGGGTTGCTCACGGGCCTCGGGTGGCTCACGCGCCGACAGATGGGCGCGCGTCGCCACGGCCCGCAGAGCTGGGGCTTCGTCGAGGCCGGTCGCCTCGACGAGGTCCGCATTCTCGAGATCATCGGGCGCATGGGTCCCGGCCCCCACGAGCTCATCTGTCACCCCGGCGAGGAGGACGAGACCGACGCCGAGCCGGGCGAGACGCCGCACCTGCGCGCGCACGAGCTGGTCGCGCTCACGTCGAACAAGGTCCGCCGCGCGTTCGAAAGGCGAGGCGTTCGCCTCAGCCGCTGGCGCGATCTCTTCTGAAACTCCGCCGACGCGGGGCGAGGCGATCGACGCCCACGGGTTCCCGTGGTCCGTAGGGGCGTGTATCTTGCGCGCCCAAGGAGGAAACCCCATGACCAAGCTCACCGCACTCGTCATCTCCGGAACCATCTTCTCGACCGCGCTCGTCGCGCAGGCCGCCGACAAGGCGCCCGCCGCGCCGGCTCCGGCCGCCGCCGCTGCGTCCGCCGCGGCCAAGCCCGTCGCCGCGAAGACCGGCGCGCCCGAGCCGGCGAAGGCCGCCTCGCCCCCGACCGTCGCCGAGAAGGCCGCGACGCCCCCGGCCGGCGCCGCGCCCGCGGGTCCGCCCACGCCGTCGCCCGAGATCGAGACGCTCTACAAGGCGTTCGAGGGCAGCTGGAAGTGTGACACCACCTTCGCGGCCAACGCGATGGGCCCCGGCTCGCCCGAGACGAAGGCGAAGTCCGAGGTGAAGATCAAGAAGCAGCCCGGCGGTTTTTGGTACGTCGGCGAGTACAAGATCAAGAAGTCCAAGACGATGCCGGGCTTCGAGGGCACGTTCGTCCTCGGCTACGACGCCGGCCTCAAGCAGGCCGTCAGCATCAACTACGACGGCATGGGCGGCTACGCCGTCGAGTCGGGCGCGGGCTCGACGCCCGGCAAGCTCGTCTTCGCGGGCGAGTCTCACATGATGGGCATGAAGGCCAAGATGTCCGAGACGATGACGAAGACCGACAAGGGCGTCGAGCACACGTTCGCCATGGACATGGGCAAAGGCCCGATGCCCATGGGCACGGACGTCTGCACGAAGTAGTGAGGGGTCGCGGCCGAAGGCCGCGATGGGGAGGTGGCAGGGCGTGAAGGCCCCGAATGCGCGCCCGTAGGGCGCGCCCCACCTCAGTCGCGGTTGGCGACGTTCGCGCTCGCGAACGTCGCCATTTCGCTTTGGAGCCGCACGGCGCCGCGCAGGAGATCGATCGCGAGCGCGGCGCCCGTGCCCTCTCCGAGCCGCATCCCGAGATCCAGCAGCGGGCGCGCGTCGAGCGCCTCGCAGGCGATGCGGTGGCCGCGCTCGGCCGAGAGGTGTGAGAACAGCAGGTAGTCCCGCGCGCCTGGCGTGAGGCGCGCGGCGATCAGCGCGGCCGCCGTGCTGATGAAGCCGTCGACGACGACGGGCACGCGGCGCGCCGCGCCGCCCAGCATGAGGCCGGCCATCGCCGCGATCTCGAGGCCGCCCACGGCCGCGAGCGTGCCCAGCGGGTCGCGCGCCTCGAAGCGGTGCAAAGCGAGCGCGTCGCGCACGACGGCGGTCTTGCGCGCGAGCCCCGCGTCGTCGACGCCCGTGCCGCGCCCGACGACGTCCGCGGGCGCCGCGCCCGTGAGCGCCGCGACGAGCGCCGCCGCCGTCGTCGTGTTGCCGATGCCCATCTCGCCCGCGCCGAGGACTTCGACGCCTTCGTCGGCCGCCTCGCCCGCGAGGCGCATGCCGATCGCGAGCGCGCGCTCGGCCTCGGCGCGCGTCATCGCGGGCCCGCGCACGAAGCTCGCCGTCCCCGCGCGCACAGGTTCGGAAAGGAAGCGCGCCGTCGAACCAGGCACGGGCGGAATCGGCGACGCGACGCCCACATCGACGACCGTGAGCTCGATGTCGTTCGCGCGCGAGAGCACGCTGATGGCCGCGCCGCCCGCGACGAAGTTGGCGACCATCGCCGCCGTGACCGACGACGGGTACGGGCTCACGCCCTCGGCCGCGACGCCGTGGTCGGCCGCGAACACATAGATGCGCGCGCGCGCCGGCGGGGCGACGGGGAAGCGCCCCCGCGCGCCCGCGTAGAACACCGCGAGCTCCTCGAGCCGCCCCAGGCTGCCCGGCGGCTTCGTGAGCTGCTCTTGATGCGCCCGCGCCTTCGAGGCGGCGTCGACGTCGAAGGGCGGAAGCGAGAGCGTCATTTGCGCGGCCACCATGATTCGAACATGGGACCCCCGGCTTCGTAGGCCGGTGCTCTATCCAGCTGAGCTATGGCCGCAAATGTGGACGACACGTATGCCGCGACGCCGTCCCGCCGTCAAGAAGGAACGCCGAAGCGCAACCGGGGCGCGCGCGTCGCGATCTCGTCGCGTCACGAAGACGGCGAGCGGGTTTCGCGCCGCCCACGCCCATGGCACGCTCGCTGCTGTCTCCGTCGAGACATGACGACCCTTCGGATTGGTCTTCTTTCGGCGCTGCGCCCTTGCGTCGTCGCCCGGTTGCACCAAGAGCTGCAGCATCCCGACGAACGAGGTCGGCTGCGCGCCAACCTACGATCAATAGATCCAGCAAGGGCTGTTCGGGATCGGCTGCGGTCACGCCGGCACCTGCGGCGCGCACCGTGTTTGGAAGAGCACGCCCAACATCACGGCCCTCACCTGCGTCTACGACGCCACGGGCACGCACCTCCTGTCGGCGAAGGGTTGACCTGCGAGAGCGGAGGCATCGACCGCAGCTCCTGCATGACCGACCAGCTCCCGCTGTCGTGCCCCCCGAGCGACGCCTCCACCGACGGCTGATGAGTTGACGATGGACCCGACGAAGGTCTAACTAAGCGGCGACCCCGGAGGGGTGGCCGAGTGGTTTAAGGCAACGGTCTTGAAAACCGTCGTGCGCAAGCACCGAGGGTTCGAATCCCTCCCCCTCCTCACGTTCCCATTCGATCCGCCGAGTCTCGCTTGCAGGCGCGGCGGCCGTGCTCTATGGTCTGGCCGCAGTTTCGGAGAGGTGGCCGAGTGGCCGAAGGCGGCGGTTTGCTAAATCGTTATAGGGTCAAAAGCCCTATCAAGGGTTCGAATCCCTTCCTCTCCTCAGACGCTCGCTGACGCTCGCTTGGCGAGGGGGACTTTGTCCCCCTCACCGGCTCCCCCTTCTTAGATTGGGGCCGGCGCGGCGAAGCCGCGCCTTTCGGTGCTTGGAACCGCGCGCGATGCGCGCTCGGCTCAGTCTTGGCGCGAGGGCGTCGGAGGCAGATCAGTCGCTTCGTCGGGCTTGGGCGGGCTCGCGCTGGCGACGGGGAAGCGGGAGGAGTCTTCTCGGCGGTCTCTTTGTTCGCGGCGTTCGGCGGGGACGCGCCAGTCTACGGGGACTGAGGCTTCCTTCAGGAAGGTCTCGGGGTTGGGGAGGACCAGGGCGTTTCGCAGGACGTCGTCCATGTGTTCGACGGGGACGACGCGCAGGGTCTTGAGGACCTTCTTGGGGATGTCGCGCAGGTCCTTGGCGTTCTCGCGCGGCATGATCACCGTGGTGATGCCGCTGCGGTGGGCGGCGAGGATCTTCTCTTTGAGGCCGCCGATCGCCAGCACGCGGCCGCGCAGCGTGATCTCGCCGGTCATGGCGACGTCCTTGCGCACGGGCACGCGCAGCAGCGCCGAGACGAGGCCCGTGCACATCGTGATGCCGGCCGACGGACCGTCCTTCGGGATCGCGCCCTCGGGCAGGTGCACGTGGATGTCGGCGCGGCCGTAGAAGTCGCGGTCGAGGCCGAGCGACGGCGCGCGCGCGCGGATGTAGCTCATCGCCGCTTGCGCCGACTCCTGCATGACCTCGCCCAGCTTGCCGGTCAGCACGAGCTTGCCTTTGCCGGCTACGATCGACACCTCGGTCGCGAGCAGATCGCCGCCGTGCATGGTGACGGCCAGACCGTTGACGAGGCCGATCTCGTCGGCGCCCTCTTGTCGGCCGTAGCGGAAGCGGTGCGGGCCGAGGTAGCGCGGCAGGCGCTTCGGCGTGATCTTCCAGCCAGGCACGGCCGCGCCGGCCTCGGCGATCTGCACCGGCGTCTTCTTGGCGACGACGTCGCGCGCGATCTTGCGGCATACGGTCGCGATCTCGCGCTCGAGGTTCCGGACGCCGGCCTCCTTCGTGTAGAAGTGGATGACGTCGCGGATGGTCTCTTCGGGGATCGTGACGGCGACGTCGGCGATGCCGTTGTCGCGCTTCTGCTTCGGCACGAGGTAGCGCTCGGCGATCGACACCTTCTCGAACTCGGTGTAGCCGGGGAGCTGGATGATCTCCATGCGGTCCTGCAGCGGCAGCGGGATGCCCTGCATGTAGTTCGCCGTCGTGACGAACATGACGTCGCTGAGGTCGTAGTCGAGGTCGAGGTAGTGGTCGTTGAACGTCGCGTTCTGCTCGGGGTCGAGCACCTCGAGCAGCGCCGCCGACGGATCGCCGCGGAAGTCGGTCGACATCTTGTCGATCTCGTCGAGCAAGAAGACGGGGTTCTGCGTGCCGGCCTTCTTGAGCGACTGGATGATCTTGCCCGGGAGCGCGCCGATGTACGTGCGGCGGTGGCCGCGGATCTCGGCCTCGTCGCGCACGCCGCCCAAGGACAGCCGCACGAAGTTGCGGCCCGTCGCTTTGGCGATCGAGCGCGCGAGCGACGTCTTGCCGACGCCGGGCGGCCCCACGAGGCACAGCACGGGCCCGCGCAGCTTCTTCACGAGCGCCTGCACGGCCAGGTACTCAAGGATGCGCTCTTTGACCTTCTTGAGGCCGTAGTGGTCCTCGTCGAGGATGCGCTCGGCGTCGACGACGTCGATCTTCTCCTGGGTCTTCTCGCCCCACGGCAGGCCGATGACCCAGTCGACGTAGTTGCGCACGACGGCCGCCTCGGCCGACATGGGCGCCATCATGCGCAGCTTCTTGAGCTCCTTGGCGACCTTGAGCTTCGCTTCCTTCGAGAGGTTCTTGAGCTTCGCGCGCTCCTCGAGCTCGCCCATCTCGTTCTTGAACTCGTCGCGGTCGCCGAGCTCCTTCTGGATGGCCTGCATCTGCTCATTCAGGTAGTACTCCTTCTGCGTCTTCTCCATCTGCTTCTTGACGCGCGTGCGGATCTTGCGCTCGACCTGCAAGATCTCGATCTCCGCCTTCATGAGCTCGTAGAGGCGCGAGAGGCGCTTCGACGGCGCGTCCATCTCGAGGACGGCCTGCTTGTCGGCGAGCTTGAGCTGCAGCTGGCCCACCATCGTGTCGGCGAGCTGGCCGGGATCTTCGATCGTCTGCACCGAGATCAAGATCTCGGGCGCGATGCGCTTGTTGAGCTTCACGTACGTCTCGAACGTCGTGTGGACCTCGCGCACCATGGCGTCGAGCTCGACCGACCGCTCGATGACCTCGGGGATCTCCTCGACCTCGACGGAGAAGAAGCCGTCGGTGCCGTGGAAGCGGCGAATCTGCGCGCGCTTGCGGCCTTCGACGAGGATCTTCACCGTGCCGTCGGGCACGCGGAGCAGCTGGATGATCGTGCCGAGCGTGCCGACGGTGAAGATGTCGTCGGGCCCGGGCTCGTTGGTCTTGGCCTTGCGCTGCGCCGAGAGGAAGATCTCGCGAGAGCCGCCTTTGGCCATCGCCTCTTCTAGGGCGCTGATCGAGCGCTCACGCCCGACGAACAGCGGCACGACCATGTGCGGGAAGACGACGATGTCCCGCAACGGAAGGAGCGGGACGACCCGGGCGGATCGTCGATCATCGGAGCGGTCGGGGATCGACATGGGGTTGGATCGTACCAACCCGCCCCGACACCTTCCAATTTCTGGTCAGAGCGCCCGCGGCCGGGTCAGAGCGCCCGCGGCCGGATCAATAAGACGTCGAACCCGGGCCGGGCGTGGGCGGGGTGGCGGCCTGTTCGTCCGGAACGACCGTGCCGCCCGTGCCCGAGGTGTCGCCGAAATCCTGCGGCTCGGCCGACTCCTGCAGGCGAACCAAAATCGGGCTGACGGGGCCCATCGCCACGTCCGAAGGCGCGATCTCGACGTCCATGTCGACGTCGGCGTCGTCGAGGGCCGAGTCCGTCGCCTGCGCTTGCGGCGGCGAGGCCAGCGCCATGAAGCGCATGAGCGAGAGGCCGCCCAGGCTCAGCGCGAGCGACCAGTAGAAGAGCGCGCCCACCATCAACACCGGCAGCGCCACGAGCCACCGCGCCATCGAACGAACCGAAGTCGTGTGCATCTCGTGTCTCCCCTCGCCTACGTGTCTAAGAAGCCGATCTCTCGACGCCCGATCCCTTTTGGTACATGAGGATCGGCTGCTGGCCTTTTTGGATCGTCTCTTCGTTGATGACGACCTCGCGGATCGTCGAGCCGTTGGTCGGCACGTCGAACATGATGTCGAGCATCGCGAGCTCGAGGATCGCGCGCAGGCCGCGCGCGCCCGACTTGTGCTTCTGCGCGTCGGCGGCGATGGCCGACATCGCGCCCTTCGTGAAGCGCAGCTTGACGCCGTCCATCTCGAACAGCTTCTGGTACTGCTTGACCAGCGCGTTCTTCGGCTTGGTGAGGATGTCGATGAGCGCCGGCTCGTCGAGCTCGTGCAGCGGCGCGATGACCGGCAAGCGGCCGACGAACTCGGGGATCATGCCGTACTTCAGCAGGTCCTCGGGCTGGACCTCGCGCAGGAGGTCCCACACGCGGCGCTCCTTCTTCGAGGTGATCTTCGCCCCGAAGCCGATCTGCTTTTGGCCCACGCGCTGCTCGATGATGTCCTCGAGCCCGACGAAGGCGCCGCCGCAGATGAACAGGATGTTCGAGGTGTCGACCTGCAGGAACTCCTGCTGCGGGTGCTTGCGGCCGCCCTTGGGCGGCACGTTGCAGATCGTGCCCTCGAGGATCTTGAGCAGCGCCTGCTGCACGCCCTCGCCCGAGACGTCGCGCGTGATGCTGGGGTTCTCGCCCTTGCGCGCGATCTTGTCGATCTCGTCGATGTA
>DASZRT010000052.1:0-10242 GCA_035549075.1 Polyangia bacterium | reverse complement strand
AGCTTTTTTTCGCGAGTCCATGGGGATCCGTCCGCTCGCAGCGACGAGCCCGAGTCCCTCGAGGCCCGAAAAAAAGTTCAGTGGGAAGGGATCGCCGAGCTGACAGGACCCGTTCCGCGGGATGCACCCCGCCCTCACCCGAAGAACCGTCTCCTCCGGCGAGATGGGACGGAGGGTGGGGCTGTTAGGCCAGTGCGCTGCGGACCGGTTTGCCCGTGAGGATGTTGGTGTCGAGCGCCGCGGGGTCGATGCCGAGCGCCGAGCCGAGCGTCTTGCCCATGGCGCCGAGCGTGTCGTTGAAGGCGATATCGCCGCCCGCGTCGCCGGCGCCCGTCGACGAGACGATGGGCAGCGCCGCGAAGTCGCCCGCCTGCGGCGTGAGGCCGCCCACGACGCCGCCCTTGAGGCCTTTGCCGAACATGACGGTCGCGTGGTGGTTGGCGAGGTGGTCGCGGCCCGTCGTGCCCTTCTTCGACAGCGTGCGGCCGAAGACGTTCATGGCCGCGAACGTCACGCGGTCCTGAAGCCCGAGCTCGGTGAGCTTCTGGTAGAGCAGCGAGATCGTGCCCGCGGCGGCGACGGTCTGCTTGGTCTCGCCCGCGAGGTCGGTGTCGGTGTGGTTGTCGCCGCCGAAGGGGATGTGCATCGAGACCACGGGCGTGACGTTCATCTTGATGAGCGTCACCGCGGCGAGCACCTGGTTCGTCGGATCGTTGGCCGTGATGGCCGAGAGGTTGTCGAGCAGCTGCTGCGAGATGCCGCGCGCCTCCGTCTGCGTCTGCGCGAGGCGATCGAGGAAGCCGCGCTGCTGGGCCGTCCCGTGCGCTTTGAAGACGGCGTTCAAGCGATCGAGGTCGGCGTCGCGCAGCTTCTGCAGCGTGCCGAGCGGGCCGGCCGGGTTGGCGAGCGTGTCGCGCAGCGCGCTCGGCGACAGCGCCGGCAGCACGCGGCCCTCATAGACGAGGAACTCGCCCGAGCCGCTCGCGCCGACGACGACGGGCTCGTGCTGGACGGTGCCGAGGCACGGCGCCAGCTGCTGCGCGAAGAACGACACCAGCATCTCTTGCCGCCGCGTCGAGCCCATGAGGCGCATGACCTTGGGCTGGTTGGCGTGGTTGTTGGTGAGCGTCGTGTGGTGGAAGAACGTCGTGCGATCGAGGACGGCCTGCGGCAGCGTCGACCACGGCGCCGCCGCCTCGACCGTCGTCTGGCCGAGCTTGAACGACGTCTTCGCCATGAGCGGATCGAGCGGGTGCGCGATCGTCGGGAAAGCGTACGTCCCCGGCACGTTGGCGTTGAGCGGATCGCCCGAGCCCGACGTCGAGAGGATGAGGTACTGCGCCTTCGGGTTCGAGAAGCACGTCGTCGGGTCGGTGTCGGCGAGCGCGCGGCGCGGGTTGGCGAGGATCGCGGCCGGCACGCCCGTCGCGAGCGCGCGCAGGCCGAGCATGCCGGCGCCGAAGAGGCCGTGCATGAGCGCGCGGCGGCGGTCGGGGTTCATCGGATGGCCCTCGTCGAGATCACGCGCCTCGTGCTGCTTTTGATCGGTGCACATGTTTAGAGCCCCACGCTGATGGTTGAGGGAGCGGTGCAGGCGAGGACGAACGTCGACTGGAGCGCGTCCTTCGCCTTGATGCCGGTCGTGGCGAGCGCGGCCTGGTAGTGCTCGCTCAGGATCTGTTTGGCGTCGGCGGCGCGCGGGTCGCCGTCGGGCAGGCCCATGAGCGTCGCCACGAAGTCGGCGATCGCGGCGTCGGCGGCCGTGCTCTGGTACTTGCTCGCGGGCGTCGCGGGCGTCATCACGCCCGTCGCCGAGGTCTTGGCGGGCACGGCGGCGACGTCGACCATCTGAGCGGCGAGGCGCCGGCAGATGTTCTCCGTGCCGGATCGAAAGAACAGGCTCGAGTCGGTCGGCAGCACGGGCGTCTCGGCGCCGCGCGAGTAGCCGTCGCTCGGCAGCCCGCGCGCGAGCACGGCGATGGCGTTCTGCGCGCCCGTGAGCCCGGGCAGGCCGCTGACGCCGCACGGGTCGCTGACGCCGAGCCGCAGCTCGAGCGATCCACAAAAGTGAGCGAGGCGCGCGACGCTCACGGGCATGCCGCGGTCGTCGAACGTCTTCGTGTCGGCCGCGCCCGTGACGAGCGGCGACGAGAACAGCTCGCGCACGAGCGTCTTCCAGTCGAGGTGGCTGCTCTGGAAGACGCCGACGACGCGCTTGAACTCCGGATCGTCGTCGCTGCAGGCCGACGAGTCGGCGTAGTAGCAGAGCTTCTGCGTCCAGGCCGCCGCGAAGTCGGGGTGGTTGGCGAGCGACGTCGCGAGCGCGTCGGACCCGCTCTCGACCTGGCTCACGCCGTCGAACGTGAACACGCCCGTCTGCGCCGCGAGCTTGGTGTCGACCTGCTCGTGATAAAAGAGAGAGTAGCTCTGCGTGATGAGCTGCTTCATCGGATCGAGCGTCTGGTGGCAGCCGTAGCAGGGCGTCCCAGGCGCCGCGTGCTCGGCGTCGAGGCCGGTCTCGCTCACGGGGATCGTCGAGCCCGAGCCGTCGAAGCTGCGGCCGAGGCTGACGATGAGCGTCTGGTTCATCGTGACGCGATAGAGGTTGCTCGTGTTGGTCGACCAGTTCGCGAAGAACGCCGGCGTGCTGAAGAAGCCGATGCGCGGCACCGAGAGCACGAGCTCCTTCGCCGCACGCAGGCCCGCGAGGTCATAGAACTTCGAGATGGGCTCCGTCGTGGGCGTCTGCGGCGTCGCGCCGGCTCCTCCGGCGCCGCTCGCGCCACCCGTCGCGGCCGGCGTCGCGCTCGGCGAGAGGACCTTGGGCGTCCTGATCGTCACGAGGTGCCAGTCGGAGAAGTCGGCGTCGGTGAACGCGGGCGTCGTGTTGAACGCGCGGCAGGTCATCGTGTCGGGCGCGAGCTTGTCGGTGTCGACGTGGCCCATCAGCATCGAATAGAGCTGGAAGGGCGCGTCCTGGCCCGTGAACGAGCGCTCGGCGTTCACGCAGTTGGGCATGGCCATGCCGGTCGCGACCTTGAGGTAGTTCGCGTTCGTCGGGTCCATCGACTCGGCCAGCGTCGACGTGATGTCGCTCGCCGCCGTCACCGTGAGCTTCGGGTTCGCCGCGACCCAGCGGCTCTTCGTCGCGCCCTTGTCGTCGACGAAGCGGTCGTCCATGAACGCGAGGAAGCTCGCGAGCGCCGTCGTCACCATGAACTGGTGGGTGTCGACCGTGCCGTTGAACGGCTTGCCGCTCGCGACCATCTGCCAGGCCGTGCGCGGGAAGCTCTCCTGGATGTTGACGACGAGGCGCTGCAGCGTGGGCCCGTTCGTCGCGAGGCCGCGGCCGCCGAGCTGATCGACCAGCGCCGTGCCGTCGACCTGCGCCTGCTGGAAGGCGTTCTTGAAGAACGCGAGCATCTTCGTCTGGAACTGAGGCGTCGCCATCCACGTGTCGATGAGCGCGCGCAGCGCCTTGGGATCCGCCGTCACCGACGCGAGCTCGGCGCCGGTCGGCGGCTCGCCCGTGAGCAGGTCCTTCACCTTCGCGACGTAGCTCGCGGGCGGCGTCGCCTCGAAGGGGAAGGCCGGGCCCGCCACCGTCGTGTCGCCGCCCGCGCCGAGGTCGCCGCCCGCGCCGGGGTCGCCGCCCGCGCCCGGCATTCCGCCCGCCGGCGTGGCGCCGGTCGTGCCCCCATGGCCCGTCGCCCCGGGCATGCCCGGATCGACGGCGCCTCTGCAACCGAAGGCGCCGACCAACAGCGCCGTGGCAGCGGCGGACAGGAAGGTCGCTCTCGCTCTCGTGGCGGGGCTTCGCATGGCCCTCGCTCATGTGCAGGCCGCGTGCCCGCGCGGCAACATCGCAACTCACTGAAATTGCTCGCCCCATCGACCCCAGTCCGAATCCGTTGCTGACCCGAGTCCGCAGCGACTGCGAACTCGAGTTATCAGTCGCTCAGCGAAGGGGCCCGTAGGCCTTGCACGGGCTCGTCGGGGCCAGCCGAAAATCCTTGTTGGCGCGGTCGACGTACATCGGGTCGGCGACGAGGTTGTCCTTGGTCGAGAAGCCCTTCGCGGGCGACGCGATCTCGCCCTTGGCGCCCATCCACAGGCAGCTCTGCGTCGCCGAGTTGCCCGTGCCCAGCGTGCCCGGGAACGACGAGTAGACGTCGTAGCCGACGGTCGAGCCCGAGATGATGCTCGTGCGCACGACGTCGTTGATCGAGACGACCTTGCCGTCTGAACCGAAAAGCACGCCGCTGCCGTTGCCGTCGATCACGTCGTGCTCGACGGTGAACCCGTCGCCGTTGGGCATGAAGGAGACGCCGTCGGCCGTGTTGTCGAAGATGAAGTTGTGGGCGACGGCGCCCGACTCGGCGACGCGCGCGAGCACGCCCGTCTTGCAGCCGTGGATGCGGTTGTCCTCGATGACGGTGACCTTCGCGATGCCGAACGTCGGGTCGCCCAGCGTGACGCAGTCGGCGCCCTCGTTGGTGATGTCGTTGCCGCGCAGGGCGACGTGGTCGCCGCGCACGAGCGGGCTCGCCGAATGCGTCGCGGGCGGCGTCGGCAGCACGGTGGGCGCGCCGTCGAGCGTGAGGTTGGCGATGGCGATGTAGTCGGTCGTGTCGGGGATCGTGACGACGCCTTTGAGCGTCGCGTGCGCGCCGGGCGCGGCCGTGAGCGTGATGGGGTTGGCGTTGTTGCCGCTCTTCGCGAAGGTGACGTTCTCGACGTACGTGCCCGTGTCGAGGCAGCCGATCTGCCCGGGCGTCAGCGAGGCCACGAGGCGCGACGCCGTCTTGAACGGCGTCGTCACGCCCGCGTCGGCGACGCCGCCGTCGGCGGGATCGGTGCCCGTGGGCGCCGCGTGCTTCGTGCACGGCAGGCAGCTCGTCGGGTAGCACGACAGCGAGACGCTGATCGACGGCGTCGCGCCCACGGTCGCGGCCGCCGACTTGCCGAAGTAGCTGGGCAGGGCGGGGTTGCCGCCCACGTCGGGCGAGAAGCGCGGGCAGCTCTTGCCCGTCGCGGGCGAGTACGCGGCGACCTCGACGACGATCGAGCGGCCGGGCTCGAGGTCGGGCAGCGGCGGCATGAAGTCGGCGAGCGCCGCGGGCAGCTTCTCGAGCGTCATCGTCGTGTCGGCGTCGAACGGCACGCACCGCGAGTCGATCACCTCGCCCGTCTTGCCGTCGGTGATGAAGACGCCGACCTCGCCGCCGCACGCGAGCGACGTGCGCACGCATGTGTTGGCCGTGCCGAGCTGGAGCGTGAGCGGGTGCTGCTGATCGAGGTGACAGCCCAGCGCGAGCGGAGTCACAAAGCCGGCGAGCGCAACGATGACGACGAGCGCGCTACGGCGAGCAGGTGTTATTGAAGCACCAGCGGTTGAGGACGTAGGTGTTCGTGCGCTCATGGTTGATCGCCCACAGCGTGCCTAGCCCCACGGCCGCGCCCACGGCGAGCAGGGGCGGCGCGAGCCACCAACCCCTGTACCACGGCGTCGCGGCCGCGGGCGATCGGTCTCGGTCACTCGCCGCGACGATTGACGCGCGCGCAGGGGCGGGCGTCGCGAGCGCCGCGCCGAGCGCGACCAGCGTCGGCTCGACGGGCGACGCGGGCGCCCACGCGCCCAGCGTGCCGCCGCGCGCGTCGTAGACGGCCGACTCGGCGCTTCGCGGCGGGGGCGTGTCGCGCACGACGACCACGAGATCGAGCGACGCGCTCGCCGCGAGCGCCGCCGGGCCGCGATCCCAGCCGAGGCGACCCGCGAGCAGCTCGGCGCGCGTCTGACGCGCGCGATCCTCGGGCGGCGAGCGCGAGAGCAGCAGCGACAGGCGCGAGTCCTCGCCGGCGCGCAGCGTGGGCTTTTCCAGCCGCGGCACGCTGCCGGGCGCGACGGCGCCGACGTAGTGCGCGCCCACTTCGAGCGTCGCCGCGAGCGGCGCGGCGCCGGCGCGTTTGCCGTCGATCCACACCTCGGCGCCGGCGGGCTCGCTCACGACGTCGAGGCGTACCTTCTTCGTCTCGGGCGATGCGGCCGCTTGCGCGTAGAGCGTGACGACGCGCGGGCGGTAGCCGCCGGGATCGAGCGCCGTGAGCGTGGGATCGAGTCGGCGCACGACGCGAAACGCGTCGAGCGCGCGCGCCGTGCTGCCGCGATCGGCCTCGACGACGCCGACGAGCAGGTTGATTTCGACGAGCAGCTTCGTGACGTCGGGCGCGGGCGACGCCGTCGCGAGCGCGAGCTCGGCCTGCCGCAGACGCTCGAGCGCGCCGTCATAGTCGAAGCGGCTGTAGGCGTCGCGCGCGGCGCGCACGAGCTGGGCCGCCCGCGGGCGCGTCGCCGCCTCGGCGCCGTCGGCGACCAGGGGCTCTTCGAGCGCGGCGCGAGCGGCGTCACGGGGCAGCGCGAGCCCGGCCCGGCCCTCGAGGCGCGTGCGCAACGCCGCGACGGCGTCGTGACCCGCGGCCGTCGTCGAGACGTCGGCGAGCCCGACGCGGATCGGCGGGGCCGCCGTCTGGGCGCTCACGACGGTGGGTGTCGAGACCGCCGCGAGCGCGCCGAGCGCGAAGCCCGAGAGTCGGCGAAGCACGTGTCTATAATAGCCGCGCATGGCCGAAGGAGACCAGACGCTCCGGCGCTACGATCTCCTCGAGCGCATCGCCGTCGGCGGCATGGCCGAGATCTTCCGCGCCAAGGCCTACGGCGCGCACGGCTTCGAGAAGACGCTCGCCATCAAGCGCATCCTGCCGGACCTGGCGCGCGACGCCGAGTTCGAGTCGCGTTTCATCGCCGAGGCCAAGGTCGCCGTCGCGCTCACGCACGCGAACCTCGTCCAGATCTTCGACTTCGGTCGCTTCGCGGGCTCGCTGTACATCGCGATGGAGTACGTCGACGGGCCCGACCTCGGGCGCTTCCTCAAGGCGGCGGCGGCGACGGGCGAGGGCGTGTCGCTCGGCGCGGCGATGCACATCGCGATGGAGGTGTGCAAAGGCCTCGACGTCGCGCACGCGCGGCGGGTCGTGCACAGCGACATCTCGCCGTCGAACATCCTCGTGTCGCGCGCGGGCGAGGTGAAGATCGCGGACTTCGGCATCGCGCGCGCCGCGGCCGACGGCGGCGACGGCGAGCCGCGGGACACACGGGTCATGGGCAAGTGGCCGTACATGTCGCCCGAGCAGACGCGCGGCGAGCCGCTCGATGCGCGCTCGGATCTGTTCTCGGCCGCCGTCGTCATGTACGAGATGTTCACGGGCGAGAAGCTCTTTCGTGGGGCCGACGTCGGCGCGCTCGTCGAGAGCGTGCGCACGATGCCGATCCCGCCCGCGTCGTCGCGGCGCGCGTCGCTGCCGCCCGCGCTCGACGAGGTGCTGGCCAAAGCGCTCTCGCGCGATCCGGCGCAGCGCTACCAGCAGGCGTCGGAGCTGCTGCGCGCGTTCCTCGAGGTCAGCTACTCGCACACCGTGGTCGCGACGGCGATGGACGTCGCCGAGGCCGTGCGCCGCTGGTTCCCCGAGGCGCCCGCCGAGGAAGCGACCGCGATCGACGCCGACGCGCTCATCCGCCGAGACCTGGGCCTGGGAGGCACGACGTCGGGCAGTGGCCCGCGCGTCACCGAGCGCGGCGCGACGCCGCCGATGGGCGCGCCGCCGGCCGAGAAAGTCACGTTCGTGCGCGGCGAGCAGGGCGCCGACGGGATCCCGGTTTGGGAGTTGACGATCGCGGGCGCGGGCGATCCCGCCGTCGCGCCGCCGCCGCGGCCCGCGCCGTTCGCGGCCCCGCGCGGCGAGCGTCGCATCAGCGCGCCCGTCGGCGTCGTCGGGTTGCTCGTGATCGCCGGCGTCGTTCCGATGCTGTGGCGTCGCCACGAGTCCGCGGCCGTCGCCGCCGCGCGCGCCGAGCTGTCCGTCGAGTCGACGCCGCCCGGGGCGCGTGTGCTGCTCGACGGACACGAGCAGCCCAGGCCCACGCCGACGACGATCGCGCTCGCGAGCCCGCGCCCCGACGAGCCGCACCGCCTGGAGCTGCGTTTGCCGGGCTACCGCGCGTGGGAGATCACCGGCGTCGCGCTCAAGCCCGGCGATCACAATTACGTGCGCGCGCAGCTCGAGGCGCCCTCGACCCGCCTGCTCGTGACGACGACGCCGCCCGGCGCCGAGGTCGCCGTCGACGGGCGCACCGTGGGCCGCACGCCGCTCGGCAACGTGAGCCTCGCCGCCGACGGCCGCGCGCACGAGCTGCGCCTGCGCCGCCACGGCTACGTCGATGTCACCGAGCCCATCGCGCTCGTCGACGGCAAGGACGTCGTCGTCGAGCGAACGCTCGCGGCGACGACGCGCTACGGGACGATCGATCTCCACGTCGACCCGTGGGCGCTCGTGTACCTCGACGGAAAGCAGATCGGCGAAGCGCCCGTGAAGGGGCTTTCGCTGCCGGTGGGGCACCACAAGCTCAAGCTGGTGAACCCGGTGCGCCACAAGCAGATGACGCTGGCGGTGGACGTGCCGGCGAAGCACGCGTACCGCGTGAAGCTGCCTTAGGTCTTGTCGCGGTCCATGCCGAGGCGCGTGAGCATCTTGTGGATCGACATCCTGTCGATGCCGGCGGCGCGCGCCGCGGCCGAGATGTTGCCGCCGTGGGCGTCGAGCAGCGCGCGGATGTAGCGGCGCTCGAACTCGTCGATGAGGTCTTGCTTCGCGACCTTGAACGGCACCTTGGGATCGATGGCCGCCCGCACGTCACCGTTCGAGGCCCCGCCCGCTCGCGCGGGTGGCGCCGCCGCGGCGATCACCGACGGCTCGCGCACGGGCTGACGGAACAGCACGGCGCGCTCGAGCACGTTGCGCAGCTCGCGCACGTTGCCGGGCCACTCGTGGCGCTTCATGAGCTCGACCGTCTCGGCGCGTGGCCCGCGCTCGCGGCCCTCGGGCAGGGACGCCAGGATGTGCTCGACGAGCAGCGGGATGTCCTCGCGGCGCTCGCGCAGCGGCGGCACGACGAGGTGCGCGACGGCGAGGCGGTAGTAGAGATCCTCGCGGAAACGGCCCTTGTTGACCTCGACGGCGAGATCGCGGTTCGTCGCCGCGACGACGCGGATGTTCACCTGCAACGTCTTCGTGCCGCCGACGCGCCGGACCTCGCGCCGCTCGAGCACGCGCAACAGCTTGGGCTGCATCTCGAGCGGCAGCTCGCCGATCTCGTCGAGGAACAGCGTGCCGCCGTCGGCGCGCTCGAAGGCGCCGGCGTGCGCGTTGGTCGCGCCCGTGAAGGCGCCCCGCTCGTGGCCGAACGCCTCGCTCTCCATGAGGTTCGCGGGGATCGCACCGCAGTCGAGCACGACGAAGGGGCCGCTCTTGCGGGGCGAGCTCTCGTGGAGCGCCTCGGCGACGAGCTCCTTGCCCGTGCCCGTCTCGCCCGTGACCAGCACCGTGGCGTCGGTGGGCGCGACCGCGGCCAGGCGCGCGAACAGCTCGCGCATGACGACGCTGCGGCCCACCATGTCGCCGAAGCGATCGGCGCTCGACAGCGCGACCTCGACGGACCCGTCGAGCGGGTCGAAGCGCAGCTGCGTGCCGCCGACGTGGATGGCCGCGCCCGGCGGCACGTAGACGTCGGTGACGCGCAGGCCGCTCACGAACGTCCCGTTGGTCGACTCGAGATCGCGCAGCCGGTAGCCGCGCGGGTCGAGGCGGATCTCGAAGTGCGTGCGCGAGACCTTGCCGTCCGTGAGCACGAGGTCGGCGCCGCGCCGCGCGCCCACGCGGATCACGGGCGCCTCGAAGTCGCGCGCGAGGCCCGCGTCGGGCCCCGAGACGACGGTGAGGCGACAGCGCCGGATGCGCAGGCCGCCGGGGCGCCCGTCGACGCCATCGGCGATCCAGGTGCTCGTGCCGAGATCGTCGACGGACGACATCGAGTCAGCGTATCACGCGCGCGCGGGTCGCCCGCGCGCGTGCGTCGGGTCAGCGCGCGCGGCGACGACGCGTCGCGAGCGCGACGAGCGCGAGCCCGAGGAGGCTCGCGCCGATCTCCGTGCGTCCACCGCCGATCGCGCAGCCGCCCGACGAGCCGTGGCTGCCCGGGCCCGTGGTGCCGCCCGCGCTGCCCGTGGTGCCGCCCGAGGCGACGGCGCCGCCCGTGCCGTCGTTGCCCGTCGTGCCGCCGGTCGCGCCCGTGGTGCCGCCCGTCGCGGTCTCGCCGCCGGCGCCGGTGCTGCCGCCGGTCTCGGTCGT